>NZ_QUFB01000006.1 GCF_003478335.1 Clostridium sp. AM49-4BH
GGCATGTAAATCATACATCAGAGACAACAAAATCTAGAAATCACTGTGAAAACTAATTGCGGCAAGGCAATTGCTATAGTTTCTTCATGGCAGAACCCACAATATGGTGGCTGCAAAATATAATTAAACTATCGACATAATAAGCAATATGTGACCAGGTGGCAGCTTCGGATGTGCGAAGCTTGAATTCATTACTATTACCACAAGCCAAGCACATGCTGCATCAACAGACTCATTCCTGCAATGCCTACCCAGCAGCAAAATCCCAATGCAAGCGGCTTACCACCCGTTTTGATCAACTTGATGATATTGGTATTTAAACCGATCGCTGCCATAGCAAGCACGATAAAAAATTTACTAAGTTCTTTTAACGGAGTAAATACATCTGCCGAAACGCCTGCATTTACAGCGATTGTTGTAATCAAAGATGCCCCGATAAAGTACAATATAAAGATTGGAAATACTTTCTTGAAATGAACCTTTTTCCCTTCGGCTCCACTCTTCTTCGTACGAACCAGTGCCAAAACAAGTGTGATCGGGATGATCGCTAGCGTTCTCGTCAGCTTAACCGTTACTGCTTTGTCCAAAGTCGCACTGCCTAAATGCCACATAGAATCCCATGTGGATGCTGTTGCCGTTACGGATGAAGTATCGTTGACTGCCGTTCCTGCAAAAATACCAAACGCCTCACCGTTTGTGGTGCAAAAATGCAGCAGCGAACCAAGTACCGGAAATGTTAATGCGGCAATGACATTAAAGAAAAAGATAACGGAAATCGCCTGCGCAACCTCCTCATCATCTGCATCAATAACCGGAGCAGTTGCTGCAATTGCAGAACCACCACAAATAGAAGATCCAACTCCGATGAGCGTTGAGATCTTCCCTGGAATGCGTAATACTTTGCACAAAACAAATGCGATAACCAGCGATGTTGTGATCGTCATAACAATGATCGGCAAAGACTGTTTACCCGTCTGCAGCACAACAGACAGATTGAGACCAAAGCCAAGCAGGATCACTGCCCACTGCAATATTTTTTTAGAAACAAACGTAATACCTGACTGCAGATTAGTCTTATCTTTCACAAATAATGTTATGAGCATTCCTGCCAAAATCGCAAAGACCGCTCCTCCCACAATCGGAAATTGCTTGCCAAGCAGCTGACAAGGTACTGCAATCATAAGACAAAATAAGATTCCTTTTCCATTCTTTTTTACAAATTCCATAATATTCATCCTTTCTATCGTTATTTTAATCCACTCAAACCTCGCACATTAAAAATTATCATGTGTATCGTCATTTTGCTTCACAGAAGCATTCATCATTTTTTGGAAATACGGTGCAATTGTGGACACACCGTCAATTCCGGTATTACCATACCATCTCTGGCAGCCAGCACCGTGCGTACTGCCTCAGCGACATCTTCCGGCAGGAGTGATGCCTGCAGATCTTCTGCTGCTGTAAAGTCCGCATTTCGGTACAGCTTTGTCTGGGTCATATCCGGGTGGATCACAGTTACCTTGACTCCATATTTTCTTGCCTCGTCAAATAAACTTCTGGAAAAAGCCGTAAGTCCGGCTTTTGTAGCACCGTAAGCGCAACCGTGCGGACTGTTTTTTAATGCGGTGACTGAGGAGATCTGCAATAAATATCCTTTTGATCTCTTCAGATCACGGAGTAACAAATTACTAAGAAGCAGCGGCAGTTCCAGATTTGTTCGCACCATTTGCTTAATCTTTGCAGCATTTAACTCCTCATGCAGTCCATAATAACTAATCCCTGCATTATTGATCAAGATATAAATTTCATATTGCTTACGGATCTGCTTGATATGCCGTTCTAACTCCTCGGTATCCAACAGGTCACAAACGACCGGATGAAAAGATACCTCTGCCGTAAACTCTCTGCCAAATCCAAAAACTTCATATCCTAACGAAACAAGCATTTCTGCAATCGCTTTTCCAATGCCGGAAGAAGCTCCGGTTACAATTGCAGCTTTCTTTTGATTACCATTCATTACCTTTGTCCCTTTCTATGTCAGGTATTTTCTTTCTTCTGTCAATACTTTTTGATTATAACAACATCTTCAATCAATGCACATAGCATTCAACTCCCACCTGTCCCATATTTAGGACATGGCAATTTCATATACTTTTGCCTCATTGGTCAGCGGATCTCTCTGACTATAGTCATATAATAAATATCCACCGCACATCTTTGGATAGTATTCCAAATGTAAATCAGTCCGATTAGCCAGTATTTTTTCAATTTGTCCTGCCTGTTCCTGTTTTAGGTGCTGCGCTCTCCATCGCGGATCTCTGATCTGTTTTAACCGTTGCTTTGTTTCTGTGTCATCACAAGCCCAATCCGGTCTTTTCTTACTGTTTTCCGTCAAATACAGATCGTGCAGTAAATATTCGGTCAGAAGTTCCTCTTCAAACTTCGCACAAACTGTGTCTTTCCGCACTGATCTTTTAGGATCACTTTCGCTAATATTTTCCGTTTCAGCTGTCATATTCCGTTGTAGACCGTCCGACACAAATGCTCGTAACGCATCATATCGAAACAGTCTCGTATGCTTGTATCCCATCCACTCCCTCTGTCGGTAATACCGGGATAATTGCAAATAAAACGAAAACGTGTCTTCGCGGCCTGCAAGAAGATACTCCAACGTATGCATGAATTGTCCGCTATTATAGTATACCTCGACCATTTCTTCTACATCTTTGAGCAAAGAACGTTCTTCATAAGAAAGCCATTTTGTTGCAAGCACCTCATAAGGTGGCTCGCTGGTCGAAATAATCCCGTAATCCTCTTTCTTTTCTTCCATATAGGAACCCTTAAGCACCTTCAAAAAACCAAGCTGCAACTGATCCGGACGCATTGCATATACATCATTAAAGCTCTGCTGAAACTGTGCAAATGTCTCAAACGGCAACCCTGCAATAAGATCCAGATGTTGATGAATATTATGCATCTTTTTAACTCTCGCCACACACTCTGCCACTTTGCCTACGTCCATGACACGACGTATCTCTGTGATCGTATCCGGATAAGTAGATTGAATACCGATCTCTAACTGGATCAAGCCTTTACGCATCTGTGCAAACAACGCAAAATCTTCCTCCCGAAGCAAGTCTGCTGCCACCTCAAAATGAAAATTGGTGATCCCATTATCATGTTCTAATAAATATTTCCATATCTCATAAGCATGTTCATGGTTGCAATTAAATGTCCTGTCCACAAATTTGACCTGATCCACCTTATGGTCTAAGAAAAACTGCAACTCCGGAAATACCAAAGACAAACTGCGAAGCCGTACTCTTTTGTCGATAGAAGACAGACAGTAACTACAGCGAAATGGGCATCCCCTGCTTGTCTCATAGTACAGGATCTTATGTGCAAACCGATCCAAATCGTGATAAACAAAAGGGATCTTATCCATCGGAAGGTACTCTCGAATACCGTTGTCACAGATTTCCCCCGTATTCTCTCGATAACAGATGCCAACGATATTCTCTAATCGTTCTCCATCTAACAAATGCTTTTGCAATAGCTGTGCAAAGGTTTCCTCTCCTTCACCAACGATCACTAATTCTACATAAGATAATTCCCGAAGCAATTGTTTTGCATCATAAGAAGCTTCCGGACCACCAAACCAGATCTGTACCTGCGGAGCTATTTTATGCAATTCTTCCGCTAATGCCTTGACATAAGTAATATTCCAAATATAGCAGGAAAAAGCGACTACATCTGCTTTGTGTTCATAAATATCCCGAAGGATCTCTTCCTGCTGCTGATTGATCGTATATTCTGCCAGCTCTACTTCTACCGGTATGTTCTCCGTATAGGCTTTCAAGTCATATACTGCCAGATTCGAATGAATATATTTGGCATTGACCGCCACTAATAACACTTTCATTCATTGGCTCCTTTCTTTGTATCTATCATGTGGATCCATTCGGACATTGTTTCTCGGACTTTCTGTCCTAAATCGCGGACAGCCATTTGTGGATCGAATGCTCCTTCTTGTTCTGTAACTGCATAAACCCGATCAAATAATCCACTTTCTGTACACTGCTCGATCCCATCACCAAAACAGCCTGCATAAGCAATGACCGGAACAGCATATTTCTTCGCCAGTCTGGCAACCCCAGCCGGAGTTTTCCCCATTAAAGTCTGAGCATCCATTCTGCCCTCGCCCGTGATCACCAGATCAGCAGTACGCACCGCTTCTTCCAGATGAATTTCCTGCAGCACAATATCAATCCCATGCACCAGCTCTGCGTGCAAAAAATATGCAAAAGCATAGCCAAGTCCTCCGGCTGCTCCCGCCCCCGCCATCCAGCATCATAGTCTTTTGCAAAGAGATCTGCAAACCTTGTGATTGCCTGTTCCATCCTCTGTACCATTTGCAGGTCAGCACCTTTTTGTGGCGCAAAGACAGTACTGCAGCCCTCGTCTCCTACGAGAGGATTATTAACATCGCAGATCACCTTGATATCTACATCTTTTAGTTTTTTCAGAATACCTGTTGTGTCCATTGCGGCAATGTTTTCTATCCCCTCTGCACCATATGATACTTCTTGGTCATTTATATCTGTAAAACTCGCTCCAAGTGCTTGTAACATTCCTATACCAACATCGTTTGTTGCACTTCCGCCAATTCCTACGATCAGTTTTTTGCATCCCTTACGCACCGCATCCAATATCATTTCTCCGACCCCATACGTTGTCGTTTTAAGTGGATTTCTCTGTGATACTGGTACTAACGTAAGTCCTGCCGCCTGTGCCATTTCTAGGATAGCCGTTTTTTCTTCTCCTGTCCCGAAAATGGTATACTTTGCTTGTACTTTTTCGCCGAGTGGTCCGGTTACCGTAATGCATTGAGGTAAAACCGCCGCCCTTCCAAACGATAATGCCTCTGTTGTGCCTTCTCCACCATCTGCCACCGGATAAACTGTCACCCGACTTGGAGTCTGTTCTTTTATTGCTGTCGCAATCGCATCTCCAGCCTCATAAGAAGTCATACTTCCTTTGAAGGAATCTGTTGCGATAATAATATTATAATTTGTCTGATTCATCGAATCCTCCATATTTTAGCCAAATATCAACTATCATGACTTTATGTGTAATAAAGATATGATGCATACTCTTCAGTATAGAAGATGCCCTGTGTTCTGTAAAGAGGTTCTCTTAGCTCCCCGCTCCCTGGGGGAATGAAGATACCCGCAAAATTCTCTCGATCCTCAAAAAGAAAAAGGTTCACGTCACCTTTTTTATGACGGGAGGCTGGATCGAACAATACCCCGATGATGTCAAGGCAATCGCTGCCGCCGGTCATGAACTTGGCAACCACAGTGAAAATCACAAGCAAATGTCAACTCTTTCCTCAGAAGAATGTAAGAAGGAACTTATGACTCCGCATGAAAAAGTCAAGAAACTCACTGGTATTGACATGAAAGTATTTCGTCCCCCATATGGGGATTACAATGATACTCTCATCACGACCGTCCGAGAATGTGGCTACTCACCCATCCAGTGGGATGTAGACAGTTTGGATTGGAAGGATTACGGCGTAGATTCTATTATTCATACCGTTTTAGATCATAAGCATCTCGGAAACGGTTCCATCATTCTCTGTCATAACGGTGCTAAATATACTGCCGAGGCTTTGGAACAGTTGATCGATGGCCTACAGTCCAAAGGCTTTACTTTGGTTAAAATGTCGGATCTGATCTACAAAGATCACTATGATATCAATCCCGAGGGCCGCCAGCAACACATCAAATAGCCAAAAAAAGTGTGGTAATTATATGGGTGGATTGCTATATATGGCAGTCCACCTTTTTAATAATCTTCGGGAAACTAATCTGAATTTCAAGTAATGTAACAATTATTTATAGAAATTGTAACACAAATGCACTTGTTTACATTTCAAAAAATGATATAAGTTATCTGTAACTTTAGTATTACAGAAGTTCAACACAAACACATTGTAACATGAGGGGCATTGCTTTATGAGCGCACGCGGTCGATCAACGGATCACATGTATACTTACTGCGCGGCGCTCAGATTGGAGGCATCTCATATTAGAGATTGGAGGACACTGATGAAAAAACTAATCGCAATCACGTTAACAGCAGCACTTGCTCTAACCGGATCCTTTACTGCATCTTTGACAAAGACAGCAGACGCTGCTGCATATACGACGAAAACAAATACACAATACACCGACACATATACAGACACCGCTGTAACAAAGTCTTTTGCGAAAAGCAGAACCAAAAAAGTTTCCAAAAAGACAAAGACCAAACATATTATCGTTGCGAAATTAAATGGCACGACCTTAAAGTATCACAAGTCCACTATGAATACGAATCTTAAGGGCAACAGTGACTGGGAATGGGAAAATATAGTCGGTTATGGCAAAAAACAGTCGATCAAAGTTGCCAAAAATTGCAAATACTATATACTTGGAAACGATATACACACCGTCAAAAAGACCACAAAAAAGAAATTCCAGAAACGCCTATACAGTTATAAGCGTTATAAAGAAAATGGTGTTATTTGGTATTGGGGAACCGCTGCTAAGATCACGATCAAAAACGGTAAAGTCATAAAAATGGTACAAGAATACCAGGCATAGTAGAACAATTTTCTAATAATATGCCACAAGAAAGAGCACTCTCTAAATATGATGGCGATGTTACGCTAACAATAGAAATTTTCCATTAAATACGGGAGTGTCCCAAAGTTTGTGTAAACCTTCAAACTGATGTAAGATAACATTACTCAGTTTGAAGGTTTTTATTCATTCACGCCAGTCTGCATCTGATTCCCATTTACATTCCGTAATCTGCATATTTGAAAATGTTGCCTTATACGAGCCTTCTGTCGGGCTGCATGCATATATTCCATAAGTAATTTTTTCTGCACCTTCCCACATATGGAAAATACGCATTTGTCTGAAATTTATGCCATCCTCACTGCATTCAATACAGTAGTCACTGTCCCTTCGTGAAAAACGATACCACATACTTTTAATATCAGAGGATATGTCTGTTGTTGCCCAGTCAGAATATCCATGATTGGTTACAACGCTTCCCAATCGCTGTATTTTTTCATTCTCATATTCTATAGATGCCTTAAACCAATTATCACTATTTAAATACATAGCCACACCACACTGGTCAAAACGACAGGTACTCTCGAATTCTGTTTTAACAATAAAAGAAAAGTACTTGTCCGTTGTTTCAACTTGAAATACTGGAGCATTATCATTTTGAAAACCATAATAAGTGCGTGCCCATAAATCGGTACCCCTTTCTGTAAGAATTACAACTTTATCCTCACTAATTTGTACCTGCTTTGGTTGACGTATCCATTTAGGATTGTTTTTCAAAAATTTCATCTTTTTTCTCACTTTCTTTTTTATTTTAATAAGCAGCTATATTTAGTGCCTACTTTTCACTGTATTATAATTAGTAATTTTCTTTTGTCTTCTGCAAAGAATGACTCCTATAAGTAACAACATTGGAAAAATAATTCCTGCCAAAATCCCCATCTTTAGGTTATCCCCAAAAGCTCCTGATACCATTCCAACCAATGTAGGACCTCCTGAACAACCTATATCTCCACCTAATGCCAGCAATGCAAACATGGCTGTTCCCCCTTTGGGCAAAGCTGCTGATGCCTTGCTGAAAGTTCCAGGCCACATGATTCCCACTGAAAGCCCACAGACAGCGCAGGCAATCAGATTTAATAGCGGAATCGAGAATAATGAAATCCCTAAATAGGATAAAATACATAAAAAACTACTATAAATCATAAAGTGTTCCAAATTGATGCGGTCACCATACTTACCATAAAACAATCTTGATATTCCCATTAGAACCGCAAATGCCATCGGCCCTGCTAAGTCGCCGGCTGCCTTTGAAATTCCAAGACCTTTTTCTGCAAAAGCAGAGGCCCATTGACTTACTGCTTGCTCACTTGCTCCTGCACATATCATCATAATCAACAAAATCCAAAAAATTTTCATCCGAAACAATTCCTTTAATCCAAGTCCGGTATCTCCATCCTCAAGCAATGGTGCAATGGGAACCTTTGAAAAAACAAAAGCATTTCCAATTGGAATAACCGCCCAAATAATGGCTAATATTTTCCAATTATCTATACCGACTACATAAAAGAACACTGTTGATATGAGTACAACTCCGGCGTGTCCCCAGCAATAAAAAGAATGCAACAGGCTCATTGCTTTTTCCTTATTGTCGGATGGGCAAGCCTCAACAACCGGACTGACTAGGACTTCCAAAAGTCCACCACCTACCGCATAGATCATTACAGCAATCAATATTCCAATAAAGGAAACTGGTAAAATCTCTGGTAAAACTGTAAGAAAGAATAATCCTGCCGCTGCTAAAACATGAGCTATAATCATTGCTATCCGATATCCTATTTTATCAACTAATCTGACAGAAAGAAAATCAACCAGTAGTTGTATCCCAAAATTAAAAGTCACTAACAATGTAATTTGGGAAATTGGAATGTGATAGCATTTCTGAAAAAACAAAAAAAGCAGTGGTGCAAAATTATTAACGATAGCTTGTACAATATAACCTACAAAACAGGCTGTAATTGTCTTATTATATTGGCTTTTCATTTTGTCCTCCTCTAATAAATGTAATTATATCGTAAATTTTATATCTAGTCATTGTATAAAATCATATATTTATGGTACAATATAACAAATTTTATTATTTATGGAGAAATATACCATGGAGACTTTTAAGATAATTACAGATGAAACACTACGAGAAACCATCCAGCATGGCAGCAATCGTTATCCATTTGCATACTATCCTGATAATATTTGGAAATTTGACTTTCATCGCATTGACTGGCATTGGCATCATGAATTAGAATTTCTTTATATTGCTGAAGGTACCGCGCTCTGCCTTATAGGGACAAGTAAAATAGAACTACATAAAGGTTGCGGCATATTTATCAATAGTGGTATCCTGCATCGTTTTGAAGCACAAAGCAGTACATTTGCACCTAATATTGTTTTTTCGCCAACTCTATTAGCATCTGAAAACAGCCTCATTTACGAAAAATATATTCTTCCTGTGATAAGCTCGTCTGTTCCATATCAAGTTTTCAGTCCATCCAACACATTTGGAAAACAGGTGCTACAACTTTTGTCGCAAATTTGTACTATTCAGGAAACTAAGCCAGATAATGAATTATGTACTATACAGCTTTTATTTCAGCTTTGGAACATTTTGCAAAAAAATATGGACTGGACTTCTGATTCTAACAGTATTCATCGATTAAATCACAAACAAGCAAGATTACAAGCTATGATGCAGTATATTCATGATCACTACATGGAAGAGATTACATTGGAGACGATTGCGGCATCGGCATCTATCAGCAAAAGTGGAGCTTTACACATTTTTCAAACCGGCATCCACTGTTCTCCGGTAGCATATCTAATTCAATACAGACTAGCACAGGCTGCTGAACAACTTTATATCACTCAAAAATCGGTTTCTTCCATTGCAGAAGAAACCGGATTTACAAGTTCCGGCTATTTCTGCCGGAAGTTTAGACAATATTATCATATGAGTCCAAATGAATACAGAAAGAAGAAAACAGAGAAAATTTCTTGATTTCTACTTTCTGTAATCATACAACATTTGGAGATGATGTTGTTTTTCGTTATATTATCTGTATCAATTATGCTGACAATATACTTTTTATGCATCATATTTACAATGTTCAATAGAAAAATACAGGTTTAGGGAGTCCCCTAAACCTGTATTATATTACCATATTTTTTGTAATGCTCCGGTATGGAATCCGTAATGATCTTTGCATCACTATAGGCAGCAAATGTCACAGAACTGACTTCATCAAATTTTGCACGATCCGCTAAGACATAAGCCTTCGCACATTGACGAAGCGCGGTCTTTTTAACTAGCGCTTCGCTGCCATCCGGCGTTGTATAACCCTGTCTTCTGCTCAATCCGTTCGTTCCAAAAAATCCAACCGTGAAATGATACTCCTGAAGTGATAACACCGCCTGTGCACCAACAACCGCTTCCGTTGTACCACGAAGTTCTCCGCCAACCAACAGCACACGATATCCGGCTACTGCCAGCTTTCTGGCATGACTTACTGCATTGGTAACAAAGGTTGCACTGGTCTCCAGCGGATACTCTAACATATATCCGGTTGTCGTTCCTGCATCCAAATACACAAAGTCATGTGGCATTATCATCGCTGCTGCGTAACCGGCGATGAGCCTTTTTTCCCGCTCATTGACCTGCAATTTCTGTGGAACGGACAACTCTATTCCATTGGAAACATTATCCGGCGCAACCGCACCACCAAATACTTTGGTTAATTTTCCTTCTTGTGCCAATGCATTCAGATCACGCCGAATCGTTGACTCTGATATTCCAAGTCTGTCTTTGATCTCAGCTACCGTCACACTGCGTTTTTCACGTAAAAGTTCTAATATGATATTGTATCTTTCTTCTGTAAGCATTATCGCTGCCTCCTGGTTTACTCACATCCACATTCGCTCTCGCGGACTATCTTGCGAATTGGCAAAATTCTTCCCGGAGATACCGACAACTCATCGATTCCCATTTGCAAAAATTGTTCTGTCAATTCCAAATCTGCACCAAGCTCACCACAGATACCGGCCCAAATGCCTCAGCATGTGCATTCTGAGCAACCATACGGATCATTTCCAAAACTGCAGGATGATGTGCATCATAAAAATCATCCAGCTTCGGATTCTGTCGGTCAATCGCAAGTGTATACTGGGTCAGATCATTGGTTCCGATACTGAAGAAATCGACTTCTTTTGCAAGTTCTCTACTGATCATAACAGCTGCCGGCGTTTCAATCATAATGCCCTGTGCGACCTCGCCAAATTCAATGTTCTGTGATCGAAGTTCCGCTTTGACCTCTTCCACAATCTTTTTGATCTGCTTTACTTCCCACACACTGGTGATCATTGGATACATTATAGATATATTACCAAATGCGCTGGCGCGATACAAGGCACGAAGTTGTGTTTTGAACACTTCCGGTCTGGTCAGACAGATTCGGATCGCACGATAACCAAGCGCCGGATTGTCTTCCGGATCCATGTTAAAATAATCACACTGCTTGTCCGCACCAATATCTAATGTACGGATAATTACCTGCTTACCAGCCATTGTCTCAGCAACCATCTTGTATACCATAAACTGTTCGTTTTCCGTCGGATAATCTTCTTTTTCCAAATATAAAAACTCACTGCGGAATAAGCCAATTCCCTCGGCATCATTTTGCAATACCATCGCAAGATCCTTGCTGTTGCCAATGTTAGCATACAATTTGATCTTTTTGCCATCCTTTGTAATGGTTTCTTTGCCTTTAAGCTGCTGTAAAAGCTGCTTCTTTTCCTCCGCCTGCTCCTTCTTTTCCTGCATCTGTGCAAGCACGTCTTCACTCGGATCAATATAAACCGTTCCGTTATCACCATCAACAATGGCAAATTTGCCCTCCAATTCTGCATCTAACGGCATATCCACACCGATCAGTGCCGGAATGCTCATCGTTCTAGCCAAGATCGCTGTATGCGAATTGACCGATCCCTGCGTTGTCACAAAGGAGAGCACCTTGTCTTTGTCCATCTGTACCGTCTCAGAAGGTGCCAGATCGACTGCCATTACAATCACCGGTTCGTCTGCATCCATCTGCTGTCTGCTCGCACCATTCAAAACAGAAACCAGACGTTCGGAAATATCTTTAACATCTGCTGCCCTTCCACGCATGTATTCATCATCCATAGATGCAAACATCTGGGCAAAGTTATCACCGGTTGATGCTACGGCATACTCTGCATTTACAGATTGACTATCAATAATATTTTCAACCGATTCTGTAAAATCTTCGTCTTCCAGCATCATCTGATGCATCTCAAAAATCGCTGCATTGGCTTCTCCAACTTCTTTAAGTGCCTTATCATACAATCCCTGCAATTCCGTAATTGCTGTCTGAACCGCCTCGCGATAACGCTTTTTTTCTGCCTCTGTATCCTGTACTTTGATACGTTTTACCTGCTGTTGTCCTTTACTAAAAACATGAATCCGTCCAATTGCAACGCCGCCAAATACACTTTTGCCTTGATATTGTTCCACAACGCACCCTCCTCTCGTAACTGAACGATGACTACATATTTTCTTCCAAGAATGCACTTACCTTGGTATATGCTGCATCCTCATCTTCTCCATCAAATGTAACAACGACTTCCTGTTCCTTCTTGACAGCAAGACCCATCAAGCCAAAGATCTTTTTACAGTCTGCCGTTTTTCCATCCTTCGTTAATGTGATCTTGCAGGCAAATTCTTTGCAAACTTTAACGAGTTCTCCTGCCGGACGTGCGTGAATTCCTTCCGGGTCTGTGATCGTATACTTAAATTCCTTCATGATAATCCTCCATTCTGCACACTGTTACTGTTAGGGCGAATATGCGCCAAGTGTGCTAAGACGCATATCCGCCATTTCTTCATGAAATACTTATTATTAAATATATCGTGTTTCAAGTTTTTATACTTTATGTCACTCAAACCACTTTCTTCTTTAAGATTCCCAAGAGCAATGCAGAGATCACTGTTCCGATCACCAAAGCTACGAGGTACATCCAAGCATGTCCCACTACCGGGAATACGAAGATTCCACCATGTGGTGCCATCAGCGTACACTTGAACGCCATACTGATTCCGCCTGCCACAGCACTTCCGATGATGCAGGAAGGAAGTACACGAAGTGGATCCGATGCGGCAAATGGAATGGCACCTTCTGTAATAAAAGCCAGTCCCATAATAAAGTTTGTAGGTCCTGCTTCTCTTTCCTCTTTGGTAAATTTATCCTTGAAGAGTAACGTTGCTAACGCAATTGCACAAGGCGGTGTCATACCACCGATCATTACGGCTGCCATAATATCGTAATTACCTGCTGCGATTGCCGCAGTACCGAAAACATAGGCTGCCTTGTTGAATGGACCACCCATGTCGATCGCCATCATTCCACCAAGTACCAGGCCAAGCAGGATACGGCTGGAATCTCCCATTCCTTTCAAACCACTATTTAATGCTGTATTGATCGTACCCATGACCGGCTCAACAACGAAGTTCATTGCTAATCCAGTCACCAAAATACCAACAACCGGATAGATCAATACCGGTGCAAGTTTTTCCAATGCTTCCGGCATCTTTTCGCAAACTACGCGCAGCGCCTTAATCACGTAACCTGCCAAAAATCCTGCGGCTAACGCTCCCAAAAATCCGCTGGTTCCATTGTGTGCCATCATTCCACCGACGAATCCCAGTGCTAATGCCGGTCTGTCTCCGATCGCCATGGCGATAAATCCTGCTAATACCGGAAGCATCAAGCCAAAGGCAATATCACCAATTCCCTTTAATGTTGCGGCAACCGGTGTGATCGTACCAAAATTTCCACGATCCGCAACAGATAAGGAATTCATATCGACTGACAAACCATCAATCAGGAATGCTAATGCTATAAGAATACCGCCTCCAACGACAAATGGAAGCATATGCGATACACCATTCATAAGTTGTGTATAGATCTGATGTCCGATACTGCCACCGGATTTTGCGTTCTCGCTGCGAGCCGGAGCATTTGCTGCATGATAAAGTGGAACATCTCCAGACGTTGCTCTCTCGATCAACTCATCTGCCTTGTTAATTCCATCCGAAACCTGACATTCTATCACACGCTTACCATCAAAACGGTCCATTGGCACCTGCGCATCTGCTGCTACAATAATACAGTCTGCATCGTCAATTTCCTGCTGTGTCAACACATTCTTTGCACCACCGGATCCGCGTGTCTCAATCTTAATGGCAATCCCTGCTGCTGTTGCTGCTTTCTCCAAGCCTTCAGCCGCCATATACGTATGTGCGATTCCTGTCGGACAGGAAGTAACGGCCAACACCTTTGCTGCCTGAGCTGTCTCTAACCTTTCATCAATGTCCGGTTTCTCATCGTCTGCCTTGTCGATAATGTTCAAAAACTCATCGACTGTCTTAGCATTGCGGAGTGATTCTGAAAAATCCTCATCCATCATAAGCACTGATAATTTGCTAAGTACATCCAAATGGACATTGTCCTCTGTGTTTGGTGCTGCGATCAAAAATAGTAATGTTACCGGTTCGCCGTCCAAAGAATCAAAATCAACACCATCCTTGACTACCATTGCTGCAAGTCCCGGCTTTGTAACTGCATCGCATTTACCATGTGGAATCGCAATGCCCTCACCAATTCCGGTCGTGCTCTCCTCTTCACGAAGAAAAACCTGCTTGCGGTAAGCTTCAATATCATTGATCTTACCACTTTTGCCCATAAGTGCCACGATCTGATTCAATGCCTCTGTCTTGTCCGCAGGCGAAGCATCCAGACAAATGCTGTTTTTGTCTAATAAATCTGTAATTCTCATATGATCACCTTTCCTTCCCATACATTATAAATAATGCACTGCGGTTTTTTCATATTCCGTTTCAATTTCCTGTCTTGTTGCCAAATTTTCAGAGCAAGCGCTGGCACCTCCACTGGCAAGGCCCATACGGAATGCATGTTCGTAATCTCTCTTCTGCATCCAGCCGGCCATAAAGCCTGCAACCATGGAATCTCCCGCTCCTACTGTGTTTTTGACTACGCCCTTAGAGGATTCTCCTGCAATGATCTGCCCATTCTCTGCAATAAGAACTGCCCCTTTACCACCCATAGAAACTAATACATTTTTAGCTCCACGTTCCTGTAGCTTCTTTGCATATGGAATAACATCGCTCCACTCTGACAATGTTACCCCAAAGATCTCACCCAATTCATGATGATTCGGTTTGATCAAAAACGGATGATATTCTAATACATTTAGCAGCAAATCTTTAGTGGCATCAACCGCGATTGTCATATTTTTATCAGACAAACGTTTCAAGATCTGCTGATAAATATCATCCGGCATCGAGCTTGGAATACTTCCTGCCAAAACAAGCACATCATCTTTATTGAGCTGATCAAGTTTACCCATCAGCTGATCAATCTGCTGTTGTCCGATATCCGGTCCTTGTCCATTGATCTCTGTTCCATCAATGTTCTTTAATTTCAGATTGATACGTGATATACCATGCTCAAGTTTGATGAAATCCGACTGAACTCCTGCCTGTTCCAACATTCGCACAATCTCGTCTCCTGTAAAACCGGCCATGAATCCCAGTGCTATGTTCGCAATCCCGAGATTTCCAAGGACAATAGAAACATTAATTCCTTTGCCGCCCGGCAATATCAGTTCGGATGCAGTGCGATTGGTCATTCCCAGTTCAAAATCGTTCACCGACACAATGTAATCCACTGAAGGATTAAATGTTACTGTATATACCATACAACTTCCTTTCCGCTGTCTTCAGCTATTTATTTTCTTCTTTGCCTGATCGATCATTTGCTTTATGATGATTTTATTATAACCGCATGTTCTTTCATAATCAATCACAATCAGTCACAAATCTCCATACTGTTTTTTGTGCAAATTGCACAATACTGCTCTTATTTTTTTCATTCTTCTAGATATTTCGTGTATTTTATGCCATTTTTGCCATTTTAGCAAAATAATCTGAACCATTATTCATTCTACTTCACTCATACTCGTTCATTATCGGTCATTATTTTCATGATGGTTAGTTTGCTTCTATAATCTCTCTTTATTATAAGAGCTGAGAGTACGATTTAGAGCTGAAAGGTTGCGTTAATACAAAAAGACAACCTCTATTTACCATAAAGGTTGTCTTCTTATTATTTCTTTTTATCCAAAAAATATGACTGCCAAGCATGATGTTGGTTTGGCATATTCTGATAATACGATACTGCCGTTCGGTTGCTCGCTCTGGAATTACCAATCTCTTGGCGCTGTTTCAACAGATACCGTTGAAACACTTCCCGATTTCTGCGTTCCAACCCCTCGATCTTAACACCACAATCAGTAATGACACGGATCAAATTCTGCATTTCCAAGATTGCACTGCGATAACTCTGCTTATCTTGCTCAAGATATGGGCTGACTTTGTGATATACACTATCAAACCCTTTATCCAGAATATTGATTTCTCCCAGCGCTTTTTCTTTCTGTGCCATTAATTGTTCAAAAACATCTATGTCCATGTTTTCCTGTTGCAAAACTTCGCTTTGTTGTTGCGTCAATGTAAGCAGCTCTTCCATGATCCGTTGTTTCTTTTGCAGCGATTCCTGCAACGCGGATAAATATACTGTTGCCGTCTCCATCAATACTCTCCTACTTTACTATGCCGTTACTCTATATAACCTTGTGCGCAGAAAGCAATGCCTCTGACATCTGTTCTGCACTATCGATCATACCACATTATTAATACGCATTACCTCTTTCCACGTCTCACGCATTGTCTTAATATGGTGCAGCGCATCTTCTAACACTGCTTTGTCTTTTTTAACATTAGCCTCAACCAAGCGACGGTAAATATAATCATAGACGACCTCAAAATCCTTCGCCACCGGATACTTCATATCAAGCGTTGAACGAAACTCTACAATAATATTTTGAACTTTAATAATATTATTATTCGCTTTCTCAATATCGCCTTTATCGATTGCCTCAATCGCCATATTAGCGAACTTGATCGCACCATCATACAACATCAATGTCAACTTAGCCGGCGATGCCGTCTGAATCGCATTACGCTGATACTGCATTGCTGCCTTGTTATATGTTGCCATTCCTCTTATCTACCTCCATGTATTAGTTGCTGCCAAGATAACTTAACAAGGATGACTGCTGTGAATTCAAGCTTGCCAATGCTTTTTCCATCGCTGAAAACTGTTTATAATAATGGTCTTCCATCGTCTGCAATTTTGTTTCCCAACTCTTAATATCTTTCTTATATTGAGTCATCTGCTTTGTCATTTCCTTATCGTTATAGAACGTCAAAGCACTGCTCATCGTTGTCGATTTCATCTTTTCATTTAATGCATCATACAAGTTGTTGGTAAGCCCTGCCATCACTTCTGCCACAACGTCCGGATCTTCTTTCAAAAGATCCTGCAGCGTATTCGTTGAATCAGAGTAAACCGAATCATCCTCATCTCCTTTAATATGAAGCTGACCATACTCTTTATAATCTGTTCCTGTAGTAATACCAAGATTTGCCAAAGAATACTTCTTCCCGTTCGAAGCAGTAATCGATTTACCGGTAATACTTCTCATCGTTGTAATAAGTCCATCCAGAGTGCTGTCACGACGAAGCAAAGAATCCTTAATCTTTGTATTCCATTTCTCTACCTCTTCATCAGACATCGCATCCTTCTGATCATCAGTCAACACATCATAGTTTCTCGCCGATTTCGCATTATACAATGTATTCATTTCTTTCAGAATCGAATTATACTGTGTCACAAACTCTTTGATCGAATCGTATACCGCATCGGTATCATCAGAAACGGTAATAGACACTTCTCCGTTTGTCACATCCATAAGATCTAAGGATAAGCCATTTACATTCAAAGAAGTCTTGGAACTCGTCAATGTTGCACCATTTACCTGTACTACAGAATCTGCCGCTGCAACAACAACCATGCCGACACCGGAAGCAGATTCCTGCACTGCCGAACCGTCAATCGTATCCAAACCAATCTTCTGCAGTTCTGCTGAGGATCCCGCCTCGACCCCGGCCCCTTTTGCCATAGCTGTTGCATAGTCAGTTACTGCATCAGTGATCGTCTGTTTACGGGTTCCTTCTGACTGGATCGTAATCTCATCATTACTGAGACCATTGGTCAACGCTTCCGTAATCTTACTCTGATAATCGTCTCCGGCAATCTGACTATCCGCATTTTCCTGTATATATTGTTTTGCTAATGTGACTAGCTCTTCTTGTGTATGTGACGCATCATCTTTTTCTTCTAGCTTCCCGGCGTTGATCAATGCCTGTTTGGCATCGTCCGTTATCACATTATTGCCATTTTCATCTTTTTTGAAATATTTTGTTTCCAATTCTGTAACAATCTGGTTACGGTAATATCCGGTCACCTCAGATTTCGCCTGTGCATCCGATACTTCCATCAGAGAGGCAACTGCCGAATCAATCTTATCCGAAGATGTGTCATTTTGTATACTAGCTAATACGTCCAGCACACTATTCTTCTGTGCTGCTGTCAAACTATCATATTTTACGGCATTGTTCACAGTCTGTTTCGCATTTAACTGCTCCTGCGTAAATGCCGTCATCTTGATCTCAAACTTTTGATCTAAACCACTATCCTTTGCACCGATGAAGAATCTGCCCTGTCCCTCATCAAAAGAAGCATTTAAGCCTGCCGATTTCAAATTATCAACAAAATCACTAATCGTAGTATCTGCATTTACCGTCATGCTGACTGTCCGATCTGCCGTCTTGATCTGAATCTGCTTCGTGCCATCAGCCGTCATGCCAAGATCAGAAAGTTTTGTGGAAGAAGTAACCTTGTTTGTAACCTTCTCACCCTGATCATTAGTAGTCTCATAAGAAGAAATCTTGGCACTTGTAACATACTGTGCCGCTGCAAGGCTCTTCACATTGACGCGATAGGTACCTTTTGTCGCACTGCTATTTGCAGATACTGTCACTTTCGTTGAATCGGAAGATGTTGCTTTCTTCGTCTGATAATTAGACTGAAAACGAAGCTTACCGACATAATCTTTATAAAAGCTATACATTTTCGTATTCAGACCGGACCAAATCTCCTGTTTCCACTCTAATTTCTGCTTCTTAGACTCTATCTTGGTCTTCTTAGCTTGCTGTGTCTCCATCAAAGACTTTACAATCGATTCCGTATCCATACCGGAAATCATACCTGACATTCTAATCGCCATAATAACCTCACCTTTCTAAGCGCCTATATATCGCCAACATAACCGCACTATGTAATTATTTACATTCTATTTTTTTACCATTAGCGCTTTTCATCCACAATCAAACCAGCCAACTCCCACATCTTCTGAAGCATTTCCAAAGACTCTTCCGGCGGCACCTCGCGAATCAGCTTATCACTTGTTTTGTCAAACACTTTAATCGACACTCGCTTGGTTGCCTCATCATACGAGTACTCGCATCGGGTACTCACCATACGATTATTTGCACTGGAAACCGCAGAATCTATTGTACTCTTAGCAGGATCCTTCCCATCAAATGGCATTCCCTGCTTTGCATCAGACTCCTGTCCACTTGTCTGCCCTGTTGTCTGTCCTGTAACATTATTTGGTGCTGCCGTTGTCTTCTGTACGGCAACCGCCTTACCTGCATCTACACGGGTTACATCCGGCGATGCACTTTCCGTAGTCCTGTTTACTCCACTTATAACATCCATATCCATTTTCTTACACCTCCGTGTGCTATACTCTGCAAGTCCCTTAAGCGTCTTGGCACTTCCTGTACCCGCTTTCTATATAATATATCGGATTTTCCGAAAATAAATTAACCGTTCGGCATGTTATTTCTGAAACAATCCTTTCAGCGCTTCTACATCCACGGCACTTCCTGCCTGTTTATTCTCTTCCTGAATCTGTACATACAATTCTTTGCGATAGATCGGCACGGATTTAGGAGCTTTCACACCCAGTTTGATCTGATCGCCTTTAATCTCCAACACTGTGATCTCTATATCATTTCCAATCATAATGGATTCATTTACTTTTCTTGCTAACGCCAGCATAATTTTGTCTCCTCTCCATGTATTACTGCAAAATAAAGTGTTTCACCTCATAATCTGTATTTTCAGCAACGATCTGCACGCCCTTACGCGTTCCCGCATTAATGATCAATGGCGCCTTTTTGTTTACCGATGTGCGTTTCACATCTGCCGGTACCGTTGCCAACAAAAATACAACCAGATCATCTTCCTTGATCTCGCCAACAGGCTCTAATAATGCATCCTCAACGATCGGATTGTACTGTTCATCTACCCGCTGTGGATTTACGATTGGAAATGCCAGTCCCGGCTCCGTTGTTGACTGCAACCATGAGAAAAACGGTGGTTCCTCCCCATCGATATCGTAAAGGATCGTGTAATCCTTGTATTCTTCAAAACCAAACAGCCCCTTATCAAAATGTATAATCTTTTCATCGCCGATTTCTACTTCCCCAAAATATCTTGTTTGAATCTTCATCTGTGCATCCTCCTCGTTGATAATCAGTAAGGTGCCAAACTCCTTTGACACCTTACATTTATTTGCTGATCCTGCTGCCTGAAACCTCCCTACAGGAATTGCCATGTTCTATTCTAGATATAATCTAACAATGAATTACCCAATATTTTTGCCGTAGCCGATAATGATGCCTGATGCAGATTGTCTGCCTGTGTCAAGCCGATCACAGCATCTGCGATATCCATATCTTCGTTGTTCGATAATTTTTCCTCCGTATCTGTCTTTTCATCCGAAAGACGATCCTGTGTCATCTGCAAGCGATTGTACTTGGCTCCAAGTTCAGCTACCGCAACATTTAAGGTTGCCTCACATTTGTTCACCATAGTAAGACCGCGTCCAAAGGCCTCATTCATGATACTGACACGAAGCTGCTGCTCATTTTCCAACGATGTTTTTAAGGTACCTAACGATGCAATTTCATCTTGATCAGACGTATTTGCTATCTTCTTCTCTACATCTGCAATACGGTTTTCTACATCCGTCACATCGCCGATCACACGCTCGATATAATCTAAGCAACGATAAATTTCTGTATCAAACGCATCTTTTGCCTGCGTATTTACTGTCAAAGTCTGACTGAAATTGACCTCGTAATTAATATTTTGATCACTTGGATCTGCAAAGTAAGTGTTCTTCATGGATACTGTATCGTAGCGATTACACTTAAAATACATCTCCGGGCGAATATCACTTTTTTCAAATTTATTTTTGGTATAATCAATTGAAAAATTAGCCTCTTTCTCCTGAATCGTACTATACAAAGTCTTGCCCAGCACAATTTCTCCGGCATCATATATATATAGTGCTTCATAATTAGTGCCGTTCATCTGATTGTACCGGTCAATGTCGTAAGCATACGCATCGTTTTGAGACACCACACCAACTTTGCCATTATCTACCGAATACTCTTCTGTCGTATTTCCATAGGTGAGTGACATGCTAAATACATTGTTTCCGCCTGTGATCGGCTGATTGGAACAATTGTTGTAAGATAACTGTATGCGATAACCGGTATTCACCTTTGCCTCTAACTTAGCATACTCTTCCTGCGTCATGCCATCCTGATATTTAATATCAGACTCTACATTACGGATCGTATCAATATCTGTCGATTTAAATTTCTCCGTAATCTCATATTCTAATGTATCACTAGAGTTCGGGAACAACAGCGATGTGTCCGTACGATACCCGGTAAACATATATCGTCCGGCGTAGTCCGCATTTGCATTATCCTCAAAGATTGCTGTTGCGTACTGTCTAAGCTGTGTCAGTATCGCTGTTCTCTCTTTTGATTCCGGATAACTGTTAGCGCCTTGGCTAAAATATCCTTCCATATCCGTAAACGTAGAGCTTACCTTTTTCATCGCTCCCTCTGTCGTATCCATCCAATCCATGGCATCCTGCACATTTTTTTCAACATATTGTGTCAACTGTGCCATTGTTGTGCGAAATTTCAGCGAACGGGATGCGATCGTCGGATCCTCTGAAGGACGCTGAATCTTCTTCATCGTCGTGTACTGCTCTTCTGCCGTCAACATTTTATTCTTTGCATTTGATATATGCACCTGTGATCTGTTTGAAATCATTGAATTTGTTACTCGCATAGGTATTCCCTCCATTTACTGATCATCTGTTATACTGCAGTGCCATTGATCAATTTATCCAATGCCTCGTTCATTATGGACAAAACACGATATTGATAGTGTAACAGATTTTGATAGATTACCAAATTCTGGCCCTCTTCATCTTCATCTACACCGGAAATCGAAGTTCTTCGATGATCCACTGCATCCAAAATGTTCTGTGCATTTTCTGTAGCTGCCGTCACACGTGCTGAATCTACACCAAGTACTGCAGTGCATAATACATTCAGGAAAGATCCCGGATCACCCTGCTTAAACATGGAATTATCGGTCTGCAGTGCCAACATTTTTGTGAGATTTTTGGACTCTTCCCATCCGGTCAGGCCCTCTGTATTTTCTGCAGAGCAGGCCAACATTCTGCCGTTTTTAACAATATCGTCATTGGCATGAAAATTAAGGATCGACATATTGTAATAACTGCATACTGCATTCTCATCCGTATTATCCAACTCTGATGAATGAAACGAGAATATGTTGTTGTCATCATCCGGAATAAACACTTTTTCTACAATATTGCCATTTTTATCTTTCAGATTATAGTAGTTCGTTTCTCCTGCAACAGTTTCAAACTGATAACCATCTGCCCGATAAGCCTGCTGCTTGTTAGAATCAAACACTTTACTGCCGTTATAATAGTAAAATGTATCTTCCGCATTATACAAAAATTCTGTCATCTGAAACTGTTGATTCGATGTCACGTTAGCCGCTACAAACAAATCTTTTCCAAGTTTGCCATCCAGATCATAGCCCTTATTTTGCAACATATTAAAGTTTGCAGAAAATGTTCTGACAAATTCATTAAGCTGCGTCATATAATACGGAATTCCACGGAATGCGATGGAATCTCCTGCCGATGCAAGCCTCTTTTCAGGATTCGGATCCTGCATAATATTTTGCAGGCGTGTTACTCCGTCATCACTTAACTCCTCCTTCAAAACAAATGTATATGTATATGTACCATCTGCAGCTACTGTTGCAGAAAAGGATTCATATTCGTAATCCACATTACCGATCGTTAACACTCCATCCGATGCCGGCAGATCCAGCTTGGATAAATTCGATGCGTTGGCGCTGCTGTATTGATCACTCGTGATCGTTAATGTACTCTTACCGCCCTTTGCTGTATCATTCTTCTGCAATCCGGTCAGTGTTGCTTTGAAATTTTCCGCATTGTTGCCATCGCGCATCTCGATCAACCCCTGTAATTTGCCTCCAAGCGTTGTATTGTACATATCAAATTCCTGACCATAACTCCACTCTAACCGATACAGATTAACAACATCATTCTGGCTTACCTTGTTCGTAGATCCCTCTGCATTGATCGTATTGTACCGTGTGGTATCGACCAAAATACCTCCACCCAGCGTCACAATAAACTGATTCGTTCCATTGCCATCTGCGGGTGCTTTTTCTGTCACATTGATGTCCGCTAATTCGGACAATTTGTCCAAAATAACCGCTCTCTGATCACGAAGATCATTTGCACGGTCGCCATACACTTCTAATGTATTGATCTGTTTATTTAAAGAAGCGATCTGTGCTGCATACGCATTGATCTGCTTTACCGTTGTCTCAATCTCTGTATTGACATCTACCTGCATATTCTGCAGCTTCACTGCCGCATCTCTGACATAATAAGACAGCGTATCCGCATATCCTGCCACCTGCGCACGGATCGTCTGATCCATAGAAGATGTTGTCAAATATTTCAAAGAGGAAAAGAAGCTGTCTAAAGAATTCGTAATGCTTCCTTCCGAATCTTCTTTCGGATAGATGCAATCCTCAATGCTGCTCAAATAAAAGGACTCTGTTGAATATTTACCTACTGTAGTATTGCTGATGCGGTACTTGGCATCATAATAATCATCGCGGCTGCTGAGAATCGCTGTGGCATCTACACCTGCACCCAGCATTCCGTAGCTGGTGCGCAGCGAAACAGCTTCCTTCGCTGACTGCTCTACTGTCTGTCTGCTGTATCCTTTCGTCTTTACATTGGATATATTATGTCCTGTCGTTGTCAATCCGGCATTATATGTCGACATGCCGGACACTGCTATATTCAATCCAAAAAAAAGTTGATGGCATATTCCATTCCCCCTTCTGCTCTATCCAAGTCGTTCAATCAAATGCTCTAACATCGCATCGATCACTGAAATATAACGTGATGCTGCATTATAGGCGTGCTGATATTTTAACAGATCCACCATTTCTTCTTCACTGGAAACACCCATCACCTGCTGCCGTTTATCCTCAACACTCTCGGTCAGCTTTTGCTGGTTGTCGACCATGCTCTGCCATGTATTTCCCTTCGCACCGAGTGCCGTTACCATAGAGCGGTAATACTCCGCATAGGTATACGTTGTCTCATTGTTGGGATCCAGTGCGGCAAACTTCTCATTCCATTCCGAAAGAATATCCTCAAATACTTTTGTATTGTATCCGCCGGTCTCTCCAAGCTCCGGATTAAGTTTCACCGGAAGCAATGCATAATCTTCTATAACATCCGGATTCACTTCCAGATTCAGCAAAGTATATAACGTATTGGCATCTTCTTCGTCCTCCTCATTGTATACATACAATTTATAAGACTTAGATCCATCCGCATTTGTAATTTCCTGCGCCAACGGAATCTGATTGCCCTCCTCGTCTTTTCCATAAACCTGTGCATCTATGGTAATTACCCGATAGCGATCCGTTGCTTTGCGGGAGAAAACTTCTGTTCCGATCGTCATATCATCATCAGTACCCACTGCACAATTTACAACATCTAGGATCTTGTATTTGCCATCCTGCAAGTTCACAGCATTGCCTTTTGCATCTACACCACTAATTCCTGTAAGATCCTGCGAGATGTTCGGACAAAATGCATCGTTGACCATCGTTACCAATCCATGGATCAACTGATCAAACTGTGCCTGTATCTGTGTAAGTATCGAATTGCCGGTTGTATTATTGTATTTATCTAATTTTTCTTTGAAATCATTACAAGCCAACAAATAACTTGTTTCATCAAATTTGCCAGCATCATCGATATAATCAGACTTGACCGGCTGTACCGGAATATCTTTATAATTGGCGATCTCATTTCCTCTCGCTGTCAAGATACCAAGCAAGGAACCGGTATCTGTCTTGCGCACAGCAGAGTACGCTGTCTCCATATCATAAACATCACTATAACCATTGTCGAGCCATGTAACATTATACATTTCAGATACTGATTTTACTTCATACTGCTGTGTCGCATCGTTGTATTCTTCCTGTTTTATGCGTTCAACACCCATGTGGTAACTTCTCGCATCATTCACTAACGGTGCATTGCCTATAAAGACGCGCACATTGCCGTTATGATCCTCATTGTATGTATAATAAGTATACTCTGCCAGCTCATCAAGGAGCTGGTTTCTGGCATCGCGGTAGTCATTCGCATTTTCCAATCCGGACGCTTCCGCCTCGCGAATACGCTTGTTCAGATCCAAAATCTGTTCTCCAATAGAATTGATCTTATCGACCTGCGCCGTGATCTCTTTATTCAAATTAACCTGGTAGTCCACCAAAGTCTGATAAACATCCTTTGCATTCTTAATAAAAGACTCTGCATTGGATAAAAACAGTTCGCGATTCACGACACTCTGCGGATCGGTCGAAATGGTCTGTAACGAATCCCATATATCCTGCAGTGAATTTTGAAATTCAACACCTTCCAGCTCACCTAAGATGTCTTCAATCTCCTGACTGGTCGTAAGCTGTCTGTCATAAAAGTTTCCTCTACTCACTTCCAGACGATATTCCTTATCCAAGAAAATATCGCGGATCTGTCGAACCTGTGCAACCGCAGTTCCATAACCAATCTGCTGCGTCCCATGGCTTGTCACCTTGATGTTGGAATAGTAAGTATCCCGCAATATATTCTGTTGTCTCGTATATCCGGTCGTTTTGGTATTGGCCAGATTGTGTGCCGCAGTATTCATACCCGCCTGCGAAGCCTTCAATCCGGACACACCGGAATTAAAACTGGTAAATAAGCTCATACGATACTCTCTCTTTCTTTCCGTTATACATAAAAAGCACGAATACCACTCGGAAAATACAGTGTGTCAGAAAAGCTTCCTACTTCTCTGACGATCACTGCTTTGCGTCAAAAGACCCCGTCCCAAAGCCGGCATCAACTCCGCCTCCTGCGGCTGACGCATTTTTGTCGTAATTATTATTTCCCGGTGACATCCGTGTACTTTGAATAAAATTCATATTGAATTCAATCATTTCAAGGGAATTTTCTATTAAATTTTTATTCTTTGTATTAACATCTACCAAGCGTTTCATCGTTTGTTGCAGCTCGTCGTGCAACAACGCCAACCGCTCCTGCTCTTCCGGCTGTTTCCCCAGCAGTTCAATCAAGCCGGTAAGACTTAAATCTTTCACCGGACGATTCAACACCATTCCCATATTGTGCAGAACCTCTTCTCTGCGATGTCCGTACGCAGATGCCTGATCCAGCAATTCCTGTTCTTGATCCGTAATTTCTTGCAATCGCTTTAGATCTCCACGGATCAACACTTCTGTCTTCTGTTCCGATATCGGAATCAGTGTCTGGTAGACTTCCATCTCCTGCTGCAACACGGCAGTCAGGTCATCAATCAAACTTGCCAAATCTGCTCCCTCTTGTCTCCTATTTCAAGAATCCGTTCTTAAAATAAGGAATCAAAATATTTACTCACCATCTTTTCTGCAATCTCCTGTGAAGATACATTATACGTACCGGAAGCAATCGCATCCTTGTACTTATTTACCTTGTCCTCACGAACATCTTCCGCATCCTTCACTGCCTGCTTTGCAATCTGATAATCCTTCGCTGTCTGCGAAATCTGAAATTCGTCTTTCGCATATTTCTTCTCAGTGCGGACATTCTTCGTCGGCTTAGACTGCTGATAAAGTCGGCTTACATGATTTAATGCATCAATTCTCATTGTTATCACCACCTGTTTCTCACTCATTTCAGTGTTTCATACATAATATGTATCGGATTTTTTTTAGATTACTTTAGCATTTGTTATTAATTTTCCAAAATTTCAAAAGAGGCACTGCCCTACTGCAGCGCCTCTTATATAGAAAACATTTACCATTCAGCGATCGATCACTCTTTGACATTTTTAAGAATGTCACAAAAATCAAAGGTTGCAAAATAATCTTTTGGTGTTTCAGCACGACGGATCATTTTGACACTTCCATCTTCCTGTAAAAGCAACTCTGCTGATTTTAATTTGCCATTATAATTGTACCCCATAGCAAACCCATGCGCACCTGCATCATGAATGAACAGGTAATCACCCATATCAATCTTTGGAAGCATACGGTCTACTGCAAACTTGTCGTTATTCTCGCAAAGCGAACCGGTGACATCATATTTGTGATCACATGGTGCATCTTCTTTGCCCAGGACTGTAATATGATGATATGCACCATACATTGCCGGACGCATCAGGTTTACTGCACAGGCATCCAAGCCAATATACTCTTTGTAAATATGTTTTTCATGAATTGCCTTTGCGATCAGTGCACCATAAGGAGCTAACATAAAACGACCAAGCTCTGTAAAGATAGCAACATCGCCAAGCCCTGCCGGAACCATGATCTCCTCAAATTTCTGACGGACACCTTCACCGATCACTGCAATGTCATTTGGCTCCTTATCCGGTGTGTAAGGAATGCCAACTCCACCAGATAAATTCACAAATGCGATCTCCACACCCGTCTCTTTCTGCACTTCCACGGCAAGTTCAAACAAAATGCCCGCCAATGTCGGATAGTATTCGTTAGTCACGGTATTACTTGCCAAAAAAGAATGAATACCAAAACGCTTCGCACCTAACTTTTTCAAACGCTTAAATGCTTCAATAAGCTGTTCCTTGGTCATGCCGTATTTCGCATCACCCGGATTATCCATAATATCGGTACCCATTTGGAATACACCACCCGGATTATAACGACAGCAGATCGTCTCCGGAATACCGGCAACCTCTTCCAAAAAGTCAATGTGAGTAATGTCATCCAGGTTAATAAACGCACCCAGTTCTTTTGCTTTCTGATACTCTTTGGCTGGTGTTACGTTCGAAGAAAACATGATGTCCGATCCCTTAAAGCCACAAGCTTCTGACATCATCAACTCAGTAAGAGATGAACAATCTGTGCCACAGCCTTCTTCCTGCAGGATCTTCAAAATAAATGGATTCGGGGTTGCTTTAACTGCAAAATACTCACGAAAACCTTTGTTCCAAGAAAATGCCTTCTTCATTTTGCGTGCATTTTCACGGATACCCTTCTCATCATACAGATAAAACGGAGTCGGATATGTCTTTGCAATCTCTTCAACCTGTTCCTTCGTAACAAATGGTGTCTTTTTCATAGGTACTCGATGCCTTCTTTCTTAAATATTATGTATTCTAACTTCGGATGTATGAAGTTTGAATTATTTACATTTTCTTATCATATCAAATGACATCCATTTTTGCAATATGGTGGAGGATGTAGATGGGGTGTGTTACAAGTTGCATTTTCTCTATATTTTATGGTATAATAAGGGCTTGGTAGCGAACAGACGTTTGCACCAGATGATTATATGCGGCAGAATGTACACTGCGGCAGGAAATGAGGTAACTATGGCAGAATATACTGGCAAAGATATAGTAATATTAGAAGGACTGGAGGCCGTACGTAAACGCCCCGGTATGTATATTGGTTCCACCGGATCACGTGGCCTGCATCATTTGATCTGGGAGATCCTCGACAATGCTATCGACGAGCATCTCGCCGGTTATTGCAGTGAAATACATATCACACTGCAAAGGATGGTGGCATCTGCATTCAGGATAATGGTCGCGGTGTTCCGGTCGATCTGCATCCCACCAAAAAAATCCCTACAGTCCGTGTCGTCTATACGATTCTGCATGCCGGCGGTAAATTTGGCAATTCTGCCTATAAGGTATCCGGTGGTCTGCACGGCGTCGGTTCTTCCGTTGTAAATGCACTGTCAACGCATATGATCGTAGAAGTACGTCACAACGGTTTGATCTACCGCGATGAATATGCCGATGGCGGTCATCCGGTCTCGCCTCTCGTTAATGGTGAATTGGAGATCATAGGTAAATGCCGCAAATCCGATACCGGCACGAAGGTTACTTTCTATCCGGACCCGGAAATTTTTGAAACGATCACGTTTAAGCCGGACATTATAAAAAAGAAACTAAAAGAGATTGCTTATCTCAATAAAAATCTAAAGTTGATCTATTATAATGAAGCCGAAAATGAAGAACGTACCTACCAGGAAGAGCACGGCATTCAAAGCTTTGTCAGCTATATCAACCGTGATGCGACGCCGATCCATGACACGCCGATCTATATTGAAGGAACAAGCGGTGATATTGAGGTAGAGATCGCATTCCAATACACCACGAATTATTCTGAGCAGATCAATCCCTACTGCAACCGCATCAATGTTGCCGATGGCGGTACGTTGGTGACCGGTTTTAAAACAGCTCTGACACGTGTAATGAACCAGTATGCAAGGGAACTTGGCGTACTTAAAGATAAGGATGAAAACTTTGATGGAAAAGACATCCGTAACGGCATTGTCGCTATTATTTCGATCAAGCACCCTGATCCACAGTTTGAAGGTCAGACCAAGACAAAACTTGGCAACACGGATGCAAAAACGGCGGTCGATGAAGTATTCAGTGCCGAAGTGCAGCATTATTTAGACAAAAATGTAGATATATTGAAAAAAATTCTCGATAACTCCATGAAGTCCTATAATGCACGCAAAGCCGGTGACAAAGCACGCACTGCCGCACTAAAACAGCTCAATGATGTAGATACCAAAAGCAAATTAGCCGCCTGCACCTCCAAAAAGCCGGAGGAATGCGAGATTTACATTGTCGAGGGTGATTCTGCCGGCGGTACGGTTAAAACAGCCAGAAACCGCAAAACACAGGCAGTTCTTCCTCTACGCGGAAAAATACTGAATGTAGAAAAAGCAACTTTAGAAAAAATATTAGTAAACAATGAGATCAAATCTATGATTGCCGCTTTTGGCTGTGGAATCGGCGAAGAATTTGATATTTCCAAACTGCGCTATGATAAGATCATCATCTTAACCGATGCCGATGTCGATGGTGCACATATCAGCACACTGCTGCTCACATTCTTCTATCGCTTTATGCCGGAATTGATCTACTCCGGCAAAGTATACCGTGGTCTTCCACCATTGTATAAAGTAGATTACGAAAAGGCAGGTTCCGGCAAAGCAGGAGCTTCCGCCAAAACGCCAGCAGATGCCAAGCCAAAGAAACGTGGAAAGAAAAAGTATTCCGAATATGTATTTAATGACTTTGAGCTGGAAAAATTCCGCAAGATCAAGGAAAATAAGATCATCGGCATCCAGCGTTACAAAGGTCTCGGTGAAATGGACGCAGAACAGCTTTGGGAAACTACACTGGATCCGGAAAGCCGTATTCTTGCACAGGTAACGATCAGCGATACTGTAGAAGCTGACGATATCACAACAACTTTAATGAGCAGTAATGTCCCACCTCGCCGTGAATTCATTATGGAAGAAGCCAAGTACGCAACGCTCGACATTTAAGATCAGGAGGAATGTGAAAACATGTCACAAAAGGATTCAATTATACAATTAGACTTTACAGAGGAAATGCGTAATTCTTACCGCGATTATGCTGTAAGTGTTATTATTTCCCGTGCGTTGCCGGATGTCCGGGACGGATTAAAACCGGTACAACGCCGTATCTTATATGCAATGACGGAACTCGGTCTGGCTCCGGATAAGCCACATCGAAAGAGCGCGCGTATTGTCGGTGATACCATGGGTAAATATCATCCACATGGCGACAGTTCGATCTATGACGCATTGGTACATATGACAGAAGAGTATTCTCTCTCAATCCCACTTGTTGACGGCCATGGTAACTTTGGCTCGATCGACGGTGACAGTGCTGCTGCCATGCGTTATACGGAGGCACGCCTCTCTCCGGGCGCTATGACAATGTTGGATAATTTGGACAAACAGCTTGTCCCATTTGGACCAAACTTTGATGAAAGCGAGAAGGAACCTTTGGTCCTTCCTGCCACTTTGCCAAATCTGTTGATCAACGGTACAACCGGTATCGCCGTAGGTATGGCAACTAATATGCCGCCGCACAATCCAGCCGAGGTCATTGATGGTGTGATCGCCTATATGAAAAACCCGGACATAACGATCCATGGATTAATGAAATACATTAAAGGACCGGATTTCCCAACCGGAGCGATCATTACAAATGCAGATGAGATCGCACATATTTATGAAACAGGCGAGGGGAAACTAAAGGTTCGTGCCAAAACGGTGATCGAAAAGAGTGATTATGGCCGCCAAAACATTGTAATCACGGAAATTCCGTATACGGTAGCCGGCAACAAAATGAAATTATTAGAAAATCTGGTCAGCCTGACGAAAGACAAAGTATTTGATGAAATTTACGATGTCCGCGACGAGTCTTCGAAAGAAGGTATTCGTCTGGTGATCGAAGTAAAGAAAGACCGTGATGTACAAAATCTTCTCAATGGCTTGTACAAAAAAACTGCCATGGAAGACACCTACGGTGTAAATATGCTTGCTGTAAAAGACAAGCAGCCGATCACGTTCGATCTCAAATCGCTGATCCAGGAATTTGTATTCTTTCAGGAGGAACTTTACACCAAAGAATATACACATCTGCTCAACAAGGCGAACAAGCGTCTGGAAATTGTTGCCGGACTGATCAAAGCGACCGATGTGATCGACTTGATCGTCGAGATCCTGCGCGGCAGTTCCTCCGTTAAACAGGCAAAGGGCTGTCTTGTAAATGGTGTTACGACGGATATCCGCTTCCGAAGCAAAGCTTCTGAAAAGCAGGCCGCAACACTGGATTTTACCGAAACACAGGCAGATGCCATTCTGGCAATGCCGTTAAGCCGTTTAGTCGGCTTGGAACTTCTCAAGCTGCATCAGGAAAACGATACCTTGTTAGCAAATATTGCCGAATACAAAAAAATACTTGGTAATAAAGAGGCTTTACATGATGTTATCAAAAATCGTCTCAGAGCCTACAAAAAACAATTTAACGCTCCTCGTCATACAGAGCTTGCCAACATCACGGCTGCTAATTATGTCGAAGAGATCAAGGAAGAAGACTTGTACGTATTGATCGACCGCTTCGGCTATACGAAATCAGTCGACGCTTCCTCTTACTCCCGCATTGCCCCGGATACTTTGGAAGAATATCATCATATCGTGCCGCTTCGCAATATTGATAAATTATGTGTCTTCACCAAAGGCGGTTATATGCATCAAGTGAAAGCTATGAATATCCCGAAGGGACGTGCCAAGGACAAAGGCGTTCTGATCCAAAACCTATGTAAACTGGAAAATGATGAGCCTCTCCTTTATATTAGTTTTGAAGAATTGTTTGATTCACAGCTTCTATTCATTACGCGAGCCGGCTTTATCAAACTGGTATCCGGTGTCGAGTTTGAAACAAATCGTCAGACAATCGCCTCAACAAAACTGGCAGAAGGTGATGAACTTGTATGCGTACAGCAGGTAGGCATTGAAGATGTGATCAACGCAGACCGTAAAGTAATTGTAATTACCGATCAAGGATTGTCTTTGGGATTTCCGCTTCTCGAAGTTGGTGAACTCAAGAAAACCAGCCGCGGTGTCAAGGGTATCACTTTGATCGGTGATGATCTTGTCAAGCATGCCGGTTTTGTTACGCCGGATATGGAGCGTATAGACTTTGACGGCAAAGCGATCAATCCAAAGAAGATACGCAGCCGCAAACGTGCTGCCAAGGGACAGAAATCGCAAATCGGGACCAAATAAAAGTAAAAAAATCCCCAACCGTTAGATATTATCTTAACAGTTGGGGATTTTCCTATTCACAATATTCTTTTGTCTTTACCGGAATCATTTGTCCGAAAATTACTCTGCGTCATCCTCCGCATCTTCCTCAGACTCATTTCCTTCCATCTCGTTGCCGTCAATGTCAAGGGTAACATACTCTCTGTCATCCACCTCATCAGCGAACACATCTTCAAACTCCTCCTCATCGAAATCTTCGCTCTCATCTTTGTTGAAATACTTTTCGATCACGTAGAATGTTCCTGCAATCGCTGCGCCTGTAGCTGCTGCCCCGATCAAAAATTTCATCATTTTCTTCATATGCCAATACCTCTTTCCTTATATTGCAATTAATGTGCTGGTTACAAACGATCCGCTGTACTAACCTCTGGTTGTCAGCTTCTTCATAATGTGAAACAAATAAGGATCCAATCCCTTCGTCATTGCCAATGCTTCCTGAATATCGTAATCCTTAAATTCACCATTGTGATATCCTACAACACGGTTGCTGGCACCCTCACACAACAATTCTACCGCTCTGGCACCCATTGCAGATGCATATACACGATCTTTGCAAGTTGGATTGCCACCACGCTGTATATGACCTAGGATCGTTGCTCTCGTCTCTACTCCGGTAGCAAGCTCAATAACCTTAGCCATCTCATTGGAATTACCGATACCTTCTGCATTAACAATAATATGATTCTTCTTACCCATCTTACGGCGATCCTGAATCTTGGTAATAATACGCTGAATATCACCATGATATTCCTCTGTGGTCAAAATGTACTCTGCACCACTGGCAATACCGGTCCACAATGCAATGTGTCCTGCGGTACGTCCCATTACCTCGACGATACTGCAACGCTCATGAGATTCCGACGTGTCGCGCAGGCGATCGATCGCCTCCATCGCTGTGTTGATCGCTGTATCGAATCCAATCGTATATTCCGTACAAGCAATATCAAGATCGATCGTTCCCGGAACACCGATCGTGTTGATGCCCTGCTCAGAAAGTCTGCTTGCACCATTAAAGGAACCATCTCCACCAATAACAACAATTCCGTCAATGCCGTGTTTGCGGCAGATCTCAGCACCTTTCATCTGATATTCTAATTTCTTAAACTCCAGACAACGCGCTGTATAAAGGATTGTACCGCCAAGCTGAATGATATCCGATACATCGAGTGATGACATATCAAAAATATCTTCTTCCAAAAGTCCCGCAAAACCGCGACGAATACCTTTGACATGTAATCCATTCGCAATACCGGTACGTACTACCGCACGTATCGCTGCATTCATACCCGGCGCATCTCCACCGCTCGTCAAGACACCAATCGTTTTTACTGCATTGCTCATTATCTAGTCCCCCTTGCTTCTCTTGCTGTAATTTCTACGCTGCAACCTTCTAACAATGCAACGCATTTCATATAAATTTTACGCTAAAATCAACTATTTTTCAATACTCTTTTCTTTAATCGCCACAGATTCTTTTCCATATTCTTCCAATGCACCTTCAGCCACCAGTCTTCGTGCATTCGTCTCATACGATCTTGGCAATTTTTTTACCTGATGCTCTTGCTCCAGGTAAATACAGATCGTATCAGTGCCATCCTCGCTAACTACCTGCTGCAACAGCTTTTTCTCTACGGCTAAGTAAGCTTCCTTATTAGCAAACCGAATCCATAATTCACAAGGAATACGGTCAAAAGGGATAATATCCTGACATATCACTTTGCCGGCTTTATTTTCTTCCGTCTGTGCCCGTCCCTTGACAAAAACTTTCGACCCCTCCACTAACAAATGTTTCTTCTTTTCATAGGTCTGAGGAAATACTATAATTTCCACTGTCCCATACAGATCCTCGATCGAAGCGATCGCCATCATCGTATTATTTTTTGTTGTTTTCACGATTTTATTCACGAGCAGACCTCCGATGACAACACGTTCACCATCTGTAACACTGTTGTCTTCCTGCTCTTCTTCGGCTGCAAAATCGGTCGAAATACAGGTACAATTTTTTTTCATCAAAGCAACATATTCTTCCAATGGGTGCCCACTGACATAGATTCCCATCACCTCTTTTTCATAAGTTAGCAGCTCCTCCTTTGGGAACTCCTCTACATTCGGCAATGGATACTGCTTTGCTTTCGCAAAGCCCTCGTCACCAAGATCAAATAACGATACCTGTCCTGCCATATTGTTACGCCTGTCTTTGCTGACAGCATCCATAATATTCGCATAGGCAATGACCTTTTGATGACGGTTGCCCGGAAGCGAATCCATCGCACCGGATTTAATAAGATTCTCCACCACATGCTTATTCACTTCTCCGGAATCCAGTCTCTCCAAGAAATTTTGGAGTGAAGCATAGGCTCCCCCACTTTTTCGCTCCGCAACAATACGCTCGATCACATTCACGCCAATCCCCTTGATCGCGGACATTCCAAAACGAATTCCACCATCCGCAACCGAAAAGTCTGAATAGCCTTCATTAATATCCGGCGAAAGCATCGGGATGCCCAGTTCTTTACAGTTCATTGTATAGTGTATTACCTTAGACGTATTATCACGCACAGATGTCATCAGTGCTGCCATAAACTCTATCGGATAATGACATTTCAAATATGCCGTCTGATAGCTCACAACCGCATACGCTGCCGCATGCGATTTGTTAAAGGCATACTTCGCAAAATCGATCATTTCGTTATATATTTTATTAGCAACTTCCTCGGAAATGCCGTTTGCAATACAACCCTTAACACCCTCGGCTTCATTACCATATACGAAGTTTTGGCGTTCTGCCTCCATGACCTTTTCTTTTTTCTTAGCCATCGCACGGCGTACCAGATCGCTTCGGCCAAAACTATATCCGGCCAGACTGCGCACGATCTGCATTACCTGCTCCTGATACACAATACAGCCATACGTCGGCGCCAAGATCGGCTCAAGCTGCGGGCAGTCATACACAATGCTGTCACGGTTATTTTTGCCCTCTATATATTGTGGAATGAAATCCATCGGCCCCGGACGGTACAACGCATTTCCTGCCAAAATATCTTCCATACACTCTGGTTTAAGCTCCGTCATAAAGCTCTTCATGCCACCGCTTTCCAACTGGAAGACACCGTCCGTCTTACCGGCACTGATCATGTCAAACACTTCTTTGTCATCAAATGGAATGCTAAGAAGCGTATCGTCTTCGATTCCTGCCATTTTAGCTGCATTTTGTATGACTGTTAGCGTTCGAAGACCCAGGAAGTCCATCTTAAGCAGCCCCAATTCTTCTAATACCGTCATCGTATACTGCGTCGTGATCGTTCCATCAGACGCCTTGGACAATGGAACATATTCGTCTACCGGCTTTGGACTGATCAGTACACCGGCTGCATGCATCGAGGTATGTCTTGGAAGTCCCTCCAGCCGCATGGACATATCGATCAAATTCTTAGCTTGTTCATCTGATTCATAAATTTCACGCAATTCCGGATTGACCTGCAATGCCTCTTTGATCGTAACTTTTGCTCCCTGCTTTGGCATCGGGATCTGCTTGGCGATCACATCCACATAATTATACGGCAGATCCAGCACACGCCCTACATCCCGGATCGCATTTCGTGCTGCCATCGTACCAAAAGTCACGATCTGCACAACGTGATCTTTGCCATATTTACGCACTACATAATCAATCACTTCCGGTCTTCGCTCATAGCAAAAGTCAATATCGATATCAGGCATCGTAACACGTTCCGGATTTAAGAAACGCTCAAACAACAGATCATATTTGATTGGATCGATGCTGGTAATGCCAAGCGAATATGCTACAATACTTCCTGCTGCACTGCCTCGTCCCGGTCCAACACTGATCCCATTTTCTCGCGCATAGCGAATGAAGTCCCACACGATTAGGAAGTAATCAACAAAACCCATTGTCCGAATCGTATCCAATTCGTAATCCAGTCTTTCCTGCAGTTGCGTGGTGATCTCTTCATAACGCTTCTTCATGCCATCCTGGCAAAGTTTTTGCAGATAACTATCCGCTGTAAATCCCTCCGGGACATCATATTTCGGAAGTTTATATTTACCAAACTCAATCTCCACATGGCACCGCTCAGCGATCTTAGAAGTATTCTCTAACGCCTCCTGTGCATAAGGAAACAGTGCTTTCATCTCGTCTTCGCTCTTAAGATAATACTGTCCTCCCTCATAGCGCATGCGATCTTCATCCTGTACCTTTTTCTGCGTTTGTATGCATAGCATATATCATGTGGTTCTGCATCTTCTGCCGTGATATAATGCACATCGTTGGTTGCAACCAAAGGAATCTTTAACTCCTCACTCATACGCAAAAGCCCTTGATTCACGGTTGCCTGATCTGCAATTCCATGATCCTGCAATTCCAGGTAAAATGATCTTTCCCAAAAATATCATATAGGCGCTCTGCCTCTTTCTTGGCTGTCTCATATTGTCCATACCTAAGTGCCGTGGCAACTGCTCCGGCAAGGCATGCACTAAGCGCGATCACACCTTCGTGATACTTTTCAAGCACTTCATAGTCAACACGAGGTTTATAATAAAATCCTTCGGTAAATCCTTTGGATACGATCTTGATCAGATTCGAATATCCAACGTTATTCTCTGCCAATAACACTAAATGATTGTAACGGCCTTCTCCCTTCGTTACCTCACGATCAAAACGCGATCCCGGTGCAACATATACCTCACATCCGATCACAGGATTGATCCCTGCCGCTCTTGCTGCACGATAAAATTCAATAACACCGTACATATTACCATGATCGGTAATGGCAATATTCTTCATTCCCAATTCTGCAGCTCGCGCGATCAGCTCTTTGATCTTACAGGAACCGTCCAGCAAAGAATATTCGGTATGCACATGTAAATGCGTAAAACTCATAGTAAACCTCCATGTTTCCTCAGCCTGCAGCTTCTTTACAGGGCATCCGGAAAACGATATAGAAAATGCAAAAAGGCAAAGTTAGCACTTTGCCTTTTGTGTTACCCAAATAATATGTTTGGTTTGTCCATTATGCCTGTGCCGCACTAAGGTACTTCTCAATTTCATCCATGGCATTTGTCTCATCATCTCCATCGATCGATACTACGACCTCTTCTCCTGCGGAGAGTCCTAAAGACATAAGTCCCATAATGCTCTTAGCATTCACTTTCTTATTTTCACATTCAACATAGATACGACTGTCATATTGACTTGCAACCTGAACCAATACTGCAACCGGTCTTGCCTCTAATCCGTTCTTTAATTGGATTTTAATTTTCTTTGTTATCATGACCTTTCCTCCTTTGGTTTGAGGCTGATTTCTTGTTCCGCCCGCAAACGCTCTGCAATTTCACTTAACTTTCGTAAACGATGATTTACTCCCGACTTTCCAAGTGGCTTGGATAATTTCTGTCCAAGCTCTGCCAATGGCAGATCAGGATATTCCAATCGCAGCTCTGCAATCTCGCGTAGCCCATCGCTTAACCAGCGAACCCCTTTGGCAGTCTCTATGTACTGTATATCTTCAATCTGTCTCGCAGCTGCAGTTACTGTTTTATGAATGTTAGCCGTTTCACAGTTGACCTGTCGATTTACTGAATTACGTACTTCTTTCAAAATACGAACATTCTCAAAATCCATCAATGCCTGATGTGCCTCCATAACATTTAAGGTGTCCACGATCATAGAACCTTCTTTTACATATAAGACATGATATTTCTTTCGATCTACAATCTTCGCCTCTATTTGAAAGGAAGCCACGATCTGCTGCAATTGCAAACAAAACGACTCTGATAACACTGCAATTTCGAGATGATACGCCTTCTCCGGATTAGTTATTGATCCCGCCGCCATAAACACACCTCGCAAATACGCACGTTTGCAACATGTATTCTGCACTAAGCGGCTTGGAATCGTCGACAGATCGCCCCATCGATCCTCTGATTCACTCAATAATTTAATCGCTTTTAGGATCTCATATGCCTTGTCCTGCGCCAATACCAGCAAATGATACACCGGCGTTCTTGTCTGCAAACTATGGTTCCGGATCCTAATCTGCGTTTCCGCCTGAAACGCCATCTTTATTAAGATATAAGATTTTCTTGCTACTGTCAAGTTTTCCGTATGTACTTCCAAATAAATACTACCGTTCTTGCGATGTCGGATCTTACCACAAAGAGCAAAAAGCGCTGCAAATTCCGCAATCTGACAGTGTCTTGCCGGGCTTAACTGCGAAGCAAGTTCCTCTTTCACCTTTCCAGAAAATGACATTTTCATAGCAATCTTACATTCCTTTCTAAGCCCGCTCACTTGGCGTCCCGTTCAATATCGCGATGTTCCATCTTGACCGTATATGGCAAAGATTTCATCTGTGATTCCAGGGCACGCACCATCGAAACAGACCGGTGCTTTCCTCCGGTACATCCAATACTGATCACAATCTGATTCTTTCCCTCGGCAATATAATTCGGTATAAGAAACTTCACCATTTCAAATAGCTGGCGTTGAAATTCTTTTGCCTGCGGCGCAGCCATCACGTAATCATACACCGCCGGATCATTTCCTGTCAGCGGTTTGAGCGTTGGAATATAATATGGATTTGGCAGAAAACGTACATCAAACACGAGATCGGAATCTTCCGGTATACCATATTTGAATCCAAAGGACAACAGTGTCACAAAGAAATTCTCATACTCTTCTTCTCCCAGAAAAATACGATCCACCTCATGCTTTAACTCACGTACCAGCATATGACTGGTATCTAAAATATAATCCGCACGCTTTTTGATATGGGCAAGCTCTACTCGCTCTGCCGCAATCGCCTTATCGACACGCCCCTGCAATGCTAACGGATGATTACGTCTCGTCTCCTTATAGCGTTTTACAAGCACACTGTCATCTGCCTCCAGAAACAGCACCTCATAAGGATATCCTTCCTGCTTCATCTTGTCCAAGATGTTATCAAGATCAGACAATCCCTGCAAATTACGCACGTCGATGCCAAGACCCATCTTGTCGACAGTCTCCTGCTCGTCCACCATTAACTTTGTCATCTTCGGAATAAAATGCACCGGCAAATTATCCACGCAAAAATATCCGAGATCTTCGAGCATCTTTAAAACAGAACTCTTTCCTGCACCCGACATTCCGGTAACGATCACAAATCTCATATTCGCCCTCATTTCTACATAATCGTCCAACAACAATGCCGCCGTTTTATGACGAACTATGCCGTTTCTCTGTTAATTCCTGCATATCACTGGCCACTTCAGCATATTGCTAAGCCGTTCCAGTATATTACTGACCACTTCAGCATATTGCTAAGCCGTTCCAGTATATTACTGACCACTTCAGCGTATTACTGTTCCGGAAGTCTCTTAACTTCCGTCTCAAGGGTGACACCAAACTGCTCCTTAACAGTCTGCTGCACATGCCTGATCACTGCATCTGCCTGTGCGCAGGTTCCCTGTCCTACATTGACCACGAAGCCACAGTGTTTCTCCGACACCATGATATCACCAACCCGATATCCTTTCAATCCGGCGTCCTCGATCAATTTACCGGCAAAGTATCCTTCCGGCCGCTTAAAAGTACTGCCTGCACTTCCATATTCTAACGGCTGCTTTTCACGGCGTTTCGCATTTAATTCCTGCATCTGCGCCTTGATCTGCGCCCTGTCTCCCTGTTCAAAAGCAAATAACGCTGACACAACGATAAGCCCCTGTTCCTGCACAATACTGTGTCGATAAGACAAATGTAGTTCTTCCGCTGAAAACAAATGGATCTTACCTGTTCGATCGATCATTTTAGCAGCTACGATCACGTCCTTGATCTCGCCACCATATGCACCTGCATTCATCGTCACTGCGCCGCCGAGCGTTCCCGGAATACCTCCGGCAAATTCGAATCCTGCAAGTCCTTGATCTGCAATCCGGGCTGCAAGTGTTGAAAGCATCACTCCCGCACCGGCACTCACATAGGCCTTAGCAGTTGATATGCACTGCTTAACCCCATATTCCTCCAGCAATGCCGCTTTCTCTGTTTCACTGGCATCTGCCGGAAAAATTCGGATCTGATGCAGTTCACCGACCTGCTCTGCTTCCTTATTCATACGATGCAGCGACAAGATCACACCGTCGTATCCTTCGTCCGCAACTAACAGATTACTTCCATTCCCTAATATATACCATTGCATCTGCACCTCTTCCAAATATTTAATGCACGCAGCCAACTGCTCCGCAGAGTCCGGTTCTACAAACCATTTTGCCGGCCCCCCGATTCGGAAAGTAGTATGCTTGGCAAGCGGTTCCTCCTCGCGAACCCGATCCTTGCCGACAATTTGTTCCAATCTATCTATTTCAAATATATGCATTATAACGTTACGATCCTTTCTTATTAGTGTTCCAAACAATTCCTTATTGTAACAAAAAAGGCCTTGATTAATCAAGACCTTTGTAAGCGTGCGCGAGAAGATTCGAACTCCCGACCTTCTGATCCGTAGTCAGACGCTCTATCCAGCTGAGCTACGCGCACATTTCTTATGTTTTGTACGTCATCTGTACCGTACTTGATATACTATACACTAGTATTTTCAAAAATGCAAGCATTTTTTTCAATTTTTTTAATTTTTTTTATTCTTTGACATAATAAACGATATGATATGACAGAACTGTTAAAGGGAAGGGAGGCTTAAAAGGATGAAAAAAGGCAAAACGAGCATTTTCCTATACCCTGAAAAAACTGCGTGACACTCTTATTTCAAAGTGCCACGCAGCCCATTATTTTAGATTGAAACTATGATCTGATTACAGTAAGCTCTCATACAGCTTCGTAATGTCCTCAACACTTGTCTCCTTTGGATTGCCCGGACGGCAAGCATCATCATATGCAGACTGTGCTAAGAATGGAATATCTTCTTTCTTAACAATATCCTTGAGATCTGTAGGGATTCCAACATCTTTGGAAAGCTGTTTTACAGCATCAACGGCTGCTTTACGATACTCTTCCTGAGACATATTCTCTGTACCTTCAACACCCATTGCCTTTGCAATATCACGATATTTCTCACCTGTTGCCTCTGCGTTATACTCCATAACAGTAGGAAGAATGATCGCATTTGCGATTCCATGTGGTGTATCATACAATGCGCCAAGTGGATGTGCCATAGAATGAACAATTCCAAGACCTACGTTGGAGAAGCCCATTCCTGCAACGTACTGACCAAGAGCCATTCCCTCACGTCCTTCCGGCGTATTGTCTACTGCTCCACGAAGAGAACGTGCAATGATCTCAATTGCTTTGAGATGGAACATGTCGGACAATTCCCATGCTCCTGCCGTAATGTAACCCTCAATCGCATGTGTTAAAGCATCCATACCGGTTGCTGCAGTAAGCCCCTTAGGCATAGAAGACATCATCTCGGAATCGATAAATGCCACAACAGGAATGTCATGCGGATCTACACAAACCATCTTGCGATTCTTAGCTGCATCTGTAATAACGTAATTGATCGTAACCTCTGCAGCAGTTCCTGCTGTCGTAGGTACTGCAAAGATCGGTACGCTCTTATTCTTGGTATCTACAGCGCCCTCTAAGCTGACAACATCCTCATGCTCAGGATTGTTGATAATGATACCGATTGCTTTCGCAGTATCCATAGAAGAACCGCCGCCAATAGCGATCAGATAATCTGTTCCTGCATCCTTAAATGCCTGTACACCTGTCTGAACATTTTCAATCGTTGGATTTGGTTTAATATTTGAATACAGCTCATATGCCATACCATTTTTCTCAAGTACATCCAACACTTTCTGTGTTACACCAAACTTTACCAAATCCGGATCCGAACATACAAACGCTTTCTTAAAACCACGAATTTTAGTTTCTGTTGCAATCTCTGCAATAGCTCCTGCCCCATGATACGATGTCTCATTTAATACAAATCTGTTTGCCATACTAGAATCCTCCTGTAAAATAATAAAAGTAATTTTGTTGAAATTGCACAAATTTCTGTGTATTTCCCAAAGTTTTTAGTATAATTATACGAAATTTTCTCATAAAAAGCAAGATTCACTTTGTGAAAACTTTATAAACTACACGTCGTTATTTCACTCGCAATTCATTGCGCAGCTTGCGAATCTTTCCCTGGAACTGCAAATACATATCATATTCTCCAGGTTCCAGTCCATCCACCTGCACAGCAAAGATTTCTTTACGTCTGCCCATACGCAGTTGCGAATAATCTTGTACATATGTCTTATGCTCACCCTTAAAATACAGCTTTTCAACTGCACCAGGCAGCATCGAATACTGCAAAAGATTCTCGCACAAATGCACGTTACCGAAGAAGGTACCACGAATACGCTGATCCGTTTTTTTCGGCATTGTTCCATGAAATTCTTCCGGTGTTGGGAGCTTACCAAACTCTGTCTGATCATGCAGCCCCATCCCCACACAAAAGGAAGGAATGTCCGGATGAAACTCCCAAGCCCACAAAAAGTTTTTAGTCAACTTAAACGTCTTCTCAACTTCGCCGTTTTCGCCATTGACCAACTGGATCTGGGAATGAAGTTCTGTCGTACGGTCTTGCGTGATACCTGTCAAATGGAAATACTTGTTGTATTCTTTTGTATAAAGGGCACTACCAAACTGCATCGTTTTCAAACAGTCTTTCTTGCTCTCCTGTACATATGTGCCGGCAGCCTCATCGATCGACACACGAAGCACCGCAGAATGTTGTGCATCATTGTAACCGCCATCTACCGCCCCTTTAGTACCTGTGCTATAGATCAACAATTCGTGCTCATCCATCCAAACAGCCTTATCCGGTCTTCCCATTTCGATATCAGCACCCTCTGTCTTCAAAGCGATGGCTTCCAACTCTGTATCCTGCCAGATTGATTTTGGTGCCAGCACCCAATCCAATTTGCCACTCTCCAGATCAAGCTGTGCGATCGTGTGTATACGCTTTAATGTCAACAAAAGCTTTCCGTCGCGGTACTCCATCGCTGAAAAAAGCAGCCATTCCTTACCGGTGTGGTATTTTTCTCCCAGCAAGTCAATCAGCTTAATGCGGCGTACGATCTCACCGGTATTCATATCCATCGTAAGAATACAGTCATTATAATGCTCTCCATCGGACGAGGTCACAAGATACAACGAACTATCGTGCTGTGCTAATGCAGTACCGATCGGTTCATTCAAAATATATGTGCGATACACTCTGCCCATATAATCCATTTCATGATAACGGCACGGCTGGATCTTGCCCATGCTGTTTACAATGTTAGCTGTTCGATCTGCCAGCAGAACATGACCATTCGGCATCGGTATCATACCCATCTTATAGGTACGAAGCTGCATTGAATATCGGATCGCACCATCTGCATCAAAGACCAATGGACTAAAAGCGGCACCGTTGACTGCCAGCAGCGGCATTGCTGCAGATTTATCTCCCTCTACTTCCATCACAAGATCCTTTTGGTTTTCAGGCACTTCTGAAACAAAAATACGGATCACTCGATGCTTTACAACTTTTCCTTCTCGATCGATCAGAGACAGATCTACCGTATTGCTACGTTCGAAATACAACCCCAAGATTGCCACACGATGTCTTGTTGTATAGCTGGATTCACCAACAAAATCATTGCCATTATCTCCGAACACACGATAGCGCACCTTGTACTCCTTGGAAGAGTTGAACAGGATAAGGGCTGTCTGTTTAGCCACTCCATATGGATTTGGAATAACCAGCACGTGAGAAAATGTGTACAAATGTCTGTCCAAGATCCGCTCAAAAGCGTAATCGCGCAGCTGTGCCAAAAACGCCCGCTTTGGCTCTTTTCGGTACGGCGTCATAACCTTACGGTTGTCATACTGCGCCAACTCACGCTCATACATGCGATCCATTTTGTTGAGATCACTTTCACTCAATGTGACCTTTGTTCCTTTTCTTACTTCAACAAATAATTTTTCACGTAAGTTCATATGCTCTCCTCTTTATAATTTCATAGTCAACTGAATACGCTGTTTTTTGAGATCAACACCCATTACTTTGACATCAACGATATCTCCGACACTGACAACATCCAACGGGTGTTTGACAAATTTCTTATCCGACATTTCGGACACATGTACCAATCCATCCTGATGAACGCCGATATCTACAAACGCACCAAAATCAATAACATTTCGAACTGTCCCCTTAAGGATCATGCCCTCTTTGAGATCTTTCATCTCTAACACATCTGTTCGAAGGATCGGTTTTGGCATTTCATCACGAGGATCTCTCGCAGGTTTCTCCAATTCCTTCAAGATATCAACCAGCGTGATCTCACCAATACCAAGCTCGTCAGCCATTTTCTTTTTGTCTTTCACACGCTTCTGCAAACTGCCGGAGGCTTTGTTCTCTGTCGGTGTTTCTTCCGTCTCACCGCTCGGCAGGTCTATCGAGCCAAAGGCTTCCGCAAAGGCTGCGCCAAAGGCTGTGTGCGTATTGCGTACAACAAACTGCTGTTTCTTTTTCTTTGGAGCGGTTTTCTTCTTGGCTAATGGGGACTGCTGTTTGGCCGCTTCCGTCTGGATCTTTTTGAGTTCTTCCGTGTCAATGCCAAGCTTATCTAATAATGCATTGGCTGCATCATAAGTCTCCGGATGAACGCTCGTTGCATCCAATGGATTTTTTCCATCCAAAATACGCATAAAACCTGCACACTGTTCAAAGGCTTTCGGTCCCAGTTTTGGTACTTTTAACAACTCTTTACGTGACGTAAACTTTCCGTTTTCTTCACGATACGTAACGATGTTCTTTGCGATCACTTTGCTGATACCGGAAATATACTCTAACAGTGAAGCGGATGCTGTATTCAGATCCACACCAACTTTATTTACACAATCTTCCACAACACCGGATAATGTTTCCCCTAACTTCTTCTGATTCATATCATGCTGATACTGTCCTACACCGATAGACTGTGGATCGATCTTCACCAACTCTGCCAGCGGATCCTGCAAACGTCTTGCGATCGACGCTGCACTTCGCTGTCCCACATCAAAATTCGGAAATTCCTCGGTGGCAAGTTTACTTGCGGAATAAACTGAAGCACCTGCTTCATTTACAATAATATACTGCACAGGTTCTTTGATCTCATGCAGCATATCCGCAATGATCATTTCCGACTCGCGGGATGCCGTTCCATTGCCGACGGAGATCAGAGAAATTCCGTATTTCTGGATCAGTTTTTTCACCTCACGTTTTGCCTCTTCGACCTTGTTCTGCGGTGCTGTCGGATAGATCACCTTCGTATCTAACACTTTACCGGTTGGGTCTACCACAGCAAGTTTACAACCGGTACGAAATGCAGGATCCCAGCCCAAAACTGTCTTACCGGCAATCGGCGGCTGCATCAAAAGCTGCTCTAGGTTTTTACCAAATACTTTGATCGCACCGTCTTCTGCCTGCTCAGTCAACTCATTACGAATCTCGCGATCGATAGCAGGCGCGATCAAACGCTTATAACTGTCTGTCACTGCCTCTTCTAACACCGGCGTTACGATCTCATTTTCCTCTGTGATCGTCTTTTTGCATAGATACGTAAGAATACGTTCTTCCGGAGCCTCCAGTTTTACCACTAGGAATTTTTCCTTTTCACCACGATTTAACGCAAGAACACGATGACCGGCAATCTTTTTAACCGGCTCCTGATATTCATAATACATCTCATAAACAGACTGCGCCTTTTCATCCTTGGCAGTTGATGTAAGGATACCTTCTTCCCGTGTTATATCACGGATATATTTACGATAATCTGCATTATCAGAAATCTGCTCGGCAATAATATCTCTCGCTCCTGCAATCGCATCTGCAACATCTTTCACTTCTTTTTCCTCAGATACATACTGCTCGGCAATCGTTTCTAACGGCTCTGTCACTTCTTGTGCCAAAATGATCTGCGCTAATGGCTCTAATCCCTTTTCCTTGGCGATGATCGCTCTTGTACGGCGTTTTGGACGATACGGACGATACAAGTCCTCCACGAGCACCTGTGTCTCTGCTGCAAGGATCTGTGCCTTCAATTCATCGGTCAATTTTCCTTGTTCTTCAATCGTTGCAAGAACCTGTTCCTTTTTTTCTTCCAGTGTACGCAAATAAGTTAATCGCTCACTCAGATTACGGAGTTGTTCATCATTCAACGAACCATGTGCTTCTTTACGGTATCTGGCAATAAACGGGATCGTATTGCCCTCGTCGATCAGTTTTATGACCGCCTCTACCTGCTGCGGACGAATTTCTAACTCTGCTGCTATTTTCTTTACAATATCCATAGTATCCTACATTCCTTTCTATACGCACTTTGCCTATGCATCAAGAGTAAAATAGGCAGCCACTCGATACGCGGCTGCCCTTCTTTACCTTGAACTCTTAAATTTTCCGCGCTGACAATATTTGATGTTCTCCGTCAATTAACGAGACAATGCAAATGCATCATGAACTGCCTGTGCAGCCTCATTGACGTACTTCTCTTCTACGAGAACGCTGACGCGGATCTCGGAAGTAGAAATCTGCAAAATGTTTACTCCTGCATCATACAATGCTTCAAACATCTTAGCTGCAACACCTGCATTAGACATCATTCCGGCACCGACGATAGATACTTTGGCAACGTTAGTGTTCACTGTTGTCTTCTCGCATTTCAGACTTGTGTTAGCATGTCTTTCCAATGTCTCCATTGCCGTGTCTGCCTGATCTCTGGTTACTGTAAAGCTGATGTCCTGTGTTCCGCCATGCTCTACAGACTGTAAGATCATATCTACATTGATATTGTGATTTGCTAAATGCTGGAACAGCTTAAATGCTACGCCCGGCTTATTCTCTAATCCAACTACTGAAATCTGTGCTACATTTTTATCTGTGGCTACACCACTTACTAACATTTTCTCCATTTTACTTTCCTCCTTTACTACAGTTCCTTCACTTGTATTCAAACTAGAACGTACTACCAACTGTACGCCGTATTTTTTAGCCATCTCAACAGAACGATTGTGCAATACACCGGCACCAAGACTGGCTAATTCCAACATCTCATCGTACGTGATCTCGTCTAATTTACGAGCATTTGGTACGACGCGTGGATCTGCAGTAAAGACACCATCTACATCTGTATAAATCTCGCAGGCGTCTGCATGTAATGCAGCTGCCAATGCTACTGCTGTCGTATCGGAACCACCTCTTCCGAGTGTTGTGTAATCATCAAACTTATTGATTCCCTGAAATCCTGTAATTACTACGATACGACGATTATCCAACTCATTACGGATACGCTCCGTATCAATTCTCTTCAGACGAGCATTACCATACACTTCTGTCGTATGCATCTGCACCTGAAAAGCATTCATGGAAACTGCCGGAACACCGAGAGAGTCCATTGCCATTGCCATAAGTGCAACGGATGTCTGCTCACCTGTTGTAAGAAGCATATCCAACTCTCTGCGGGACGCCTTCGGATTAATATCCTTTGCCATATCCAACAAAACATCTGTCTGTTTGCCCATTGCAGAAAGAACGACTACTACCTGATTTCCTTTTTTGTAATCTTCAATACAACGCTTCGCCACATTAAAGATCCGCTCTTTGTTGGCAACGGAAGTACCACCAAATTTCTTAACAATTAACATATCTATCCTCTTTTCTGCTCATATTACTGAGCGGCTTATTATTTCGTCTCCGGAACACGGATCTTATTGATCACATTGCCGAGTGAATCTGCTGCTGATGCATAAGCTCCCTCTGTGATCTCTCCCGTGATAAATGCATATTCGTCCGCATATCCGGCATCAATCTCTGTCACATCGCCAAACGCTTCTTTGACCTTAGCTGCATTCTGTGACTTATCTCCACGCAAACGCACGAAGAAGCTGCTCTTGCTCTCCTCAAAAGGCTCTAAAGCGATCTTCTCGGCACTCCACTGTACCTCAACGCATTTTCCTATGTTTTTAGCGACTTCCATAACATCGGAAACGACCGCACTGGCTGTTGCCAGCTTGCCGGCGCCCTGTCCATAGAACATGACATCTCCAACCATATTTCCTTTTACTAAAATAGCGTTAAATACATCGTCTACGCTATATAATGGGTTCTCCGGATAGATCAGCACCGGTGCAACTTTTGCGCTGATGCGATCTCCATCTTTCTTGCTGGAACCAAAAATTTTTACTTTGGCCCCGATCTTACCGGCATATACGATATCACGGTCTGTGATCTTGGTAATTCCCTCTGTATAAACATCGTTAAAATCCAGTGTCTTGCCATAAGCAAGAGAAGTTAAGATTGCGATCTTGCGGCAGGCATCATATCCTTCCACATCTGCAGTCGGATCTGCCTCTGCATAACCAAGCTGCTGCGCCTCTTTGAGCACTGTGTCAAAATCAGCTCCCTTATTGGTCATCTCTGTCAAAATAAAGTTCGTTGTACCGTTTAAGATACCGGAAATCTCCAATATCTCATCCGGATTTAAAGAACTCTGCAGTGGGCGGATAATCGGAATACCACCACCAACACTGGCCTCAAACAAGAAACTTACATTGTGGTCTTTTGCTATCTGAATAAGCTCCGGTCCAAAATCAGCCACCAACGCTTTGTTGGATGTGCAAACACTCTTCCCGGCCTCCAAACTAGCCTTTACAAACTCATAGGCAGGGTGTAATCCTCCCATCGTTTCTACAACCACATGAACCTCCGGATCATTTTTGATCACTTCAAAATCATGTACCAGCACTTCCTCTACCGGATCTCCCGGAAAATCTCTCAAGTCCAGCACATATTTTGTACAGATCTCATCCCCGATGCGTTTTGCGATCATCGCATTGTTCTCGCGAATAATATCAAAAACACCGGATCCGACTGTTCCGTAGCCTAACACACTTACGTTAATCATAGTTTCCTCCATTTCTCTGCCAATGTATTTTTATTTATGTCAGATGCCCCCTTACAAAAAGGAGCATAGAGCACACTGCTCATTTACTTTGTGATCCATGCTAAATATGCATTGATAAACGGATCCAGATTGCCATCCAAAACGTCTTGCACATTACCGATCTCAGCACCGGTACGATGATCTTTGACCATGGTATACGGCTGCAGCACATAGGAACGGATCTGGCTTCCCCAGCCAATCTCTTTGGATTCACCTCGGATACCGCTCGCCTTTTCCAACTGCTCCTGCTGTTTTAAAATATACAGCTTTGCCTTGAGCATCTGCATTGCCTTATCCTTATTCATATGCTGTGAACGTTCATTTTGGCACTGTACCACGATCCCTGTCGGGAAATGGGTAATTCTAATTGCAGAAGAAGTCTTATTGATATGCTGACCACCCGCTCCACTGGAACGATATGTATCGATACGAATATCATCATCTGCGATCTCAACATCAAGATCTTCTTCGATATCCGGCATGACATCACAGGATACAAAGGATGTCTGCCGTTTGCCGGCTGCATTAAACGGTGAGATTCTCACCAAACGGTGCACTCCATGCTCTGATTTCAGATAACCATACGCATTTGCGCCATTGATCTGCAGCGTAACTGATTTATAACCCGCTTCATCACCATCCAGAAAATCCAGCATTTCAACTTCAAATCCATGCTTTTCTGCAAAGCGCTGATACATACGGCACAACATACTTGCCCAGTCGCAGCTTTCTGTTCCACCGGCACCGGCATGAAGCGTTAATATTGCATTGTCTTTGTCGTATTCTCCACTCAAAAGTGTTTCAATACGCAGGGATTCGTATTCCTGCTCAAATTGCTGCAGTGAATCTTCTACTTCCTCCAACACGCTGGCATCATTTTCTTCCTCCGCGATCTCGATCAACATCAAAATATCATCGCGGGCACTCTCCAATGACTCATAGCGTTCTATCACGGATTTCAGCTTTTTGGACTCCTGCACGATCTTGGCAGAATGTTCCGGGTCATCCCAAAATCCCGGATCTTCCATTGTCTTGTCCAGTTCTTCCACTCGATCTCGTTTATTAGCGAGGTCAAAGTGAATTCCCCATTTCAAGCAGTGGCTGTTCATAGTTTGCAAGCGTCATTTTGACTCTGTCAAACTCTACCATACCAACTCACCTCTTTCTATATTTTATCAATTATATCCTTCCGGCTCACGATCCGTGAACCGGAAGGCACTATAATACTTATTATGCACGGCGTCCGCAGCACTGTTTGTACTTACGTCCGGAACCGCATGGGCACGGGTCATTTGGCTGTACCTTCTTGGTTGTACGGCGCTTTGGCTGTGCCGGCTGAGACTCATCCTTATTCGTTCCGGTAACCTTAGCAACCTGCTCACGCTCTACTTTCTGCTCGATCTTGATATGTGTGAGCGCTTTTACAGTCTCCTCTGTGATCGAATCAATCATTGCATTGAACATATCAAATCCGGCGAATTTGTATTCCACAACCGGATCTCTCTGTCCATATGCCTGTAATCCGATACCTTCACGAAGCTGATCCATATCATCGATATGATCCATCCACTTATTATCAATAACTCTCAACAGAATAATTCGCTCAACCTCACGGATCTGATCCGGATCAGGGAATTCTGCCTCTTTTGCCTCATATACCTTAACGGCTTCCTCTTTGAGTTTCTGTGCCAGATCCTCTCTGGTACCATGTTTTAACATCTCGTCGTCAAGCTGAATTCTCTTCAACGGTATGATCGGAAGCAAGACATTATTTAACTCCTGTACATCCCAGTCTTCTGCACTGCCATCCTCCGGAATGACTGAATTTACGCAATTTTCCACTTCATCGGTGATCATCTTGTAGATCGTATCACGCATACTCTCTCCATCCAGAACACGACGACGCTCTTTATAGATCACCTCACGCTGCTCATTATTAACACGGTCAAACTCCAGCAAATTCTTACGAATACCAAAGTTGTTACCCTCAATCTTCTTCTGTGCATTTTCGATCGCACTGGAAAGCATCTTGTGCTCTACCTGCTCTCCGTCCGGCATAGCATCAAACAGTCCCATGATTCGCTCTGAGCCGAAAAGACGCATCAGATCATCTTCCAAAGAAATGTAGAATCTGGATTCACCAGGATCTCCCTGACGTCCGGCACGACCGCGCAACTGGTTATCAATACGACGGGACTCATGTCGCTCCGTACCGATGATCTTCAGACCACCAAGTTCCGTAACCCCATCGCCAAGCTTAATATCGGTACCACGACCGGCCATATTCGTTGCGATCGTAACGGCACCCTTCTGTCCGGCATCCGCAATAATCTCTGCCTCCAACTCATGGAACTTCGCATTCAAGACTTTATGCGGAATGCCTGCTTTCTGAAGTTTAGCACTCAGATACTCAGAAGTATCAATTGTGATCGTACCGACCAAAACAGGCTGCCCCTTCTTGTGAGCCTCTACAATGTCAGCAACAACGGCATTGAACTTGTCCTCTTTGGTCTTATATACTGCATCATTATAGTCAATACGCGCAATCGGCTTGTTGGTAGGGACTTCAACAACGTCCATCTCGTAAATCTCACGGAACTCTTTTTCCTCAGTCAACGCAGTACCGGTCATACCGGATTTCTTCTCGTATTTATTAAAGAAGTTCTGGAACGTGATCGTTGCCAGTGTTTTACTCTCTCTCTTGACCTTAACATGCTCTTTCGCCTCGATCGCCTGGTGCAGACCATCCGAAAAACGGCGTCCCGGCATGATACGTCCCGTAAACTCATCAACGATCAAAACCTCATCGTCTTTTACCACATAATCTTTGTCGCGATGCATCAAAGAATGTGCACGAAGCGCTAAGTTGATATTATGCTGCAATTCCAAGTTGTCCGGATCTGCAAGGTTCTCTACCTGGAAGAAACGCTCTGCCTTGCGCACACCTTCTTCTGTCAGATTTGCATTTTTATCCTTTTCATCGACAACATAATCTCCGGTTTCCTGCTGTTCCTCATTCATGAGAATATCCATCTTGGAAAGTTCTTTTGCAGTACCTTTGGTCAACTGTCTTACGAAAATATCACACATCTCATACAATTTAGTGGACTTGCCACTTTGACCGGAAATGATAAGTGGTGTTCTCGCCTCATCGATCAATACCGAATCCACCTCATCGATGATCGCATAATGAAGACTTCTCTGTACAAGCTGCTCCTTGTATACAACCATGTTATCACGCAGATAATCAAATCCAAGTTCATTATTGGTTGCATACGTAATGTCACAGTTATATGCCTCACGGCGCTCATCATTATCCATATTATTTAAGATAACACCAACCGTGAGTCCCAAAAATTCATGTACTTTACCCATCCACTCAGCATCACGCTTTGCCAAGTAATCATTGACGGTAACGATATGGACACCTTTGCCCTCTAACGCATTCAAATATGCCGGCAATGTAGATACCAACGTCTTACCTTCACCGGTACGCATCTCTGTGATACGTCCCTGATGTAAAATAACGCCACCGATCAACTGTACTCTATAATGACGCATATCCAATACACGAGTAGCCGCCTCGCGGACAGTAGCATACGCTTCCGGCAGGATATCGTCCAATGTCTCACCGTTCGCCAAGCGCTCCTTAAATTCAGGCGTCTTAGCCTGTAGTTGCTCGTCTGTGAGCTTCTCAAATTCCGGTGCTAATGCTTCAATTTTATCAACAATCGGAATGATTCGCTTTACCTCACGCTCACTGTGAGTACCAAAAATCTTAGTAAATACACTCATAATTATCTCCTAATCTAAAATTTATAACAAACCAATCTAAAGTATATCATTATCCCCTTTCAAACGCAAGGGGTGCCAACAGCAATTTCTCGTTCTCAAAAAAAAAGAGAAGACTACTTATCGATTGCTCTCAAAATAGTCTTCTCACGCTTATCTTTCTCTTTACCTAATCCCTAAGGATCTTATACCTTACCTATAATCTTTCTAAAATTCCGGCTCGATCAATCCGAAAGTGTTACCTTTACGCTTATAAACAACATTGACTTCATCTGTCTCTGCGTTACGGAATACATAGAAATTATGTCCTAACAGATCCATCTGAATACATGCTTCTTCCGGATCCATCGGCTTCATTGCAAATCTCTTAGAACGGATGATCTTGATCTCATCATCATCGTGGATCTCTTCCTCAACAAACGCTTTACTAAGACTAGCTGCCGTCTGTTGCTGATCTACCAATTTATTTTTGTATTTGCGAAGCTGTCTCTCAATGATCTCCTCTACAAGATCAATGGATACATACATATCATTGCTTACCTGCTCGGCACGTACAATATTTCCTTTCATTGGAATCGTAATCTCGATCTTTTGTCTCTCCTTCTCGACACTTAACGTCACATGAACTTCGGTTTCCGGAGTAAAATAACGCTCTAATTTGCCAATCTTCTCATAGATGGCTTCCTTGAGTCCTTCTGTAACATCGATATTCTTTCCGCTGATAATATACTGCATAGTTACCACTCCTTTGCTGTTTAATGGTTATATTATACCCCAACTCGTCCATAGAATCAAGTGAAAATGCACAATTTTTATTTTGTAATAAGAAATTTATTATGCAATTTTTACAATTTCATATCATATAACGAATATAACCCACGTTTTGCAATGCATCACATCGCCGAGCGTCGTATTGCCACAAAGTAATTTTCTATTCAGACCATACAAAAAGACAGCGATCCCCACGTTACGTAGAAACCACTGTCTTTCTTTATGGAATGAAAAATACGAATTACCTATTTTGTAAACTGCCAGGATTCGAAGTCCAATACAGATCCATCAAATTCAATATACAGATCATGCTTGCCCTGCACTGCTGCAGCCGGCACTTCGATCTTGGCATCACCGTACTCATCAAAGTTTACGGTGGTATTCACGATCTCCGTGCCATCCAGCGCATCTGCACACACTTTCAAATTGACACTACCCAGTCCGTAGCCTTTCAGCTTCGCCTGAAACGTTTTTGGACCGTTATCGCCCAGATCAGCACCCTTGATGCTTAACCAGCTATATTTATATTTTGCACGGTCTTTGATCGTATGCATCTTAGCACCATCGATCGAATTTACATAATTAACTTTGCCATTCTTGCGATATATTACATTTGTCTCAATTGCGCCCATTCCGGCATTATTCGAAGAAGTAAGACCGGAAACCGTCTGATATGGATCAAAATCAGCAAGCTGTGGTACGCCATCAAGATCCTGCTGTACAATATCAAAGGTTCCATCTGCCTTAACATTCAGCTTATTAACATGTGTACTTCGTCCTCCAAAATGGATTCCCATCGAAGTACGAAGTACCATCGTATGGTAGAACATGTAATACTCACCCTTAAATTGTACGATGCTGTGGTGGTTATTAGCGAGATCGTCAGAGCCATCCGCTTTTTTGAACACGGAGCCGCAGTTTGGAAGCACTTCTCCTACATATTTGTATGGTCCCATCGGTGAGTCTGCAACCATGTATGCGATAGAGCAAATGTCCAGATCCTTGTACTGACCGGTTCTGGTGCCCCAATCGGTACAGTAAGAATATACATATTTGTCACCGATTTTATTAATACCACTATCTTCAAAGAAATATGGTGCCTCGATCGCTTTTTCCTCTCCATCAAAAGAGATCATGTTATCTGCCAATTTGCGAATACGGGGGTATTTCTTGCTTCCCTCCGCACGAGCACAGTCACCGCCCCATACGAGATAGGAGCTTCCATCGTCATCGGTAAATACAGCCGGATCTAAAGCATCTCCCGTCGACTCATTATCTGTCCAAGGTCCTAACAAGCTGGACTTTCTCTCATCATAAAATGGGCCGGTCGGTGAATCTGCCGATGCAACGTTGATCTGATAACCACCGTTTGTATAGTAAATAAAGAATTTATCTTTGCCATTTACCTTTTTATAAGTAGCACATGGTGCCCAACAGCAATTGGAATAATCTTCCAGTCCATCTGCCGTCCCACCTGCCAGACTAAAGGTTCCGTGATCTGTCCAGTTAACCATATCCGCAGAAGAGATCACATGCATACTGGTGATATAACCATATCCGTTCTCTCCGTCATCGCCCTGACCGTAATGCTCCTGTGTATCATTGGACATATACACATATACTCTGCCATTGTACTCAATGGCTGTCGGGTCACAGGCAAAGCTATTGGCAAGAAGCGGATTATTCGCTGTCATGCCCTTGTATGAAGTCGCATAGGTCTGTGCCGGTGTTACTGCCGGATCATCCGGTGTCTCTGTTGGTGCCAGTGTTGGTGCCAGTGTTGGAACCGGCGTCGATGTCGGACTTAAGGTCGGTGCAGCCGTTGGCACTGTGGTCGGTGTTACTACAGGAGTTTTCTGCGGTGCTTTTGTAACCACCGGTGCAGCCTTCGTATTTTTTTTAACAATAACCCGACACTTCAATGTCTTTGTTTTCGCTTTCTTAGAAGCTTTTGCAATGTATTTTACCTTGCAGCGAATCACTGCTTTGCCTGCCTTTTTAGCTGTGATCTTTCCCTTTTTGCTGACAGCAGCGACTGATTTCTTGGATGAAGTCCATTTCATAGACTTGATCTTCTTTACATTCTTTTTCTTGAGTTTTAATGTCTTTTTGGCTCCAGCTTTCAATATCAGCTTGCCGGAAGACAATTTAACCGTTGCTTTTTTGCTTGACTTAGCTGCAGCACTTGCCGTAATTCCATCCAAAGAGGAACCGGTGACCACCATACTAAGTGCAAGCGTCATTCCCAAAACCGCTTTCTTATAATCTCTCATACTTTTCCTTTCTCCTTTTCGAGCAAAGAGTTCACAGCATATTGTCCTATTCGGACAACGCATGAGCATACTCTTCGTCTGGTCTTTGCATCAGCCATACCTTTTATGCCGTATAACAGCTATGGTATATACCGCATCGCCAAGACTACGATTGCGATAATTGCGTATACAATTGTATAAAATTCTATGGCATTTTTAGTTACATCTTATCTTATATTATATTGATATGATTGTTATATTTCATGGAATATTCTGACAGATAACAGCACAAAACGGACATTCCTGTTCGGAATGTCCGTTTCCATTTCGTATAAGATATAGTTTTAGATATTATATTCTAAAATTTATCCCAACTTAGCCTTTGCTGTCTCTACTAAGCTAGCAAATCCTTCCGGATCACTGATTGCCATCTCAGACAACATCTTACGGTTGATATCAATCTCAGCCAATTTCAAACCATACATAAAACGGCTGTAAGATAAACCATTCATTCTAGCTGCTGCATTGATACGTGCGATCCAAAGTCTTCTGAACTGTCTCTTTCTCTGCTTTCTGCCTGCGAAGGAAGAGGTAAGTGCTCTCATGACAGACTGCTTTGCAACACGGTACTGTTTAGATCTTGCTCCTCTGTATCCCTTTGCCAGCTTTAATACTCTATTATGCTTCTTCTTTGCGTTTAATCCGCCTTTAATACGTGCCATTATTACGTTCCTCCTTCTATTATTTTGAATATGGAAGCATGCGCTTCATCATCTTTGCGTTTGTTGCATCAACCTCAACAGCCTTACGAAGAGTTCTCTTTCTCTTAGTAGACTTCTTGTTCAAGATGTGGCTCTTGTTTGCTTTCATCTTCATCAATTTACCTGTTCCAGTTGTTTTAAAACGCTTTGCTGCTGCACGCTTTGTTTTCATTTTTGGCATGATAAAATCCTCCTTAACATTTGTTTATTTATTAAAGAATGTTTCACAGAAACTTCTGCAAATAACACACTTTATTAGCGCTTCTTTGACAAAAACATTACCATGGATCTGCCTTCCATCTTCGGCGGCTTATCCACAACCGCAATATCCTCTACCTTTTCAAAGAAACTGTCCAGGATCTGCTTACTGTAATTGATATGTGTCATCTCTCTTCCGCGGAAACGAAGTGTAACTTTTACTTTATCTCCTTTTCCTAAGAACTTTCTTGCATGATTTGCTTTGGTGTTCAAATCATTGACATCAATATTTGGAGAGAGGCGAACTTCCTTAACTTCCATCGTTTTCTGCTTCTTCTTGGCCTCTTTTTCCTTACGTGCCATTTCATAACGATATTTGCCGTAATCAATAATCTTACATACCGGTGGCTTTGCACCCGGAGCAATCTTTACTAAATCCAGATCTGCCTCTCGTGCAAGTTTCATCGCATCTCTAGCTGACATAATGCCAAGCTGCTCTCCGTCCTGTCCAATCAGACGAACCTCTTTGTCTCGGATTCTCTCGTTAATCATTAAATCGCTAATGGTCGTACACCTCCAACTTTCTTCATACTCTTTTTCATTTTACCCAAAGAAAAAAACGCGGGTTTCAAAGAGAAATCCACGTTCTTGCAAAAGGAAATAATATATCATAATACAATGATTATATATATTTTATACACTTTTTAGTAACCCAAGTCACTTGCTCGTGCTAAGGTGAGAGTGGATACTCTTCTTTGGTTGTGTATGATCACACAACAGTCATATATTAACACATCTTTTTTTTTGTGTCAACATCTTTTTTTGGGTAGCAGCACTCTTTTTTAGGCTACACTCTTTTCGGGGAGGCATCACATTTTTACGACTCTTTGTAATAGCTTTGTACGATCGCGATGATATCCCGCTCTGCACTTGGGGTCTGGGCAATGATCCGGTCGATCCCAGCTAACATAGATGCCTTTGCCTCATCATTTTCTGCCATGCGTTCCCGTAGTTTTTGGCGGCGTATATTTAAGGCATGACGCACCTCCACCATTTCTTTGGGATCTATGATCGCTAATGTCTGACTTAGCCAGATATCCGGTGTCGCGACATGATTATCACGCAGCAATTCCAGCAATTGATCCTGCACAAGCTGCAGTTGTTTTGTATTTTCCTGGAATTTGCGTTCATACTCCTTGGCACGCACATATTCCTGCCATATCTTTTCAAACTCCGCAGCATCTTTCACCTGAAACTTAGCCCGATCATAATCCAACAGACTGCGGTTATTAATGTATTTAATCTTGACACGGTTTAATAACGTCGTCGCCTTGTTGATCTTTTTGCCTAACAACGCCGCTTCTGTCCGATTACGCAATGATTCCACAAATATTACCGTGGCAGAAATTGCCGCCAGCAATATCGTTCCCAAATATGGATATGTCATATCTACTTCCATCGCATAGTACAACACAGCAAACAATACAAACAACGATATAATAAGAAGAATGACAAACTTTGCCATCTTTTTCAGCGTTCTCTGATTGGCGATTACCTGACGCTGCTGCCGGTGAAGATCTTTTTTCGTCTCATCCAGCTTTTCAATATCTCCATTGATCGATGTCTGATACATTTCGGCATCATACATTTTCTTTACTTCTCTGCCAAGAACTTCCTCATACGGATCTAATAATCGGATCTGTGCATCCGTGATCGTGAGGCTGCGATTTTTGTACTGATTGCGTTCACGAGTCAGGTTCATGATACGTTTGCTTAAGTCATGCAGCGTATCTTTTGCTTCGCCGGATATTTCATCGATCCGCTGAATATCCGTCAATCGCTCACTCACCTTGTCATACTCGATCGTCGCCAACTCACGCTGATGTTCTATTTCACGGATCGCCTCACAGCACTCTGTGACAAGTCGCTTGCTTTCTGCAACATCTCCCGGTATTAATTCATTATCATCAAACGCTTCCGGCAAAGATGTCCCCTCATTCGATACTGTTTTCTGTGTCTGTGCACGCCTGCGGTCAAATTCTTCCTGTGCCAAGCGCATCTGCTCTGCCAATTCTGCTGCTTCCTGCTCTTTCTTTTCCCTACGTCTACGATTCCAAAATGCCATACCTTCCGCCTTTCTGTATATTATATACTGATCTGCTGACGATACTCCTCTTTCCAATCTCGGATCATCTCATCGATACGATCATAATATTCCGGCAGCTTTCCATTACTCGCCGGAAAACGCATCTTTTTGATCTGTCGCACTTTTACAGCGATCGAACAGCGTTTTTTACACTCTTTGTACTGATCTTCGATAGAGACCAGCCGATCCGGTAATAACCGCAACGTACTTACCGCCTCCTGCCAGGCTTGTTCATTTCCGGACAGGTGTAGTGCCGCCAAATAACACTGTAGACTTTTCTCTTTTTTATTTGTCTCATATGCCCGCAAAAAATAATCCGATGCCTGCAAATACTCACCCAGAAGACCAAGTGCCACGCCGATATTATGATAAAGCGGTGCATATTCTGCCGGACTTGCCTGCATCATATCCTCACTACGTAAGATTGCCTGATATCCCTCGACCGCACTTTCATAGCAGCCGCTCTGTAACTGCGTATCAGCCTTGATCTTACGGCATTCTCTCTCCGGAAGATGCTCTGTTTCTTCCATAATATGCACCATTTCATTGATCTGAGGTTCATCAAAATAATCGCAGCTGCAGCAGATTGTCACAACAACATCTTTTAACGCATCCTCTCGTGTTGACATTGCCTCTAATTTATCAGCAAGTTCTGTTAATGCCAGTTCCTCCCTGACCCAGTTTACGAAGCCTTTGCCAAAAATATCCCTCTGCAGCAGATAAATATTGTGCGCAATAAAATAACATACTTCTTCAATGGAATATACCCGCGTATCCCCTAATTGGAAGTGATACGGCCGTTTTGCAAGCCTGCCGCAGCACTGTATCAATCGTCCCATAAAAACCTTACCTTTCTGTGTCTTCAGTTACAGACTAAAAACACAACGAACACCTCTCATTTATAGACGGATACATCGTTCCCATATCCGGTTGCTCGTCGGTGATATTTCTCCGAATCCATTATCTTTCAGCGTGATCACTGCCGTCTCCCGATTCGAAAAACGTACCCGCACCGTAAATCGTGTCGTTTTATTTTCTCTTCCTTGAAAACCACTCAATGACAACATATGTATTTTGGTCTGATGTTTGATCACATCCTGGACCGCGATCTGGATCTCATATTCCTTATCCGGGATCACATCAACACTAGCATCAACCTCTTCCCAAAGACTTCCTGCTTTTGCCAAAACCACATCCTGCATCTGCGCCTCATGATATACCCGCAGAGATACATTGGCCGTGATCATATCCTCATCTAACAAAATACATTGATCCAGCTTACCCTCTCCACTAAGTTCTCTAGCCGCATAACAGGCACCTTTCGTAAAAATATTATTTCCCCGGAACACTCGACGGCCATTACATAACTTTTGCAATGCCTCTTTGGCCCACTCACCATCAAATGCATCCCCCTGCGCATACAACGTTGTCACGGCCTGCTTATGCATTGCTGTCTCTGCAATATTCACGAATGCATACTGTGCATCTACCGACTCTTCCTCTAACATAGAGTAATCAAATACATTTGTCAGATTCTGCGTTGTAACGTCGACGATCCAAGGAATAGTACGCCTATCCACTGTAATCTGTGAATAGAGCAACTCCTCCTTATTGAATAAAAACAATCCTACATTATTCAGCCATAATTCTTTCGGCTGACTCACCGCATAATACATATAACTTAGACGATAATTTTGTATAGACATGCGCTCCGGATACAAATTAAGCTTTTTGCCAACCTGATGCAGCAATTTGGTAAGTTCCGGCGTCTTGTCATGCACTGTAATGACCAAATGTTTGATCCTTTGCTCCGGAAACTGCTGTGTCACTGCACTAAGCAGCTTGAGCAGATACCGTTCTAACACCATTTCCGTTTGAAAAGTGTGTCCCCCTGCTTCAAACGATGTTTTCTGAAAACGTTCCAACAGGTGATCCAATATGATCTCCTCACCACCGTCTCCCTCCTGATCCGGAAAGCGCCACGTTCCCGAAGCTTTTAACCACTTTAACGCCATCGGAAACTCATATACCATCTCACCATTAATTTCTCTGCCTAGTGGAACTGCCTCATATTCGGTGCGATCAAAGCAGGTGATCTGTGAAGCCTGTTTGCCGAGATCTATGCCCAATAATAATTGATTTTTTTCGTCCATCACACACCTCCTACAACGGTTCAAAGATCGACGCTGCTATCTCCCGCTCCATTGTGAATGATTCCATTAAGTCGATCAATTTTTCATCTTCTCCGGAATTTTTAGCCGCCATCATCTCATTTAACTTCGCATATCTGCTGCCGGTATCCGGATGAATATCGTCTTTGCCTGTCGTAATTTCCTGCACTTCACTACGATGATCCTTACCATTATAATGTTCTGTAATATAATACTCTAACCTTTCATCCTCGAACAGTACAAATTCCCTGACATGGATCCCCGCAAAAACATTGTGCATCTTCACTTCTGCATATTTTCCTTTGTCAGCTCCCACATAAATCCGGTAATGCAATGCCACATCATGATCCGGATTTGCGATATATTCCACATAAACCTGATCCAGCACATGCTCCGGCAGACTGATCTTGCCATAAAAATTCCGGTAAAAGGCAAATATCATCTTTTGATCATATAACTTTCCTACATGGTAATCTGCAAATTTTGCTTCCTCTTCAGAAAGCTCTGCTTTACCGCTCATGTGCTTTAATACCGCCAGCAAACACGGCATATCCTCTTTCTTCTGCACATCCACAAAATAATCTGCGAACAGTTCTTCCGGTAATTGACGTCCACGCAGCAAATATTCATAAGCCATCCACTTCTTAAACGCACGTATGATCTGCTTATTGCCCGCATGCTCTTTATATTGTGCAAATACCGTAAAAACCTCCGGCACCACTTCTCCCGAGAAAATACTCTGTGCTAATAACCGCTCTTCCAAAGACTCTCTCGAAAGATCCCCTGCTGCCTGCCACAGACAAACTAACTCTGCAACGGTACCACTGAAAAAACGCATCAAATATTTAAGGACCGGCTCGCTATACGCATTTTCTGTAAATAATTTCCAAGCCAAGCATAACATTCTCTCATCCGGCACTGCAGAAGCATCCTGAAATGCCTGTTCAGAAATTGTCTGCAATCTCTTTATCGGAATCCCTTCAAAACCAAACTGTAAAATTCCTTCCATCGCTTTCGCAAAACATTCACACCAGGCACAATATTCAATCATGCGTCCCCTCTCGCCGGCTTCTACTGTCGTCCAGTCGAGCTGTTCCAATGCTTCCTCCAAACGACCCCGTTCTCCTCGCTGATAAAAATACTGCATCTGCTTTAACTCTAGCGCATGACGGTAGTTCTCACGAAGCCCCTCACACGCTAAAAGCTGTGCACGGAGTTCTACCGTTTCTGCAGTGTCCACCACCTGCTTTGAAGCCTGTTCTCCTAACGCCAGCAATAATGCCCGGTTCTGTTTATCAAAGCGGTAACATACCTCTTTCATCCCATCCATTTCCAATAATGGTTTCAACCGATACCAGGAATCATCTGCGTAGCGGTGATATTCCCGATCGATCAAAAAGAGCTTTGCCCGACTTGTAGCACAAGTTATAACCGCTTTCCCCTTTACAAACGGTGCAAAATGCTCCTCAGATAGTTCCGGATGGCTCACATAAACCCCCACCATATTCGGATTATCGCAGGTAATCTCATACTGAAGAAGAAACCCGGCCAATTGAACTGCCATCTCTTTGTCAAGTACTTCTTCCGTAACAAACTCATTGTATAACACACCAAGATTCGTACTGATCCTGCCCTCACGCAGTTGCTTCCACGTAAAGTTCTGCATCAGTGTGCGATAAGATTCATATGTCTCCGGATCTTTGTCCTTTTGCCGCACAACGTAAGCATATAACATCGCCTTTTTATCGACAGTCAGATGGTTATCATATAGGAAATACAAAAGCACAGAATGCGTAAATGCCATTGTTTCCTTCTCATCGATCGAATACATATAATATTCGTATAGTTCCGTAATTTTAAGATTATGATTCACACCACGCTCATACCAAACAAAGGCATCTTTCGTTGTGATCTGTCCCCTCATCAGCATCTTGCAGATCACTGTTAATATCTCATCCTCCGGATAACGATCGTACAGTAATGTCATATCCTCCAACACTCCTGCCGAATACTGACGCAGTCTTCCTGCCAGATACACATAGCGCAATGCCGTCTCTTTTTCAATAAAGTGGTTCTTGCAGCCCCAGTGAAGTGCCTGAACGATCACTTCAGAAAGTTCCGTTAAATACTTCGGTGTATCATTTAATATCTGACAGATCTCCAAATAAAAGATCGGACTGTAGCATCCATCAGTAAGCTGTTCTAATATTGTCGTAAACTTCTTTTTTTCAGACTGCAACTCCGGATCCAGATACAAAAGGCACCAGAGCACCTGTGCATCCTGTCCGTTCTCCTCATAACAATCACGTATCTGACGGATGCATTCTTCCTTTACTGACTCGTCATCCGTCCAGATCCCCTTCAGATAGCAAAATCCCGCATAGCGCTCCGGATGTTCTTTCCTTAACTCTTCCGCCTGCTCCTCCAGACTATTCAACCCTTTTGTCACAACCTCTGCCTGATGTTCCATAATGGCAAGATGGATGCGATACAACTGTAGTCTGGTGCTGTTTTTTTCTAATCCACTCCCCTGCAAAAGCTGATCCATCTCCTGCAGATAGTCCTGCAGTGGAAGTCTGTTCATACAAAACGCCAAATGACGTTTCAACATTTGGCACAAAGTACGCTGCTCTCTGCGATTTTTCTGCGCCTTTTCATGCTGTACTCCCGGTTTGACTGCCACAACAGAAATCTTAATGGTCTGTCTCGTATTTTTTATCTCAATGCGTGCATAATTCTTCCCCATAACCATCTGTTCCGGGTCAATCTCATACTTGCAGACAAAACGATCCCCTACAAACTCTTCTGTTGTAATATGTTCATTCTCTATACGAAGAAAGGACGCATCAGAACATATCTGAAACTCCTCGTATCCCCAAGTGTTTTTCGTGATGCTGATCTCGTCCTGAAACGCTTCTCTACAAGCATCATACTGCCTATACACCTGTTCTACAGCAATCGTAACCGGCTTCTTTTTGCCGATCGACACCAAAAAATTGTCCAATGCGTTCTTACGCCCTGCAGACGCACGCAGTCCATCATAAATTGCCTGTTTCTGTGCGTCCTTCGCCAACAATCCATCGCGAAAGGCCGGCGTGTCAAACAACTTCACCCCGGCTTCTATATCTTTTTGTACCAGTGAGACAAACTGGCTTAAATCTTCAATCTGATGTCCAGATGCCTTTGCCTTCACAGACTCCTTTGGAATGCAAAGTGAAACTTTCTCATTACCGCAGTCTGAAATGATCTGCAATACACTTTCAAAATTCTCTCCGGGTTTCACCCGCTCCATGTCGACCGATACAACGATCGTACTGTCCACGCCACGAAAATTGACCGGATCGATCGTGATCTCCGGAGCATGCGTTGTCACTATACCTTTCATCAGGTGTCTCTTCTCGTTCGATATTACAAGGCTTGTCTGATACACCTGCTTTGTAACATGGTTCCAGTCGAGTACCTCCGGCGTCACGATCACCCGTGACTGTTCATATTCATAATTTCCTTCTGCCAACCGGTTAATCTTCTCTCGCATACCGTCCTCCATGCCTGTACTAATTCCCTCAAACACCACACACTCCGATCATCTCCCCAAACCACATAATAAGTAATATATGGCTGACCAACACTTTCTGAATGTGCGAAGTTTGTGCAATTTATAGTATAGTATACCATTTCTCTTGGTCTTGCACAACACCCGACACGGGTGTATACTACCCTCAAAGAAAGGAATGACAGTTATTATGAATAAACTAGAACCAAAAGAACATTTTCATGGCAGCGATCTCGAAAAGATCGAAGAGATCTACGGTATTCCCAAGGAGAATATCATCAGCTTCTCCGCCAATGTGAATCCGCTGGGGATCTCCTATGATCTGCGCAAAGAACTTCCAAAACACTTAGATGCAATTACGCGTTATCCTGATCGGGAGTATACCTCTCTTCGAAAGTGTATTGGTGAATACGTGCATACCGACTATGAAAACATTTTGGTCGGCAACGGTTCCACCGAACTGATTTCTTTGGTAGCTCAGATCATGCGGCCCAAAAATGCATTGATCGTAGGACCAACCTACTCGGAATATGAACACGAAATTTCTTTAGTCGGCGGACGTTCTCATTACTTCCGCCTGCAGGAGAGTGACCGTTTTCTCCTCGATATCAAGGCACTCAGCAAAGCATTGACCAAAGACGTCGATCTGCTCGTGTTGTGCAATCCCAACAACCCAACCTCTTCTCAGATTGACCGTCAGACAATGCGCATTATTTTGGATAACTGCAAGGAACACGGTATTTTCGTTATGGTTGATGAGACTTATGTGGAATTTGCACCTCACCCGGAAGAAATCACCTCGATCCCGCTGGCAGAATATTACAATAATCTGATCATTTTACGCGGTATTTCCAAGTTTTTTGCAGCTCCCGGACTGCGACTGGGATACGCTGTATGCGGCAACCGTAAACTGCTGCATGAGATCGACAGCAAAAAGAATCCGTGGACGATCAATTCTCTCGCAGCTATCGCCGGCGAGATCATGTTCCGTGACAAAGCATATATTCACGATACGTATCAATTGATCGCAAGAGAACGGGAGCGTATCTGCCGGATCCTTGACACCCAAGATACTCTCACCTATTACCCGCCAAGTGCAAACTTTGTCCTTCTTAAAATACAAAAAGAAGGCGTCACTTCCGAGGATCTGTTTGACACTGCCATTCGACAGGGTCTTATGATCCGCGACTGTTCCACCTTCCCATTTCTAGATCAGAAGTTCATTCGATTCTGTTTTATGATGCCGGAAGACAACGACAAGCTGCTTGATGTATTGCTCCACAAACTGCAATAAAAAAGCAAAGCCAGCGCTTTGCTTTGCAAGAATTGCTTTAGCAATTCAGTATTTCTATGATAGAAACGATCACCCAAGCGTGACCTTAAGAGATATCTTATTACGACCCCTAGAGGCTTTCCTCGATACGACAACCTTAACCGTATCGCCGGACTGATAGTTTCTAAGGGTCTCTTTTATTGCTGCAGGTGTAGAAACATCATTATCGCCGATACGCAAGATAACATCGGCTGTCCGCATCCCCCCCTTAAAGGCAGGAGAAACCGCATTTACATCATCGACGTAAACTCCCTGCGCCAAATTCAACTTTTTCACCTCTGCTGTGTCCACCGCACTTCCCATCACTCCCAAATAAGCATCGGTATGTCCCTGTATCATCGTCTTGATATAACCTTGTAAACTCTCGATCGCAATAAAAGCAGACTCTGAAGTTCCGGTGATATTCGTATAATTTTTAGTTAAAACGCCAATCATTTCTCCTTTGGTATTCAGCACAAAACCCGCTCCATCCTTACAATATGGTATATTCATCGTACACAGAGCAAGAGAAGAATCCGGCACAGACACCGAAAGCTGATTATTCGTGATAATGCCGGAATTAACGGAATACATAACACCATTTGGCTGTCCGACCGCTAATATTCTCGACCCCAATGCATTTTCACGCACAACTTTACGTGTGATGATCTTTAATTTATTCCGTGTATCCTGCGAAAGATCTGATTGTTTCACTCGGTATACTGCCATATTGATCCCGGTATCACAACCTGCCAACTCTACCGCGGCCTCACTGCCATCTGCAAATGTTGCTACCATCTTCAGATGTTCCTGTGACGTATTATATGAAGTCAATATATACAGATACCTCTTAGATTTTTGAAACAAAACACCACAAATATGCTTGCTGTCTGTAGAAAGCATCTGCTCCGAATCTTTGCGAAGCTGAACAAGCGAAGATTTTGCTGCATTTCCATTATCGATCAATTGCTGTGTGAGATGATCATATTGTTCTAGGGAGGATAATTGTGACCGATCACTTTTCTGCGCCGGATCAGTTTCCCGTGCGGCTGCTTCCGTCTCTTCCGTACTGTCAGGCTCTTGATCTGACGGTGCCGGCGTTACATAGATAATCTCCGTGTCCAACGCCTCCACCGGCATATATTTACGCATAATATAGAAAGAACTCATTGAAATAACAGCAAATAGTATCAAGATTCCGCAAAACAAGGCGATTCGTCTTACTATCTTACGCATCTTTTCTCTCCCCTGTGGGCGGATCTGCTCCTTGATAAACTGATATTTCCGTTCCTCATGTGATTTTACATTCTGATCGGAATCCTCCGTGTGATTTTCCTTCATTCCACATCCTCCATGCCATCTGTATTCCTATGCTTTCCTTCTATCTCTTAAAGCTGCATTTGTATGCAAAACTGTCTAAACCAAACTTTATTATAACATATACTTATGAATAAGTTATGAACAATGCATGAACCAAACCCTATTTTTTGTAAAGTTTCGGGCTGTCAACGTACTTCAGGAATGACCGGATTTAAGGTGCAGCACTTGCAGTATAACCTATTTGTAGTGTATTATAATGTTGGGGTACGTTTTGAATAACCTTGATCTTTGGATCAATTAGCAGGACATAAGATGCCTGACACTCGAAATATACGGATCCGGAAAGGAATACCAAACAGCTATGAATAAAAAAGTTTTAAATACATTGGAATATGACAAGATCGTCGAGCAGCTTGCTAAGCTGGCGGGTTCTGATGGCGGCAAGAAACTATGCCGCTCTCTGACACCGATGACAGACCGCGATGAGATCTTAGAAGCACAGTGCGAGACTTCCGATGCTTTGACGCATATTATGACACAGGGGCCAATCTCCTTCCAGGGCGTGACCCCCATTAAAGAAAGTCTAAAACGCTTAGAACTCGGTGCACCTCTTAGCATGCGGGAATTGTTAGACATTTCCTCTCTGTTAGCCTGCGCAGGGCAGACCAAGCACTACTTTCGCAAGAGCTTAAATGAAAACGAAGAGACAGGCGACTGCCTGAATGAACGTTATCAACTTCTCGAACCACTTGCACCTCTGATGCAGGAGATTCGTCGATGCATTATCGCGGAAGACGAAATGGCGGATGATGCCAGTGCCGGTTTGAATCAGGTACGCCGCAAATTAAAAAGTACCGGCGACCGTATCCACGAACAGCTTGGCGTTCTCCTCAACAGTCATCGTTCTATGCTGCAGGATGCCATCATTACTATGCGAAACGGACGCTATTGTCTGCCGGTCAAGGCAGAATACCGCTCCTCTTTTCACGGAATGCTGCATGATCAATCTGCGACGGGAGCCACGCTCTTTATTGAACCAAATTCCGTTGTCAAATTAAATAACGAGATCCGTGAATTAGAACGACTGGAGCAAGATGAAATAGATAAGGTGTTGGCAGATTTAAGCAATCAAACTGCTGAGCAAAGCTTCTTGGTCGAACAGGATCACCGAATCCTGACAGAGTTGGACTTTATCTTTGCCAAGGCAATGCTCGCCAAGCAAATGAAAGCAACCAAACCTCGTTTTCCGGAGGAGCGCTTTATCGAGATCAAACAAGGACGTCATCCTCTGATCGCAGCCGATAAAGTTGTTCCGATCGACGTGCATTTAGGTCGGGATTTTTCTTTATTGATCGTCACCGGTCCAAATACCGGTGGTAAGACTGTTTCCTTAAAAACCGTTGGACTGTTTTGTTTAATGGGACAGGCCGGTTTACACATTCCTGCTTTTGACGGATCAAGCTTACGTATCTTTCACGAAGTATACGCCGATATTGGTGATGAGCAAAGCATTGAACAAAGCTTAAGTACATTTTCCTCTCATATGGTAAATACCGTATCCATCTTAGAGCAGGCAGACGAAAACAGTCTGGCACTCTTTGATGAGCTCGGTGCCGGTACTGATCCGACAGAGGGTGCGGCACTCGCTACCGCAATTCTTGCGAATCTGCATAAGCGCCATACACTTACCATGGCAACAACACACTATAGCGAGCTCAAGCTCTATGCATTACAGACGCCGGACGTTGAAAACGCGTGTTGTGAATTTGACGTTTCCACTCTACGGCCGACTTACCGTCTGTTGATCGGTGTTCCCGGTAAAAGTAATGCGTTTGCCATTTCTCACAAGCTGGGACTGTCCGACGATATTATCGAAGATGCCAAACACCACGTAGCAAGCGATGCCACACAGTTTGAAGATGTACTTGCAGATCTGGAGCAGACACGTATCCGTCTTGAAAAAGAGCTTGCCGATGCTTCGGAAAGCCGCAAAGAGATTTCCAGACTGCGCAAAGAATTACGCGAAAAAAACGACAAAATAGACAACTCCAAAGAACGCATCCTGCAAAATGCAAACGAAGAAGCAGGCCGGATCTTGGCAAAAGCCAAAGACTATGCGGATGAAACGATCCGCAAATACACAAAATGGGCAGAAAGCGATGCACATATCCGCGAAATGGAGGCAGAGCGCACCAAATTGCGGGAACAGATCAATAGCAAGCAATCCCATTCCTTAAAGCCTGCAAAACCAAAGAAAGCATCCGGTCTCAAAGCAAAAGATCTGTTCATTGGTGCAGACGTCCGCATTTTATCTTTAAATTCTGCGGGAACGGTCAGCACATTGCCTAACGATAAAGGCGATCTTTTTGTACAAGCCGGATTGCTGCGCACAAAAGTAAATATTCGGGATCTGGAGTTGATCAAACAACCAAAGCCGGAAAAAAATAAGCCGAAGAACACCGGAAGCGGCCGTATCGGTATGAGCAAAGCCGCTACCATGCATCAGGAAGTCAATTTGATCGGTATGACGGTCGATCAGGCAATGCCTGTCATGGAAAAATATCTGGATGATGCCTACCTTGCACATATGACACAGGTAACCGTGATCCATGGCCGCGGTACCGGAGCACTCCGCACAGCGGTACACAACCGTCTTAAAAAATTAAAATATGTCAAGTCGTATCGCTTAGGCGAATTTGGAGAGGGCGACATGGGCGTTACGATCGTCACCTTCAAATCCTGATGATCAACTTATGACATTGTCCATCTCATAAAGGAGGAAACACAACATCATGAAAGAAAAACAAAGAATACTCGTTGTCGATGATGATGAAAATATTGCAGAACTCATCGGATTATATCTCAACAAAGAATGTTTCGAAACAAAACTGGTCTATGACGGCGAGCAGGCACTAAAAGCCGTTAAAGACTTTGCGCCTAACCTTGTCCTGTTAGACATTATGCTTCCGGGAATTGACGGCTACGAAGTACTTCGAGAGATTCGCCGCGGCGGTTCCCTTCCTGTCATTATGCTGTCTGCCAAAGGAGAAACATTTGACCGCGTTTTGGGACTGGAACTTGGGGCAGATGATTACATTATGAAACCGTTTGACTCTAAAGAAATGGTTGCACGCGTCAAAGCCGTGCTTCGGCGAAGCACCAAAGCGACAGTCGGCGAAAGTACTCCAACACCGACACCGCAAGTGCCACAGCAGGAATTGGAGATCGTTACTTTTCCGGATCTTCAGATCAACCTGTCCGATTATTCGGTCCACTATAAAGACCAAATGATCGAGATGCCGCCAAAGGAATTAGAATTGTTCTATTTCCTGGCGTCCCATCCAAACCAGGTGTTTACCAGAGAACAACTCTTAGATCATATTTGGAGTTATGACTATATTGGTGATACTCGTACCGTCGACGTGCACATCAAACGTTTGCGCGAGAAATTCAAAGACCATGATCAGTGGAAATTGGCTACGGTATGGGGAATCGGCTATAAATTCGAATTTCACGAGAAAGGGAACGCATGAAAGTAACACTCCGTCTGCAGTTTATTACTGCATACTTATTGTTGGTAATCTGCATCTTTGTGCTGATCAATACGTACGGCTACTCCCTAACTTACAATTATTTAGAGACAAAAAAAGAGCAGCAGATTTCCAGTGAAGCCTATTATCTGACTTCACATTACGCCAGTACACAAGGCACTCCTGAGGATGGTGCATTTACACTGCAAAAACAAAGTACCATGCTCAGTTCTCTCTTTGATACTCGTGTCTGGCTTGTCAGCCCCACCGGAACGATCCTTTCAGATTCTTCCGATTACGACTATGTTGGCAAAAACATCACTGATTCCGACAGTGATTTTCTAAATCGGCAATCCGTTAAGGGAGCACGACCAAAGGGCATCATGAAATCCAATGTTCTCGCTGTCATCTGCCCTCTTACCGGTTCTAAAGAAACCAAGGGATATTTGGTCCTGTTGACACCGCAAAAAGCCATCAAGGAAGAAGCAACTCTGATCTTAGACACGATCCTGATCTGTTATTTATTATTACTTTTGGTATCTGCCATCGTATTTTTGCTGCTGTACTGGCGCAGTGTATATCCTCTCAAGCAGCTTGCACACAACGCCAAAGAGTACGCAGATGGCCACTTTGACCAAAATCCTGCAAAATTAGGCGGAGCTGAACAGCTCGAACTCGCTTCTGCCGTAAAATATCTTGCGCAAAAAAACAAAAGCATGATCGAATACCAACGTCAGTTTTTAGCAAATGTATCTCACGATTTCCGCTCACCACTGACTTCGATCCGCGGTTATACTGAGGCTTTGGCAGATGGCACGATCCCACCGGAAATGCAGGAAAAATATCTGCACATTATCCTGTTTGAGACAGGCAGGCTGACAAAACTAACGTCAAATCTGCTAGATCTTAACCAGTTTGAGCATAGTGGCTTGATCGTAGAACTCGAACGATTTGACCTGCACAACACACTCAAAGAGACGATTGAAACATTTGAACCACAATGCGAAAAGAAGCATCTGTCCATTGATTTATTATTAGATGGCAAAGAATTATATGTCAAGGCGGATCAATCCAAGATACAGCGCGTGATCCAGAACTTAGTCGACAATGCCATTAAGTTCAGCAATACTAATTCCGTTATTGAAATTCATACGGTCAAAAAGCATCACAAAGTTTTTGTTTCCGTCAAAGATCATGGCATTGGCATTACCAAAGAAGAAGCTTCTAAAATATGGGATCGATTTTACAAGAGCGACAGGTCCCGTGGCAAAGATAAGACCGGAACCGGCTTAGGGTTATCGATCACGAAAGAAATTATTGAAGCACACGGGGAACATATTAATGTGATCAGTACCGAAGGTGTTGGCACAGAATTTATCTTTTCCCTTCCGCTAGATGAAGAATAATACAAAACCAACGCGTTCCTTTGTAATGATGCTCCATATTTTGGGACGTAATTACAAAGGAGCGCAACAAAGAAAGGTTCGTCATTTCAAATTGACGAACCTTTCTTCGTAATATACATATTTGCTATATAGTCATGCCAAAATCTACACGGCTTACTCGCATCTGGTACCAAGAATACCAGCTACTTCGTATTCATAATCGTTGATATCTTTGGTCATTGCAAACGCCTCATCTACATCAACGTCATAAACTCTACCATTCTTATAACCGATCAAACGATTCTTCTTACCCTGCTCAATGACATCAATTGCATAAGCACCCATTACAGATGCATACACACGATCTCTTGCTGTCGGACTGCCACCACGCTGCATATGACCAAGGATCGTTGCACGTGTCTCAATGCCTGTCTCCTCCTCAATGCGCTTAGCAAGCCCATAAGAATGACCGATTCCTTCTGCATTCACGATCACCTGATGTGTCATGCCTGCTTCTCGGTTGCTCTTGATGATTCCCATCAAACGATCATAATCGTTATCAAATTTCTCCGGGATCAAGATCTGCTCTGCACCATTAGCAATACTACACCACAATGCAATATATCCTGCTGAGCGGCCCATAACCTCGACAACGCTGACACGCTCATGAGAGTTGGAAGTCTCGCGGATGCGGTCAATTGCTTCCATTGCAGTATTTACTGCAGTGTCAAAACCAATCGTATACTCAGTGTAAGCGATATCCAGATCGATCGTGCCCGGAATACCAACAATATTTACACCATATTTTGACAGATCACGTGCCCCCTTGAAAGAGCCGTCACCACCAATAACGATCAGAGTTTCAATACCGAGTTCTTTACAGATTCCTGCTGCTTTCTGCTTACCGGCGTCCTCACCAAACTCTGCACTTCTTGCTGTAAACAAAAATGTACCACCATGCTGTAACTTCTCTGATACATCGTGGAATGTCATCTTAGAGATTTCTTTATTTAATAATCCGTTATATCCTCTACGGATTCCATATACCTCATAACCCTTTGCAATACCCGTACGTACTACGGCACGCACTGCTGCGTTCATTCCAGGCGCATCTCCACCACTAGTCAATACGGCAATCTTGCCTTTACATTCACCCATAATATCCTCCATTTCTGTCATTTGTTTGACTGTCTGTGCCTGATTATATTTTGCACAACAGTATTATTCTATTATGTTCCCGCCCTTTTTCAATATCTATTTGGAAAAAAGTAAGGTCTTTTCCATAAAAATAGATTATCACCTCATAATTTTATACAATATCCGGATTTTCCCAGCTAAGTCTATGTAAGTTTCCTTCGGTCTGCATCGAGAAAAAGTCATTTTGGCGTAACGCCTCATACAGTACGATCGCCACAGAATTCGATAAGTTCAAGGAACGTATCTGTGGATTCATAGGAATACGGATCGCAGTGTCCGGCGTCTGCACCAAAATTTCTTCCGGAATCCCTGCACTCTCCTTACCGAACATAATATACGCATCTTCCTCATAGGATACATCTGTATATCGATGACGTGCCTTTGTCGTCGCCATATACATCTTGTCTCGTGCTTTTGGATTTTTTTCCAAAAAATCCTCATAGCTGTCATAAATAGTGACATCCAAATGTTCCCAGTAATCTAATCCTGCCCGTTTCAGCATTTTATCATTGATCCGAAAACCCATCGGCTCGATCAAATGCAGCCTCGTGCCGGTGGCACAACACGTCCTTCCGATATTACCGGTATTTGCCGGCATTTCCGGCTCCAAAAGTACAATATTTAACACAACAATCACTGATTCCTTTCTGGCATAGATCCAATATCTATAGCCATTGCTTCCTACTCATATATCTTGTATAACTCATCACTGCCTGCCGGCTCTAAAAATCTCGTTTCCTCTCCACTGCGTATCACACGGTCATTACCTTCCGTAGCGCGTCCGATCACCGCTGCCGGTATTCCTGCCTCCTGCAATCGCTCTACTAACAAATTACCATTCTCGCAGCCGATTAACATACAGCCACTCGATATGAGCAGATACGGATTGATATCAAAAACCTCACACAATTCTATTGTCTCCTGACGGATCGGTATTTTATCAAGATCTGCAACGATACCGACTCCCGATGCTGCGCCCATCTCCCACAGTGCGCCAAAAATACCACCTTCCGTCACGTCATGCATAGCATGTACACCATGCTGCATTGCAATCTTCGCTTCCGGCACAACTGAAATATGCTTCAGAAAACTTTCTGCTGTATCAATAAGATGAGCCGGCAGCGTTTGTTCCAAAACATCTCGTTTCTCAGCCGCTATGATCGCAGAACCTTCTAACCCTGCCCATTTCGTCATGACCAGCTCATCGCCGGGCTGCATTCCTCCCGTCGAAAGGAGATCACCACGCGCAACCTTTCCAACCCCTGTCACTGTGATGACCGGTCGATTCACGGCGTCAGACACCTCCGTATGTCCGCCTAAGATCTCGATCTGCAACTCATCGCATGCCTGCTCCAATTCGCTCATAATACGTCTGAGGTCCTGTTCCTCCGTCTCCGGCGGCAAAATAATGCTACTCAAAATACCTATCGGCTCCGCTCCTGCCGTTGCCAGATCGTTCGCCGTAATATGTACGGCAAAGACCCCCATCTGCTTGTCTGCCCCAGTGATCGGATCCGTAGAAAGCACAAAAACCTCTCCCTGCTCCGGTGCGACTGCTGCACAGTCTTCTCCAACACCCGGATGCAGCAAAACCTCTTGTCGTCTATGGTGAATCTGCTTAAATACCGCTCTTTTCAGTACATTTTCCGGTACTTTTCCTATCTTCATATTCGTTTGCTCCTTTGTTATCCCGCTCAATCTTATCCGCTAACGTATTCCATTTTAACGGCATAATAGTATATGTTTTACTCTTCCGTTACCGGCTTTGTAGTCTTTTTGGCTGCAGCTGTTGCTTTTGGCTTTGCCGTAGCGTTCTTGGCCGGTTTCTTTGTAGACTTTGGTTTTGCCGTCTTCTTCGGCTCCTTCGAACTCTTTGGCTTGCCTGTTGCTTTTGGATCCTTCGTAGCCTTTGGATCCGCTGACGCACTCGGCTTTGGTGATCCTGCGGCACCTGCTCCCACCGTCACATGACGCGGTTCTGCCGCATAAGAACTGCTATTGAGCTGCACCTTGTCCGTTTGTTTGCCATTTACTTTAATGATCTTCCACAGCTTTGCCTTATATCCGACATGCGCAGACTGTGTTACCTCACGATACGATGCAGGCTTTGTCTCATCCACCGTCTCTTCATCATCTCCCGGTTGGATCGTCTCTAAGATCTCCGATTCAAAAGAAATCTCCCGACCGCTTTCTCTTGTCTCCTCACCGTAAATACGAAAAGAAAGTACACCGCCCTCGGCTGATGCCGCAATGTAAACTGGAGCATTGGTATTATTCTTAAATTTAAAATCCTTATAATCACCGGCAATCGCCGCGTCACGCGACACATCAACATAACTTACCACCATGGAATGTGGCGAGCGCTCTACCACCTCTAGCTCTGCATTGATCACCGCATTATATAATGTCGTGGAAACCTGGCATACGCCACCACCAACGCCATCAACCACTTTACCACTGGAATATTCCGATGCACTTTTGTAACCATTTGCCTCTGTGCGCTCCTTAATCACCTTGATCGTGGAAAATGTTTTGCCCGGATATAAAATTGTTCCATTGATCCTTCCGGCCGCCGTCTGTACATTCGTCGCACGTGCCGCCGTTGATGTTGCATAAGACGTTGAATAACGTCCCAGCAGATCTTGGCATTTCGATACCATTTCCTGCGTGTACTTTGGCTCTGTTGTCTCCACAATCGCCTGTACCGTATAGGAATCCGACTGGTCTGATTCCTGCAGCGTCTTGCGGATACGATCGATCGTTTGGTCGACCTGCAATTCTCTGCCGGTACGTTCCTTAGATGCAACAAATCGTCCATTTTTTAAGGATAATTTGGAATTTTTGGCTTTCACATCAAACTGTGTGCACTCTTTTTCAACATATTCTTTGAGTTTCTGCTCATCAAACGAATACTTTAAGGCAAATGTTTTGCCGGATTGATGCGCATTCTCCACTTCGCGCATACGCTTTATCAAGTTACCCTTTTTACCAACTGCGTATGCCTGATCGATCAACTTTTCTTCCGAAAAGTGCATTCCGAGTGATTCAAAATCTGTTTCCAACTCATTCTCACCGATCTGGATAACAACCTTTCGGCTAAGCAGCCCTGCAATATGATCATCTACGCATTCTCAGCCTCAGCTTTCGTCATTCCGCCAACTTCGACTTTGCCGATCTTAACCCCTTCACAGATCGTATGCTTTGATCCAAAGATCCCGGAAGAAGCAAGCTCTGCAGCCACTGCCACGCCGACAGCCAAAAGACAGCCAACTATAAAAATACCGGATAAACGTTTATTCTTGTTTGTCATAATCAATAAGCCTCCCAATTCACATTATATTTTGTCATAAATAAGAGTCCTTCGCAAGTCAAAGATTTCTTCATAATTTGACATTTTTTCAGTTATTTTGTATAGTCGATTTTAACCGGGAAAATGCAAGGTCAGTGTTTTGCGATATATCGCACTACGCGGCAGCAATTTCCGAATCAACAAAGGCAAAAAGCAAAAGGGCGTCCATTCTATCCTTATAGAATAAGCGCCCTTTATAACCCCGCCGATGAACTATTTTACTAAATACTCTAAGACCATAGGCAAAACCATTGCAATAATAACTAAAATACAGATTACTGATGCAATTCTTTTCTGGTTTTTACGATTAAAAAAGTTCATTGTTACCTCCTGTCTGTCCCCGGTACAGCCCCACCCGCGATGCAAGCTTGTCGGTTCGGCTGTCGGCTTGCAGGCTGAGAAAGGAATATGTGATCATCATGAATACTATACCTATATTTTTTGTCCTCTTCATTGTATTCATAATTTATGTACAAGTCAAGATGAAACAAGGGACAAAAACACCACAGTGGAATCAATCTTTTTGGAGCAAAGAAAAGGCTTCTAACTTCGCCCGCAAAAAAGATATTTCCGAATTGGATTATCTCGAAGTCGATCAAAATCTGCTGCCGTGGGACGATCAGGCAGACGGTGCTATACAAGACGCCCAGGATGATGTGCGCGAGATACTGAAACGTCCTATTTTGAACCTGCAGGGAATGAGCAATGCTGATATTAAACTCAACTACGGCATTGCCAATTTTGAGATCCTTTCTGCCTGCGATCAAAATTATGCCCGACTGATCCGGGCACTAAATCAATGGGGAGAGGCACTCTATCAGTCGGAGAAGCTGGCAGACGCAGAGAGCATTTTTTCGTATGCACTGGATATCGGGAGCGATATATCAAGCACCTACATTACCCTTGGCAAAATATACGCTCAAACTGACCGTATTGAGCAGATCCAGCCTTTGATCGAACGCGTCAAAAAACAGGACTTCTTTATGCGGGACACTGTCATAGACAAACTGACCGGAATCGTCCGATCTTACCAATAGAAATGAGGTTGACCATGAATAGCAGAAAATCACTATATGACAAACAAGAGTTTTATCGCAAAGGAGCTATTCTGAAAGCAAGTTTTCAGGGGATGCGTTATCAGGTAGAAAAATGGCAAAAAGACAATGAGGAAGAATGTTTTCGCGCTGCCATATGGCCTGAGCCGTTTTGCTTTGAAAAGACACCGGAAGAAAATAAAACCTATGCGTATTTTCCGTATACCGAAGAAGGACTGGATGACGTCTATGATTGGCTCTGCACCCAATATGACGAGAAGAAAGACCGCTGGGACCAGGCAGGGGAATCTGCCATGATCTTTCCAAAAACATGAAAAGCTCCCAAAATATGACATAATTATTACATATTCTTTACAGAATCACCCTATTATGATAGAATATCAAAGGTTTTATCGTTGTTTTGGCGTGTTCTTATGCCGAACGATCGGCATTTCCATTCCAAAGCGGCATTGATCATATGAAATAGAAATGAGGAACATTATGCATCGCTTGATTCAATTATTAAAGCGGTACCGTCATTACAGACAGTATCAGAAATTATTAAAATACCGTAAATATTCACGCTATGGCGCTGACTTCCGCTCCATCGCACGTATCAAAGAATATATTAAGGACTGCATTTACCTGATCGTTCTGCGCGTCTTTTATATTTTCCCGATCAAGAAAAACCGGGTTATGTTTATGAGTTTTGAAGCCGGCAAATACGCCTGCAATCCTCGCCGCATCTCCGAATATCTGGCAAAAAATTATCCGGACGATGTAGAGATCATCTGGGCATTTAAAGGAGCGAACAACTTCCGCTGGCTTGCCGACTGGGGCGTATCGAAGACTGTGGAATACGGTACCTTTTCATTCTACCGTTACGCACTGTCTTCCCGCGTATTCGTATACAATATGCGTATACCTGCCATGATCCCGTTCCGCAAGAAGCAGACAACGATCGGAACCGGACACGGTGGCGGTGCATATAAAAAATTGTTATTGGACAATCCAAGCATCCGCACGTCGGATCAGAAGATCCAAGAGCTCAGTGCTTCCCATACGGATATTTTAGTTTCCAGTTGTAAATACTATACCAAATATGTTGTCCGTGGTGCATTTGCTCACAAGGGTGAATGTTTGGAATGTGGAATGCCGCGTAATGATGAACTGGTCAATAATCACGACAACAAAACGGCAGCATATATTCGTAAATATTACAATATTCCTGCTGATAATAAGATCATCCTCTATGCTCCTACTTACCGCAAGGGCAAACGCAACGAGGCAACGGATTACAATTTGGATGTACGCGGTATCGTAGAAGCTGCCAAAGAACGTTTTGGCGGAGAATGGACTATCTTGTACCGCATGCATTACTTTATTAAGAAACGTCTTCCGGCAGACACAAAGGGGCAGCATATTATCGATGTCACAGATTATGGCGATATGCAGGATCTCCTTCTTGCCGCAGATATTTTGATCACAGACTACTCTTCGAGTGTATGGGATTATTCCCTGTTAAAACGTCCATGTTTCCTGTATACCACAGATTTGGACGAATATTTAGAGACACAAGGCTTTTACGTGGATGTGCGCGACTGGCCATTCCCACTTGCTAAAAACAATGCCGCATTGGTCGACAATATTGCTCACTTTGACGAGGAACAGTATCTCAAAGATGTTCACAAACATCACACCGATCTTGGCAGCTTTGACAACGGAAACGCAACCGAAACAATTTCCAAACGCATTCTGCAGGAATGCCAGAAATGAGGATAACTATGAAAGTTGGAATTATCAGTATTAATAAATATTCAAAACACTTGAATTTCGGTGCTGCATTGCATTCCTATGCATTTCAGCAGTATTTGGATAAGCAGGGGATCGATAACGTCATCATCGACTACCTTCCCCGTTTCATGAAAACTTACAATATGAAATATCCGTTTCTTTCTGAACAGCCTAAAGAGAAAATAAAACGATTCTTTTTTTGGCTTGGATATTTCTTTCCGAATCTGACCAGATACAAAAAATTTATGAACTTTTTTGATACGCAGTACCGCATGACCAATTGTCAATATGACGAGGCACTGCTTAGCAAGGCATTGTTCGACTTTGATACGATCGTATGCGAAAGCGATGTTATCTGGAGTCCACACAGCACACAGGGCTTTGATAATGGATTTTTCTGCAATCTCCCATCTATGCGAGGCAAAAATAAGATATCTTATGCTGCCTGCATCGGTTATACAAACTTTTCCGAAAAGAGACAGGCGCGTTTCCGCGAACTGCTAAAGAACTTTGATTCCATTTCGGTACGTGAGATTCAGGGAACCGAGTTTACGCAGGAATATACGGATAAACCGGTCGTAAATGTGTTAGATCCTACCCTGTTATTAGATGCTGAGGACTATGCAAAGATCGCTGTAAAACCAAAAGAAAAACATTATCTGTTAGTGTATAACTGCCTCAAAAACAATCGAAAGATGTTAGAGGATGCACATAAAATTGCCAAAGAACGCGGTTTGGAAGTCATTGAGATCAGCGTTTTTTATACAAATATTTTCCGTAACAAGGTGAAATTATCCATTGGTATTGAAGAATTTTTAGGATATTTCATGCATGCAGATTTTATATTAACAAATGCTTTTCATGGGGTCTGCTTTTCTCTTATCAATAAGAAAAGCTTTTATACCTATGCACGTGGAACAAAAGATTCCCGCGTGACCAGTATTTTGCATTTGCTGCACCTAGATGACCGATTTTTGCAAAACGATCAAGAAATGCCTGCCGTAACCGAAATCGACTACGATGATGTTTACAAACACCTACAGGCGGAACGCGAAAAATCCGCAAAGTTTTTAACGGACGCGTTTGCAAAAAGTTTAGAGGCATGAGGAGCAACTTGACAGTAATCACGAGGGGGAAGTGAAGATGAAACCAAACATTTCAATTATTATACCGGTGTATAATGTCGAAGCATATTTAGCTGACTGTCTGGATTCGATATTAGCGCAGACATTTGAGAGTTTTGAAGTCATCTTAGTTGATGACGGTTCGACCGATGGCAGTCCTGCCATTGCACAAAAATACGCCGATGCGCATTCTGAACAGATCTGTTATTACCGCAAAGAAAACGGCGGTCCCGGGCTCGCCAGAAACTTCGGTATATCCAAAGCAAAGGGCGACTATTTGATGTTCGTCGATTCGGATGATATTGTAGATCCGGAAATGTTGACGGATCTATATGAGTCTGCCTTTGTACTGGAAAGCGACATTATCTTTTGTCCGTATTTTCGTCATGGACTGTATCAGGAAGTGACGATTGAAGGAACTTATGATTTCGATATGGATAAAGTATACGCCGGAACAGATTTTCTAAGACAATCTGATTACACCGTAACAACTTGTTCTAAATTATACCGTACTGCATTTGTCAAACAATTTGCCTTCCCGGCACACTGGTTTGAAGATGTGGCGTGGCTTCCGGTCGTTATGTCTTATGCGAAGAAGATCAGTTATGTATCTACGCCTTATTACCACTATTTGCGTCATGATACTTCTATCGTCTCCAGCACATCCAACAAGCAGATTCTCGGTAGTCTGGATGCTATCCGTTTTATCGTACAAAATGCCAATCCGGAAGCAGCCTCTGAGGTTGCCCCATTCACGGCAAGCCTTACTTTGTATATGTGCACACGCCGTCCGGCTTTTGCGGACCGATATGTAGATCTTCTGATGGAAAACAAAGATTTTATCCTTTCCAACACAAACTTTGAAGAGCACCCACGACTGAAAGTACGCTTGGATTATTATTACAATGCCTTTCAGGCAATTCCAAAACACATATACTACGATCACTTTGGAAAAACCACATTAACCGAACAAGAGCAGAATAACCTTGATACTCTGGTCGGCACTTTGGTCGAATTTGATGCAGAGATCACCTGCCTAAATGAAGAAAACTGTGATATCGATGAGCATCCTGCTATTCGAAAAGCGTATGACGAAGGACGATATCATATCGTTGGGCAATATTTCAAATGTAAAAAATTAATGGAAGAAGGCGGCATCGCTCTTTCCAAGCAGGTACGCGGCATCAAATATATCACACCGTTATTACTGCGCACACAGGCTCTGTTTGGTTTTCAAAACGATACTTCTATCACAGAGCGCATATACGCAGCTGTTGCCGGTCATCCTGTTATGCAGGAGATCTTCGATGTCTTTATGGCTCATATCGATCAAGACGATGCCATGACAATCGCAATGCGTGAGATTCTGATGCAGAAAAATCATCTCACATATTCTTACGACCTAGAATGTAACTTTAAGCAAAAATATCTCACTGCCTACAACGAAACCGTCCGCGTTTACGCTACCTGCGTACTCGCACACGATTATGGGATCGGCAGTGCTTACTCCGATTGTCACACCAAACCGCTTTCCAAAGAGATCAAAAACGGCACTGAGTACACGTTAGTTGACAGTTTTTACTTTGATACATTGCTGCGTATCACCAAAGACTATACGGTTTACCAGATGAACCGCGAACGACAGAATAAGGCAAACGAAACTTTTTTCCTGCACCGCAAGATCGGCAATCTACGCAACCGCATGCATCGCCAGGCAATGCGTATCACTGTGTTAAAGGATCGCAGCGAAAATATCAAAATGCATTACGATGCTGTCACACGAATGAAAATCATTTGGTATCCATATCAGTTGCTGCGCAAGCTATTCCCTGCAAAAGATGTAAAAGCTTGGATGAAGCAGCGTGAGGCAGACAAAAAACTAGCTTATTTCCGTCAGATCATAGAACAACCAGAGGAAGAGGATGAATAATGATTCACCATAAACTCTGCATAAAATTTGCATATTGTCTTTGCTGAGTTTTTGCTGAGATATGCGTAGATTTTCTCAAAAAACTATTGACAAACTCCGATGAATTTTGTATACTATTATAGTCGCTTGCGAGTGACACATCGCATTTAGGGGTGTAGTTCATCGGTAGAATAAGAGTCTCCAAAACTCCAGAGCCGGGTTCGATTCCTGGCACCCCTGTTAACTGTAAAAGCTCAGAAGAAATTCTTCTGAGCTTTTTATTATATTTCTAAATGTGTTTATATTGTAACTCAAATATATTTCATATTGCTCATGATCAATCAGCTAGGGCTTCCAATAGCAGTTCGCCAATCGTCTGGCGATACTGCATTTCTAATACTTCCTGCTTTGTCTGCGCATCCTTACACCGCTCCCGCAGTTCCCTCATCACAAGATGAATACAATGACAAACATCTTTGCGGCGATTTAATTCGCGTAAACTGCCAAGCTGTTCGCAGAGCTGTCCATATCCTAACTTCAACTGCTCATCTGAGGTGTGGTACGCATGTAATACGATCAGGATCGGATCTGCCAATACCTCCTCCACAAGATCTTTCGTACTGCGTCTATGCAATGTAAATGGATTATTCGGATCACACTGCATAGACACAATGGCTGCCATAACAACACCAAATATCAATAATACCGTACTCATACTCATAATCTCATCCCCTTGTTATCAATCATTTGCATTTCTTTATATGTTTGCAAATATTGTAACCAAGGTGCGTAAAATCTACGAGCACACAACTGTATAATTTATGTAAAATGTATGTGACGACACAATAATCTTAACGTGCAACGTTTGAATAAGTAACGTGACATAACGTTTGAGTTACTGATATTGCGATAAATTCTCTGCCGTAACCTGTTCAAATGGCACCCATACAAACAGGCCATTATGTTCCGCTCCATCAAGCGACTCGATAGATTGTCCGGAAGCAAGTTTTTCTGCTGCTTTGACCGCTGCTTCTCCCTGCCCTTTCGCCGGCTGAAAAATTGTACATGCCATGGCGCCCTGCGAAATCAGATCTAAACCATCAGCTGTTGCATCAACACCAAGAATAGGTAATGTGTTTGTATCTATTTTAGCTTTCTGGACTTCCTGTGCAACACCTACTGCCATCGAATCATTGTTACATATAACGGCATCAACCGGCTGTCCGGTCTGTAAAAACTGATGAAACATTTTGGCTGCGGTTTCTGTACTCCAATCCGCATAATCCTCATATACATAATGAATGGTTTTACCAGATGCCTCTAATGTTGCTTTATTTGCTTTGGTACGTCCCTTTGTTGCTGAATGCGTACTCTCTCCCTTGATGAGTACGATATTTAAGGAGTCCTTGGACGCATATTTATTAAGGACATATTCTGCCTGAAGATTACCGGCCACCGCTTCGTCAGATCCAACATAGACATATTTATTTTTTTGCAGGTATTCTTCTTCCGGACAACTGTTAATAAATACAATCGGTTTGTCTCCCGCCAATGCTTCCATTTGCTGCGCCGTTCCGGCATCACACAACGCACATATGATCACATCCGCGTCCTTTGCATTCTTAATCTGGTTCATCTGTGTCTCCGAAGAACCCGCTGCATCCTGAATATCTATTGTATAACCGGCTTCTTCCGCTGCATTTTTGGCTGCCTCTGCGAGTGTGGCACGAAATGTGTCAGAACCATCAGATACAGTGAACATGATCTTAAGGTCTTTGCCGGAGCCCTGACCATCTTCTTTTTTTCCCGAACAGCCGACTGTCAATACACAGCACATGACAGCCAAACAATATAACATTATTTTTTTTGTCATAATCCTCTCCATTTCCGCATACAGCACCACACCAGTGCCGTCATGCTTACCCTAAAAACTTATTTGCACTTTTTCTTTATACTTATCACATAGTATAGTATCTAAACAACGTTCCTTATATCTGAAATCTACCCATCTGCTCTGCAAGCTGCTCTGAAGTGTTCGTCAAAACTTTCGAGCTGTCTGCCACCTGCTCACTCTGGTCTGCTAAATTGTTAGCCTGATCAACCATAGCATCCGAAGTCTCACTGATCACGGTAGTCGAAGCAGCCTGCTCCTCTGAGATTGCTGATACATCCATAGCAACATTATTTACAGCAGCGATCTGCGTGATCATATTATTGATACCATTTTTCATGTCCTCAATGCATGTATAAATCTGCTCAAATGTCTCTTGTGCCACACGTATGCGGCCACCACTCTCACCAATATTTTGTACGCTGACATTCGCTTGATTTACAGCATCATCAACCAGACCGTCCACCTGGTCTATCAACTGTGAAATCTCTTCCACGGAGGATGCTGTGTTTTGTGCAAGTTTGCTGATCTCTGTGGCTACCACAGAGAATCCCTTTCCAGCCTCTCCGGCTCTCGCAGCCTCAATAGAAGCATTTAACGACAACAGTGAGGTTTCTTCTGAAATATTCGCGATCAAGCTTGTAATTCCTGTAATCTCTTTGGAGGCTTCTCCCACTTTACGAATAGCATCTACCAGTAACGACATAGAATCACGTATCTCGTCCATAGCAGTACCTACCAACTCCATATCACTCCGACCTTTACGTGCAATGCCGACAGTACTATCGATCTGCGATTTCACCTGTTCGCTATCCCGAGACACATCAGAAACAACACCGCTAAGATCTGTTGCGCTCTCGGCGATTTCATTGATCGACTCCGAAATCTGCTCAACCGTCTCACTCAAAGCCGCCATAGAAGCTGCTTGCGCATTCGAAGCATCCTGCATACTCACTGACACAACACTGCTGCTATCAGCTTGGTTTCTAATACTATCTGATACAGCATTAATTTTACAGATCATTTCACGCATATATTCTGTAAATATCTTAACACTCTGTTGGATCTGAGCAATCTCGTCAGTGCCTTTCGCTTCGATCTGTATTGTAAAATCACCATTTGACATCGCCTTGATCTTGTGACTGAGTATTCGCAATGGTTTCACCGTAAGTGACACGCCTATTGTATTAAGCAGCGTAAATACCAGCAGACCAATAATTGCAACTCCAATCAATATCGTTCTCAAATTATCTACTTCAGAAGTAATTAAACTGGTTGGCACATAGGAAACAAGGACCCAATCTGTTCCTGCAATTTCGCGCGTAACAACTACTTTATCACGTATTGTTGTCACCGACTCGTCGTCTTTGTTAATTTTATCTGCAACATTTTTAAGAAAACCATTGGACGTATCTTTTAAGGATGTTGCGATCAATTCTGATTCACGCGATGCAAGAATATCATCTGTACTTTTGTCTACAAGCAACGACTCAGCCCCTTGCATGGATACACTGGAATTGACAATAATATTTATCGAATCAAGAGACAAGTTTGTTGACAATACACGAATGTTCGTTGCATCGTCCAACATGCCACATGCACTGATCATCATATGATTCTCATCATCCTCAAAAACAGGCGTATAACCCGGATTCATTCTGGTTAGCCCTTTTTGATACCATATCTGATCTTTTGCATTATTGATCTGTGTCGTATTGTCATCAGCTTTCATGACAGTTCCTGCTGTGTCCGTCACATAAAAACCACCAGCAAAAGAAGCATCCAACGCATAATAATCGTTTAATTTCTTCTGTAACAACTTTTGATCCTTCACTGCACCGGAATGTTCTAAATCGTACTTTACTGTTTTAACTTCGTCCAGTTTACGATTCAACCACGCCTCGATCTGATTTCCTTGATCTTTTGCTGATGTTCGCAGCAAGCTCTGTGAAGATTTCATGATGTCTTTCTCCGAAACACTGTAAGCAATGGCGATCATTGCAATAACCATAATGATGGTAATTGGCAACGATATCCCCAATATCTTTGCTCGCAGTCCCATTCGAAATCCCTTTTGCTTTGGATGCTGCTTTGGCTTTTTCATTTTGTCATCTTTTGTTTGCTTAGTATTCTTCTTCATATTACCCACCTCTCCTTTGTTAATGTAATAATCACTAGGCATTGCTCGATATTCATGTTTCCTAATTTACGAGATCGACATAACGTACATATTTTAAATCCATTATACAGAAATATTCAACATTTCTCAACCCTCATAGCTACATTACTTTTCTCGGAAGTGCTCAATATGTGCGTTCTCGTTCCGTTTCCTTTTGCACCGAAACGGATTGTTGTTTTTTTAGATGTCGTAATTTTAGAAACTAATTTGTCTATTGGATCAAATTTCCTTATCTAGATAGTGCACGTCACTACCTTGTTTCTTTTTTCTACATCTTAATTTTCCAGGAATTTGCATGCAAACAGCAATATTACCCTTTTAAGGGATATTATAACTTTCAGGCGATTGAAAAAATTTATTTTGTTGTCACGTGCGATTATCAGCTTAATTTGAACAACAAAAAACAGCCCCAGTATGAAACATCATAAAAGGACTGTTTATCTTACAAAGCATTAATATAATGTTCTTTCAAAGTCTTCTGAATTATTCCGATTCATCAAGAATTTTCTGCACTTCGCTCTCTGTTATGCTCAGTTTCTCTGCAATCTCAGATACGGACATACCTAGTTCATGATAGAACACATCTATTTTGCCGGCAATTTTGCCGGCAATTCTTCCAGCATCATATCCTTTTTTCTCTACTCTATCCAATACCTCACACATATTCAACTCCTCCTTCTGTATCGCATCATTATATGCATCCTCAAATCGATGATCGCCCGTCATTATGCTCATCATTTGCAAAACTGCATGCACATGCTTCATTTTCTGTGGCGATGGTTTATATTCATGATTTAACCGTTTCTGCACAAAATAATCCGCTACAATGCGAAAATCACTCTGAAATAGTTTTACCTGTTCCGGCGTAAGATATGCGATTTCAAATACATTGATCCGATAGTCCTGCACATATGGTTTCAATGCATCTGAAACAGTTAGTCGATCCAAAAGACTCTTCGAGGAACTCCAAGGTTTCTCATAGCCAAAATACAGCACCAATGTCACAACCGGATAACGCTTTATATCACGCCTCTTCTTGGTAGATATTATATCATCATCTCCACCATCCTGTGAAGATATATCTCTAATTAACTGAGCACGATATTCTGCTCCATCATACGAAATAACTCTCAATGGCATATCCGCATCAGAATCTGTCTGATTTTCAATCCCCAAACAGGCGATGCGTATGGTGTCCTGATTCCAATTCTTTCCGACATCTCTCACTATTTCGCGTAATTTACCATCTGCCTTATAAGAAGACCGTAATGTTTTATCCTCCAATTGCTCCGGCTTTACGATCTGTTCTCCCTGAAACAATAACACATTCACTATATCCGCAAAAACGTCATTGTAATCCTCCAGTACCTTCTCCGCAATGTCTTTCTCTCCCATGTTCCCTACCTTTCCCTGTTGGCAACAAGTTCTTCCTCTCTTAAGGATACAACCCTTGATTTACTATACCAAAACTGCGCCTATGGCAGGAATCTGCACCTATAAAGGATACAAATCCATGCTAGTAAATCTGTCCAACATATACACACTTCTCGTTTTAGAACATAAGAGCAAAAGAACTTGTTAGATTATTTGTATATATATAAATATATCATCTCATACGTCAATTGTCAATATGATTTGTTTTATAATCATTCATTTGTGCCGTTTTATGCTTTGCTCGTTTCGGAACACTCTAGCATGATATGGTTCTATCATACATTCATGCTGTTTCGTTTTCTTATCATAATATGCAGTCCAAAAGCTTCCTTAAATTTGATTGTAAAATACAATTTATTCTTAGTTACCTTGAACGTATATGGATTTGCTTTTAACAGTTTCATTTCTTATGCAGTATATTCTTTCATTGCATCCTCTCCAATCTTGATCTTATTGTATCAGATGCCCTTGTTCTTAGAAATACTCATGTGTCCATTTTTATTAATTTATTGCCTTTAACCAGCGTCTACTTTATAGGATTTGATTCCTTTTTCACATGTCCACTTAATAGGGGCATCTCCCTTCTGAATTATTCCGATTCATCAAGAATTTTCTGCACTTCACTCTCTGTCATAGTCAGTTTCTCTGCAATCTCAGAGACAGACATACCTAATTCATGATAGAACGCGTCTATTTTGCCGGCAATTCTTCCAGCATCATATCCTTTTTTCTCTACTCTATCCAATACCTCACACATATTCAACTCCTCCTTCTGTATCGCATCATTATATGCATCCTCAAATCGATGATCTCCTGTCATTATGCTCATCATTTGCAAAACCGCATGCACATGCTTCATTTTCTGTGGCGACGGTTTATATAGGTAGGACTTACAAGGCATCTACAATCTTTTGCACCTCTTCTTCCGAAATCGCTAATTTCTCTGCGATCTCAACCACAGTCATATGAAGTTCCTCATATAAGGTCTCAATTTTCCCTTCAATCTTACCTTCTTTAATGCCTTCGGCCTTACCCTCCTGGAAGCGTTCTCTATATTCCTGCTGTAATGTCATATAATCCAACCTCCATTTCTCATTTTGACGGGCGGACTGTACCGCCTCCTCCAAATCTCTTGTGAAGGTATCCGATACGCCTTTTCCGTCAACATAATCCAACAATCGTTTCATTTCAGGACTTACATCATCCAAAGTCCCTTTTGTGTTTAAGATTATCTTAACGATGCCATCGTTTAATGTCAATGCTGTATCTTCACTGCAGCGGTTTTCATCCTCGACATACACATTGAGGCGGATTCCCTTGGCACCCGCTGCAATGTCAATGTTTTTCTGCACCTCCGGATATTCGATCTTTGCGATCTTGATCCTTAGGATCGTTTCTAGAAACGGTTTTACATATTTCGGATCGCGCATGATCACGCTGAACATAAAATCGTCTTTGAGTTCCAATTCTTCGTACGCTTTCGCCATCGTTTTTCCTCCCTTATCCCTATACATTTTTTTCTTTCGTATGTTGTATTATATGATACGACTTTTAGAATAACTATAGGCAAAAGCGCCAAATTTTGGAGGGTAAATTCACCAACCCAGACAATTTTTCAAGTTAAAAATCTTGCTGGCCTGGTGCACTTTGTACATTCGGCTATTGAATTTTGGTGAAAAATAAACAATGGGAATAGCAGCCAACATGCTACTATTCCCATTTTACCTAGTGTTTTGACAATTTTTTCACGACATCCTTTGGATTGATTTTATCTCCGTTTTTGGAAACCATTTTTTCAATTGTTTCAACGATTGCCGGTACATTATCTTTTACATAATCCTTACTGGTATATTTTTATAACACAACCTCTTCCTGTGACAATGAACCATACTTATTTATTTCCACTCTCCACATATCTCTTAATGCATCTGAAATAATTGCGCCACGGCCTTGTGCAATAAGGTCTTTTTCTCTTTCTTCAACGCTTTTTATGGCGGATTTATTTATTAGCTTACTCTCACATCCAGCAAAAAAATCTTCTAATGAAGTAGCTATTTTTTTGCATCTTCCATTTTCATGTTCTTTGAAAACAATTGTGCCATCATTTAACCCAATCAAGATGTCATTTCCAAACGAGTCCATTCCAATTGGTAAATATAATGTACCTTGAACATCCTCAACACAAACTGCATTTAAAGAAAACTTCACTTTCCCGATACCGTACAACCCTTTTAAATCAGAGCTAATACCACTTATGTTAAAGTTGGTATTTGGCGTCTCACCACCATTATATTTTTCAAGAAACGATCTGTATTGCGTTGGTAGCTTTACTCCACAAACATCTTCAAACTCTGATATTGTCTCCGTACTAATTGTTCCAAATTTTGAAATCAGCATTTCTATACCTCCTTAAATAGGCTGTGACCACCTGCATGTGTAAATTCTTTGTGCCAGTCTGTCTTTACAAGTTGCATATTTCCATTTTTAGAATCATGATGAAGATCATACCCATCCGGCATTTCCGTCAGTCCATACTGTTCCTGTAATTTTTCAAGATATACTCTTTTGTCTTCAGCTCTGTCTCCACTGAACTGTCCAATGTCTATGTCGTTAATAACCGGATGTTTTGCCTCAGGAGGGAAAATAGGGTAGCCATCAATGTACTTAACTTCCCTTCCAATATTATCAATGTATGTCCAAACTTGCTTTCCCTCTACCTCTTCTATTTTTATACTACCACCCTTGTCAAACCATTTTGCAATATTGGGAGAATTTGGAGGTTTATTCTCTTTAATTTCACCATATGTCTTCCCCATCTCATTTTTCATCGAATCCAAATCGTTAAAAATGCTTTGTTTAGTTTCATTTTTCAGACTCTCAAAAAAATCCGGGAAAATAGATTCGCCTTTACCAAGTATCTCTTTTGCTGTTTCCGCAACCTTCTCTCCTGCTTCCTTCGTTACATCCTTCACAGCTTCTAGCATCACTTTTCCAACTTCTGCAAATGCCATTATAATCCCCTCCTTCCCATATAATTCATCCATTTAAGAAAATTTTCCTCGTCAGAAGCATGCTCTAAACTCCTATGGTGAATAAGACATTCTAATATATTTTCAACATCTGCATCATCAACATCAGATGAATCCATATCAAGATTCTGAATAAGTGTTGCATTCCATTCTTCGACAGAATCAGTGTCCTTTGCTATTTCAAATGCCCTACAATCACCATCCACAAGATTTGCTATTACCTTTTCCACCTGCGCCTTCTTTATAAGATTCTTAGAGTTAAATATTCTTAGAGCATCAAGTTTTGTTGTAGAAGCAATATCAGATGCAATAAGCCATTCTTTCAATCTCTCCACATCAACATTATCTGCTTTACCCGACAATATAGACACCAAGTGCAAAGCAACTTTTGTTCTGATAACGGAATTCCCTAGAATATCTTTTCTCTGTTGAGGTGAATATCCATACTCTGTTGGAGAAACATTATAATAGTCGATATTACATAATACAGGTTCCACCCACTTATTTTGATATATTGCAGCAACACCTGATGGAAGCTTTGCCAATTCTATTAATTGATCATCAGTAAGACCGGCAGCCCTTCCAACTAATTCTCTATCACTCATATCCGGAAGATGCAATATGATTTTTGTGTTAGTATTTCTAATAGCTGACATATCCAATAACCCCGGAGCCTGATCAACGATAATAAATCCTTCGCCGTATGTCCGCATCTCAGCAATTGCATTTGATATCATTTCAACAGATTTTCCTTGTAAATTTCCCCCTTCAATTGATTGTTCCGTGGATGTTTTTTTCAAAAGATTATGCGCTTCCTCCAAAATGGTAACATGCTGCAAATCTCTATTAATTCCACCTTGTGCCATTCTTCTCTCTTGAAGTCTCATTACTATGATACCCATTATCATTGATTTTGTTTCACTTGAACCCACCCGACTTAAATCAATAATCGTGCTCTCTTCAAACAAACGATGATTATCAATCTCATTTGAAGTGAATATCTGTCCATTTAATCCATTTGCTAAGGATTTTACTCTTGTTATTAATGAACCTGTGTAATTGTCTTTAACTTCCTGTGAGTAATCTGAAGATTTAATTACATTTCTCAACGAAATTAACAAATCTCCAAAATTAGGATATATATCATAACCACTGGAATTTGCCGACATATTTAAGTCCCACCCACATCTTTGATATGCATCCTCAACAGCTTCTTTCAATACCGCAGGCATGGCTGCATACATTGGCCAACACACATTAAAAATATCAATTAATCTATCGATATGTTCTAATACATGTATTTTTTTGTCAAACTTAAATGGATTAATTCGTAACAATTCCGTACAATCTGGATGCGTTCCAAAAACATTAAAACTATTACCAAAAATCTGCTTATACTCCCCTTTAGCTGGCTCAATCACAAGTGTTGGCACTGTTTTTTTCAATGATTTTCCGGTAAGTTTTCCTCTCTCTTCTAATCCGTTTAATCTTGCTATAATTTCATATGTAGTATTGGACTTTCCTGATCCCGTAGATCCAGTAATAAAAGTATGTTCCCGCAGTCTACTCAATTGTAGATTAACATCATGGTCTTCGTACACTTTACCCATATGATATATTTGACCAATATGTAATTTGTCATCATCTTCATTATCAAATACATTTCGTCCAAATCCCACCATTTCCCTGACATACACACCAGGAATTGACTTATAGGGCACATTGCATTGTACAGATAATTCCTTCGTACTCAGCATAGTTGATGGCGTAATATCGGTCGCAGCAGAAAAATCTGACAAATAATCTTCGTCATAAAATCTTGGATGCGCAAAATAACGCAAATATTGATTAATGAACTTGGTTTTATCATCGTTAAACCAAGTATTTATGCTAGTAGCTTCTAACGATGTTCCTTCACCATTAATAATTCCTTTATAGGTGCTTGCAGAAATAATTGATGTCTCTCTTGATGGACTTATAAAGTATGCCGCACTAGACCACATACCATAATTTTCACACTCTTTAAGGCGTTTAAGATGATCATCAATGCACTCTAAAAATACTTTTACCAGCTTGTTTTCATATTTTACCATTGATGATGTCGAACTTCCTGTTGTAACCCCTTTTTGAGTTGTCTGTTGCGACATTATTGCATGAGATTTTTGTTCTGTATCTTGACTGCCTACTTGTTCACTCTCATTTTTAGCCTTTGAAGTCCCTTCTTGTTTTGCTCTTGAAACATTTAACCCAAAATTCGCCCCAATCGCCTGAGACAACCCCGAAACTGCAGCCATTGCTACCGGTCCGCCAAACATCGCATTTTTGAGTGTAGAGAACACATTCTTTGAAACATTTGTACTATCGGATGACATAGCCCCCATATTTCCCATCATTCCAATTCCCACACCAAAAGTATTTGTCGTACTTTCACTCTTTGTTAAGGTTATTCCTTTCGTAAAACTCTGTGTCTTTGATACGCTTTTTCCAATAGTATCTGTGTAACCTTCCATATCTGAATTGGAAATATTGATTCCTTTATTTTCTCCAAGAGTTAAGCTATATTCTGATAAAGGAGCTATTTCGGAATATAATTCTTCATATCCCTGCTTCATTTTCTCAATTTGTCCACCTGACACAGGATCTGAAATAATGATTAACGAATATTTTTCTCCTTGCATAGCATCTATAAATTTCTCAATTCCCTGCACATATTGTTCATTCTGAACATCATCGTCTTTCAATGCCGGCAAACTAGTTAATGAAGAAACAGCATTTTTCCCATCTTCAGGTAAAATTTCTTGTAACATTCCGTTATATTCACACGGTTTAACAGCCGAAATCTCACTTCCCGGAAAGTTTCCCACAAAAACCTTTTCAAAAGCTTTTGTCAAGTCATCGTTATCAGAAAAATTACCATTGACGGTCTTCGTTCCGATGTAAAAATCAACATTCTTTCCATTACTATGAAGCATAAACACAATAGACAAGTTCAATCCATGCATGGCACTGTATACATTGTTTAACCTGTCCAGTACATTTTCACCCTTATTAAAGACAAGCCCCGATATTTTATATAAAGCCAAGTTTTCATTTAATGACATTTCAGCCATTCTTCTTGTCGGCTTTGTAATACCGTATTTGTCCAAATCATCTAAATAAAATTTTTTTACAAATTGTTCTGCAAGACGCAATCCTTTTGTTGGATCTGAATTTGCCTCTTTATTTTGCATCTGTTCTTTTACTGATGTTCTTTCTGGCTCTGAAACTTCCAGCGACGTCATCTGTTCCTGTAATGTCATATGTACCTCCTTGTTTATTCAATTGCCTGACCTAACGCATTCAGTTCACTGCTTATGCTATTCAACTGCTCCTCATAGTCTGCAAGCGCTGCAAGCTTTTCAGCCCTTTCTTCTACAGTATCTTTCTTGTTTTTCCTTAAACTTTCCACCTTACTCTTCTCAATTTGAATTTCAGCATCAAGTGCCTCATTTACTAAATTGAATTTCTCGCGCACATCACATGCAATATTCTTTGCATATTCTTTGCATCCATCTTCTCGTCCATTTTTTAAGCTTTCAATAAAGCTTTCTTTTAGTTTTTTCTTATATTTATTTGTTAATGCCTTTCCACCTGTAGCAAACTGAAGAATTCCTGCCGCAACAACCGCAACGGTAGTAGCAGTAGTAGCGGCTGCTATTCCCACAGGTGTAAATGCCAATATCACTCCTCCCGTAAATGTAGCTCCTAGTGTTACTGCAGAACGCTTTGCAACTTCGCCTAATCCTAGAGAGGCCCCTAATGCCCCATACAGTGGGCCACCCGCAATAGTACCTAACACTGTAGCAGACACACGCTCTAATCCAGAAATATTCTTTGGTTTTTCAACTCCACTTAATTTAACTCTAAATTCATCTAGTTTCTCATAAAAGATATCAATATCCTCTCCAATCTCCTGTTGTAACTTATCAATGTTATTATCAATTGCCATTTTTAATTCCATTTTTATCCATGTTCCCATTTCCTTCTGAACAAATTGTTCTAACTTGGATACCACCTCTTTTTCTAACGCATCCTTTGTTTGTTTCTGCTTAAACGGATTCGCCGACATATAATTTTCAAGATCCATGTTTTCAACATATTTAGGAAGTTTTCCTATAATCTCCTCATACTTCGCATTCATCAAATCTCTTATAGTTTGCTCTAATTCCTGGATTCTCAAATCTATTCTATTTACGACTAAATCTTTTCTGTTTTCGGCAAAATCAAGATTAGGCATTGCATCGTTAATCTTTTTTTCTAAAGTATTTACATCCTGATCAAGAGCAGCGATATAACTTTTTATATGTTGATTTTTCAAAGTCTCAATAAACGATTTGCAGGGAATAATGATTTGCATTAATTTTGCTTTTCCCTTATTATTACGCAAATACTCCGAAAGAGCATTCTCAAATTCCGGCATTCCAGTATGTGCTAATAACTCCCTATTTTTTTCTTGTTTTGCTTTCAGTGCAGACAAAGCATCCACAAAAAAAATTCCATTCTCGCCTAATGAAGTGAGTGGTAATAATTTTTTCTTGCCAAATTTAATAAGTCTACCCTGATCCTCTTCTGGCACCTGATTAATCGCATTACAAATGAAAAAATATCATTATAACCTCTTGTTTGAATCTGCTCTGTTATATAATTCACTTCAGAATCTCCTGCAATTTTAGGACATCTAAAAACAAACAAAATGGCATCAGCCTGATTTAAATACTCTTCAGTAACTTTTGTTCTTGTACCATTTTCGTTAAGGCCAGGAGAATCTACCAGCTCAATTCCATCATGACATATCTCTATTGGATATTCTAAAACAACCTTACTGTATGGTAATTCCTTTATAGCATCCGCCTGATCCTTAGTTGGATCTGGAATGGCAACATAATCCACCAAATCATTTACATCCAACTCAATTGGTGGGATTTCTTTACTTTTATACTTTTTTAAATGTTGCATAGCACTTGGTGTAATATCCGTTGAAATTTCTTCTGGAAGAGGATTTTTAAAGTATAGCGTTGCTTTCTTTTCCTTTCCATAAATAACTTCATTGATAACTGCCGTACATGGAGTTGCATAGGCTGGCAAAACTTTTTCACCCATTAATGAATTAATAAATGTACTTTTACCATTTTTGAATTCTCCAATAACCAATACCTTAAAATTATCACTCTCTAATTTCTTTTTTAGATCTATCAATGCCGTTCCATTTATTGCTAATCCCATCTCATTCAGTTTATCCACTATACCCGCCACATCATATAACGAACACATAATCTGGCTCTTCTTTTCCTTCATATCCTCATAACTACTAATTGGCATAACTTAAACCTCCTGTATTGTTTTTATTAAATGTTCAATTCTGTGTCTTTGTTCAATATATTTATCCTGTGGGTCATAATCAAAGCCATATCTTTCCTCTAATATTCTTGCTGCTTCATTATTAAATTCTGATAATATATCTGCATATATCTTATTAATTTCCCTTTTAGAAACTTTTCTAAGATTCAACGAAATATCTTTGATTTTTATACTAAGTTTCTTTTGAATTTCTTCTGTTTGCATGAAATCTCTCTGTTCCAAATACGAATATGCTAATAAGCCTCCACCAAGACCAATAACCGCACCAATCATTCGAAGCAAACAATATCCAGCAACCGCACCACCGGCAATTCCAATCGGTCCATATCTTTTATATTTTTCATACGGAACAATCTTGCCATCACTTTTAATACTTTTCTCAGAAACATGGACCGACATTGCATCCGCCCCCAATTTTGTTTCTAAAAAGCCGTTCAACCAGTCAACATCCTTCCCTATTTCGGATGCCGCATAACAATCTACCCTTTTTGATACCGAAACAGCTAAACTTCTCCATAACGGATCCAATTCTTTTTCATACCAGAAATACTTTTTTGGTGCTTCCAAAAAGGAACTCTCTATTTTTGATAATACGTCAACAAACTGATCCTTTATATATTCATCAATCAACTCGACTGTATTATTTCGTTTTTTCTGAAATTCAATTTTTGCATTTTCTATTGCCGCTTTCTCTAATTCTATTTGTTGCTCTTTTTGTTTTATTGCATTGTCTCTTTCTACTTTGCTTTTTTTCTCTAAACTCAACAATTCTGTATGTTGTATTTCCAATTGCTCTTTAATATATTTAAGTGTATTTATAATAGAAGTGTCATCTGCGTCATGATTCTCTCTAAACAACATCTTAACACTTGTCTTAAAATCACTAGAAACATAATTATCAACTATCTCTTCATAGTTTTTTGGGCAACCAGAGACCGTCCACTCAACTCCACTGAATTTTAAAGCAATTTGCTTCTCTATATAATCCAGCACATGCTCCACCTCGGTGTTCACCACTAAATCCAGTTTATTTACGATTAGCAAAAGACGCTTTGCACCAACATACTTTATATAGTTCTCTATAAACGAACTCTCTGTTTCACTTAATAGATGTTGGGCGGTCAAAACCAAGAAAATCGCATCGCATCTGTATAAATCATTCATTGTCTTCAAATCATTTATCTTTGATTCTCTTAGTCCACCATGATACTCCTTAATAATAAGCGAATTATCCTTCAAAAACTCGTTATTTACGGAAATAGATAAAATATCCTTTTCCTCGACACTCTGAAGTAGATCATCGTCATTAATAATAGCCCCATCTCCATCATAAATAACACGTTCGCTTCCATATCTAATTGTAATTTCTGCCAAAGAGGGAATACTGGTAACTGGTATAACAGTCTCACCCAACAGAGAATTGATAATTGTGCTTTTTCCTACCAAATCATCGCCTAAAACGCCAATAACATGGGGTACCCTTCCAGATTGCCTTTCAAGAATACTTGCAAGAAGCATCGAAAGCATTTCATTATCAGATTCTTTCAAATCCTCTTGTATTTTTTTCAATTTTGCTGAAACTTCCATAACTCAACTTTCCTCCTCATATAATCAAGTGTTTTTTATTGAAAATTCAGGGTTTCTCAACCTTTTTATCTCAGCGAATAAACCATAGCTATGAGCATTTCGATGTATCGGGTACTGA
>NZ_QUFB01000060.1 GCF_003478335.1 Clostridium sp. AM49-4BH
CGGATGCAGCATGGGAACGACGTGTGCTGCAACGCTATCCGATCCTGCGTGGCAGTGTGAAGTATATTCAGATAGAGGAGCTGCCACGTACGATGAATGGAAAGTTGGATTATAAGAAACTGCAGGAATACATCTGAAATCCTTGATTTTATGTCTTAGGTGATTGACTTTTCCCCACCAAGAAAGGATAATAGAATAGATGCATATGCTTGCTTTTTGGCGATGGGCATACGGCATGGAACATGGGAAAGGCAGGACGTGAAATATGGGTAATAAATATGATGTGATTATTGTGGGGGCAGGACCGGGAGGCATTTTTTCAGCATATGAGCTGGTGCAAAAAGCACCCAATCTTAAAGTGGCAGTATTTGAGGCAGGTCATGCGTTGGAGAAACGTCATTGTCCGATCGATGGTGATAAGATAAAGAGTTGTATTAATTGTAAGAGCTGCTCCATCATGAGTGGTTTTGGTGGTGCTGGTGCATTTTCCGATGGTAAATATAATATTACGAATGATTTTGGTGGAACTTTATACGAATATGTTGGCAAGCAAAAGGCAACAGAATTAATGAAATATGTGGATGAGATCAATATGCAGTATGGTGGCGAGGGCACGAAAATGTATTCTACAGCAGGAACACATTTTAAGAAGCTTTGTCTCCAAAATAAATTGAACTTATTAGATGCATCCGTACGGCATTTGGGTACAGATATCAATTATGTTGTATTAGAAAATCTCTATGCGTTCTTAAAGGATAAAGTGGATTTCTACTTTGATACGTTAGTAAATCGTGTAGAACGACAGGGCGAGGCATATCGTGTATGTTGTGATGATGCGGATTATGATTGCGCAAAATGTATTATTTCCGTAGGACGCAGTGGAAGCAAATGGATGGAAAAAGTATGTAATGAATTGGATATCAGCACAAAATCCAATCGTGTAGATATTGGTGTGCGCGTGGAACTGCCGGCAGTTATCTTCTCGCATTTAACGGATGAACTTTATGAGAGTAAGATCGTATATCGCACTGAGAAGTTTGAAGATCGTGTGCGCACGTTTTGTATGAACCCTTATGGCATTGTGGTCAATGAAAATACAAATGGCATTGTTACGGTGAATGGACATAGTTATGAAGATGCGGATAAACAGACCGACAATACAAACTTTGCGCTGCTGGTCGCAAAGCATTTTTCAGAGCCGTTCAAGGACAGCAATGGATATGGCGAGAGCATTGCAAGACTGTCGAATATGCTGGGTGGAGGCGTGATCGTACAGCGTTTTGGAGACTTGGTGCGTGGAAGACGAAGCAACGCAAAGCGTATTGCAGAGGGACTGGTAGAGCCGACATTGGCAGCAACGCCGGGTGATTTGAGTTTGGTACTTCCGAAACGCATTCTAGATGGGATTATTGAAATGATCTATGCCTTAGATAAGATTGCACCGGGAACTGCCAATGATGATACACTGTTATACGGTGTTGAGGTGAAGTTTTATAATATGGAAGTCGAATTAGATCACAATCTGGAGACAAAATATAAGGGACTGTATATTATTGGAGATGGCAGTGGAGTGACCCATTCCTTGTCGCATGCATCGGCAAGTGGTGTCTATGTTGCACGTCAGATCGTGGAAGGAACCGGGGTAGATCGATGAAGCTTAAAATAGCAGTATGTGACGATGATCTGCAATGGAGCGAACGGATCCGCCAAAGTATTTCTGAGTATATGTGCCATGTGAATCAACAGTGCGACATTCAGGTGTTTGAAAGCGGAGAGGAGCTTTGCGGTGCATTTCATGGATCGCACTCGTTTGATATTGTTTTTTTGGATGTTGATATGGATGAGATGGATGGAATGGAAACTGCAGAAATGATTCGTTCCAGAAGCAATCAGGTAACGATAGTATTTATTACCGGAGTTGTGGAAGCTGCACCGCGAGGCTATCAATATGGTGCGATGCGCTACATTATGAAGCAGGATATCGAGGAATTGCTGCCGGAATGTTTAGGGAGCTTTTTGAAGCAATATTCCGGTATGGATGTGTCTTTCAACATTAAATTTCTTACCGGAATGGAGAACGTTAATTTATCACAATTGGTTTATGTGGAGAGTAAGGCTCGTAAATTATGTTATGTGTTTGCGGATAAAGTGTTGGAACTGTATGATAATATTACAACGGCACAGAAACAATTGGAGCCATATGGTTTTGTTAGGATTCATCAGAGTTTTTTGGTGAATATGAAGTATATCCAGAAGATCAGTAGTTATCGCGTATATCTTACAACGCACAAAGATTTGCCGGCTACGAAAGCGAGATATCAAGAGGTAAAAGATCAATTCTTTGAGTACATAGAATATGATAGCGAGGGGTAGTGTACTATGGTAGATTACATACAAGGAGTGATATTGGTACTATTTGAAGCGTTAATATGTAGTGCGTTTTTGAGTAGTTTCCTACAACGTAAGCATAGAGAAATCCGTTGGCAGATGCTTGAGGTAGCATCTTTGGCGGGCTTGTATTTGATAAGTGCAGCCACCACATATTATTCAAAATCGCTCCTGATAAGGGGCGGTGGACAGGTGCTTGCAGTGATACTGGTTGCCGTCATATTTTATCAATGTAAGCTGGTTCATGTTTTAGTGTTAGATCTGGCTTTTTATGGTATTATGATTGCGGTTGATGGGGGAGGCATTGTAATCTCTGAGGCATTGTTTCGACGAAACCTATTAGAGAATCCAATGTTTCAGGTGATGATATCATTGCTTTTTAAGATGGTTACTTTGGTGATTGTCGTGATGATCCGTTATATATGGTCACGAAAAAAACATGTTATGGAAATGCAGAGAGTAGAGTGGATAATGTTGTTTCTTTTTCCACTTATGACAGTATGCATCATGATTATTTTGATGACAAGTTATGGAAACGGGACGATGCTTGCCGGTTATGTCGGGATATCTTTAGGGATGATTGTTGTTGACAGTGTGTTGTTTGTGCTGCTTAGTTATATTTCTGACCGCGAGCGGAAATTGCGTTTGCTTCAGCTGCAGCAGACGCGGGCTCAGGAACGCTTAAAAATGTATCAGGAACTAAATGTTACCAATACATATCACAAAAAGATATTGCATGATTACAGTAATCAGCTGCATTGCATTCAGGGGTTGATGGCGGATCAACAATACGAGAAGGCAAAAGAATATGCACAGAAATTGACAAATGACCTTTGTCAAGGCAGTGATTTTATTGATGTCCATAATACGATTGTGAATGTTGTCTTAAATCAAAAGTATCGTTTGGCAACACAGAAAGGCATCAAAATAATATTTGATATCATGGACTTTTCGGAGATTAAATTAGACGATCAGGATGTTGTGATCTTGCTGTCCAATTTGTTGGACAATGCGATAGAAGCGACTGCGAAAGAAACAGCGCACAAGGTGATCAAGATCAAATTATTAAATAAAAACGATACCGTCATCATTAGTATTAGTAATCGAATAAGTAAACCGGTTAAAATCGTTAATGGAATGATTCAGACATCGAAATCTGATAAAGAAAATCATGGTATTGGACTGAATAATATTATGACAATCGTGAAAAAGTATGATGGCGATGCGAGAATGCGATATAAGGATGGATGGTTTTATTATACGGCTATACTATAATGAAAAGACAGAAGGAGGATAATGATGGCAGAAAGCATGAAAGATTTTGAAACGGAGTTAGAACAATCTTTTCAGGTGATCAAAGAAGGTGATGTGCTGGAGGTAGAGGTCATTGGTATTTCAGAGACAGAACTTACCGTCGATCTGAATTACTATACGGAGGGAATCATTCCGCTTGAGGAATGCAGTGATGATCCTGCATTTTCGATAAAAAATGACTGCAATATAGGCGATCGCATTCAGGCGATGGTCATTGATGCGGAGAATGAAAATGGTGTTGTGATCCTGTCCAAAAAGGCGGCGCACAACCTAATGATATGGGATGAATTGGAAGAAGATTATCAAAATCGTACAGTATTTCAGGTTAAGATCACCGATACGACATCCGGTGGAATTATTGGATATGTGAAAGGGGTACGTGCGTTTATTCCAGCTTCCAAGATCGAGCTGAATTACGTAGAAGATACCTCTGGTTATTTGGGGATGACATTGGAGGCAATGATCATTACTGTGGATAAAGAGGCAAAGAGATTGGTCTTGTCGGCGAAAGAAATTCAAAAAGAGCGTAAGGCAAAAGAATATGTCCAAAAAGTTGGACAGCTTACGGTGGGCGATGTAGTGACCGGAACGGTGGACCGCATCGAATCTTATGGTATATTTATTACGATTGGAGAGGATCTGACCGGCTTATGTCATATATCGCAGATTACCAATAAGTTTATTAAGTCACCAAAAGAGATTGTCAAACTGGGCGATACGGTTACTGCGCAGATCATTAAGTTAGAGGGAGACCGCGTTTCGTTGAGCATGAAGGCGCTGACAGAGGACGAAGTCCCAAAGGAAGAAGATGACTATGAGATCCCTAAGGAATTTCAGGCAGATCATGAAGAGGATGCTGATGCCAGTCCGTTTGCAGCACTTTTGAAAGGGATCGAATTGTAACCATAATATGTCAATGAAGAAGGGAAGTGAAACTTGATGAGCATACCACAGTATTTTGAGAATACAGCAATGTTGCATGAGAATACGATGCCGGCAAGAGCCTATTATATTCCGGCATCTGTTCGAATGGATCAATTGGTGAAACATAGAGAAGAATCGGATCGTCTTCAATTGTTAAATGGTAAATGGAAGTTCCGGTTCTTTTCTGATATAGGAGATTTTGAGGCGTTGCTGCCGGAAGAAACGAGTTTGACAGACGTGGCTGCCGGTACGGCTTGGGGTCGTGTCGGGGATCTATTTGAGGAAGGTGGACAGATTGATGTGCCGGGAATGTGGCAGATGGCAGGATTTGACAGACATCAGTATACAACGTCCGTTACCCGTTCCCTTTTGATCCACCCTATGTACCACAGGAGAATCCATGCGGTTTGTACGAGCATACATTTGAGTATGAGGTGGATCAGAATGCGCCCGAAGTTTTTCTTAACTTTGAAGGGGTAGATAGCTGCTTTTATGTATGGCTGAATGGTGCTTATGTTGGATACAGCCAAGTATCGCATTCGACAAGTGAATTTGATGTAACGTCCTATGTGAAGTCTGGTGAAAACACAATGCGAGTGCTTGTATTAAAGTGGTGTGACGGTTCTTATTTGGAGGATCAGGATAAATTTCGGATGAGTGGCATTTTTCGAGATGTATATTTGTTGAAACGTCCACAGCGGCATATATGGGATTACCGCATTACTACCCACGTAGAAGGAGCCGCAGCGGCGGTAGATGTACATTGTTTGTTGGCAGGCGGGGATCTTCCGATATATGCACGTATTGAAAATGCGGAAGGTCAGGTCGTCGCAGAGGGAAGCTTGCGTTCGTCAGCCAACAAAGGACAAAAATCAGGTTTGGCAGAAAGCGGTAAAGAGCAGGAAATGTCATTAGATAATCTGGCGATGCAGTATAAAGCACAAGTGCAGTTTTGCATTGAGAATCCGGTGTTTTGGAATACAGAGAATCCGTATCTTTACACGTTGATCTTGGAGACAGAGCAGGAGACGATCGTAGATCGGATCGGTATCCGCACGATAGAAATTCGTGATCGTGTGATTTATTTGAACGGACAAAACATTAAGTTTCGTGGTGTGAACCGCCATGATTCTGACCCGGAGACGGGTTATGTGATCGGATTGGAACAGATGGAACGGGATCTGATATTAATGAAGCAGCACAACGTGAATGCGATCCGAACCAGTCATTATCCAAACGCACCAATGTTTTATCAATTGTGTGATGAGTATGGATTTATGGTGATCGATGAGGCAGATATTGAGGCGCATGGTCCATTTTTGCTGTACCGAAAAGTGGACAATGAATTTCAGCGGAACGGACGTTGGAGTGAAAAAATTGCGGATGATCCGATGTGGGAGCAGGCAATCGCAGATCGTGTCCGTCTTTTGGTGCATCGAGACGTGAATCGTCCTTGTGTTGTAATTTGGTCTATGGGAAATGAAAGTGCCTATGGATGTAACTTTGAGAAAGCATTGGCATGGACGAAGTCCTTTGATGACAGCCGATTAACGCAGTATGAGAGTGCAAGATATCGTAATTATCATAAAACATACGATTATTCTAATCTGGATCTTTATAGCCGGATGTACCCGTCTCTGGAAGAAATAAAGCAGTATCTCGAGCAAGATGGCAGTAAACCGTATTTGCTGGTCGAATATTCGCACAGCATGGGAAATGGACCGGGAGATTTCGAGGATTATTTCCAGATGATTCAGGATAATGATCTCATGTGTGGAGGTTTTGTGTGGGAATGGTGTGACCATGCGGTACGCCATGACGGAAATAGATATTATTACGGAGGAGATCACGGGGAGACGATCCACGATGACAATTTCTGTGTCGATGGGTTAGTTTATCCGGATCGCACACCGCATACGGGATTGCTGGAATATAAAAATGTATATCGACCGGTTCGTGTTGTGTCCTGTAATACGGACAGTGGAGAGTTGATCCTGCATAATTATCTGGATTTTGATGATCTGCGGGATATGCTTACCATTCGATATGAGATGACTTGCGATGGAGAGCTGATCCGGTCTGGGGAGTTGGAACCGGTATCGGTGCAGCCGCATTGCATGGTAGAGTTTGTCTGCCGGAAGAGTGTACTACATCAGCGAGTGGTGCGATTCCGACACAGGGTAAGGTTTATATTAAGTTGATCTATCAGCTTAATAAAGACTGCCGCTATTGCAGAAAGGGCATGTGATGGGCTTTGATGAGATCGCGGTAAATAACGCCGAACCGGTGAATCAGTATGTCAAACGGCTTCTTTCTGGTCCGCAAAGTGGGATAAGTAAAGCTGTCGGCGAAAGCTGCTTGGATAGTCCGCAAAATGGGATAGGAAAATCTGTTGGTGAGAGCGGCTTGGGCAGTCCGCAAAATGGGACAGGAAAATCTGTTGGTGAGAGCGGCTTAGACAGTTCGAAAAAAGGGATAGGAAATATATGCGTAGCTGAGAATGCGAGGGAGCTTGTTTTGTCTGCTAGCGTCTTTCGGTTTGTTTATGACAAGAGAACAGGAATGTTTTCTTCCCTGCAGTATAACGGCAAGGAGTACTTAAATCGACCTATGGAAGTAACGATTTGGCGCGCACCGACTGACAACGACCGAACGATACAGCATCGTTGGAAAGCGGCACATTATCATGAAACTTATACAAGGGCGTATGAAACTCGTGTCGAGCAACAGGAACATTTAATTTGCCTTAAGAGCCATGTGGCACTGCTGGCTCCGACCGTACAGCGGATCTTGGACATGCAGATAGAGTGGCAGATCGATGAGGCCGGAGGCATTGCGGTACATTTTGCTGTTCAAAAAGATCCGGATTTCTTAGAGCTTCCACGGTTCGGCGTACGGCTCTGTTTGGATCATGCGCTGGAACAAGTAGTATACAGTGGTATGGGACCTCAGGAAAGTTATCGCGACAAGCATCGGGGCAGCAGTCATGGGCGTTATGAAAGCACAGTTACAGCGATGCATGAGGATTATATTTTCCCGCAGGAAAATGGCAGCCATTATGACTGTGACTATGTAGAAGTTCGCTATGGGCAAGCATTACCGGGATTGGTGGTGGCGTCCGCTACACCGTTTTCTTTTAATGTATCGCATTATTCAGCAGAAGAGCTTACGCGAGCGGCACACAATTATGAGTTGCAGGATAGTGGCAGTACCATATTGTGTATTGATTATGCACAGAATGGAATTGGTTCAAATAGTTGTGGTCCGGAGGTGTTACCACAGTATCGTTTTGAGGAGACGGAATTTACGTTTTCCTTTAAGCTGCTACCTCTGACTGCGGACAAACCACACAAAAGACGAGTACGGTATAAGGGGAAATATCCTAAAAAGTTTGAGGAGAAATATAAAGAGCTGCAGCCGGAAAAATACGGGGATATGGTACAACACGTGATAGATAAAGGAAATACTCCGGCGGGAATGCACATTTCTATCATGGTGGAGGAGATCCTTCAGTTCCTCGATATTAAGCCGGGACAGATTGGTTTCGATGCAACGTTAGGGTATGGGGGACATACCAGAGCTATGTTAGAGCGTTTGCAGGGGCAGGGACATATGTATGCGACAGATGTAGACCCGGAAGAATCTGCTAAGACCCGAAAGCGATTGGAAGATCTTGGATTTGGAGAAGATCTGCTTACGATCAAGCTGCAAAATTTTTGCACAATTGATGAGATCGCAGAGGAAGTCGGTGGGTTTGATTTTATTTTGGCAGATCTGGGAGTGTCTTCTATGCAAATCGACAACCCTAAAAGAGGCTTTTCCTTTAAGGTGGATGGACCACTTGATCTGCGGTTAAATCAGCAGAAAGGGATTAGCGCAGCAGAACGTTTGGAGACAATTGGCCGGGATGAACTTGCCGGGATGCTGTACGAAAATTCGGACGAGCCGTATTGTGATGAAATCGCAAAGGCAATCACCGATGTTGTCCGAAAAGGCGGACACATAGACACAACGACAAAGCTGCGTGCATTGATCGAGGAGACGCTGCAGTTTATTCCGGAGAAGGAGCGCAAAGAAACGGTCAAAAAAACTTGTCAGCGAGTTTTTCAGGCACTTCGTATTGATGTCAATAATGAATTCGAAGTGCTGTACGAATTTATGGACAAGCTTCCGGGAGCATTGAAACCGGGTGGACGTGCAGCAATCTTAACATTTCATTCCGGTGAGGACAAGCTTGTTAAGAAAGCCTTGAAACAGGGATATAAAGCAGGAATTTATGCAGAGTATGCACGGGATGTGATCCGTCCAACGGCACAGGAATGTACGAGAAATCCGCGGGCACGGTCAACCAAGATGCGCTGGGCGGTGAAGGCAGATCACTTACTCCAGTGAAGAAATGTCAACAGAAATCAATAAGGTAATGCAAAGCGTGGAGGTTCTGCAGAACACGATGCACGAATTTTAGGTGTAGGCTGAATTGCATTATGTTATAAAGGAAGGATGGTATATTGCTATGTTACATCAAATGTTTAAGAGTGTGATTGATCAAGATCGTGCAGCAGTAGTAATCTGCGATACAGAGCATACGATCGTGTATATGAATCCGGCAGCAGTGCAGAATTATGCAAATCGTGGTGGAGCGGAATTGGTTGGAAAGAGTCTGCTTGCCTGCCACAACGAGCGATCAAATGAAATGATCCGTAAAATAGTATCTTGGTTTGCGGACAGCAAAGAACACAATATGATCCATACATTTTACAATGAAAAGCAAAATAAAGACGTGTATATGGTGGCATTGCGGGATGAGGACGGAGAGTTGCTCGGCTATTATGAAAAGCATGAATTTCGTAATAAAGAAACAGCGAAAATGTATGATTTTGAGCAGTCGTTAGTGTGAAAACCTGTCTTTAATTTATAGGGTACAAGCAAACCTGTCTTTAATTTATTATAGGGTATAGGAAGGGCATCTCTGAAAGAGATGCCTAATATTAATAACTCAAACTTTGTACTTCAAAAATAATCATGTCGTCGCATATTGCTGACATGATAAGCAATATGCGACCTGACAGAAACTTTGGATGCGGATCTGATTCATGCAGAAGGAGATGTTCTTGGATTGGGGAGTTTTACGCATATTATCAGTGGTTTTACGGCATCCCCAGCGTGAAGGTCGTTGAAAGGGTACCGGTGGAATTTTTAAAAAAGGCATATTTCGGGCTTCATGATCTAGAACTAGAATTGGCGGTCAATAAAGTTGGGGGAATACAATGAATTCCCCCGATTTTTTCTTTGATTTGATTCAATACTGACTAATATCCGCCACATTTTGTTACGAATATCATCAATAGTTCCGTTACTTTTAGAGAATGATGTCTTGTTGAGATTGTCATTCAAAGACAAGGAAAATTATTGTAGATGATCAAGAATCCGCTGTACCTCGTCTTCGGAGAGCAATAATTTTTCAGCAATCTCCGGCACAGTTAGATGGAAATCATGTGCAAGAAGCTCAATCTTGCCCTCGATTTTGCCTTCTTGAAAACGTTCTTGGTATTCCTGTTGCAATGTCATATAATCACGCCTCCAATCTTCGTTTTGGCGAACGGACTGCACAGCATTCTCAAGCTCTCTTGTGAATGTATCAGATGCACCCTTGCCCTCGATATAGTCTAATATCCGTTTCATTTCGGGACTGACATCATCAATAGTCCCTTTTGTGTTTAAGACTATCTTAACGGCATCATCATTCAAAGTCAATGAAGTATTTTCTTGGCAGGTATTGCAAAATGTATAAATGTGTCGTCCTTCGCCAAATGGATCAAATGTACAGATAAATATAACATAGCTTTTTTTCAGATTGCAGTAACTTTCGCCTTTGTTTAATATGTTTAAATCGATCATTCCTTGATAATATCGCATGCGCTTTGGTAAATCCTTCTTGTGAGTAGTCTGCATTTCTAAATTGAAAACGGTATTTTGATCATCCTCGACATAGACATCCAGACGAACCCCTTTTGCGTTAGCAGACAGATCAATGGCTTTTTGGGATTCCGGGTATACAACTTTGCGAATTTTAATTTTGAGAATAGCTTCCAAGAATGGTTTTACGTATTTAGGATTGCGCATGACCATGCCAAACATGAAATCATCTTTAAGCTCCAGTTCATCATAGTTTTTTGCTTTTCTTGGCATTATATCAACCTCCTTATGCTTTTTGATAAAACTACATCTAATGTTTCATAAGTGATAGCATACCAGTTGTCGGCAGATAATACCATTGGTATGTTGCATAAATATATAATATTAAATTATACATATATGAAAAAATTTTATAAAGAAAAGTCATAATTATACAGAGTGCATAATTCGCCAAGTGCGTAATTGTGAATTGTGTATAGATTGCTTGACAACATATGATATGATGCAGAAAATGAACTGTCGTTGATGAAGAGTGATGAGGTGGTCGAGGTTAGTGATAAAACAACCAATTCTTCTTTGCTCATCCTCTGAAGTTGGCAGATCAATCTCCAAATTTGAAAGGTCATTTGAGTTTATTGCCGGATAACTGGTACCTGTACAACTATCCAAAACAACCTTTACAAAACTGTCTGTTTGCAAAAAACACATAAGAAACTCTGCATCTATTTTAGGTCTCATATGCGCATACCCAGTAGAGAAAACATAGTTATTATCAGGCTTTGTAAATAATTATTTCTCTGATACGGTCTTACAGTCTGAAAAAACACATCACCTGTCTGTGCTAATCGCTGAGCTCTCGAAGACGCTGTTCCCAAGTAGTTGCACATAATACCATATCAGAAACTGAACAGACCCTCAGAAGATAATTTTATCTAATTTTTGATACTTATCATAACGATATGTTTAACAGTTGTGTCTATGTTTAGAGAAAAAGGCTTGCCTTATACAAGAAAAGCACCTCCGAAGAGATGCTTAACTTTCGCCAAATAGCCATTATACCGATATCAACCAGTCAATTAAATTAATGGACTTGATACCATCATAAGAGGAATCCATTCCGGGATTTAGGGACAAAACAATTTTCTCATAGTTGTCACTGATCTTTTGGAGTGGAGCCAGTTCTCGTTTGCGGACATCTTCGCTTGTCATGGCTTCTGTGACTTGAACATACATTTTGTCGTTAGTATTCGTTGCGATAAAATCCACCTCAGAGTTATCAATTTTACCAATAGAGACATCGTAGCCGCGTCGAAGCTTTTTTAGGAGAACAGGGTCAGTGATTCTTTTTTGTCCTTTGTGATTTTCTCGTTCCAATATATCTCTCATGATCACAGTAGAGTAAATACCTTCAAGCAATACCAATGCCGTGTTCCCTTAAATGTAGGGTCATTAGCTTAAGCAGACTGGATTTGCCACATCTACGGATTCCGGTAACAACTTTTACCGGCCCGGTATCTTGAAATGCTAAAATTTTATTCAAATATAAATCTCTATTTTTGAGTTGATGTGTATCAATCATTTGCCATACCTCCTCTTAAATGTTATTTTCGTTTGCTCTGTATGTTATGTAAAATAATTATAGCGTAAATGTGGTTTGTGAAGAAAGTTTATGCACTGAAATGCAAAAACTATATAAAATTATTTTTTTTTGCACCGTAAAGGGGGATGGTTTTATATTAAAGATCTACATGAAAAAAATAGAGGTATCGGATTGTATAAAATAGGAAATGCTAATATAGTGACTTTCGTTGCGCAATCTAGAGCGTTGCTGAGATAATTGCAACACGCAAAGAATTGGGGTTGTGTAAAAAATAAATAGTGTTTTTTTGCAAATCGAATGTCATCAATGTGCATTTGATTTGGAGTTTGTAGAAAGGAAGGTAAATTAGTATGGGAAATCAAGTAGAATCATTAAAAAAATATTTAAGGCGTTTGGGCGCTGGGGAGGATTTAGAAAAAGTAAGAAAGGATTTTGCAGTCGAGTTTCAAGATGTCGATGCAACAGTAATCATAAAAGCAGAACAGGAAATGTTGGCAGAGGGAACACCTTTGAGTGAGGTACAAAAATTATGCGATGTCCATGCCGCATTGTTTCATGGAGCAACCCGCGAGGAAAAGATTGCTAATGCAGAAAGGGAAGTAAATGCAGCGATGATCCGAGAAGAGCGCACAACGAAAACACAAAAATTGATAGAACAAAAAGGTCATCCGCTGTACACCTTTACCAAGGAAAATGAGGCGTTGGCAGGCTTGCTGGATCAGATAAAAACAGCTGCCTGTGCTGAAGATGTTACGCAAGATCTGCTTGGGTCTCTTCGTGATATTTCAATACATTATGCCAAAAAAGGCGATCTGCTTTATCCTCATTTGAATGTACAATATGGAATATCCGGGCCATCTAATGTTATGTGGACAGTTGATGATGAGATTCGCGATGAGATTTCTGCGTTGTTAAAGGATAAACAGTACGACAAAAAATGGTACGAGAGATTGTTGGCAGTTGTCCAGCGGGCTGAGGAAATGATTTACAAAGAAGCCAATATCTTGTTCCCAAACTGTGCTGCAAATTTTACCGAGGAAGAGTGGATCGGTATTTATCACGATCAAAAAGATTATGCCGATTGCCTTGGTGTAAAGGCTGAAATCTGGGAAGATGCAGAGAGCAATAAAAAAATATCGGAGGCCTCTTTTTCAGATTCAGAAATCATTATGCCAGGTGGACATCTGACCGTAGAACAATTAACAGCACTCTTAAACACTATTCCGCTGGAGATCACATTTGTTGATGTTCATAACATCAACCGTTTCTTCAATGAAGGGTCAAAGGATTTTAAGCGACCTGCAATGGCAATCGATCGAGAAGTATTTTCGTGCCATCCACCAAAAGTGGAAACCAAAGTACGCAGGATCATTGAGGAATTTCGTGCAGGAACACTGGACGAGGTACCGATTTGGATGGAAAAGAACGGTAAATGTATGCTGGTACGATACATCGCAGTTAGAGACACCCAAAATAATTATCTGGGAACTTTGGAACTTGTACAGGATATGGATTTTGCAAAAGAACATTTCTCATCTAAAAAGAAGGAATAAACTTGCATGGATGAAAAAACAAACCTTGTTGAGGTTAAATTGAGATTGACTTTGTATTGTATAAGTATGAAATAAAAAGGAATCAGGTGATGTACAATGAAAAGGTATAAAACATGTAAAATCCTTCTTGTTATACTGGCAATTTTTTTATGTGTGGCTTTTTATGAATTGCTCGGAATCTGCGTTGCATATAAAAAGCAGCCGGAAGTGTCCAATACAACC
>NZ_QUFB01000061.1 GCF_003478335.1 Clostridium sp. AM49-4BH
AATTAGTAAATTTCTTATTACAAGTATATAGATCATTTATCATTTTTAAAGCCGGTTCTATGAATTCATAACAATATCCATTTTTTTTATCCTTTTTATAAATTCCTCCAGAAACTACTATATTTACATTCCCGCTAGGATCAATCCGATTTACACTATCATTCCCACAATAAGTATACAAATGCAGGCTCAGTGGTTCATCTTCCTCCCCTGTATAACTATCCCTTGTCAGAAATCTCCCCACTTCCGGCTGATAATACCTCGCCCTAAGGTAGATCTCCTCCGTCTCCTTATCATAATACTCCCCACAATAACGGAACGGATTCTCATCTTTGCTGTCTGAATCTACCTCATTACCAAAGGAATCATACTCATATGTCTTGGTAACCGCTCCACTTTCATCCGTGAGCTGCACCACATTTCCATGTGGATCGGTCACATAATACTGTTTTTCGGTGTCCGTTCCTTTGTCGGCATACACAAGATCATTGCCACAGATATACCGTTTCTGCACCTTTCCACTCTCAGACAGTTCCATCACTAACTGGTCCCCATCCCAGACAAAGACCGTCTTCTCCCCGTTCACCGTCTTGCTCGTACGCAGCCCTTCGGCATCATAAGTAAAGCTGACCTTATAATTCTTTGTCAGCGTGTGAGTTAGCTGATTCAAAGCATTGTAATGATTCACGACGTTCTCATTCAGGCGGTTATCCCCCAGAGTCACATCGATATCCACATAGGTGCTGTCCTTTTTATCACTTGGAATTTCATAGCGATTAACTGTGGCAAGCTGGTTTCCGTTCTTATCGTTTTTGTAAATGACAACGGAATCTTCCTCCGTATCCGTATTTAACGTATCTGTGCGGAGCAGTTCATCATTTTTATTGTATTTGTAGGCAGTTACCTTATTGCCAGCCTTCATCTCTTTCCGGTTATTGTTACTGTCATAGGTGTAGGAAATATCCTTGCTGCCAGTCTTGGTTTCTTTGGTGATACGCCCTAATAAATCATAGGCATAGGTCGCTGTCTTTTTCGACTTCTTTCCAGCCTCATCCACTATATCTGCTGTTTCTTTGGATTTCTGTCCATTCGTTAAGTATTCCGATGTGTATTCAGAAATTACCCCTGCACTATCCGTCTGGTTCTTCAGAGATATCAGATGATTCTGGTAATCGTAGGCATAAGTAGTTGTCATACCACTTCCATCCACTGTTCTTTCGGCAAGATTTCCGTCCGTATCATAGTCGTATCCTACTATCTTGTTCCCTTTTTCATCCGTGACAGAAGTCAGTTTCGACTCCCCGTCATAGGTATACTGCAGAGAAAGTTTAGTATCATCTCCCACTTTGACTGCAAAGGCAGATTTATTCCCGGCACTATCATAGCTGTAATTCTTGACTACATCTTTATTTTTTGTCAGCTTTGTCGTCTCTTTTGTCACCTGTCCGGACACATCATTATAGACAAGCTAGTATCGTCCTGTGTTGCTACATCCCCATAGGCATTGTAGGTATAGGTATGCACCGTCTTTTTCCCCGTTTTCTTTTCCTTTGCCACCATCTCCGTCAGACGGTTCTGGTAATCATAGGTGTTTTTCTGGGTGTTTCCATTTTTGTCAACCGTCTTCGTGAGGTTGCTGTTGGCATCATAGGTATAAGTCTCCGTCCTGCCCTCCGGATCGGTATAGGATATTAACCGGTTTTTCCCATCATAGGCATACTTGTTTTCCCGGATGTCATCGGATTTCTTCTTGCCACTGATGGTAATACCATAAGTTTTCCCTGCATAAGAGAAAATATCTTCTGTATCATTTTCGCTTCCGGAAGAAGTATCTGCATCCGTCACTTCTGACACCGTAATTGTCAGTGGACTGGTCATTCCGATAAACTGGCGCACTTTGTTCCCCTGCACGTCATAGACATACTGGACATACTGTGCTTTATCTGCATCCAGGCAGCTCTTGACCATCACAAGGTTTCCCTGTTTATCATAAGTATACTCGGTTCTTGATGTCCTGTCACTATCAATCTGTTCTTCCTGTTCCGTCACATTTCCCATATTGTCGTACTCGGTTTTGGTGGTCTGGTAACGGATGCTTCCATCCTTATTCTCCTGTGGGATTTCGGACTGAATCATCTGACCGAGGATGTCGTATTGATACTTGGTGGCAACATCCTCTTTTGTCCCTCTTGGAGTGTATTCCTTTGTGACCTGTCCCTGCTCATCATAATCCGTTTTAACCGTCTGGGTTTCCCAATCCGTCTCCCCTTCTTTCCGGCTCTTTGTCTCCGTCTGGCTTACGTTGCCGTTCTCATCATAGGTGGAGAGAGTCTGGGTTTCATAGGCAGGAAGCCACCTGCCATCCTGATAGTTCTTGGTGACGGTATCCTCTTTTGTGGTTCTGCCAAAGTCATCCGTTTCATAAGTCGTGGTGGATTCGGACCTGTTCTTCCCCCGGATGGTAGTGGTTTTCTGCGACAGGGCATTCCCCTCCGCATCGGTTACATTCTCTGTAATTGTCTCGCTTAATACGGCATCATTGAACTGGTCGTAATAATCTTCGGTATCCACATCTGACTGATAAGACGATGGATTTAATTCTTTGCTGTAGCTGGTAGAAATCGTCTGCGCATCATCGTCTTCTCCGGTTACTTCCGTCTCGCTTTTACTAAAACTCCAGGAAGTACAGTGGGCAGCATCCAGTTCCCCGTTGCTAAACGCTGCTGTTCCGATCTCATTGCCCAGATTATCATAGAAATACTTCGTACCGCTCAGGATGTCCTTCCCTTTTCCGGTCATGTAAAAGTTAGCCACCGTTTCCCCATTTTCATTGATAATGAATTTCTTCTCATCCGGAGTAAAGGGATATGTCTTTTCTTCCACTAAACGGGCAGTTTCTTCTATTTCCACATCTCCAGCATCCTCGTCTTCCTCGCTGTCATCAGAGTTACTGCTATCGTCATCTTCATCCCCATAGTCATAGGTACTTTCCGTCCAGGTGCCTGCTGCTTCATCCTTGCTAATGATGGTATTGCCAAAGGTATCCTGGATGTCGATGGATACACGCCCATAGTTGTCCACCGTCATGGTTTTTAATCCATCTGTGGAAACATACTCCTTATCTTTGGATTCATACTCTGTTCCCACCGCATGGATGGTTTCGGTTTCCTCTCCTGTCTCCGGATCATAGCTGGTTTGGGATACTAGACCATTCTCATCGATATAAGATAACTCATTACCGAAAGAATCGTAGGTCACTTCTTCTTCCGTGTAGGTACGGTTGTCCTGTGGACATTTAGCGGAGGTAATTGTAACGTTCTTCTTGGTCTGCTGTCCCAGGCTGTTATAGGTATAATCGTTCTGTATGACTTCCTTTTCCCCATCCGTACTGTAGGAAGGGTAGACTTTCCCCTGGATTTCATTTCCCTGCTCGTCATACTGGAAATCCGTCTTGGAAATGGTCTGGTATGCCCCGCCGTTTACACTTCTCTGTTCAGAAATGCTGGCATAGTCAACCCCATTGGATGATAGTGTACTCACCAGTTTGTTTTTTGTCGCTGCAGAGGCATAGGATTCCTCTGTTACAAGCGGGCACACAAAGGGTTCATCCCCAGCAGGGTATCCCTGCACTGTCTGATAGGTGTAGCTTGTAGTGTATAAATGCTCCTTCCCTTTATTTTTTGCCAGATAGGCTTTGGAAGATTTGGCGGTCAAAACATTCCGGTAACGGTCATAAGTATAGCCTTCTTTTGTGGTGACTGCTTTCTCTCCTTTTTTCCCATAGGACTTGTCTGTTTTCAGCACCACAAGGGAACCCTTCCCTCTGTTATCATAACTGTAAAGAGTTTCTTCCTTTTCTTTTCCATAACTGACCTCATCGGTCAGCAACTTATTTTCATTATATATGTATAATGTGACATTCTTTTTCGTATTGCTTTTCAGTTTTAAAGTGTTAGCATTGATTTTTGATTTCTTATACTTATAATCGTAATACTTTCCGCTGGTTTTATATTTGTTGGGATTAAAGTGACTGACGACCGTCACGGTTTTCAACCCACTGTTCCCATACTGCCATACTTCATAGCTGATGCCATCGCCGCCGTTTTCTTCCTTTTCCTTCTCCCTGAAATCCGCATAAGAACGTAGGGCATCGCTTCCTTTTTTCTGGAAATAATCATATTTGATTCCATTTGATTTTTTCCCAGTTTTCGTGTCCTTCTCATACTCCCTGGTGACATAGAACTGCTCCGTTACCACATCCCGTTTCTGGTCGGTTCCGGATTCCTTTTCTCCCCGCTGGGAGCAGGCACGGTATTCATAGTGCTGTTCGCTTCCGTCTGCGGTTACTTTGGTCAGCAGATAACTCTGATTGGTGGAAACACGCTGTGACGCTACTCCGGCACCGGAAGTGTTGACCAGCCGCTCTACGGTCTTATAGGAATACTTTTCTTTACTGCCGTCTACGGTTGCACTGGTCAGTATCACACCATTTAACCGGTCCCCATGATGAGGGGTATAGGATTTTTCCTCGGTCTCATAAGTGATGGTCTTAGAAGACACACCTCCGGCAACGTTTTTTCCCTGAACGGTGACGGAGGCAACTGCCTTTTCGTCACCCTCGCCGCTGTAGCGGAATACGATCTCCCGTCCTACCGAATCGGTGATCTTACTGAAATAAATGCCATCGGTATAGGCAAAGGTAATCGTGTTGTCATGGGCGTCTTTCTGCAACACAATGACACCGTCTTCATTGAAATAAGTACGGAGTCCGGTTTTATCACGGAGAAGGTATTTGCAGGCAATGCCGTCTACGGTCTTGTCCCAGTCCTCCAGTTTGATATCATCATAATCATAGCCTTCCAGTCCTTTGATGGAATAGGACTTTGCGGCATCATCCGCTTTGGTTTCAATGTTAATGACCCCGGCACTGCCATAGTGAAGGTAGGTCGGAATCTTTCCCCAGCCTTCATCCTCAGTCAATGTGACAGTCTCAATCCACGGGAAATCATACCGCCAGCCGCTTGCCAGTCCATAGACGTTGTATCCCTCATTGCTGACGATCTTGGTTCGCTGGGTATCATTTTCATAGTGCTTTTCACCATTAGCGGATACCCCTTTCCAGCCTTCGCCCTTTTCGTATTTCACTAACAGGTTTTTCAAGGCATTCTTATGGTTTTTCCAGATGGCAGCGTTCACTACAATGCGCCTACGGGAACCGTCTGACGCTGTGTAGTAAACCCAGAGGGTATCTACCTCTAACTGTTCAATATATTCCACCGTGGCATGACCTAAGTTGGCTTCGTTGCTGTCGTAGTAGCGGTTCAGTTCAAAGTCCATGCCGCCTGTTCCATCCAATGACAGATCATTACGGGAAAGCATCAGATGTCCGGTAGCGGTATCCACTCCATCAATTTTCTCAGCTTCTAACGGGGAAACGGCAAGCCTGTTTTCATAGACACTCCGGAAGGTATCCCCGTAGGCGGCTTCGGTTGCCGTGTTATAGGATTCCCCCGCCGCCAGACAGGTGTTGCTACTGACAAACACCACCATTCCACACAGAAATGTAGTTACTGCCGCTCCTGTTATCATCTTTTTGATCTTTCCCATAGATATCCACTCCTTTTCTCGGTTTCTGTTTTATTCGGATTCCTGTCCCTTCAGTTCCTCCACCGTTTTCCCTGCTTCCAACTGCACCAACACTTCCTCAAAGGTACAAGTCTCATTCAATAACAGAACCGCCACTTCTATCCGTTCCTCTTTACTGAGGGATTTGTCTTTTAACTGCTGTATCTGCTCCTTTGACAATCCCAACTGTTCTTCCGTGCTGAGAATCTCACTATCCTTCACCACATCAGACCATTGCCTGTTTTCGGATGTTTTTCCCTTTTCCTTTGCTAACTCGATGGCTTTTCGTCCGGTTTTTACGGACAGTTTCTCTGCCTGTTCCAGATCATCCAGACTGTAGCCTTCCTGTTCCATCTGGTACTTGGTATTTTCCGGGATGGTGAAAAAATCCTGTTCCAATTTCCTACCGGTCTTCTCCCAGTCCTTTGTTTCCGCCTGTATCTTTGCGACCTCTTCCCGATCCGTTTCATAAAGTTCCGCATACAGATCAGCGGTTTCACGGTCCGTCGCCGAAAGGGATTGATAGACTTCCTCTTTCTTTTCTTCCGGTTTCTTTTGATTTTGATGATTCCTTATGATTATGCTGGTTCCCGCAAGCAAACACATGACAAGCACTACGGCTGCTGCAATCCCGATTTTTTTTCTTTTTGGTTTCCTCAATGATAACTCCCCCATTCCGGATTCTATATTTTCCCTGTGCGACAAACAGGACCCGCCCGTTATGTTTTTCCTAACGAACGAATCCCCTCATTATTACTTTCCTTCTTCTGTCAAGGTAATCTCTACTGTTGTTTTCCCGGTTATCTTTGCTTCTACCGGGATGGACTGGTAAGTCTCATAGGATTCTCCCCGCTCCAAACTTCCGGTCAGTTTCAGCACGATTACGCCTTTTTTCGGCTGGTATTTTAATAAGGTGACGTCGTCTGCCCCTTCTTTCAGCGCATCCTCTGTTTCAAAAGAGGATGCATTCTGGATTTCCATTTCCTCCGGGTTGACGCTTACCGTGACGATCTTTGCCTGTCCCTTTTTTAAATTCCCGGCATTCACCTGTAATTCATAGGATTCTCCCTGATTCACTGCCATCTGCTTTGTGGTGGTCTGCACTTTTACCGTATACTGCTCTACGGTATCCAGAACACCAAAGCCAGCCAGCTCTCCGCCAATGCTGTAAATGTCATTGCCGGAAGCTGCCAGCATGGAATCCTTCTTGGTCAGGTTCATATCCGAAATCCTGCTCCACTCATCAGAGTAAGCATCATGCACCAGAACTTCTTTTGTCTCCTCTGTTTTTGCCATATAGATTTTTCCGCTGATTACTACAGGAGTACCATAGATATCCGAAGCAGCAAACGGACACACGGTTCCGGCGTCCTCAAAGAGATTGTCCTCCGGGAGATACTCCTGCCAGAACATCTTCTCTCCGTCCTCTTTTAACACAAACACACGATTATCCACACTTGCTGCAGCAATGACCGCACTGGTGTCCGGCAGAACTGCCGTCTCCCAGGTATCGGTTTTGATGTCATAAATTTCTGCTTGATCCGTGGTACCTGCCCTTGACCATACATAGAGTTTGTCTTTGCTACATGCATATGCCAGATTGGTTCTTCCCTCTGCCAGGTCTGCCTTTTTCTGCCATTGTCTGGTCTCTGTGTTATAAGCATACACAGATTTGAGAAGTTTTGCCGTCACTCCCGTATCGGTCTGACCGCCGATGACATAGATTTCGTTATTGTACGCAAACACGGCTGCCCGACAGATTCCGCTTTCGGTACCGGGATACTCCGGCAGACTTTCCCATGTTTTCTTTTCCGTATCATATACCGCAAAGGTTTTCAGGGAACCTGTGGCATTTTCACCGCCGAGTACATAGATTTTCCCATCCAACGCAGCGGCAGAAGCATTTTTTCTGGTTTCCTGCATTGATGTCGTATATACCCACTCCGACCGGCTGTCTGTGTTATAGACCATCCGGGATGCTTCACCGGCCAGGGAAGCATTTTTCCTTGCCGTCACGGTGAATCCCAGTGTCTTTCCAGCGGTTTCATTGTTATAGATATAATCATAGGATGTTCCCGTCACAACGGCATCGCTGATTTTCTTTCCTCCGTCATAAACGCAGATGAGATATTCTTTGGCGTTCTCTACCGCATTCCAGGTGATGGTATACTTATCCTGTCCTTTGATTCCCGTTGGTTCCGGAATTGCAAAACGCTTTTTCAGGGTAAGGGTGTAATCCCCGGTTCCTTTGTTTTTGACGCTGACTTTCAGATATTTCCGTCCGTTATAGGCTCCGGTAAAGAGGAAGTTGTTATCCAGTCCGGAATTGTCGTCATAGGCAACCTGATTTTTAGCTGTGTCGTACATGGTTGCCTGTGTGTCAATGGAGGAATCGGTGTAAATGTCATATGCAATGCCCGGCTTGGTGTCAAAGTAATAGTAATTCTCCTGTCCGGCTTTTATTACTGACCGGGTAACCGGTGCGTTTTCCTTTAATTCCACAGCACCGTCAAATCCCACCACCTCATAATGCACGGTAAAGTATGGATTCCGGTCTATTTTTGCCTGGTAAGAGCGGTTGGAATTGTCCGCCACTAATGCCACACCGTAGTTGGCTTCTCCCGCATACCATGCCCTTACAATGTCCGTTACATCGCACTGGTATTTCCCTGCCTTCTGGATTCCCACGGTTGCTGAGGCACCCGCTTCATAAGCCGGACGGTTGTTATAGGTCAGTTTATTGACGTTCCAGTTCTGTGTCACTTTGTGGACACCGATGTCAAAGGTCTTTCCAGCCCCTAATTTGATTGTCTTTTCATTTTTGATATGTAATGCTGCATCCCGAATCTGCACATCTTGGTTTTTCAGTTCGGAAAGGGTACTCATCTTGGTAAATGCCACACATTTATTCGCCTGCAAAAGCAGGGATTTGTCATAGCCGAAGTTACTGTTTGGTGCGCCGGCATAAGCAGCCCCCACCTTTACATCTCTGCGGTGTTTATCGGTAAGATAGGTTGTCCGGATTTCCACCGGGAATTTTCTTTTTTTGCTGTTCCACCACTTTTTATTTGGTGTCACTTTCAATGTTTTTGTCTTTTTGTTATAGAAAAGTTTTACATTGGTTGTCGATACGCCATTTGCATCGGTAATCTTGGTGCTCATCCGGGTAAATTGGGTTTTTCCTTTTTTCATCTTGAAATAGACTTTTTTACCCTTTACCTTAACTTTTAATTTTGTATTTAGTTTGAAAGAAAAGGATTTATTCTTCTGTTTCTTGGAAACCGTAACAATCTCCTGCACTTTTTCCGGAAAATGTCATAAGAGACATTTGTATTCTTCAGAACTTTTTTATATGTTACTTTGTTCTGGTTCAGAACATCGGTGTATGTCGTCTTCTTTGGATTGCTGATCTTTACTTTTGATTGTTTGAGTTTTTTGCCTTTTAAGGCGATGGATAAGCTGGTTTTACCTCGTTTCAGAGATACAACGGATTTTTTATTTGCTTTTTTTGAGACTCTAATGGATAAATCCGTCGCTTTTGTTTTATATTGGGATTTTCCGGATTTCACCAGAGTGGTATTGATTTCTTTCCATCTTCCGTTCTTTTTGTAATGGATGGGCATGGAGTAGGTGGCAGCGATAAAACTGCCATCAGACAAGGCAAACTGTTTGACAAATTTGCTCCGCTTGGCAGTCAGTTCTTCCGTAACGGCTGCCCGGGATGTTCCCGTATTCATACCTGTTCCTGCTTTTGCATCTTTCCTAGTGGAAAAATCCACTCCCACGACAGCAGTGAGTACCAATACCACAGCTAATGTACCACTGATAATGCCCTTTTGGATTCCTTCTTTTCCTGTTTTCTTCATGAAAAACCTCCCTCATATGTTCTGCGATTGCTCCAAATATAACACCAATTTATATCTATAGATAAAATCAATCGAATTGATATATTTTCTTCTCTGCCCATTGTTCCATGCTAAGCAATGCTATGATTCAATGGGCAAATTTTAGTTTCGTCACTTCCCATGTTGCATTACTTTTTCGTCGGACGTTTCGGCTGATGCAAAATTCCTGCACATGCTGGCGGCCAGCCGGACTTTGCTCTGGCAGCTTCAGCCTTTGCCAGTTTTCCCGCCAAGTTGAGTAAACGATTTTCTTTTTTACTTTTCATCACACTTCACCTCCTGCCTTACTATTTTTGCTATCAATATGAAAACAGCACAAAACACAATTGCAAGCATCATGTACTGTTGCCATCGCATATGTAACAAATACGCAATTACAATTACTCCAAATTCCATCCCCAATACCTTTCTGCTCCACATTTTATACTCCTGTTGTTCGCATTTTGACAAAGCCAGATTCGGATGATTCACGGGAGCAAAACACCATATACAAACTGTTGACAGAATAAATATAATCCCTTTTACCATTTCATACTTTTCTATTAACGGAGCAATTATTTCTAATGCCATTAATAATGTTAATACTGATCCTGTCAGACATCCCAAAAAACTTTTTGCATGAAAACCACCTGTAGTCTGCCTTACAGCCATAAAGGAAACAGTAAAGATGATTCCATCTATTGGTTTTCTTACTATAAAGGCAATACAAAACAAAACAACATATGCTACTATCTTTTCCAGCATAATTGTCAGCCCATATATAGAATCTTCTTCGTATTGTTTATCCAAAACATCTTTGTCAATAAGATATTTTACAAATTTAACTATCATAGCCAGGTTCTCCTCGTCTTTCATATACCATAATTTCCTACTTAAATTCAACAGTAGTAGCAAGATTCGACTAAAAGTAACCAAATTTGACTGTGATTTTTCATATTTACTTTTTTTGCAAGAAAAAAACAAGGCTCTGCAGCCTTGTTTTTGTAAACAGATATTTATATTTCTTCCGTTTGGGGAATTACTGCCGTATAATAAAACCATCCCTTATCGCATCTGATTCTCCCAATTCCACCATACTTATCTAAAACCATTTGAATATTCTTCAAACCAATCCCATGATTTTTCTTATCCCCTTTACCCGTTTGGATATCATTGTTTTTAATTTCTACGGGAACCGCCACTGGATTCTGGACAGAAAGTACCATTTGTTGTTTTTCCTTTACAAGTTTTAGCCGTATCACCTTATTACAATCTAATTTCTCACAAGCCTCAATCGCATTATCCAATAAATTCGACAACAAAATAACCACATCCTGCTCCTTCATCCATAATCCGGATAAATCATTTACCTGAAAATACAGAGCAATATCCTTACTTTTTGCGAGACGATATTTTTGATTTAGTACAACATTTAATACTGTATTATTAACATCTATGACTTCCCGACCATCTATTAGTATTTCTGTCAATTTATCTGCATATTCCTCTGCCTCCCGGTACTTGTTTTGCCTCAATAGTCCCTGAATGCAATGAATCTGATTGTTATAATCATGCACCATCCGTTTTTTCTGCGCATAATCCTCACTAAATTCATAATATGCCTGCATTTTTTCTTTATTTCTCTCCTGTAATATCTTCATTTGATTATATTGTTTTTCTCTTGCCGATATGTATTTTAATAACACAAACATGACAAGATTGATGCTTACCATTCCAAAAGAAACCGTCAAGTATCCAAAAGAATTGTTCTTCTGTTGAAAAGACAGCAACATAACAAGCATGATTACTACAGTCATCATTGGAAAACTAATCATTAAAATCCATTCTGATTTCTTTACATCCAGCTCTTTTTCTCTTTTCCAAAAATAATCCAGTATCAGTACAATCACAAACAAAACCGTCTTACACAAAAGGACTAGAATCACTTGAATTACACTGTTTGATAAATCAGCAGAATCCAGCAATAAATCAACCAATATTAATCCTAAATAATCAACACAGAATAAAATCGCATAAAAAATAAAACTAAGAAATATCTTGAGCAGCCATTTCCCTGTATAAAATATCACAGCAAACAGTGCAATGCTTATAATAATCCCTATACTGCGAAAAACATAATGTCCACCCGTCTGAGTAATTAATGCCCAAAACAAAAACACTCCTGTCAGCAAAAAAACGGATAATGATTTCAACCATCTGGCCGGATATCTTTGTTCCAAAAACATATTCAGGAAGATTCCACAACAGAGTGCTTCATAAAATACAATACTGATACTTTTGAAAAATTCTTCTACCATAATATTTTATACCTCGTGTTTAACTACATTTTTTCTTTGTAACTTAAATACTGCTCTTTCACTTTTGCGTATCTTTGTTTTGTCACGGGAATTTCAGCACCGTTTGACAAGTATAGCAAATAGTTATTTATTTTCTCTATATGTACAAGATTCACTAAAAAGCTTTGATGCGTCCTTACAAAATCATAATTCGATAAAATCAACTCCAGGTCGTTAATCTGACCATACATATATAAATTTTCTCCGGTTCTCTCAAACCATAATTGATGTGATTTACTCTCAATAAAAAGAATCTCTTTTAACAGAACTTTCCTCTTTCCCCCTACAAACGGAAATTCCATTTCCCTTTCCTGTTTTTTCTGAAGAATCGTATCCATACATTCCGGCAGCAAGCTTTCCAGATCATCCTTTAATATGTAGCGTACTGCATCCACGCGATACCCTTCAAGTGCATAATCCATCATAATAGTAATAAAAACAATGTCCACATTCTGATTTTTTTCCCGTATCGCATACGCTGTTTCCATCCCATTCATTTCTTTCATTCCAATGTCGAGAAATATAATGTCATATTGTTGCAGGTTATTATCATCGCTGCAAAATTCCAAACCACTTGTAAAAAGATCAATACAAAATATAATCTTCTTTTCTTTAAGATATTGTTCGACTAACCTTTTAATTTCTTCTCGAAAATATTTCTCATCATCACAAATTGCTACTCCTAATTTTAAGTCCATGCACATCCTCCCACCTGTTATCTGAAAAATCAATATTTTTTATTGTGGCAAATCAATTATTTCCATAAAGCAAAAGAACATAAATACATTAACGGAATCAACACATACGTTCCTGTATCTGCTTCCTATAGCGTCGTTCTTTTTTCTCATCTAGTATACCGCAGATAGAACAATATTGCTAGAAAGATATGATTTTTTTCATAATTATTAGGTTTTTCTCATAACATTTCTTTCATCTTCCTTCCAATCATTTTCCTGACTTGCTTTTCCAGCAAAGCATCCACATATCCTTGTACCCGATACAGATCTTTTGCATCCGGTTTTCGATACTTATATAGCACCGGAATCTCTCCCCCTTGTATTGCTCGATATGTAACCATATTTAGTATACTTTTGAATCAACCTGGCATTCAACCCATGTGTTACGTATGAAATCATATGATTTATCGAACTATACAAACATTTACTTCTTACATCAAGGAAACGATGCAATTTAAAATTTTCATTATTGAATAATTATCTGAAAATTATAGGATTTCTGTGTGTCGAATTCTTCTGCACAAAACTATTCACATTTGGTACTGATAATTGAATATTATCGGACGGAGAGATGTGCTGTGGCGGATAATTTTTAGTTATCAGTCAGTTTTTTGAAAAATTTACGAATCATTATTATTGATAGAAAAGAGGTATTTATGAATTCCCTTTCAAAATTTCAAAATGTAGAAATTAACGAAGACGAAGATTACACTTGCAGAGATTTTTCTTACACCCAATATATAGACATTGACTTTTCATTGTATAAACCAATATCTTTTTTTTCGAAGTGATTTAGG
>NZ_QUFB01000062.1 GCF_003478335.1 Clostridium sp. AM49-4BH
AGTTTTACCTGAAAATATGTGAAAACTAAAGAACCGCCGTATACCGAACGGTACGTACGGTGGTGTGGGAGGTCGGTAGATAAGATAATTATCTACCTCCTACCCGATTAGGAGGATTATGAGGGAACTAAACGAAGAGCAGAGAATTGCTGTATCGCATTTTGCCGGACCGATGTTAGTTTTGGCGGGACCTGGTTCCGGAAAGACATATACAATTACAGAGCGTATCAAACGATTGGTTAAAGAGCATGATGTAGCTCCCGGCAATATTTTAGTCATTACCTTTACGAAAGCGGCTGCTGCTGAGATGAAGCAGCGCTATTTGGCAGAGGGAGGCAAGGGCGGTGTTCAATTTGGAACGTTTCATGCGGTTTTCTTTACGATATTAAAATATGCTTATCATTATAGTGCAGATAACATTATACGTGACGAGATGAAGTATCGTATTTTGCGGGATCTGGTTGCTGAAAGCAGATTAGAAATACAGGATGAAAATGAGTTTCTGGTGGATCTGACTGCGGAGATCAGTCGTGTGAAAGGAGAGCGGATAGAGCTGGAGCACTATTATTCGCCGATCTGTCCGGGGGATACATTTCGACAGATATTTACGAAATATCAACATTGCTTAGAGAAGAAGCGGCTTATTGACTTTGATGATATGCTGGTATATTGCTACGAACTTTTGGAACAGCGGCCGGATATTCGCGCACTGTGGCAGCAAAAATATCCATATATTTTGATCGATGAATTTCAAGATATTAATCGTGTCCAATATGAGACAGTTAAACTGTTGGCGCAGCCGAAAAACCATCTTTTTGTAGTAGGAGATGACGATCAATCTATATATGGATTCCGAGGAGCACGACCGGATATTATGAAGCAATTTCTGGCGGATTATAAAAACGCACAAATATGTAAGCTGGGGGTAAACTACCGCTGTAGTGCCAATATTGTAAAAGCGGCAGGGAATCTGATCGCCCATAATCAAAATCGTTTGCCAAAGGACATCATCGCAGCGCATGAGGCGGGAGCTGAGGTCGAGAACCTTTGTTATGAAAAAAGTGCTGAGCAAAATGAAGCGATACGGCAGCAGATTTTGGAGTATCGTAAAAAGGGAGTTTTGTACAGGGAAATGGCAGTACTGTTTCGAACCAATCCTCAGGCGCGCGGACTGACGGTAAAGCTGATGGAGTATAACATTCCTTTTGAATTAAAGGAGCATTTGCCAAATTTATATGAGCACTGGATCGCAAAAGATATATTGACCTATATCGAGGTGGCGCAAGGGGCAAGAGAGCGAAGTAAGGTGATGCGTATCATTAATCGACCAAAACGCTATGTACATCGGAATGCTTTTACGGAAACTTATGCAGATTTTGAAGAATTAAAATTATTTTATGAAGATAAAGATTGGATGGTTGACCGTATAGAGCAATTACAATCAGACCTTGCCATGCTGGTGTCGCTAAAACCATATGCTGCCATTAATTTTATTCGTAAGGGAATCGGTTACGATGAATATATTCGAGAATATGCAGAGTACCGGGGAATCCGCGCTGAGGATATGTTTGATATATTGGATGAATTACAGGAAGATGCGAGAGCGTGTGAGACCACGGAGGCATGGTTTGACTATATAAAACAATATGGCGAGGCGCTGCAGGAGCAAGAAAACAAAAAATACGAAACCAAAGAAGATGCGGTACAGCTATTGACAATGCATGGTGCCAAAGGATTGGAATATGAAATCGTGTTTCTTCCGGATGTCAATGAAGGTGTTGCTCCTCACAACAAAGCGGTTTTGGATGCAGATGTGGAAGAAGAACGACGACTTTTTTATGTTGCAATGACGCGCGCAAAAACAAAGCTAATTATGAGCTATGTAAAGACCAGACTTCATCATGAAACTGATCCGTCGCGTTTCTTGGACGAGATATTTCCGGAATCTGCCAAAAGTCAGACATAACAGTAGCAGGCGAACAGTGGAATCTGTCAACAGTCAGAAATGACAGCATTATGCGAACAGTGGAATCTGTCAACAGTCAGAAATGACAGCATTATGCAAACAGTGTGGGAAATGATCATTAATTAACTCAAAAATAAACTTTCCCGGGAAAAAATTAAAAAAAGGGTGTAAAGATGCGCAAGGTATTGTATAATAAGGAAGTTCGAGTGGCTTTGAAAAGCAGCCAACTTTGCAGAGAGTAGTTTGGAGAAAACAAACGATATAGAAAGTGGCTTCGAAAAGCAGCCAACTTTGCAGAGAACCGTTTTGGAAGTAACGAAATGAATGGAGGAAAATATGGCACTTAGTAAAGAGGACATTTTTAAGACAGGTCCCTCTCCGGAAGAGGAAAAATATAATACTGCCGTAGAACTGATGGATGCAATCGACTGTGTCGAGAGATTTGAGAGAGCGGTAACGTCGCTTCGCTCCGCAGCCGCCATGTTTGAGGAGTTGGGAGATTATGAGGATGCCAGGAAGCGTCGTAAGCAGTGCGCAGATAAGGCAGATCAGATAGAACGTGAAGGTTGCGAGAAAACCTTACAGACGGCGAAAGATATGTATGACAAAGCAAAAACAAAGAGTGACTACATTGCTGCAAATAGCGAGTATCGGAGATTAAAGAAATTTGCAGCATATGCAGATAAAGCAGAAGCAGGAGACAAAGCTTGCCATGCGGGGATTCGCAAGATTGAAACGCGCAAAGTGTATAAGCGTCGCGCTATTGCATTGGCAGTAATTGTTGTTATCTGTATGGTGATCATGGTAACTCCATTGTCGTATATCGTAAAAGGTTTTGGGCATAAAATGCTTGGCGATTACAAAGCTGCCATCAATTCTTATGATCAGGTAGAATATTTGCCGGGTGTAGGAACAATGAAGAAATCCTGTTATTACAAGATCGCCAAGAAATATGACGATGATAATCACCATAAGAAAGCAATGAAGGTATATCGTTTGGCTGGTGCATATGCAGATGCAGAACACCGCACAACCCGTTACCAAAAACGCTTTATGCGTAAGGCAGAGATTGGAACTAAAGTATACTATGCCGGAATGCGCTGGATGGTATTGGATAAAGCTCTGTTAGGGGAAAAGGCGATGTTGATTCGCAGTACACCGCTGAGTAAGGAGGAATTGCCATCCGGAAAAGAGGGCGAGAATCTAAAAGGCAAGAAATTGACAGAGTTCCTGAATGGAAAATTTACGAGTGCTAATTTTAGTGATCGTGAAAAGGTAATGATGGGAAAAGAAATTACGGCAAAAAAACGTGCCGGTATGCAAACGGTTGAGACCAAAAAAGAAGATATTGTTAAGAATCCAATATTTGTATTGCCGGAAGATACGATTTCAGAATATAAAGACAATCTTCCGCCCGACTGGGATCCGAACGGAATCTACCCGGTTGTATGGGTAAGTTTCCGATAAATTGAAACAGGACCTGCGTGACGTGCCGGACATGTGTTTATCAGGATCTGCGTGACGTGCCGGACATGTGTTTATCAGGATCTGCGTGACAGACCGAGCATTTGTTCATCCGGACCTGCGTGACGTGCCGGTTGTTAAATCGTTATACTGGAATTAGAAAGTCCCTGGATATACTTACGGTATTCCAGCGGGCTTTTTCCTGTTTCAGCCTTAAATTTTCTTGAGAAATAATTACTGTCTGAAAAACCGCAGAGTAAAGCGATCTCTGTGATCGAAAGATGAGGATTTTGCAGAGCTTTCATAGCGGCCTGAATGCGCAATATCGTCATATATTTTGTAGGACTAATGCTGTATATGCGCTGAAAGATCCGGCGGAAATGTCTGGAGGACAATCCGGAATACTGTGCCAGTTCTTCGATGGATAAATCTTCATTGTAATGATTTTCCATATAAGCAATAGTATTTGCGATGGAAACAACCTCTTTACTGTCAGATTTTTGGGACACGTCATAAAAACGTGACAACGAAGTAAAAAGCTGTGAGAGCAGACTGATGATCATTGTCTGATAGCCGGGGAGTTTAGTTTCGTATTCATTTTTGAGTGAAGCGATCAACGTGTGGATTTCTTCATATTGTGCTAAGTTCAACGTTAATTGTCGTTTAAAACCTTGGGTTTTGGTTAAGGTGGGTTCAATGACAAAAAGTGCATGAAAGCCTGCCGTTGTTTTAATATCACTTTGATAGTCCAAAAAATAGGACAGGTGGAACATGATATTACATATATGAAAATTTTTGGGGTGTTTATAGCCGTGTGCAGTATTATTACTGATCACAAAAACATCCCCCTTACGGATTGGATACTCTTCTCCGTCCACCACATGTGTGGCGGTGCCGCTCAGCACGATCACAAGCTCTGAAAAATCGGCATGTGTATGTAGACACAGATCTTCGTCATGTGTTCCATATTGTATAAAAAAAGGAAATGTTTCATCCTGTGTAAACCAATTCAAAAAAAAATCCATACGAAATCTCCATTCTATCTTCAGCACGTTTCTTTTGGTTGAAAATACAAACAGTACTCCATGGTTCTATAACCCCCGTTCTGATGTTCCGCACTGTCTCTGTGCTGAAAACACAAACAGTACTCCATGGTTCTATAACCATTTTCGCAAGTCTGAAAATGAAAGATATACGTCTTTTTGTTCTATTGAACCACAAACATTCTTTTTGTATAATACACACAGTAATAGGGTTATGGTCGAACGATATTTGTCGTTTGCATCATAGTAATTTTACAATGAAAAGTTATTCTCGTCAAAATAAATATCACGATGCGAGAGCAAACTAACAGTTGCACCGAATATCCTATCGAAGAACAGAACGGAGGTTAACTATGGCAAATCCTTATTTACCATCTTGGGAGTATATCCCGGATGGAGAACCAAGAGTATTTGGGGATCGCGTATATGTATACGGATCACATGATTGTGTGGATTGTGAAAGATTTTGTGATTACAAATTAAAAGTGTGGTCTGCATCTGTCCATGATTTGAGTCATTGGACATGCCACGGAGATATTTTCCGATCAAAGGCAAAAGAGGGCAAAACAACGGATACACCTTGGACAGAACATGAATTATATGCACCGGACGTTGTAGAGAAAGATGGTAAATATTATCTCTATGCATATATTGTAGATGCGAAAGGCTGTGTAGCGGTGAGTGACCGACCGGAAGGCCCATTTATGATGCTGTCCAAGTATCAGTACAATATACCGGATCATTATGACAACGGTACGTTTATCGACCCGGGTGTATTGGTTGATGATGACGGAAGAGTATACGTGTATTGTGGATTCTTGGGATCTTACATGTGTGAACTGAACGGGGACAATATGTATGAAGTCGTGGATGGAAGTTATCAGACGGACATTATTCCGGTTACGGAGACGGAGGATGGATTTTTTGAAGCCTGTTCCCCACGAAAAGTAGGAGATACCTATTATTTGATCTATTCACCTAAAATTGGCAGCAGGCTTGCATATGCTACATCGGATTCTCCAACCGGGCCATTTACATATCGAGGATATATTGTGGATAATGGTGCCGACTATCCGGGTGGTAATAATCATGGCTCCATCTGCCAGATTAACGGACAGTGGTATATTTTTTATCATCGCATGACCAATGGCTCGATCATGTCGCGCAGGGGCTGTGTGGAGCGGATCGAGATATTAGAAGACGGCACGATCCCAACCGTGGAAATGACATCTCTTGGATTTGAGGAGTCGTTGAATCCGTATGAAGCAACGGCGGCAGATACGGTATGTGTTCTGAAAAACGTACAGATAAAAACTGCTCAATTGGAGAAAAACGTTGAAAGCACAGACCAGCATTTACGCAATGAGCAGGAAGCAGATACAACGGAGCAGCCGTCAGAGGCAGAACCTAAGGTTGACACAGAGTCAAAGGAAGAGAAAATTGAGGCAGATGAACCAGCGGCATTCATCACAGAATTAGATCCTTTTACAAGAATCATCACTAATATTACCGATGGCTGCGTAATGGGCTGGAAGTATTTTGATTTTGGCGATGATTTTACCGGAGATGAAATGACATTTATGGCAAAAGTACATCCGCGAGGCTGTCATGGCAAACTGCATATTTGTATCGACGATGAGCAGACAGAAATTGGCGTGGCAGAGTTTGAGCGAGATAGCACTACGCTTCGTACAAAAGTGCAAAACGTCACAGGAAGACATGCGGTTTATCTGATCGCACAGTCAGAATATAATGGATGGTCAGCTTGCTATTTTGAACGTCGCCAGTTATTCGACCTAGAGGCATTCCAATTTTGCAAATAGAGGATTTCACAGCAAAGTGGTTTATCCTTAGGACGTTCCAATTTTGCAAATAACACCCTTGCCCACAATTAGTAGTTTACCTTATGCTTAATTTTTGATAAAATATTATCAGTATTATGCAGGATGCGCTCTCGCGAAGTTCATACATATTATTTCGAGAGCACATTAGATAAAAAGGAGGAACTGCTAAATGAAACAGTTAATGATAGGTAACGCTGCAGTTGCACGAGGTCTGTATGAAGCGGGCTGTGGCGTTGCTTCCAGTTATCCGGGTACGCCAAGTACCGAGATTACGGAAGAAGCAGCTAAGTACGATGAGATTTATTGTGAGTGGGCGCCAAATGAGAAAGTAGCACTGGAAGTGGCTTTTGGTGCTGCCGTAGCGGGAAAACGCAGTTTTTGCGGAATGAAGCACGTAGGACTTAATGTCGCAGCAGATCCGTTATTCACGATCTCTTATACCGGAATCAATGCCGGAATGATCATCGGTGTTGCGGACGATGCGGGTATGCACTCATCCCAGAACGAGCAGGATTCAAGACATTATGCGATCGCTGCCAAGGTACCAATGTTAGAGCCTTCGGATTCTGCAGAGGCACTTGCATTCACAAAGATCGCTTATGAAATTTCTGAGAAATATGATACGCCGGTATTCATGAAAATGTGTACCCGTGTTGCACATTCACAGAGTTTGGTTGAAACATCCGAACGTGTGGAGCCGGCACTCAAAGAATATAAGAAAGACATAGCAAAATATGTTATGATGCCGGCAAATGCGAAACGCCGTCATCCAATTGTAGAGCAGCGTACCAGAGACTTGATCGCATACGCTGAGACAACACCACTCAACCGTGTTGAGATGGGTGATACTAAGATCGGAATTATAACATCTTCAACTTCGTATCAATATGTGAAGGAAGTGTTCGGAGACAATGCAAGTGTCCTGAAATTGGGACTGATCAACCCGCTTCCTGAAAAATTAATTCTTGATTTTGCACAAAAAGTAGACAAATTATTCATTATAGAAGAATTGGATGATATTATCGAGAGCCATTGTAAGAAATTAGGACTGGATGTGACAGGTAAAGACGTATTCCCATTAGAAGATGAATTTTCACAAAATCTGGTTGCAGAAAAGATGGGTATCCCGGTAGAGGAAAGCCTGACTTTGGATGAAAACATTCCGGTCAGACCGCCGGTAATGTGTGCGGGCTGTCCTCATAGAGGAATGTTCTACACATTATCCAAAAACAAATGTACCGTTATGGGTGATATTGGATGTTATACATTAGGAGCAGTTGCGCCATTGTCAGCAATCGACGTAACAGCATGTATGGGCGCATCCATCAGCTCGATCCATGGATTTAATAAAGCGCGTGGCGAAGAATCTGAAGGCAAGACCGTTGCCGTGATCGGAGATTCTACATTCATGCATTCCGGAATGACCGGACTTGCTAACATTGCTTATAACATGAGCAATTCAACAGTTATTATCTTAGATAATTCCATTACGGGAATGACAGGTCATCAGCAGAATCCAACGACCGGTTACAACATCAAGGGCGATCCGGCAGGTAAGATCAATCTTGAAGCACTTTGCAAGGCGATGGGCTTTAACCGCGTTCGTGTCGTTGATCCATACGATCTGGAAGCATGTGATAAGGCAGTCAAAGAAGAACTTGCTGCCGCTGAGCCATCCGTGATCATCAGCAGAAGACCATGTGCACTTCTCAAATATGTTGAGGTAAAACCTCCTTTGAATGTTGATAAAGACAAATGCAAGGGCTGCAAAATGTGCATGAAGCTTGGCTGTCCGGCAATTAGTATTAAGGGCGGCAAAGCGCAGATCGACAACACACTTTGCGTTGGCTGCGGCGTTTGTAAACAGCTTTGCAAATTTGATGCAATTACGGAATAGGAGGACGCAAAAATGACGAAAAATATTATGATCGTAGGTGTAGGTGGTCAGGGTTCTCTGCTTGCCAGCAAGCTTTTAGGACATGTACTTCTCAGTCAAAATTATGATGTAAAAGTATCTGAGGTACACGGAATGAGTCAGCGCGGAGGAAGCGTTGTAACATATGTGCGCTATGGTGACAAAGTGTATTCACCGATCATTGACAAAGGACAAGCAGATGTTATTATCTCTTTTGAAAAATTAGAGGCAGCCAGATACATGAACTATCTCAAGAAAGGCGGCAAGATTGTCGTTTCTGATCAGGAAATCGACCCGATGCCGGTTATCACAGGAGCAGCAGAGTATCCGGAGAATCTCATCGAAAAGATGAAAGCTGCCGGGGCGGATATTGATGATATGGATGCATTGTCTCTTGCTATGGAGGCAGGCAGTCCAAAAGCGGTAAATATCGTGCTTATGGGACGAGTATCACGTTACTTCCCGGAGATCAGCGAGGAAGCTTGGCTGGCGTCTTTGGAAGCGTGTGTACCGCCGAAGTTCTTGGAGATGAACAAGAAAGCGTTTATGCTGGGACGCAACTAGAATAAAGATATATTAGCGGTTTACAATGCGAAGGAAATTCGCAAAGCAAGTTTTGGGAGGGGAAGCTCCCGAACTTGCAATATGAGAGAGGAATGGGTGAATACCATGGCACAAAATTATTTTCAGCCGGAAATCGAAACGATGCCGGTAGAAGAAATCAAGAAACTGCAGAGTGAGCGACTTGTTAAGCAGGTGAAACACATCTACGACAATGTTCCATTCTACAAAAATAAAATGGACGAGGCAGGGATCAAACCGGAAGATATTCATGGCGTTGAGGATCTGCATAAATTACCATTTATGGAGAAGGACGACTTAAGAGATCAGTATCCATATGGACTGTTAGCGATGCCATTAAAGGATTGTGTACGCATCCAGTCAACCAGTGGTACAACAGGAAGACGTGTGGTAGCTTTTTATACACAGCATGATCTGGATCTATGGGAAGACTGCTGTGCCAGAGCGATCGTAGCAGCCGGTGGTACCAAAGAAGATATTGTGCATGTATCCTATGGTTATGGATTATTTACCGGTGGTTCCGGCTTAAATGGCGGTTCCCACAAAGTTGGATCCCTAACGATCCCAATGTCTTCCGGTAATACAGAGCGTCAGATTCAGTTTATGACCGATCTGGGATCCACGATCCTTTGCTGTACACCGTCTTATGCAGCATATTTGGCAGAGAGTATTCATGAGAAAGGCGTACAGGATCAGATTAAGTTAAAGGCAGGTATCTTTGGTGCAGAGGCGTGGACTGAGGAGATGCGACATGATATTGAGGAAAAACTTGGTATCAAAGCATATGATATCTATGGCCTGACAGAGATTTCCGGACCGGGTGTAGCCTTTGAGTGTTCTGAGCAGAACGGCATGCATGTCAATGAAGATCATTTTATTGCAGAAGTAATCAATCCAAAGACGGGGGAGGTTCTTCCGGATGGAGAAAAAGGTGAGCTTGTATTTACAAGTATCACGAAAGAGGCATTCCCGCTGCTTCGTTACCGCACGAGAGATATTTGTATCTTGAGCCGCAAGAAATGTTCCTGCGGACGTACACATATCAAAATGACAAAACCGTTGGGTCGCAGTGATGATATGTTGATCGTCAAAGGTGTGAATGTATTCCCATCACAGATCGAAACGGTATTGATGAATAAAGGATATGCGGCAAATTATCAGATCATCGTTGATCGTGTCAACAACAGTGATACGATCGAGGTACAGGTGGAGATGACGCCGGAGATGTTCTCAGACAGCATGAGCGAAGTTACGGCAAAGGAGAAGGAATTGGTAACTGCATTGAAAGCAATGCTTGGTATTTATGCGAAAGTAACTCTTGTAAATCCGAAAACAATTACAAGAAGTGAAGGTAAGGCGGTACGCGTTATCGATAAGAGAAATTTGTATAAATAATGTAAAAATGAATGGGGGTGTCCACTATGATGGTTAAGCAGATTTCTGTATTTTTGGAAAACAAGCCGGGTAAATTAAAAGAGCTGACCGATGTACTTCGTGAAAATAATATTAATATGCGTGCATTATCGGTTGCGGATGCGCAGGACTTTGGTATCGTTCGATTGATCGTTGATGATGTCTACAATGCATCCACAGTGATAAAAGATGCAGGTTATGTATCTTCTACGAAGGATGTTATGGCGATTGAGTTGTCGGATCAGCCGGGAAGTCTGGCAAATGTGTTAGATATTTTTGGCGAGAATGGGATCAATGTTGAATATATGTATGCTTTTAACACGCATACATCCGGTAAGGCGCATTTGATCTTCCGTGTTACCGATATTAAGAAAGGTGCAGAAGTGCTGAAAGCGAGCGATGTTCGTCTGATCAGTCAGGAAGACTTAGCGAAACTGTAAAGAAATGTTACGTGCAACATAAAGAATGGCTGTCCTGCAGTTTGATCCGCAGGACAGCCGTTTCTTTACCTTTTTATAGGAAACTGCTCACAATGTGGTGTTATACCACCAAGAATTGCTTTAGTAATTCTTGCAGAGCAAAAAACGTAGGCTTTGCTCTTTTATAAGTTATGGCATAAATAGTTGTTTATTCGTATAAGGAAATTCCAAATCTAACTTTGCGGTAGATCTTAAAAATAATGACAGCGATCAAGCCGATCACCGTGCCGCCAGTTAAAACAATTCCAAAAATACTTCCAATAATAATTAAAATCCACAATGGTATACTCATAATAATCCTCCATAAATCTAAAAATAAGAACGCTAGACTTTTTATTACGCTACTCGCTATCGTGGATTAAAGTGGCTTTTTACCATCCTGCCGCTGTATATAACGCAGAATTGTCCTGCAGCTAAAGGTAATATTGCCAATGCAGGTACAGTCTGCCATTTCCGAAATATAGGAAATCTTTGAATCTAAAATATGTACCAAGGACAAGAATACTCGTACTTTTGCATTGCTTCTGCGACCGTCTCTTACACCACGCAGACTGGAGGCGTCGCGTGATTGTATGCCGAGCAGATCTTCTGTGCAAAAATCAGCATTTCGTAGGATATTTGCCGAGGCATGCAGTATCGTATCCTGATCTGAAAAAACAACTTTGTGATTGGCGAATGTGAACTGAGATGCAGCTTGATGCAGTTCGGGAACATCAAGAAAAATACCGTTGAGGATAAACACCAAAACGAGGAACAGACTGATCCAACGCCTATGCTGCTTCTTCATATTCTTCGCCTCACTTTCCGTTTTTAATCTTTGATTCCAAATGTGCATAATTCAGTATATGAGAAGATGGAATCCCTGACTATTTTAACACTAAATAATTATGTTGTCGACATGGAGTTCTCGGTTGAGATTTAACCTGAAAAAGATTTGTCAAGACATATTTTAAAATTTTTCATAAAAAAATATAGTCGAATTTTTACATGAAATAGTCGAATTTTTACATGGACATTGAAATTCGCAATGGATTTGTTAAAGTGAAAATATAACTTTGAGATGCACATTGTCCAGATGGAGGACACACATGATAACCAAACTTGTGGATCGGATGATAGGTCAGGAAATTTTGGAAAGCGAGAAACGTGATGAATATATTTATGCTTTGACAATACGAGCAGAGCAAGTCATTACGTATACCTTGCTAGCGATGGTATGTTTATGGACGCATAACATACTGGAAGGATTAATATATGCTGTTGCTTTTAAAGGGATACGGCAGTACTCTGGCGGATATCATGCGAAAACCTTGCTTGGTTGTTTGGTAGGAACGATTGCGATGCTATTGGCAGTAGTCAGATGGATAGCGCCTTTTCTTCAAACACACCCGATTGTAATGATTTTTCTAGTGATAATCAGCATTTGTGTATTGTTTATATTTTCACCGGTTAATCATCCCAATCTCAATCTGTCAAAGGAAGAGATGTCTGATTGTCGAAAAGGTGTTTATGTAGCAATATTGACAGAAGTATTGATTGCAAGCTGTCTGTATCTATTGTCAGGGATTCTGCACATATTTATTGCATCGGCAATTATCCTATGTGCGCTGACGGTAATCTTGGCCAAATTACTTCGTCAGGAAATAATGTGAAACATTATGGAACAATGTGCTTATAGTATTAACAAATGGAGGATTATTATGGAAAAGAAAGAGAACCCAGTAATGAAGTTGACCGGTAAGATTGTAAAACGAGATGTGAGAGTCATTGAACAGGGATGGCCTCCGATGTGTGTAGGATTTTTACATCAGCCGGTAAGACCACAGTCATTGAATCATAAAGATGTTACAAAGAAGTAAACATCTTTATGATGGCGTCTTGTAGAGTTTCTCTACAAAAATCTGCGGTACTTGAGAACAGACCATCAGTGTCGCAGATTAAACTTTTACTTGATAATTATAGCATATTAGGTCTGTGTATGCTATGGAAGTACACGATACTGCAGAAAATATAAAGTTTCTGCATGAGAAATGGAGGAAAATATGAGAATCAATAAAACAAAACTGTTAAGTTACGGTATCGTATTGAGTATGACAGCGGTCAGCATGCTGTCAACCAGTCCGCTCGCGTCGGCAGCCGGCAACGTTAGGATGAGGAGTATTCGTACGTCAAGGGCTTGGACGAAAATCCATTTTATACGAGATGGAGAGAAAAAAGGAATACATCAAAGGTGTATTGCTATCCTCAAAAATATGCCGCCACGTACACGATTGTAAAGGGAAGTTATTATAACAGTGCTACATGTAATCGGACCAATCTGCGCGACTGCAGTGGCGAGGTCAGGATCCCATTGGGAGTTCACGGTATCATTACCAATTCAGTACGTGAGGGTGGATGTAACCGCGCCCGCCTGTATATTAATTCCGGCAAGGAAAAGGCTACCCAGGGTGTGTGGAGTCCGGACAGCACCGAAAATAGTTCTTACGTTGTCTTTAAGTAAGAGAGCAGTTTTTAATTGAGGGGAACTTGAGGGGATGATTCAGGATGGAGGAACGGAATGAAAACAGGAATGAAATGTCTGATCTTACTGTGTATTGGTGCAGCGCTGTGCTA
>NZ_QUFB01000063.1 GCF_003478335.1 Clostridium sp. AM49-4BH
CATGGATGTTGAAAGACTCCCGTCGGGAAAGTTTGAGAGCAACAAACTGGTGCTGGAGCTGACAATGATCGCATATAATATCCTTCGAATCATAGGGCAGGAATCGCTGAAAAAGAAGGATGCTCCCGGCCGGAAGAAAATACATCGCCGAAGAATACGTACGGTGATCAGTAATCTTATGCAGTTTGCGGGACATCTGACAGAACATGCCGGCCGTCTGGTGCTGTCCATTGGAAGGAGTAATCGCTGGAGATTTACTTTCAAGCGTCTTTATGACAGCTTTGCATTCATCACCTGACAACAGGTAGCTGAATATGGCAATGGCAGCTGCACACAAATGGTGCAGTCTTTTTCTGAACGCAAAATTATGCAGCATTTTCAAAATTTAGTATACAATAACAAATATGGCAAACATTTCCTGTGTGCCTTTTCATTTTGAAACAAGGTTCACGGATTCAGGAATCCAATTAAATTTTTGTTAATTTTACAGCCGACACATTTAATATTACACGAAGAAGAAAATCTTATTAAATATGCAAAAAGGCTTCTGCCTAAAACAGGGCAAAAGCCTTAAAAATTATGCGATTTTTAGGTTTAGTTACAAGCCAAGGGGGACTATTTCATCTGCCCGAAAACACGTTTTTGAAAAAAGTGTTGCAAAAGCGGTTGAACACAAAGATTTTCATATCCGATAAGCCTGAATTTTGCGGCGCAATCGGTGCGGGATTGTTTGCCGTTGACAGCGACAGATTGTTGGAAAGGCTCGAATGTAACGCCTTGAACATAAACCCGAAAAATCTTGTGATTTTATTCGGAACGAATGACATCGGCATAGGAGTTCCGACCGAGTACACCTTGAAAAATATAAAAGAAATTTTGCAAAGAACGCAGACACTTTGCTCGAATACCGCCGTAAAAAGCAGTATTCGGGCATAAAAAAGCCTCGGAACACGAATGTTCCGAGGTGATGGCAGATTATATCAACTGTCAAGTCTTTAAAGGTGGAGATTTGTCCATATGGTATCAGATGAAAATCATTCGTGTTTTGCGGCGAATTCTTTTAATAATTTCATTGCAATGACATCATGCTTTTTCGAAAACATATGCCCTCCGCCATCTATAAAATGAAGTTGCACCCGTTTGGAATCTTGCATTCCGATCGGCATCGTACTTTTATATGCTTCTGCCGCACGTGTGGCATAAGAAACATCTACGATTTTATCCTTTGTACCATGCACGATGCACACCCTGCCGGCGTAGTTCTTAATTTCTGCAAAGGCATCCATTTGCATGACATCCATTGCATAGCAACACCCCAATTTCATCAGTCCGCAGCGGAAAGTATCGGGAACATTTTGCGGATCAAATTTTGCCATCATCATTTTTCCGGCTCTGGCGTCATCCGGGATACACAATGCCGGATAAAACAGGACAAGTTTTTCTATCGGAAAGTTGTTCTTTGCTGCCACCAAAGCAGACACAAAACCGCCCTGACTGCATCCCATCAATAAAATTTTTTCAGAATCTGTATAGGAAAGATTTCTAACATTTTCAATGACCGCTTTCAGATCTTTGGTTTCTGTCAGAACAGACATCTCTGTGGTTTTTCCGTCACTTTTTCCACACATAGCAGAACCGCCACAAAAATCAAATGTAAATGCAACATATCCCATTTCAGCCAAAAAAGCCGCATAATGTTTCACACTGTCTTGCCATGCCATAAATCCGTGACATACAATTGCAATCGGAAGATGATCTCCTTTTGGACGGTAGATTGTTCCACGAATCGTCAATCCATCTCTTTTGCATTCAAAAGTGCTTTCTGTAATTCCATCTGATAAAACAGGTTTCTTAAAAATCATAATTTTTCTCCAAATTCAGTGGTATTTTGTTTTTGTTGCATCGGCTATATTTTTAACACTGATTTTGTGTAAATGTTTTAGTCAATAGCTATTTTGCTTGTAATAATCATAAGCACGGGAAACACAAAGGAGCATTCTTTCATGATCGACATATTGTTCTTTGGTTTACTGTTAACTCACACTGTCATAGTATAATAATGCCATTACTTTGTCAATAACTGAAATCATACCTTGTGCTTGAAGTTCTTCAGCCTTTTTAACAACGGCTTCTTTGGTAGGGTAGGGGAAAGAATATCATCAAAGCATTTAAGTACGATCATCGGCAAAATGACTTTCTCTGATAAGTCTGCTGAATAATATTCAGCCATACCTTCAAGTACGTATTCAAGAATTATGCCTTTTGAGCCTTCGCTAATGTTTTCGTTAGCGGATATAACCTTAACTCCGTTTTTTCTATTGTCCATTTTTTACGGACTTGTTCAAAATCGAATTCCATCCTTTTTGTATGTCTTATCACTTTTAGGCTTGTATGAGAATTTTAAGAAATGTTTTTTAAAATCTTTGATTTCTTAACAGTGCTTACGGTTGCCTGAATTATCGGACCGGAGAGCAAAACGGTGGCAATTGTGCAAATTCCGAATTTACCGCCGAGCAAAACGCCGATAATTACCATTATAATATCAAGAACCATTCGTACGATTTTGATTTTCCACCCGTTTTTTTCGGCAAGCGAAAATGTGACTGCTTCATATGAGCCCCTGCCGAAATCAGCGGCGGAGTAAATCCCCGTTCCGAACGAAAATATAGCAATGCCAAGCAGCATTATAACAAAATTAACCGCTTTAATATCTGTATAATGCTGAATTTTTGTGAATACATCTACGAAAAAACTGTAAATGATTTGGTAAAGAATTGTGCCAATATTGATTTGTTTTCTGTCATAGAAAAGGGCAAAAATTATCATTGCCACAGCCACAATAAGCGACGATGTGCCGATTGACATACCTGTCACATTCGTCAGCCCTTGCCACAATATCGCAAGTGTTGCGCCGCCGAAACCTGCGCCTATTGCAAGCGTAATTCCGTATGCGGATATTATTGATCCGATAACGATCATCAGCGTTTTTGTTGCATATTTTTTGAATTTCATATTATCACCTAAAAAAATAAGACTGTAAACTCTGCTGTTGTGTTCAGAAACAGCAAAATTTATAGTCTTCATCAGCCGAGACAGCTTTATTTTTTTGATTATACACCCGAGCTTTTATAAAGTCAACGGTTATAAATATGATTTTCTGTATTCGCTCGGAGTTTTGCTCATTTCAATTCGTGTTACGATTTTGATTTGAGCGATGTCTCTCAAAAGTCTCAGTCATAAATGCCCCCAATCGCACTAAAATGACTTTGAACACTATTCTCTGACGAAGGCGAAGGTGCTTTGTCAAATGTTCTGAGTATTTCTTCAATTTCTTTTTCTTGTTCGTCCATTTGATTTCTCCTTGTTCGATTTCTTTTCGTAAGGAAAAGGCGGCAGCGGAAGCTCCGCTACCGCCATCCTTAAATGGTTAGCTATCTGTTATTTCACAGATTTTCTTTTTTAGTATAAACAGTAGTTGTCACAACTCCGAAGCCGCTGACGAACAGCAGAGCGATCCACAGCCACTCATACTGTTGTCGCCGGTCTGCGGATTCTGAACATCATCCGAAGGCTTGGTGGTATCGTCAGACTTGGTAGGAGCGGCAGGTTTGGTTGCCTTCTGACCTTCTTCGATAGTCTGAGTCGTTACTGCAGAGCCACCAGCAGAATCAAAGGTTACGGTATAGTTTTTATTTCTTTGTTGTAACAGTCTTAGCTTTTGACCAGCCTGAATAAATCCTTATGGATTTGCCGTTAATCTTAACTGTCTTATAGGTGCGAACTCTTACATAATACTTTTTCTTGCCCGAAAGCTTTGAAATTTTCTTTGATACTGTTGTATTCTTGCCTACTGTTACGGTCTTAGCCTTGCTGAATTTACTTGAGGCACTGTACTGTACCTGATAGCCTGTTGTCTGTGTAGCCTGCTTCTTCCACTTTACTGTAAACTTCTTTGAACCTGCTTTAAGTGAGGAAATACTTGTTGCCTTTGGCTTGATTGTGAAATAAAGCGTCTTTGTTCCGCTGTATTTACCCTTAAAGGTAATCTTTACTGCGTACTTGCCAACATACTTTCTGCCTTTTGCATAAGACACAGTATAGTCAGTATTCTTAACAAGTGTCTTTCCTGTTCTGTCCTTAACAATAACCTTAGGTGTTCTAACCTTTCCGTTATATGTTAATGATGTTGCTTTAAGCTTTATGCTTGATGCCTTTGTAATTACTGTCGTTGAAAGAGTTTTCTTACATACCGAACAGTAATTTACTATCTTGCCGTTTGCTGTTGGGGTTGCCTTTGTTACGGTTTGCTTTGTGGTGTGGGCAATCTTAGCAATATTGCCCCAAGATGCAAGGTCGGTTATTTCCTTTGTACCGAGTACATCTTCATAGAACTTGCCACAACCTTCGCACTTGTAGTATGCTTCCTTACCGCCCTCTGTGCAGGTGGCAGCTTTCGCAGCAACCAAAGTCAGATTGTGAGTGTGCGGTACAGTTTTGTAATATCCGCAGGTGTCGCAAACATTGTCAGAACCGTAATCGTGAGCCGCTTCGTCCTTTTTGTCGTGGCAACGAGAACATTCATGCCAGTGGTTAGTATCATCAGACTTCCATTCTGTGCCTGTGGTATGTCCGGGAGCCGGAATCTTCACACTGGTTTTATCGGTAATTTCTACCGATCCTGTTGCATCTGCGAACCACTTGTCACAGCCATCGCAGGTGTAGTATGCGGAATTGCCCGCAGTAGTGCAGGTGGCAGCTTTCGCAGCAACCAAAGTCAGATTGTGAGTGTGTTCTTCGTTTTTATTTTTGTAATAATATGTAACAACCGTTCCGTCCGAAACAATAGGCTTATTCAAGCCGTCAACCTTTATAAATTCATAATCATAAAGTGTTTTTGCCGGTGTTAAATCAAGCTTTGTGCCGTATGGCACGGTAAATGTTCCGCCGGCAGTGTTTGGAATTTCAGAGCCGTCCTCAAATTTATACTGAATTGAAACGGTTGTGTAGCGCTGTGTTTCCGTATTGTCGTCTGCAAGCACATTTCCGTTTTCATCGAGCACCTGAAATGCCACGGTATCGCCGCTCTTAAGCTGTGCATCAGACGGAATTTGATAAATAAGCGAGCAACTCTTTAAGCCTGAATTAAAGTCGCTTTTGATGTGATCCAAAGCACCGAGCGGCCAGAAATTTGCCTTATCATTCCAAACAGGAATGTCAAAGGTTTGTACTGTTTGAAGCGGATTCCCCGATGAATCGGTCGCAACGCTTCCGTCGGAGTGCTTAATCCACATTTTGAATTTTAATTGTCGTGCATTTTTATCTGAAATGTTTTGAATAACAGTTCTAAGCTCGATTTTTTTACCGTTCATATTAGTATTAAATCTGCTTTTGCTGTTGCCGCTCAAAAGTCGGTCATTGCGATTATATGTGTAATTATAATATGAACTTGTTTCAAGGTCGGTAAAATCAGACGGCTTTGAATAAGCGCCCGTATATTCCTTAACCTCGGGAGTTGCAACATAAAGGTCTACATCCTTAACAAGCTGAGACATTCGCTTGAAGCCCTGCAAACGGCAAACCTCACAGAATTGATAGTTTGTGTCTCTCATTATGCACTCATAACTTGAAACAAGCATTTTTGAGCCGTAAGCATTGCGGCAAGTATATGTGTTTCTAAAACCTAAAAGCTGTCGCCATTTTATCTTTTCCTGGTCTTCAACCGAGGAAAGATTGAGTGATTTAAGTTCCTTATCGTCAAGCAAATATCCGTTACTGTATTCATCACCGAGACCGAGCAAACCGTGTCCAAACTCGTGTGCAAAAGTTTTTGACGCACGATAACTGTCTGATGGCGAAATGAAATAATGGAAGCCGTATTCACGGTTATTATAAGCACCGCCGAAATCTGATTTTGTGTTTACAACCATAGCGAACTGAGCAATATAATCGTGAACATAATAATAAGGCTCATATTCCGAACCGGACGGAATTGTGTTTGGATCACACTTTTTTTTGATATGAGCATCGTGAATTTTCTCGATAAATTCAGGACCGATACATCTCTCAAAAATATGATTTTTCCACTGACTTCCGTGGAGATTATTAGAAATAACAGGCGAATTATATTTGTCGACTATAACATCAAAGAAGGTGCTTCCACCATTGTCAAAAGTCGATTCGGAAGCTGTGCAAAGAGCGTAAACATTGAATCTGTCGGCATAACTGCGATACGGTTCATATTTCATAGCGTCCTGCCAAAGTCGTTTGACATCATTGATGAATTTGCCCTGCTGACTTTTTGTGTATCCCTCGCCGCAAACGACAACAACCATATTTTCCGTGTCGCTGCGTGTTTTTTGGATGGTATAAACAGGGATGGTAGGATTAGAATATTTTCCGTCATTTGAATACCACGGGCCGAGGGTGAGCTGAATGCTTTGCTCGGTGCTGACATTCCAATCGGGATTTGCGTCCTCGGCAGGTTCCGAAATTGTATAATCATCCTCTTGCTTATTTGGAGCAGAGCCGATATAAGGACTGCTTTGTGAGCCGCTGCCGGAAGTTGTAACAAAATATTCGGAATCGAGATAAAATGCAGGTCTTACGCCCAAATCGGAATACCACGGAGCATAACGACCGACCTGACCCGATGAACTGATATAACGCATATCGTGATTGCAATCGGTAACAGGAGTGCGAAGCCAATAAGGCCAAGCCATACCGTCATTATTATACGCAACATAATAACCTTTGAGATTTTTCCACACGGCATTAGCCTGCTTTACATCAAGAAGAAAAACCTTTTCGGTTGTAGTTTCAAAATATGAACTGTCGTAGTTTGCCACCGCTTCCGAAATATCGGTGTAGTATAACAAATCCGAATTTGCGTCTCCATCAACTATGCCCTTGTTGTATTCGGGATGAGAAACGAGAGAACGCTGGGTAACGGTTTTCATTGCCGCAATTTCAGATTTTGAAAAAGCGTTGAGAAAACCCGCTTTTTCGTTGTACGCTCCCACACCGCTTACATATCCGTCTTTCGGAGGGTTGCCGCAAAGCCAATCGACTTTGCCTTCAGCTGCGGTCGAATTTAACCAAGAACGCATATTGCTGTCTTTCCAATAGTTAGAACCGTAATCATCACGCTTATAGCTTCTGCTGTGTGATTTTGAATTGCTGTTGTCATTTGTTTTGGCATCATATGCAAGGGTGTCAACAATTTTGTCTGCAAGCATAAGCGGTCCGTTATTGTCAATGCTTACACATCGCCAAAGAATTGAGGCATTGTTATACGCGCCCATTTTAACATAGTCGCCAACTTTAATATCGGGCTTTGATGCCGCCTGAATGGTCATCGGCAAAACGGAAATTGCCATGCACAATGCCAAGAATATTGCGGTTATTTTTTTCGTCATTAAGGAACCTCCTTTATAAGCTATATATTTGCTTTTATTATATTGTAAGGTGTTATATGCGTCAATGAAAATCCACCTTATTCCGTGAAACTTACCATAGTGTTACATCCCTTTTTTTCAGCAATAATACCTGCTGGAAACTGATTTTCGCAATACATTTTATTTCACCCACTAGGTTAAACAAAATTTTGTTTTTTTACTGTATCATCATGCATTATCCTGTATAATGAAAGTATCAAAAGATAGGCGGAGGCAGTGCAATGAAGAAAATACACATTGAATTCAGCGATGAGCGGCTCATTACTCCCAGTGGTCTGGTATTCGTAGGGCAAATACTTGGAAAAAGCAGTTTTGTTAAAAAAATCAACCGTGCTCCAATTTCAAAAGATTATCTGCAGAAACAGATAAAAAATGGAGACGTGCTCCTCACCTATATTGGTATGCTCTGTCAGGGAAAACCCCAGTATGAGGCTGTCCGTGAAATGATGGATGACCCTGACTACTACAAATACGCATTAGGCATCTCCTATGCGATTCCTTCCGCCGAAACACTCCGTCAGCGTTTTGACATGATCGGGGATTCCCTGCGCAAAGACATCCAGCAGGCAAATGTCGACATGCTGCGTGAAATGCACATAGAGCCGACAGCCCTGGATAACGGCTTTGTTCCTGTCGATATTGATGTAACCCCCTTTGACAATTCGAAATCCAATAAGGAAGGCGTATCCCGTACCTACAAGGGTTTTGACGGATATGCACCAATTATGGCATATATCGGCACAGAAGGATACCTCGTCAATCTTGAACTGCGGATTTGGAAACAGCACTGCCAGAAAGAAACTCCTGATTTCCTGAGAGAGACCATTGAACTGTGCAGACAGCTGACGGAAAAACCACTGCTCATCCGGCTGGATTCCGGCAACGATGCATCTGAAAACATAGGCATCTTTATGGAAGAAAGCTATAAATACAACAATGTGTCTTTCATCATAAAACGGAATCCCAGACAGGAAAGTAAAGAAGAATGGCTGGAATCCGTCAGGGAATGCTGCCAGAATATCCAGCATCCACGTGATGGGAAAACTGTTTATATCGGACAGACCTTCCGGAATGTGACATATTCCCTTTCTGATAACGAGGAGAAAACTGTCGGAATACGCACAATTTATGAGATCACGGAAAGAACCATTGACCGATATGGGCAGTATTTTATCGTACCCGATATAAAACTGGGCACATACTGGACAAACACTTCCCTGCCAGACGAAACAGTCATTGATCTTTACCATGCCCACGGAGAAAGTGAGCAGTATCACAGTGAAATCAAGACGGACATGGATGTTGAAAGACTCCCGTCGGGAAAGTTTGAGAGCAACAAACTGGTGCTGGAGCTGACAATGATCGCATATAATATCCTTCGAATCATAGGGCAGGAATCGCTGGAGATTTACTTTCAAGCGTCTTTATGACAGCTTTGCATTCATCACCTGACAACAGGTAGCTGAATATGGCAATGGCAGCTGCACACAAATGGTGCAGTCTTTTTTTGAACGCAAAATTATGCAGCATTTTTAAAATTTAGTATACAATAACAAATATGGCAAACATTTCCTGTGTGCCTTTTCATTTTGAAACAAGGTTCACGGATTCAGGTTTTTATCTTTTCGATTTCTCCTTCAATATTCTATATTGATACTCTGGTATTTTCTTGATACCACCATTTAAGATCTTATTTCCCAAATAACGGAAACTACCATCTTTATTAAATTTTACAGTTAGCTCATGAGTAATGACCGCCTCATTGCATAACACCATTTCGCAAACCGCATCCACGGTAAGAGTAACTGTTCCATTGGAATTATGTTTAATCTTTGTTACTTCCGGGATAGAAGTTCCAAAAAAATTAGGAGCATAATTAAAACATCCCAATCGCATCCAATCATATGTCTTTTTCTTTTCATTATAACTTGCATACTTTTCAATATCTTCTCTGGAAACAGGTAAATATTCCATGATCAATTGCTCAAATTGATCTTTGGGTATTCCACTTGGATATTTTTTTCCATTAAATTTCTTTTTATATTTCATAGCATATAAATATTCATATAAACCATTATAATCTATCTTTGCATATGTTCTTGATCCCAATTAGAACATAAAATATTATTGCCCTGATACGCTAAACCACGAACGCATTTTCTTGATAATTTCCGCTTATTATCACTCATTGGCTTAATCCTGATCAGACAGCTTCCATCTACCATTTCCGTCACTTCAGGATATTCCGGCACACACAATTCATAGCAAAACCATCCTTTTCTCGAATATCTCCATTTCTTTATCCTTGTGTAGGAAACAAATGTAATAATTGGCTTACCATTATCATCCCACGATGCATTTGAAGCCAATAGAAACATATCCTTTCCGTCATAAATAAATTTTTCTCTTCCAATGCTGCCCTCGGAATGAACTTCATAAATAACACCCGACCCTTTCTGTTTCTTCTGTGCTTTTGCAAGAAATGAAGAAAATCTTTTATAATTCTCCATATTAGAATAATCTTCAGAAACTGTAACAGAATAACCCTGTTGTTTTATCTTTTTAATCATTTTACATATCGATTTGTTATCTAAAACAACATTTAACGAATCTCCTTTATCCGCATTTCTATATATATGTTCAAGTCCCGACATTATCTGCATAGAATCTCTTGTAGCCTCTTCATTCTCTTGAGCGGATACCGGCAAGTCATATCCTTTTTCCAGATCTTCTTCCGATATAACATCTTCTTTTGTATTATTATTTGGGACACTTTTTAGCTTTTTCTCATGCTGACTTGATGTCTTTTTCACATCATTTGTCTTTTGACTGCACGAACAGCAAAAAACACAAAGAGTCATTACAAAAAGGATTAAATATAAAAATTTTCTCATAATTCTGCACACTCCTTCCTGTTTTCAATTTTTACCAAACCATTTATCCAAAACAGCCTTATCTTTTTTTACCACATAACCACTTCCTCCTATTCCCTTTACATCTTCAACCATACTGACAATAAGAATAGGTTTTTTGTTTTTCTTATCTGGTGTCATAACAGCAAACCACCCTAATTCAGTTCCTGTCGTATCACTCTGCGACTCTTTAATTTCAGCAGTTCCTGTTTTCCCTGCTAAAATCATATCTTTACGATGTATGGCATATCCCGTCCCGTGTGAATCATTTACTACACTTTTTATACCCTCTAACACTTCTTGGGATACGGATTTGGAAAAGGCTTCTGAAATCCACTGCTCTGCTTTGGCATTTTCTTTATACAATAAATACGGTTTCAACACATTTCCGTCATTGCAAAAACTTGTGTAAATACAAGCCAAATGAAGTGGATTGACAAGTACCTGTCCCTGACCATATCCCGTATCCGCTAACCCTACCTCACTTTGAATATGCTTATTATTGGAGAACTTTGACTCCGCCATCATTATTTCAAATGGAATAGATGAATGAAACCCCAACATAGATAATGACCTCTCCATCTCTTCTGTTCCGATTTTAAGTGCTGCTTTGGCAAAATATATGTTATCTGAATATATCAATGCATTTTTCAGTATAACGGGGCTATATGTATGAAGTGTCGTAACATGATATGTCCCCCATGTTTTATCTTTTTGCCAGCTATGTCCTTCATTTCCAAAATTATCTGTTCCGGTAAATGCTTCAGACTGTAAACCAATCGCCGCAATAACAGGCTTGAATGTGGATCCCGGACACCATACTTGTCTAAAACGGTTATACAATGGTTGTTTCTTATCTTTATTTAATCTATCCCATTGCTTTTTACTCATTCCCATTATAAATGCATTCGTATCATAGGAAGGTGTACTAACCATTGCCAGCACTTCCCCAGTAAATGGATTCATGGCAATGGAACAACTTTTGTCACTTTTAAAATTTTTATATAATTGCGCCTGTAAATCCGCATCTATCGTTAATTTAATGTCTTTTCCATCTTTCACTATTTTATATGCCAGCTGCTCTTTCTCTTTTCCTTCTGAATCAGCAATATATATTTTGCATCCATTTTCCCCCTTCAATTCCTTTTCATATACCCCCTCTAACCCCGTTTTTCCAATGACACTGGCATTTGTATATCCTTCTCCTGCATGCTTTTCTAAATCTTCTGCAGTTACATTTTGTACATACCCCACTAAATGTGCAGCCTCATCCTTTAATGGGTATTCTCTGACTTCTACATCCGAAATCATTACACCAGATATTTTTAATAATTTTTCCTGTCGTTTTTGTTCCTCAACAATTGTTTCATCCGGATCCAGTGCGAGTAAATCAAGTTCTTTTACTTTTGCAATTTTTTTAATCGGGACAAATGAATCTTCTTTTACCCATTTTGCCGTTAATTCCTTTTCTATATCTTCTGGTTTTATTCCCAACAATTTCGCAATTCTGACAATGGATTTTTTCCTATTTTCTAACTTTCCAGGTATAATTCCAACAGATGAAGCAACACCCTTTCCCGCAAGCATTCTTCCATTCCTATCCAGAATTTGACCTCTCTGCGCCTGTATTACGGACACACGCACTTTGTCATCCTCTGTAAGCCCTGGATAGATTACTGAATTACTCCATACCATTTTGTACTGATCATCTTGTTCTAAAAAAGCAACTTCGTTTTTAAAATCCACTTTTCCGGCTACTGTGTCAAAAGCTGTATTATATTTAACTGTTAAACTTTCTTCTTCATAATCTATAATTTTTATATTGATGTTTTTTGCTTCAATCCCCTCATAAATAGCAGAATTGCGCTTCACAAAGTCCTCTTTTTCAATGGTTTCTTTACTCTCATTTGTTATCATTTCATACATTTCGCTATAGTTTTTCTGACAAATGCAATTCATATATGACTTCAAAACCTGTTCAGGACTTTTGACAACCTCTTTCTTAGTTATCCCTTTTATAGTAAACAGGACTACACCAGCTATAAATATTATACTTAGCACCAAAAAGCCAACACGGATCATTCTTCTTTTTCTATTATGTCTATATTTCATAATTACTCATTTTCCTTTCATTTTTCTTTCATCCAATCTATGCAACCTAACACCTTTTTTCCTGTATGACCGGATTAACTTTTGATCTACAGGAATAATACACATACGAACACTTTCGCCGTATGCGAAATAAGGATAAATTCCTACTCCATCTCTATAATACAAATCGCTTGGTAGATTATAGCTATGAAATCCTTTTTCTGTCTGAAATATATGATCATATGCCTTTTTATTTAATTTTTTATACAAACTTGTTATCTTATTCTTCTCCATATTCGGAAAAAGCATTTTCAAACAATAAA
>NZ_QUFB01000064.1 GCF_003478335.1 Clostridium sp. AM49-4BH
TATGAACAGATAAAAGTAATATGTTTTCTTAATGCAAACATAGAAAACATATCTTGCTCTGCCAATAATAAAAAATCAATTATTGGAATTAAATTGATTTTAGATGATAATATAGAAAAGTTACAAATTGATGATCTGATAGATCGATATACAATTGGAGGTAAAAAGATGGCTGAAGAAAAGTTAACAGAGATTGAAGTTACTGCATTGCCCGATGAAGAGCAAATGTACTCAGATGATGATTTATATAATATTAATTCCTGGGGGGCGGATTTGTCTTTTAGAGAGATAATAAGTATGTACGAGGAAGATGAATTGTTAAAACCTGAGTTACAGAGAAAATATGTATGGACTAAAATGGAGGCCAGTAGATTTATTGATTCTATTCTATTAGGCTTGCCAGTTCCAAGCGTTTTCTTTGCGAAAGAACCAGATGAGACGATGCTTATTATTGATGGATTTCAAAGAATAATGACCGTCTTTGATTATGTCAAGGGAATATTTAGTGGCGATGGAAAAGTTTTTAAATTGTCAAATACTGAGAATATAAATTCTCGATGGAGAGGGAAGGCCTTTGCCGAATTGGAGGTTGAAGAAAAACGTAGAATTAGAAATACAACAATTCATGCCATTATTTTTGAGCAGAAATATCCTAGAAATGATACTGGTATGTTTCAAATTTTTGAACGTATTAATACAGGAGGAAGAACATTAAAGGCACAAGAAATAAGAAATTGCGTATATCAAGGAAAATGTAACGATTTACTCTTTAAATTAAACAAAAATAAAGATTGGAGAGAAATATTAGGAACTCAAGATGAGGACTCAAGAATGGCCGATTTAGAATTAATTTTACGATTTTTTGCAATGTCAGAATTAATTAATAGGCCAGAGGCAAATAATAAACAGATTAATTTGGCAAAGTATTTAAATGATTATATGGGAGATAAGACAAAAGTAGGCAATGAGGAAATTAATAAAATGGAGGAAAAATTTGTAAATATGATTAAAGCATGTAGAGATGTATTTGGAAATAATGCATTCAAAAATTTAAAGGGTGATATGGATGGGTTTACAAATAAAATTAATCCTGCATTATTTGATGCAATTTCCGTTTCTACTGCTCACGCGATTGAAAAGAGAAAATTTGACGAAAATACAGATTACATGAGCAGATATGTTGAAATATTGAAAAAAGAAGATTTTAAAGAGCTTATTAGCCGTCGAACGACTAATGTAGCCAATATATTGGCTAGGATAAATATGGCTTCTTTAGAATTATATGGAGTCACATATGAAAAGTGATTATGTCGATTTGATTAAAAATACAGATAGAGAGTTGCAGGAAATTAGAAAGTGGATAAATGCAGATAAAAATAGGTTCGATACTAAAACGAAATATTTGATTGCATATAGCGTGATTAAAGCTAGTGGTAGTATTGAGGTTGTTTTTAAGCAAATAATATACGATTATCTAACAAGGGAAGCTGGAGAAAAAACGGCTACATATATCGAAAAGATGATTCTTGATAGTTCTTGCAATCCGAATACTGGTAATATGAGTAATCTGTTGCAAAACATTTCATCCGAATGGAAAGAACAATTTGATGCTCTGGTCAAAGAGAGTGGGAAAAAATCAAAGATTAATTCATTGGTTCAATTAAGAAATGATTTTGCTCATGGTGATAATATAACAGTGTCTATAGATACTGTCATTAGTTATTTTGATGCAGCGAAAGATATATTGAATATTTTGGATACCGTGGTGAATTAAATGGAAGTAAGGTTAGAATGGAGGACGATAAATATGAAATATTAATTGCATCCATTGATTATACTCGCTATAATAGAGTGGCAACGATTTGGCAACAGTTAATCAGTAAACCAAAATAAAATATGTACTTTAAGTAATTTATGGGCAATTCCACATCGAAACTTAAACAAAATAGTTTAAGAAAAACAGTGGCTTTGCCGAGTTTGAATAAATCGAGTTGCTTAAAAAAGCCAGTGTTTATGCGGGTTTCAGCGATTTCGATTAGTCTTTTGATAACAAATTGATAACAGTCATAGCAAGTGCCATTATTCTTGTTATCCAGTGGTTTATGGGTAACGGAACAATTAACAGGTGGCTTGCAGACTAAAGTTCGGAGCTTGGCTCTGAACAAATTCCATATTATAAACTAAGCCCTTAGCTGTGGTTAATAACCATAGTTAAGGGCTTTTTTGTCGTTGCCAAAGCATCTGTAGGGAGCTGCCAGTGGCAGGTCCTGTAGGTGCTTATTTATCTTTCAAGTGGTCTTTGAATGCTTCCACGAGAGCGTCACTTAATTCCTGTGATGGAACTTTTGCCCAACGCTGTGTGGTGTCGAACTCTGGATAATGGTAACGCCAGTTATCGTATTCTTCTCTGTTGATTTCTTCGGAAGATAGCTTGTCTGCCTGTTCTTTCCAAGCATACAGCATTTTGAGGAGTTCATATGCTTCTCTGCCTTTGTCCTTGTTGACCTTTAAGCATACCTCTCCGTCTGCTTCACTGACAGTAAGACCGTAAATATCTTCAAGGGTAAACAGAGTGTGCATAAGACCGATATAGCTGTCTATGTCAGGAACATCAAGAGCCTGTGGAGAAACATCAAGCACCTGTGCCAATGCATTTGTAAGGTCTGCTTTCGGTTTGCGTGTACCAGTTTCGTACTGTGCCAAACGCACATCAGCACTCTTTTCTGGAAAACCGATTGCTGTACCGAGATACTTTTGTGTCATACCACGCATTAGTCTGAAAAAATGTATTCTTTCGCTGATAGCCATAATGATACGCTCCTTTTATATTTAGTGAAATAAGTATAGCAGAAATGTTTAGTGGAAGTCAAGAAAAACCGAAACAAAAATGTTTAATATTTTCTTTGCAACCACTTGACAATAGCAAATATGTTTAGTAAAATAAATTACGAATTAAACAAATATGCTTAATGCGACAACTGAATGACCGTCCGAAAAGCCAAACCGCCAAGACCTCGTCGGAGCAAGTTCCGTATCGTTCGCTTGTGTGCAAGCACAAAAGCTCATTCGCTGCACTGCTCCTCCTCTTCCCCAAAAGTCTCCGACTTTTCGGGAACCCCTATACGAGCGAGCGCCTGATGTACTGCGGTGCATTGGGACAGCACAGCGCCTGCCGACAAGCAGGAGTGCCTGTTGGAACTTTAACACGGAGAAAGCGGCAAGCAAAAAATTATTTTAAGAAAGGAAGAAAAAGGATATGGAAAACAGATTTATCCGAGCCGAAGATGTGGCTCAGGAACTAAACGTATCAAAACCTTATGCATATAAACTCATCAGACAATTAAATGAGGAATTGAAAGCAAAGGGCTTTATTACGATTGCAGGGCGTGTAAATCGCCAGTATTTTTACGAAAGGCTCTACGGAGCAGGAAAGGGGGAAATGTAAATGCCGGTATTTAAGAATGAAGATAACGGTACTTGGTATGTGATGGCAAGGTATGTGAACTGGAAAGGGGAACGCAAGCAGAAATGCAAGCGTGGCTTTGCTACCAAACGAGAAGCACAGGAATGGGAAAGAATGTTCAAATTGCAGACTTCTTCAGACCTTGATATGAGTTTTGAAGCCTTTACGGAGCTTTATATCAATGATGTGAAGAACCGTTTGAAGGAAAACACGTGGCTTACCAAAGAGCATATCATACGCACAAAGATACTTCCGTATTTCGGGAAACTGAAAATCAGCGAGATTTCCACAAAGGAGATTATTACTTGGCAGAATGAAATGCTTGCCTATCGTGATGAGAAGAAAAAGCCTTATTCACAGACGTATCTGAAAACGCTGCACAATCAGTTGTCCGCCATTTTCAATCACGCTGTCCGCTACTATGAACTGCGTTCCAATCCTGCGGCAAAGGTGGGAAATATGGGACGTGAGGAACACAAGGAAATGCTGTTCTGGACAAAGGAAGAATACAAGAAATTCTCTTTTGAGATGATGGACAAGCCTGTTTCCTTTTATGCGTTTGAAATGCTTTACTGGTGCGGTATCCGAGAGGGCGAGCTGTTAGCTTTGACTCCGGCAGATTTCAACTTTGATAAGGAAACAGTCACAATCAATAAATCCTATCAGCGTTTGAAAGGGCAGGATGTGATTACTTCTCCGAAAACGAAAAAGAGCAACCGCACGATTAAAATGCCGAAGTTTCTGTGTGAGGAAATGAAAGAATATCTCGGTATGCTTTACGGATTGAAGAAGAAAGACCGTATCTTTACGGTGACGAAAAGCTATCTTCATCACGAGATGGACAGAGGGGCAAAGGCGGCAGGCGTGAAGCGTATCCGCATTCACGATCTCCGTCACAGCCACATTTCACTCTTGATTGATATGGGCTTTTCTGCGGTGGCGATTGCTGACCGAGTTGGTCACGAAAGTATTGATATTACTTATCAGTACGCACACCTCTTTCCGTCAAAGCAGATTGAGATGGCAGAAAAATTAGATGATTTAGGGAAAGGAGATTTTGAAAATGTCAGCTAAGAACAGAGATAACAAAAATCGTTGGAGGAATATCACAGTAGGGTTTCGAGTATCGCCCGAAGAAAACGAACTCATTAACAGAGCTGTAGCTCTATCAGGATTGCCAAAACAGGAGTATTGTTACCGCCGTTGCTTAAATCAGGATGTGGTGGTACAGGGCAATCCGAGAGTGTATAAGGCGTTGAAAACGGAATTTGCCACAGTCCTTGCGGAACTGAAAAGGATTGAAGCAGGAAAAGGTGTGGATGATGAACTGCTGAGTGTAATAGAACTGATTTCCATTATTCTCGGCGGTTTGAAAGGAGAGGATGCGAATGGAGAATAAAAAAGAAATGACTATTCCAAATGTATCTGCGGCAACAGATGCGGAACAGTCACTTTCCAAATGTACTGACAATAGTATAGTCAATCAGGATACGGATTTCAAGGGGTACGAGCAATCTTTTGAAGAAATGCAAAGGGAAATACTCAGACAGTTAGACCCTTCCTATCTGAAAACAGTATCAATGACAACGCTGTATGATACGGTGTTTGAGGTTCAGACACCACTTATCGACGGTCTGCTCCAAAGGGGAACTTACCTTTTCGTAGGTTCCCCGAAAGTGGGAAAGAGCTTTATGATGGCACAGCTTGCCTATCATATCAGCACAGGCACACCGCTTTGGGAGTATAAGGTGCGTAAGGCAACGGTGCTTTATTTTGCCCTTGAAGATGATTACCCACGTTTGCAGAAGCGATTGTTTCAGATGTTCGGTGCAAAGGAGACAGGCAATCTGTATTTCGCAACGGAATGTAAAACGGTCAATGGCGGACTGGAAGAACAGATAAGAGGGTTTATGAGGGAACACCCAGACACAGGCTTGATTATCATAGACACCTTAAAGCGTGTGCGTGAAGCAGGCGGAGCAGATTACAGCTACGCAAGTGATTATGATGTTGTGGCAAGGCTGAAAGCGTTGGCAGACAGTTACAAGGTTTCAATGCTTATTGTTCATCATACACGCAAACAAAAATCGGAAGATATATTCGATATGATTTCAGGCACGAATGGTCTGATGGGTGCGGCAGACGGTGCATTTGTTCTCAGTAAGGACAAGCGTACTTCCAACAATGCCACACTTGATGTTGCTGGCAGAGACCAGCAGGATATGAAAATCCATCTTGTAAGGGACAGCGAGCGATTGGTGTGGAACTTTGCAAAATCGGAAACGGAGATGTGGAAAGAACCGCCCGAACCTCTGCTTGAGAAGATAGCGGATACGCTCTTTTCGGAAAGTGACAGATGGGAAGGAACTGCTTCGGAACTTTGCGAAAGGCTTGCGGTGGATATAAAGCCGAATGTACTTTCTTTAAGGCTCAGTATCAACGCAAGCAGGCTGTTTCGTGATTACGGTATCCGTTATCAGAACAGCCGCACACACGACGGAAGAAAGGTTTCACTTTGGAAAGAAACCGAGCAGACGGCGTGACAAACGGTGTCAAAGGTGTCAATGTTTTTGAGAGCAGCACGCTGTGAAAAACATTGTCACCATCGTCACACTTTGACACCGGATAAAGTTTAGGGGAGTGTGCAGAGAGTGCCTTTTCAAAGGCGGCTCTTTGGTCTCGCCTGCTGGCTCGGTCGGTTCGCAGGCGTGTGTGCCACCGGCACACGCTCACCCCTCGGAGAGCCTTCGGAGACGCAAAACCTGTTTACAGGTCGCATTTTTGATGGGTGTACCCGTCAAAAGTGCTTTTGCGTTACTTTTGACAAAAGTAACAAACCTGAGAATGTTGAAATTTACAGATGGGAGATGAAAAAATGCAGAGAACGATAAGTGCAATGGTCGGTAAAGGCTCGGTCAATCACAATAGCCGAAAGTTCCGAGCAGAAAATGTAGACGGAACTCGTACTCATCTCAATATCGACTACTGCAATGAAAATATAAAGACAGTTTATCACGAATTGTTTGATGAAGCATTGGAAAGATACAATGCCAAGCAGATAAGGTCAGACCGAAAGATAAAAGATTATTATGAAAAAATCCGAAGTTCCAAGCAGGAAAAACCGTTCCACGAAATCATTTTACAGGTGGGCGGTAAGGGAAATATGAACGCCGATACGGAAAACGGAGAACTGGCAAAGCAGATTTTAGATGAATACTATCAGGGTTTTCAGGAGCGAAATCCACAGCTTCGGGTGTTCTCGGCTCATCTGCATATGGATGAAGCTACACCACATCTGCACATAGATTTTGTACCTTTTACCACAGGCAGCAAGCGTGGACTTGATACAAGAGTGTCACTAAAGCAGGCTCTTGCAACGCAAGGTTTTAAGGGCGGCAGTCGTGGCGATACGGAGTGGTCGCAATGGATACAGTCCGAAAAAGAACAGCTTGCGGCGGTGATGGAACGTTATGGGATTGAGTGGGAACATTTAGGCACACACGAAAAACATCTTTCTGTTTTGGATTATAAAAAGCAGGAAAGAGAAAAAGAAGTGGCGGCATTAGGTGCGAAAATCGAGCAGAAACAGATTGAATTTGATGTGTTGTCGGAACGAGTATTGAACTATGATAAGGCAAAAGACGAGCTGTCAAATCTTGAAATAGAGCTTGATACTGCACCGAAATATCAGTTGCCAGAACCAGAGAAATTTATGACTGCAAAGGCATATAAAACCAAAATGGCAGAGCCGGTTGTAAGGAAATTGAAGCAACTTGTCAAAACGGTGCTTGCCCGCTGCTTTGAGGGGTGGGACAACTATCATAGGCTGAATACAGCGAATGCACAGTTATACCGCACCAATCAGCGTTTGGAGAAAGTCAATGAAAGATTGACCGAAGAAAACAAAATCCTAAAAGCAGAAAATAAAGATTACAGCCTGCTCCGTAAGGTTTTTGGTCGCAAACAGATAGATGATTTGTTGGAGCAGGCAAGAACAGTTAAAGGTCGCAAGCGTGATAATACACGATCACGATAGACAAAAATCACAGGAGGAAAAGGAAAATGACAAAGACAATTTTTGAAGAAATGGGCGGAACTTATAGACAGGTGGGTGATTATTTATTGCCGAACATCACAGTACCAGCCGAAGAAGAAATAGAGCCGATTGGTTTATGGGGGAAACGACATGCAAGGCATTTAAAGGAACACTATAAAGTGTTATATATGAACCTGCTGACAAGCGGAAAGCTGCATAGTTATCTTGCAGAAGTCGATAAGCAAGCAGAGGATATGTTTCTTCGACTGGTAAAGGAATATGCCGACAGACAAGATGTGACGGAACAATTAAAGAAAGATAATCCCTACGAATGGATTGGAAGAATGAATAATATTCAGGCTTGTGTGAGGGAAGTTGTAGGAACGGAGTTGATTTACACATAAGCGTTTTACGGTATGGTGCTCCTGCGTTTGCTGGAGTGCTGTGGTTGTGGTTGTAAAGAGGTTGTGAAAGATTGAATTTCGTAATGGTTGGATGTATAATTAGGAAGTGAAAATTTTAATTTGCACTTCCATAAGGTGAAATGTATTGACACAAAAAATACAGTATGATAGTATTGCCATTAGAAGAAAGAAAGGCACATTTTGTGTAAGGTGAGGAAATGATTAATAGATAATTTGATTTAAGTAAGACACATATAGTTATTGAGCCTGTAGAGAATAGGTTTGTTTTGTGTACGCTTAAGTTGGATTATCGCAAGAGGCATTTCCTTTGTTTTCCTTTTGGAAAAGAAATAAGGGGCTATTTAGCGAGTCTATTTTTGCGTATGCAAAAAAGACTCGTTTTTGTGTGTTCAAAATAATAATTGGCTCAGACTTCGAAAAGGAGAAACTTTAATGTTGCAGATAAAAAAATTAAATTTAACACATAAAAAAGACCTGAGAATAATTCTTAATGATTTCAACCTTGTGCTAAATGATGGAGATAAGGCAGTTATTATTGGAGAAGAGGGAAATGGGAAATCGACATTAATGAAGTGGATATACAATCCGTCGCTTGTAGAAAACTATATAGAAGCAGATGGGGAAAGGATAATGGGACACGAACGTCTTGGTTATCTTCCGCAGGAGATGCTCGATGAAGATAAGGAAAAAACAATATACGAATATTTTTCTGAAGAGGAAATATTCTGGGAGAAAACGCCTAAAGAATTGTCTGTTATTGCGGGAAAATTTGGAATGAAAAATGATTTTTTCTACAGTAACCAGACAATGGGTAGTCTTTCAGGAGGCGAAAAAGTCAAGACACAACTTATGAGGCTTTTCATTCGCGATGTTTCTGTGCTGTTGTTGGACGAACCTTCCAATGACATCGACATTGCGACGCTTACATTACTGGAAAAAATCATAAATGACTGGAAGCACATTGTGCTTTTTATTTCACACGATGAAACGCTGATAGAGCGTACTGCCAACATGGTGATACATATCGAGCAGATTATACGAAAAACAAAGGCGAGATATACCGTGGCAAAGCTTCCCTATAGACGCTATGTGGAAGAACGGCTTCATAAATTTGAAATCCAAAAACAGCGGGCACTGAGTGACCGTAGGGAGAAAAAGATTCGCGATGAAAAATATCAAAGAGTTATGCAGAGTGTACAAGGTGCATTAAGAAGTTGTACCAGACAAGCACCGTCTGTTGCCAAAAACTTAAAGGACAAAATGCATACGGTTAAGGCAATGGAACGAAGATTTGAAAAAGAAGATGAAAATATGACTCAGATGCCGGAACAGGAAGAAGCAATCTTTGTCAAATTAGGGGATGAAAACTCACACATTCCCGCAGGAAAAACGGTCATAGAATATGAACTTTCAAAGCTTGTGACTCCGGATGGCAAAAGAATTTTAGCAGAAGGAATTCATTTAAAAATAAAAGGTTCAGAAAAAATCTGTATGATAGGAGCCAACGGGGCAGGAAAAACGACTCTTCTAAAAAAGATAGCGGAAGAACTCCTAAATCGGAATGACATTAAAGCAGAATATATGCCTCAAACTTATGAAGACCTGCTGGATTTGGATGTTACACCGGTTGATTACCTTGATAAAACAGGAGATAAAGAAGAGCGTACAAGAATTAGAACATACCTTGGTTCACTTAAATACACACCAGATGAAATGGAGCATCCGATTCGGGAGTTATCAGGCGGACAAAAGGCGAAAGTGCTTCTCTTGAGGATGAGCTTAAGTGGTGCAAATGTTCTTATTCTGGATGAACCGACAAGAAATTTTTCACCATTGTCCGGTCCGGTAATAAGAAAAATGCTCCGAGAATTTCCGGGGGCTGTCATTAGCATTTCTCACGATAGAAAGTATATTGAAGAGGTGTGCGATAAAATATATCAGCTAAATCCTAATGGATTACAGCTAATTGGTGATTGATAACAAAAAGGATGAAAGACTGACAAATTTCAGGCTTTTAGTGAGTTGGAAAGCATACAAAGATTTGAATTTGGAGGATAGATTATGGTACGTACAGAAGATGCATGTGAAATTATAAAATATGCTTTGCAAAACGAAATTAAAGTATATTTAGATGGCGGATGGGGTGTTGATGCACTTCTTAAAAGAGAATCAAGAATACACAATGATATTGATTTGTTTGTTGAACTGAAACATTATCATGATTATATTTATGTGATTAAGCAGCATGGATTTGAGGAAGTAAATACTGATTATACAACGGATGGTCATACTGTCTGGAAAGATGATAAACAAAGAATCATTGATTTACATTGTTTTGAATTTACAGATGACGGAATTGTTTATGAGGGAGATATATTTCCATCAAAAACTTTTTCCGGTATTGGAAAAGTTGGAGATATAACTGTTTCTTGTATTGAACCATTGAGTCAGGTAATGCTTCATTTGGGATATGAACACGATAAAAATGATGTGCATGATGTGATGCTGTTGTGTGAAACATTTCAAATAGCAATACCAGATGAATATAAGGAAAAGTAAAATTTCAGTTTTGTGTTGAATCTCTAAGCAAAATAGCTTATAATTTGACATGCTACATATAGTTATTATCCACAGTTATCGAGTAGGTGTTATCAATGCCGATAACAAAATGATAACATTAGCTCGTATAGGCAGGATAATATGGATATATCAAATAATCAAAAGAACGAGAAACATTACAGAGAATAATTCCTAAACAAAAAGCGTTAGTCTTTGTAGAGTTTGAATAATACACAAGAGCCAAGAAATGCCGAATTTACGGCGTTTCTTGGCTCGTTTTTTGTTGCGTGACAATAGAATGACAATAATTTTGGAAAAACTGAATGGATAATTATATAAATTTGTCGGATAAAGCTGTTATTGATTTATTTATATTTTTGAGGGCTGATAATTCATCTCTTATTTGAGGTTCCATAGTTAATAAATTACCAATAAAGTCAATATCAATTGAATACTTTTCTGTTATTAGTTTTCCACAGGTTTCGTAAGAAATTCCTATATCAAAAACTTTATCCGGATATGTACTGAAATCAAATCCCGAACTTATGTGTTGCTGTGGTGCAAGAAATACATTTTTTAAATTAGTTATTTTGAATTCGTCCATATTAGATTGTCCTGCTTTACTCCAATCTAAATCAGGAGTTATTTTTAATGATATTAATTTTGCAGGGGAGTTACCGAAATTCTTTATAATCAGAGAATGAAACGCACTTACGTCATTCTTAGATATGTAAAAAACAAGATTTCCTCTGTTTTGCTCAAAATACTGATTTTTTTGTTCGGCAAGCTGTTTTTTCATTTCTTTTAAATTCTGATATGTATAGTATATTGCAACTACAGAGCCAATAAATGTTGCAAGGCTTAATAATAAACCTATAAATTGAAATAACGTTGAATGCCATTCTGCTGATGTCATTGGAAAAAGACCTCCTTCTCAAATTTGTATTATCAAAATTTTTATTCAGTTGGTTCAATCGTATCTGTATCTACATCTATAATTTCTTCAGCGTCGTTAGTGTTTTTATCATTCAGAATGCTGAAGTCTTCTTTAATAAACATCTTGTATGCACGATTTGCAATTGTTTTTGTTTCCGCTAAATCAAATCCACCACCGATGACACCACCAACAACAGGTACTAACTTAGCAATGTTGATGATACCCTTTTCACCAAATTTCGTTAGGAATCTAAATCCTACTTTTTGATTGATTTTGGTTAATACAGTACCAGGTATTTTTTTGATCATAGCTGTAGTAAATTTTGTTCCAAATTTTATGCCAGCTTGTTTTACAATTTGGTCAATAGATATACCCGCTAAACAAGCGTAAACCAAAGTTTGTACCTGATCACTATTAGTGTCGTAGCCGCCCATGTAAGCAAGACAAGCAATCATTCGCATTTGAACATACATTACACTACTTACATTTGCCGGTATAGCAACGGGTAAGGTAATTAAGCCTCCTAATCCAGTTATAAAGCCAGAAGTTGTACACTTGGCAATTTGATAATTTACAAATTGCTTTGCAGCTTTTTCTGTCGAATCGTTTTTAGAAATATAATCATTTGCTAAAGCGTCAATAGGTAAACTTACTTTTGGAATACCATTGATAGATTTTTCGTACAAACTATCTAATAATTCCATAATTTGATTTTGCTTCATTTCCATATATTTGTATCTCCTTTATTTTTTTAATAGGTGATGTTAATCTCGCGAAAACTATTCTTTCTTCGGCTTCCGTTTCCTCTTCACATAAGAGAAATCCGGAAACAAGTCTTTTAATGCTTCTGCAACTTCTTCATTTTCAATCATCTCTTGAACCATCAATTGTTTATCGTCATCTAAATTAAGAGATACGGAATAAGATTTATCACTATCAATAGGATTTGCTGGGAAGCGGATTTCCTTCTTGTAATAATCACTTTCAGTTATCTCTCCGTCCTCTAATTTATCTCTTAGTCTTGCCCAATACTCAACCATCTTTTTGAATGAATCTAAATCTTCCTGCGGACGATATCCGGCACTTGGAAGCCGTTTTTCAAACTATATACAGTATAACACTAACAGTGCAAAAATGAAATGTTTTTTGATAAATGATATTGACATAAAAATTGAAATGTTTAATTCCACCCTCCCCTTATGCAGTAGAATTCTCTTATGCACAAGTGGCATTTAATCTTTCACATTATTGTGTTATGCTCATAGTCGTGCTCTGACAGCAGTAGGAGGAGAACTATCATGAGTAAATACATTCCT
>NZ_QUFB01000065.1 GCF_003478335.1 Clostridium sp. AM49-4BH
TACGTCACGTTACTTAATGTCTCTGAAATACGAGACATAAGTAACGACGAGCGCAAAGTCCCTTTCAAAAATGATGATTACCTTGCTTCCGGGACTTCGAGTTTCCGAAGGGCATGTAAATCAATCATCAGAGACAACAAAATCTAGAAATCACCAAAAACGTAAATGCGGCAAGGCAATTACTATAGTTCTCTGTCGGCAGAAACCACGATGTTGTGGCTGCAAAATTCTTAGTATTCTTTGACATAATAAGCAATATGTGGTTTTGAAATAACTTCCGGTATGGGAAGTATGAGTTACTTATTATGTGGTCCTTGAACAAATTTTGGAGGTGTGAAGTGTGTGTTTTATATATATAGGATAAACTGATCTTGTCCTTTCGTAAAGATCCATGTTCCAAATAGCAGCATTAGGAAGGCATCAATGCATCCGTACAGCACCATATGCGGATCCGGAAATACTCCGTACAGAGTCAGGCATCGAAGCTGTGCAACATATGCATACATTGGATTGAGATGAACGACGAGCCAGTGCAGCTTATCCGGCAAATACTCTACCGGATAAAACATTGGCGTCAAATACATCCATGCTGTCGTTATCGCATTATAAATATACTGGATGTCCCGGAAAAATACGTTTGCTGCGCTTAACAACATTCCCAGACCAATATTGAACACATATAACTGTGCTACTACAATAGGGAACAGCAGCAGGTACCACGTAAAATGTCCTTTTGTAAATAACATAACGATCAGCAGCGCTCCAAAGGAAAAAATGCAGTCTATTAACCCACTGGTGATCTTAGAGACGGTAAATACATATTTCGGAAGATACGTCTTTTTAAGCAGTGCTGCATTCCCGGTAATTGCCCCAAGAGCCTGATGGGTAGATATATTCATAAAATTAAATAACACTTGTCCGCTCATTAAATACACGGGATAATTCGGTATACTCTTCTGATGAAACATATGTGAAAACACGATTGCCATAATGACCATGATAAACAATGGATTCAAAATACTCCATAAATACCCCAGCACGCTTCGACGATACTTGAGTTTCAGATCTCGGGAGATCAATTGTCCCATCAGATCTTTGTATTTGATAAATCCCCGTATTCTTGCTATAAACAACCGCATGATAATTCCTCTCTAACCTATACTCAGGTATTTTTTCCAAAAATCACTGGAACAGAGTTCTGCGTTGTTTAACACATAGTCCTGAACCGTGTCCTCGTATTTTCTCTTTAGTTTCCAAGCAGCCTTTGCATAACGAAACAGCGTCACAAATGCCATACCTCTCTTACGCTTTACCGTAAATCCACTACCACTCTGCGGATCATAGTACAATACATTTTTGAGTCGATATAGATGTGTAGCATGACACCCCATTGGCAGTGCCGTCAACTCCTTCTTGCCAAATAACAGCCATCCATTCAAAGTCAGCTTATGTTTGAGCGAAAACGTGTACTTGCGGTACAGATCTTCCTTCCGCATCGGATCTCTGCTTGCCTTCATTTCATAAAGCTTCTTGACTACATTTTTCGGATGGTAGCCCATCTCCATGATTTCCTCATGCACGAGGATCGGATCATGTGTCTTGAAATATTCCGGTCCCTCCAAGAAATCTTCTACCGCACGCAATGTCAGCAGCTGATCATCATACCGATATTTGAGCATCTGATGTACCAAATGGCGGAACACACGCTTACACGTATCCTCTACCGGTCGACGTGGTTCATATAATGCATTCATGATCAAACTGTTACGCATATCATAGTACTCCATCGCAGACTGTTTGCGATTCTCAAAGGAATCATGCCATACCCCGATACCATTCATCGTCATGATCGGCCATCCCATCCTTCTTCCGTACTCTATATCATCAATATGTATAAAAAAGGGCAGTGGAAGTTCATTCTTTTTGTTTTCTAAAACCATTGCGCAATACCACCAACCATTATATTCTACATCTTTTTCCAACTCATTGACAATAAGATCTTCTTCACAAAGAAGATTAAATCCGTTTCTGCCGAATTCTACATGGTCAAACATCCATCTTTCGCCTTTGGCATGCTGAATATACGGATAATCCATTCGCATCAGCGATCCACCAAGTATACTACAGCGGAAATTCGGTCGGATAAAAGAATATAGCATATACGTTCGATAAATGCTTTCCGGCTCCAAACGGATATCATCATCCAAAAACAATATATGTGTCCATTCTTTATTAGGATCCTCAAGCGCCTCCAACAGACACCGCACAAAGCCACCGGTCCCTCCGACATTCTTATTTTTCATAACTTTGACACCACGGTCTGGATAATCACTTTCTGTCAGCGTACCCCCATTGTCCGCAACAAATACACCTATGTTATCCGCTAAAATACTCTGTTCAAAAAATGTGGTATAGATCTGTTGAAGGATCGTGCGCACACTTTCCTCCCGATGATATGTACATATTCCAATGGCAAGATTGACCGGTTTGGCCTCATAGCATGTTCTTGCCACAACCTGTCCACCGTACAATTCACAATCTGATTCCGCATCAATTACAATAAATATATTATTATCCAGTGCATCAGCCATAAAACCAAATTCATATAATCTGGTTTCATCGGAAATCGTACGTTTCATCCCCAATAATTTACGATCTACCCCCTCTTCCTCATCAAAACCGGTCTCCCACAAATAAATCTTTGCCGATCCACGCAATAAAATCTGGAATGTATAAGTGTGAATATCCGCATATTTATTCCATTTTCCAGCCGGAAAGATATTAAAAAAGGAACACGTCGACAACGAACAATCGGCCGGTATCCTAACTTTTCCATGTCTGCATTCCGGCTGCTGTCTGGTCCAGCGAAAATAGATCTGGGCGTAATTAGAATCCATGTCCTCATTATCCGGGAATATAAAATGATGAATAACCGTTTTTTTTCTGTCTAACGTTTTACCCTGTATCTCCTCGATCTTACTTGCCATATGTCCTCTCCTCACTGTATTTTGGTAACTCTAACATGATGTGACTTATCTATAGTGCAATGTGTGTTGCAGTCTCAACAAGAAACTTGCTGCAGGATAGATCCTATAGTTTGTGCGATATAATAATTTTACTGCACGGTTGTTGCAGGCATGAAATATTTCGGGATTGTTCGCTTCGATTGTGTCTACAAGCTGTTTGATCTTCATTTTCCAGCGGCGGCTTGATCGAAAACTCAAATAAATTTTAACTTGACTTGTCATTAATTTTGCTGCCCCTTTGGCAAGATACGCTCTTTTCGCCAAACTACTTTTGTCTTCCTGTTCATATAAACGAATAATGCTTTGTAGTACCTTTTCATGCTGCAAATAATTCTTCTGCATACTCTCTAAATTCATACTCTGACCATCTGTTCCCAGTCGATATTGATATACTATCCCCGGCAAAAATACAACTGTCTCGATATAAGGCACCGGTCTCAAAACATACTGTGCATCTACATAAAAACAATGCTCATCCAACTGAATATTGTGCGACTGCAGCAAGGCGGTTCGAATCGTCACTGCATGCATATTAAGATAAACCTTATCTGCTATTTCATCAAAGGAATAGATATGTTGATATTGCTTCTGTGCGAAATCAGTCTTGATCCGGCGTATTTCCTTTCCATCACGATGACGTACCCAACAATAATCTGTCACGACAACATCTGATCTTTCTCTATTATCCATCAAATAGCATACAACTGTCAAGAGTTCTTTTGTATCTACCCAATCATCTCCATCTACTGTCTTGAAATATTCTCCCTGTGCCAGTGCCAGCGCATGATTGACCGCGGCACCATAACCACCATTTTCCTGCGAAACAAGACGAAAAGACTCTGGAAATCTGTTGATATATTTTTTCACTATGTGTGCCGTAGCATCCGTAGATCCATCGTCGATCACCACAATATCCAATGCCGGAAGGAGTTTCTCATCCACAAAAGAATCCAAACATTGTGCAATGTATGGCGCGACATTGTATGCCGCAACCGCAATGGTCAATACTTTTGCTGTATGTGCCATCAACGCCTTCTCCTTCCTGCATTGTCTTCCTGCAGCACTTCTTGATACAGTGCTCTCATTTGTTGATCCACCACTTGTGTAGAAAATTGTTTCACACGCTTTTTGTTCCACTCTCCCATCAAGTTTCTGCGCACATCACGTGGAACTGCACTTTCTGCATCTTTTTCCGTAAACATGCGGCGAATCTTAACCGCATAATCTTCCGGATCAAATCCCTGTACCAAATAACCGCCTTTGGTATGCTCGATCAGATCATTCACTCCGCGGATATCCGATGCGATCACCGGCAGCCCTGCGGCCATTGCTTCCATCACCGCTACCGGAAGCCCCTCCTGATAGGAAGGCAGTACAAAACAGTCTGCACGGGCAAGCCATTCTGAAATATTCTCCTGATATCCTGCCAGAAAGACCCGGTGCTCCAACCCTAGCTCTAGGATACGCTGCTGTAACATTTTCTGCTTGTCACCGGTTCCACAAATAACATATCTCAGATCCAGATCACGAAGCAATGCCATTGCCTCTATCATAAGCTGATGATTTTTACGTGCAGACAACTCCCCTACACTTAATAACATCTTCGGCGTCGTTTCCCGCATTACTCTGGCATTCGGAGCAGTTTCTTCAGGCAGCGGCACACCGACACCGGGCACATATACCACGCATCCGCGCACCGGAAATGACTGAACTCTATCATAATCTTCGTGATTGATGACGATCAGCCGATCCGTATAACGTGCCAAAAAGTACTCCACCGGATAATACAGCCAATTGCGAAGCGGCGCTCCTGTATAGAAATGCAGACCATGTGCCGTATATAATACCGGCACATGACGTCCGGTCTGTCGATATACCTTCTGCGCTGCCAAGCGGCCTACAACTCCACTCATCGGCATATGACAGTGAATCATTGCAAACTCTTCTTCCATAAGAAGCTTTACCAATTGCAGATAGCTTTTCTTCACTTGACGTGAAAACGGTGACTTGACAAAATCGATCTGATGCCTTATCACTCCGGTCCCGTCCAATCTGTGATTATCTTTGCCATACACTACATTATTAAAATCGGATGCATAATGTACCTCATATCCCATATCCTGTAGTATACGCACATGTTTCATTTCATGCTGCGGTATGAAACCACTCACCCTCGTTACCAATAATACTTTCTTCATAAGACAATTATAATATTTTGGATAAAAACTCCTGTAATCTCGCATTTTTAGGATGATCAAACAGCTCTTCCGGTGTTTCATCTTCCTGAATAGTACCATCATTAATAAAGAGGACACGACTTGCCACTTCTCTCGCAAAACCCATCTCATGCGTTACTACAACCATCGTCATTCCCTCTGCAGCGAGCTCCTTCATTAAAGCAAGTACCTCACCTACCATCTCAGGATCCAAAGCTGACGTCGGCTCATCAAACAACATGACATCCGGATTCATAGCAAGTGCACGCACAATGGCAACACGCTGTTTCTGCCCGCCGGACAGCTGCGACGGATAGCTGTCCGCTTTATCGGACAGACCTATGCGTGTCAACAGCTCCAAGGCCTTCTTTTCGGCATCTTCTTTGCTCATCTTCTTCCGCTTTACCGGTGCTAGCATAATATTTTCTTTGATCGTCATATTCGGAAACAGATTAAACTGCTGGAATACCATTCCGATCTTTTCTCTCATGACATCAATATCAACAGATGCATCCGTAATATCCGTTCCCTCAAAGGAAATAATACCATCTGTCGGTACTTCTAACAGATTTAATGACCGCAGAAAGGTTGATTTACCACAACCGGATGGGCCAATGATCGCAATCACTTCACCTTTGCAGATCTGAATATCAATCCCCTTTAAAACCTGGTGTTCTCCAAAGGCTTTATGCAAATCATGTACATCGATCAAAACATTATCTTTTTCTATTTTATTACTCATATTTATTCTCCCCTGTTGCTGCATTAACGTTCGCTGTTTCGTAATTTACGTTCCAACTTATTGACACCGGCCGACAGGATCATTACTGTCACAAGATAGACAATAGCTACGGCAAATAGTGCATATATGCTTCATACGTAATACTACGGACAATATCTCCACCCTTCGTCAGATCCATCATACCAATATATCCACTGATAGAAGTCTCCTTGATCAGTACGATAAACTCGTTACCAAGTGCCGGCAAAATATTCTTAAATGCCTGTGGAATAATGACACTGCGCATTGTCTGCCAATAGTTTAAACCAAGGCTTCGTCCCGCTTCAAACTGTCCCTGATCGACGGACATAATACCGGAACGCATAACCTCTGAAACGTATGCTGCAGAGTTCAATCCAAATCCAATGATCGCCACTACTATCTTGTTTTGTACCGAAGTCAAAATAACGTAATAAATGATCATCAACTGTACAACAGCAGGCGTCCCTCGCATTACTGTGATATAGATCCTGCACAGCGCATTCAATATTGGCCAAGAACCGTTACGATCATGGCTGGTACGGATCAGGGAAATGATCAGACCAAATACAATACCAATAATGATCGCAAAGAACGTGATAACCAGTGTATTGCCAAAACCTTTTAACAAATATTCATAACGATGTTCTTTGACAAAGTTATTATAAAATGCCTCTCGGAAAGTCTGTTTCTTCATAACCGACTTAGTTCCTTTTACGATAACAACCTGTTTGGCTGTTGTATATTTGTTGGTGAAATCAATATTTTTAAGACGATCCTCTGTCACAGTCATTCCGGCGGCACCTACATCTACTTTACCGGAAGTAACAGCCGTAATGATCGAATCAAAATCCATGTTCTGAATCTCTAGGTCCATACCAAGGCGATCACATACTGCCTGCATCATATCCGCATCAATACCAACAATTTTTCCCTTATCATAGTATTCATATGGTGGAAATTCTGCATTAGTCGCCATCGTCAATTTTTTCTTTTTCGGATTTTTTGGATCTGCCTGATAACGATCTTTGCCGGCATTCACACCGATATAGTAATCATTGATCTTCTGCATCGTGCCATCTTTTGTGATCTCGTCCAACGCCTGATTGATCTGCTCGCGCAGCGTATCATTTCCTTTGGCAACACATACTGCATAGTCCTCATTTGCGAACTCATCTTTTAAGATCTTTAATTCCGGATTCTTTTCACAATAAGCTTTTGCCGGCTGCTCATCAATAATAACAGAATCGATTTTGCCAACTTTCAGTGCCTGAATGGCATCGGCTCCTTTGTTGTAACGCTCTACCTCGGTACCTTTATTTTCCTTGGCATAATCCGTTGAATAGATATCTCCCGTTGTACCAATCTGTACACCAATCTTACGGCCCGCAAGATCATCTACCGATTTTACTTTCTGTACGGCATTCTTTTCTGCCATCTTTTGTTCATGGATCCGTTTGAACTGCACCGCACCAACAGCAGCTGCTACCAGCACAAACAAAATTATTACTTCCCATATGATCTGTTTCTTTCTTTTTGTTCTCATCTTTTCCTCTTTTCCAATCCTTTTTATTGTAACAAGCGCAGGCATTCTTCCGTATCCTGTGCAAAGACTTTGGCGCCATACTGTTCTAGTAGTTCTCTCTCTCGAAAGCCCCACAAAACGATCACGCTGTCTAATCCCGCATTGATCGCCGTCTGCACATCAACCTCTGAATCACCGATATACACTGCATCTTTCTTTGTGATCTGCAAGGTATCCAAAACATGCTCTACTGCGTCCGGTGCCGGCTTGCGTCTGACTCCTTCTCTCTCTCCGACAGCGAAATCAAACAGACCATCGAAATAATCTTTACACAATTCCTGCACTGCCATATCTGCTTTATTGGACACAACTGCCGTTTTGCAGCCTTCTTTTCGCAACGTACGGATCAAGTCTAAAATCCCATCATACGGTTTCGTCTTGTCCGCACAGTGCTTCGCATAGTAGTCCAAAAAATATCGATATACTTCATCAATCCGTTCTGTACTAAGTCCCGATGGCACAGCCCTTTCGATCAGTTTACGAATCCCATTGCCCACGAAATGTCTGACATCCTCTATGGAATGAACCGGATAACCGAAATGCTCCAACGTTGCATTCGTGCTGTCAGTCAGATCTTCTAGCGTATTTAGTATCGTCCCATCCATATCAAAAATGACTAATTTATATTTCATGTCTATCCTCTTCTCATCTCTGCACAAAAGGCGCAACCCTCAGGAATACATGATCCCTTATGAATTGCGCCTCCTATCCTATGCGTAATAATTATACACGCTTCAAATATTCACCTGTACGAGTATCGATCTGGATCTTATCTCCAGTCTCAACGAACAATGGCACATTTACCTGTGCTCCAGTCTCAACAGTAGCCGGCTTATTAGCACCTGTTGCTGTATCGCCCTTAAATCCTGGCTCTGTCTCTGTTACTTCAAGCTCAACAAACAATGGTGGCTCAATTGCAAATACCTCTCCACCATGAGAAAGCATCTTAACCATCTCATTCTCTTTGACAAATTTCAAGGAATCGCCAACCTGATCCGCCGTCATATCAATCTGATCATATGTCTCGACATTCATAAAGTGATACATATCATCACTGTACAAATACTGCATATCTGCACGCTCAATATGTGCCTGTGGGCACTTCTCTGTCGGACGGAATGTTTTCTCGACAACTCCACCACTCTTAATATTCTTTAACTTTGTGCGGACAAATGCTGCACCTTTACCAGGCTTAACATGCTGAAACTCAATAACCTGATATACATTTCCCTCAAATTCAATGGTCAAACCATTTCTGAAATCACCTGCTGATACCATGATAAAAATCCTCCTTAATTGTATATGCGTCTTGATTACTACGCAAAATCCTGTATACAGTTTATCCTATTTGAGCATATTTTTCAAGTAATTTTTGTGCAACCTGCTTCGGCGTACAGCCATCTGTCTCTATAACAATATCAGCCGCTGCACAATACTTTGATTCTCTTGCTTCCATCATCTTTGTAATATACGGTATATTCATATTTCCATTAAGGAGCGGACGGTTTGTACTGTCTTTAACATGCTCATAAATCGTCTCCGGAGTTGCCGTAAGAAGCACGATCTTGCCCTGCTCCTTCATCTTGTCCACGTTCACCTCGCGCATCACCATGCCACCGCCACACGAAATGATCCCCGGCTCCAGATCACGCAGCCTTGTCAATATTTCTGTCTCTCTCTGGCGAAAATATTCCTCCCCCTCTTCAGCAAAAATATCCGGAATCGATTTATGCTCCTGTTTCACGATCATTTGATCGGTATCAAATTCCTTTGCGCCCGATAATTTACTAAGCGCATGAGATGTAGCCGTTTTGCCTACGCCCATAAAACCGATCAAAAATATATGTTCTTTTAACTGTGTTTTCACCGTGCTCCTCCATTTCTTTCTACTATATCATTATGCCATTTTACACCGCTATGCAGCGCACAAACAGCTTCTTCTATGAAATCTGTAATCGCTTCAATGCAACCCGAAGCTCCTCCAAAGGAATCTGCCCCGGTGCACTTGTTTCTCCATAGCAGCCAAATGTAACTGCTGATCCAAAATTAGCACCTGCTACGCGGCTGACTGCCCCTAGTGCGCCCATCGACATAGTAATAACCGGTGTGTCCGGTATCTGTCTCTTCGCCTGCAGCGTTGCACACATTAACGTCAACACATCCTCTTTTCTCTGCGGCATCACAGCCATCTTAGGAATATCCGCACCATTTTCATGCATTGCCAAAAGACGTTTTGTAATCTGCATCTCCTGTGGCGTTCCCTGAAAGTCATGATAGGATCCAATCACCTGCACATGCTGTTGTAATGCCTGAACTGCCTCTCGGATCGTTCCTTCTGTTACAGACTCAGATTTCGAAAGCGCTCTGTCCCACCAAAACATCTCCACATCAATATAATCCACACATTCAGACTGTGCCGCTACTTGAAGCGTATGTATATATTGTTCAAACGATATTGTCAGCTCACCACCCTCGGCAGTAGTACGTATCGTAAACAGTAACGGTGTAGACCCCGTGCTGCGTCGCAGTTTCTGCAGAAACAAACACAGACGCTCATCCTCTAAAATACACGAACAATAATCTGCGCGCCATTCTATCAGATCCACCTTCGCTGCAACCAGATCCTCTGCTGTCTTTATAATCTCTTCTTCTTTCGTTCCAACGATGGGAATACATATTTTCGGTATTTCTGTATCAAACTCCAATGTATACATAAATCTATTGCCTTCCTATTGAACTGTAATAATCCTTTAAATAAAAGGGACTGTCGTACTAAGCGTCATTGAATCCCTGATCCTTAGTCAGACAGTCCCCTTCCGTATTATAAGAGAGTATACTACTCATCCTCGTCATGTAAAGTGTTCTTTACAGCCGCTATAATTGCAGCCGTTGCCGCAACAACGACAACAACCGCTACCACAACAACTGCTATCACTAATACTCCTGCCGCCATAGTATTCTCTCCCTTCTTCTCAAATTAGTTATTGATGAGCTTGTCATCCTCATTGTTCCAGCTGTAAAGCTTACGGATCTCCTCGCCAACCTTCTCTGAAGGATGCTCAGAAGCAAGCTTTCTAAGAGCTTTGAAGTGAACCTGACGACCTGCTGGGGACATATCCAATAAGAAGTCTTTTGCAAAAGTACCATCCTGAATATCAGAAAGAATCTGCTTCATAGCCTTCTTAGTATCCTCTGTAACGATCTTTGGTCCTGTAATATAATCACCATACTCTGCTGTGTTAGAGATAGAATATCTCATTCCTGCGAAACCTGACTGATAGATCAAGTCAACGATCAGCTTCATCTCATGGATACACTCGAAATAAGCGTTTCTAGGATCATAACCAGCTTCGCACAATGTCTCGAAACCAGCCTGCATCAATGCACAAACACCACCACAAAGTACTGCCTGCTCACCGAAAAGGTCTGTCTCAGTCTCAGTACGGAATGTTGTCTCAAGAACACCGGCTCTTGCTCCACCAATACCAAGTGCATATGCAAGTGCGATATCCTGTGCTTTACCTGTAGCATCCTGCTCTACAGCGATAAGACAAGGTGTTCCCTTACCAGCCTGATACTCAGAACGTACTGTATGACCTGGAGCCTTAGGTGCGATCATTGTAACATCAACATCAGCCGGAGGTACGATACATCCATAATGAATATTGAAACCATGAGCGAACATTAACATATTACCTGCTTCCAAGTTTGGCTCAATGTCCTTCTTATACATATCAGCCTGCTTCTCATCATTGATAAGGATCATAATGATATCAGCCTGCTTAGCAGCCTCTGCAGTTGTGTATACCTTAAAGCCCTGCTTCTCTGCCTTAGCCCATGACTTAGAACCTTCATAAAGACCGATGATGACATTGCATCCGGATTCCTTCAAGTTCAATGCATGTGCATGACCCTGGCTACCATATCCAATGATAGCGATCGTCTTTCCATCCAATAAGGACAAGTTACAATCATCTTGATAAAAAATCTTTGCTGCCATTATATTTTCCTCCTAAATATAAAATGTAATTTATGCAAAGCGCTGTCTTGCATGACCTCCCTGATACATTCTGTCTCAGTACAAATTCATCCAAGTAATGGCGTTTCACTTATGTATTAGCTGTCGAAGTCCACATCAAACTCATCAAACATATCTCTGGCTCCACGACTCAGTCCGGTAATGCCTGTCCGAACCATCTCCTTGATCTCATAACCATTTAACAGCTTCACAAATGCATCCAGCTTATTCTGGTTACCTGTCAATTCGATCATCAGAGTATCTACTCCGACATCAACGATCTTAGCACGGAAAATATCAGCAATAGCCACTACTGCCGGTCTTTGATCTGCTTCTACGGCAACCGTCACTAAAATCAACTCACGGCATACGCGCTCACCATGCTTTAATACCTTCACGGCACGAACATCTTCTAACTTTGCCACCTGTTTCTCAATCTGATCCAAAACCTGGTCATCCCCGCGGACAACTACGGTCATTCGGGAGTATGCAGGATTCTGCGTCTCTCCAACTGTCAGACTGTCTATATTATAACCTCTTCGGCTAAATAAACCGGCAACACGACTTAATACACCCGAAGTGTTATCCACTAAAATTGATAAAATCCTCTTCTTCATGAAATACCTCTTTCCGTGCATCAATGTAACTCTTAAATACACTAAAACTGATTGTAGCAATATGCTTCTTATTTGTCAAGAAATCATCCCGTGAATATTTTTCACTCAAAAGCCTTTTTAGACAATATGTAATGACCTCCACTTTGTAACTTCGTGGATTTACCTGTATACTAATGATTGTCAAAAGCAAATAGTAACAGGGATTACCGCATACAAAGGGAGGTCATCAAATGAATTATAAC
>NZ_QUFB01000066.1 GCF_003478335.1 Clostridium sp. AM49-4BH
TTGTAATTATGGAAAATTACAAAAATATGGGTTGACAACTTTTGATTTCTAGAGTATTATATAGATGCAACATGAAAATGTAATTATGGAAAGGCACAAAATGAGAATAGAAGATGTTATTACAATTACAATGGGAACTCCTCAATTTAGAATAAAGGAGTCATTGCTGGATTCGGCGCCTACCTACAACTTTTACGGGCAACAAGAGCTGGAGAATGATTTGGTTGGGATTGAATTAGGTGGCGAGGAAGCGAAGACTATATCGACCTTGGATGATTTAAGTCTGATAAAAGGGGGCGATATTCTATTTAGCTTGATTTCGGGAAGAGCAACAATTGTTAGGCATAGCCATCAAGGATATTTGTATACACAAAATTATGCTAAATTGATTCCACAAGAAAGAATAGATGGTAATTATTTAGTGTATTTACTGAATGAAAGTGAATTTATAAAGAAGCAATGGCTAAAAGAACTTCAAGGTTCGGCAGTTTTAAAACATACAGTAAAACAGCTAAGAAGATTGGAATTACCAAAGTTGCATTCTTATGAAAAGCAAAAAATCATAGGTGATATTTATTTTAAACAATTACGGCTACATGCATTAAAAAAGCGGGCTGCTGAGTTGGAGAAAGTATTAACAATAGAAAAACTTAAGGAGGTAGACGGATGAATGAGCAAATGTTTGAGACGGAGTTGATTCAGTATATTACTACAGGAACTGTTACTAATCCTGAATGTTTAGCAGGAATCCCTGAATTTTCTGCTACAGGTTTAGGAAACAAAGTTGTTAAAACAAAACTCTGGAAATATGAACCAGATATCAAAACAACCCCTCAACTTTGGAATAATTTCAAGACAATACTGGAGCAACATAATCAAAATGTGTTAGAGCATCCTATGAGTGAAGCGGAGTTCAATCAGGTGAAAAAAATCATATCAGATTTACACACTCCGTATGAAGCAGGACAGTTTCTTTATGGGTTGAATGGTGTGTCTCAGATAGAGATAGATCTTGATGATGGACGCCATGTATTTTTAACTGTATTTGATCAAAAAGAGATTGGTGCAGGAGATACAGTTTATCAAGTTGTAAATCAAATTGAGCGTCCAGCGGTCATAAATGGTAAAATGAATCGTCGCTTTGACACAACGCTTTTAATTAATGGACTTCCTATTATTCAAATTGAAGAAAAAAGAGACACTCATGATGTTAATGAGGCTTTAAATCAGATGCATCAGTACATTGATGAAGGGCAGTATGGCGACATTTTTTCAGCATTACAGATTCTGATTGCAATGACGCCAAATAATGTAAAATATATGGCAAATACAACTTCGGAGAAGTTTAATAAGGATTTTGCATTTCACTGGCAGAGAAGAAGTGATAATGGTATTGTAAGAGACTGGAAGGAATTTGCAGATTCTATGTTGTCAATACCTATGGCGCATCAGATGGCAACAAACTATATGATTCTTGATGGTACGCCGAATAAGCAGACGTTAAAGGTGATGCGTCCATACCAGGTGTATGCAACGCAGGAAGTTATAGAGGGGATTAAAAAAGTTGACTTTGATTTTGGAAACAATAAGGTGGGCTATATTTGGCATACTACCGGATCAGGAAAGACGATTACCTCGTTTAAGACAGCTTGGTTATCTAGCCGTATGCCTAAAGTTGATAAAGTTGTCTTTGTAGTTGACCGTATTCAGCTGACGAAACAAACCAATGAGAATTATAGGGCTTACGATCCAGATGCAACAGATCAATTTGATGGTATTGTACAGGATACCAATAATACAACAGATTTGAGCCGTAAACTGAAATCGAAGTCAAATGGAATTATTGTAACTTCTGTGCAGAAGCTAGATTCTCTAATTAAGAGGAAATCCTTTAAGACGCCAGAAAAGAATATTGTATTTATTGTTGATGAAGCGCATCGTTCTACGGGTGGAGAATCTTTTGAAAACATTCAAAAGGCGTTTAAACATGCAGCATGGGTAGGATATACAGGTACTCCAATGTTTGATGAAACAACAAAGGGATTGAGAACGGAGGATATCTTTGGACCATTGCTTCATGCTTATACGATTCGGGAAGCAATTGCTGATCGAAATGTATTGGGATTTAAGGTGGATTTTGAAACTACGATTCCGGAAGATGAAATGAAACAGAAGTATCTTCCTGAGTTTTATAAGGAAAAATATCCCAAATGGTCGGAAGAAAAAATTCAGGACAAAATTAATAATTTAACTATGGAGGACATGGATGATGCGATTGAGCCTAGTTTTTATGACGAAAACTTAGATCATATAAAACTGGTTGTAAAAGATATATATGATAAATGGCAAAATCGATCAAATGATGGAAGGTATAACGCACTTTTGACTACACATGTTGGCGGAGGAAAAGCAAGTACCCCAATGGCAATGATGTATTTTGACGAATTTCAAAGAGTGAATCGGGAGCGTGAAGAACAGGGACTATTTACGCTTAAGGTGGCAGTGACATTTAGTGCTAATAATACAAATAATGACAGTATGCTTGTAACTAATAATGGGTTGCATAGAGCAATGGATGCTTATTATAAGGAGTTTGGTGTAGCTTTTACTATGGGAGATGTTTCCGGTTATACACAAGATGTAATTTCTAGGTTGAATAAAACTGCTAGTGATGGCAATTTTCTGGATCTAGTAATTGTTGTGGATCAGCTACTTACAGGATTTGATGCACCGGAATTAAATACCTTATATGTTGACAGAACATAAAACGTGCTGGACTGATACAGGCTTACTCGAGGACAAACCGAGTGGCTGATATGCAGGAAAAACCATGGGGACGTGTAGTTAATTATCGTTGGCCTGCAGAGAATGAAAAACTCATGAATGGGGCTCTTGCGATATACGCTAACAAAGATTCTGCCACTTTATCTGATGAAGAAAGAGAAAGGCAAAATGTCAATGATGGGATTACAGCACCTAAATTTAATGATGTTCTAGGTGAAGTAAAACAGTAGTAAATAAGTTGTCTGATATGACATGCGAATTTATTCAGTTGCCACCATCTGAGAAGCAGAAGGAAAATATGCTTGAACGACTTCGCGAATATAATGTAGGAATGGCAAAATTAAAACAATATGATTATGATCCGGAAAATAAATCAGATGAAGGATTTGATTACAATAATCCAGATGACTTGATTAGAAAAGTCGGGATGACGCCGGAGCAGGAAGTAATGTTGACAACTGTTCTTACAAATGAACTTAAGGCTTATATTTCAAAGAAAAAAGATATTCCTGTATATCAAATTGAACTTCGTATGACTCATGTTAAAGATATTAAGATTGATTATGATTATCTTACGGAGTTGGTTAATAAGCTGTTAAATGCTGTGCATGATGGTAATGATCAGGAAGCTGATGAAACGAAAGACAAAATTGATCAATTTGCAAATGGACTGGATGATCGTGCTTATGCCACAAAGATTTTAAATGCTGCGGATGCCATTCGAAAAGGTGAATATCCACCGAAAGGTTCGGATTTCCGATATCCGGCACATCTTAAGGATTGTGAAAAGGTAATTCGTGCTGCAAATACTATAAGCATTAACAGGGTGTTCCTTAATTTTCGAGGGAAGTGGGGGATTACCGATGTGATAACAAGTGCAGAAATGTGTGCATTATTTAGTCGGCATCGTTATGGCAAACAAGATTTAGATGATGCTGGTGAAATAAGCGACATTATAAAGAGTGCTAGTGAAGAGTATAAGACGATGGCTCTAGATGAAGAAGTACAGGCTTTGTCTAGAATTAAATATCGTAACGGTTTAAGAGAAGCAATTTATAAGTTGGCTGATAAGATGGCCGAAAACTGAAAAGGAGGAAAAATATGAGTGACAAAAAGAATGTACCTAAAATTAGATTCCCAGGTTTTACGGAACCTTGGGAACAGCGTAAGTTGGGTGAAGTATGCCAAGAATTCAAAAGTGGGACTTCTTTGAAGGCAGATCAGATAGATACAGCAGGAGATTATCCCGTCTATGGAGGAAATGGATTAAGAGGGTATACTTCGGATTACAATCATGATGGTGAATTTGCATTGATTGGTCGGCAGGGGGCTTTGTGTGGAAATATGAATTACTCTGTTGGAAAGGCTTATTTTACTGAACACGCAGTAGTTGTAGATGCGGATATAAACAATGATATCAAGTTCTTGTATTACATGTTGGATACAATGAATTTAGGACAATATTCAGATCAATCTGCGCAGCCTGGATTGGCTGTAAATAAGCTTGTTAAGTTAGAAAATTTATTTCCCACAAAAGAGGAACAACGACGAATCGGACGGTATTTTTCCAACATTGACCACCTCATCACTCTTCATCAGCGTAAGTTGGAGCATGTGAAAAAAATGAAAAAGTCAATGCTTCAAAAAATGTTTCCGAAAAAAAATCAGTTGTATCCCGAGGTCAGATTTCCTGGATTTACTGATGCTTGGGAACAGCGTAAGTTCGGTGAAATAACAGAATTAAAGTCAGCATCACGAGTTCATAAAGATGAATGGACATCAAATGGAGTACCTTTTTATAGATCGAGTGATGTAATGGCAGCAATAAATGGAACTGAAAATGAAAAAGCGTTTATTTCAGAAGAATTGTATGAAAAACTTTCTAAAGTATCAGGAAAATTAGAAGAAGGAGATATCCTTGTTACAGGTGGAGGATCAGTTGGAAATCCTTATATTGTGACGAATAATAAGCCATTATACACAAAAGATGCAGATTTGTTATGGATAAAAAACAAAGGGAAATTTCATCCATATTTTTTATATGAATTTTTCTTCTCTCCAACCTTTAGAAATTATTTGGGAAGTATTTCTCATGTTGGAACTATAGCACATTACACGATTACACAATTATCGGATACACCGATTTGCTTGCCGAGTTTTGATGAACAGAAAGAAGTTGGGGAATATTTTCAAAGTCTCGACAACCTCATCACTCTTCATCAGCGAGAGTTGGATCACCTGCAACTACTAAAAAAAGGCATGCTACAACAAATGTTATATAAAAAGAAAGAGAGGATAACGAAATGAGTGATTTAAATACAATAACATCCCAATTATGGGCAATGGCTAACGAGTTAAGAGGAAATATGGATGCTTCAGAGTATAAAAATTATATTTTGGCATTTATGTTTTATAGATATTTATCAGAACATCAAGAGCAGTATTTGGTGTCTCAAAATGTAATTGACATTGAAACAAATCAGACAATAAATGAGGCGTACAAAGAACAGGCGAGTGGGGATGATCTGAATGATTATATTGAAGATATTTCATCAGCACTTGGCTATGCGATTGAACCAAACGATACTTGGGCTTCTCTTGTGGAGAAGATTGAGAACAGCGAAGTGATTCCAAGTGATTATCAGACAATTTTTGTTAATTTTGATGAACATGCAAAGTTGAACAGAGAGGCTGAAAAAGACTTTAGAGGAGTATTCAATGACATAAATCTTGGTGATTCGAGACTTGGATCATCCACCAATGAGCGCGCAAAATCATTAAATCGTATTGTGAAACTTGTTGATGGTGTTGAATATAGGTCTGATGATGGTAAAGATATTCTTGGTGAGATTTATGAATATTTAATTGGACAGTTTGCTGCCTCTGCCGGCAAAAAAGGTGGTGAGTTTTATACCCCGCATGAGGTGTCTAAGATTTTGGCAAAGGTTGTTACTGATGATGTCGAAGAATCAGACAGTGTATTCAGTGTATATGATCCGACATGCGGATCGGGGTCTTTGCTTTTGACAGTTCAAGATGAGATACCGGGTGGAAGCAATGCGGGAGCTGTCAAATTTTATGGTCAGGAACTTAATACGACTACATATAACTTGGCTCGAATGAATTTGATGATGCACGGGGTGGCATATCAGAATATGAATTTATCTAATGCTGATACATTAGAGAGTGATTGGCCTGATGGCTTGGACGCAAAGGGAATTGATCAGCCTAGATGCTCATTTGATGCAGTTGTTGCAAATCCACCATACTCGGCACATTGGGATAATTGTGAATCAAAACTGAAAGATCCAAGGTTTAAGGATTATGGAGGAAAGCTTGCCCCGAAAACAAAGGCAGATTATGCTTTTGTTCTTCATGGATTATATCATCTTAGTGAAGAGGGAACCATGGCAATTGTTCTTCCGCATGGAGTGCTTTTCAGAGGAGCAGCAGAGGGTGTTATACGGAAGAATTTGATTGAACATCGATGTGGAAATCGCATTTATGCTGTTATCGGTTTACCTTCAAATCTTTTTTATGGTACGGGCATTCCTACTATAGTTATGGTGCTGAAGAAAAAACGCAGTACCAAGGATATTTTGTTTATTGATGCTTCTAACGATTTTGAAAAAGGTAAAAATCAAAATAAACTGTCTGCTGAGAACATTGAAAAAATTATTTCAGCATATCGAGAAAGGAAGGATATTCCTAAATATGCTCATTTAGCAAGCATTGAGGAAATCCGTCAGAATGAGTATAATCTAAATATTCCTCGTTATGTAGATACTACTGAGGAAGAAGAGGAAATTGATATAAATGAGGTTAGAAATCTGCTGGCTCAAGATCGGAAAGAGATAGAAGAGTTAGAAAAACAGATTGAGGAGCAATTTAAATTGCTGGGTATTTAACAGAATATCAGGAAGCATGTTTTAGATAAAGCTTGCAGTAATTTTAAAAAGGCTGCAAGCTTTATTTTATCCATCATCGACATATAAATGAATCTTTATGAATTAAGGTTAGATAATGATCTCATAATGATATCTATATCCTTACTCTCGAGCTCTTGGATGATGTGAAGATAGGTCTTTTGTGTAGTGGTGATGTTTGAATGACCTAGTCTTCGGGCAACACTTGCAATAGATACCCCAGCAAAGAGCAAGAGTGATGCATGAGTGTGTCGTAATCCATGAACTGATATTATAGGTACTGCTGCGTTGCGGCAATGTCTAGCAAGCAAATGGTTTACTGTAGAGTTATAAATTTTTTTCTTCACAAAAATTGGTTTATCTTCTGGAAGATGTTTGATTAATTCGGCAAATTGAATTACCGTCTGCCAATCTAAGGGGATTTTTCTTACAGAGGATTCGTTTTTTGTGGGTAAGAACCCACCTTCTCCTTTATAATCCCAGGTTTTTGATACAGAAAGTAATTGTCGGCTTAAATCAAAATCTTTTGGCGTAAGCGCCAAGGCTTCAGAAAATCGCATACCTGTTTTAGCAATCAACAGAATAAGCCAATCTAGGTTGATCTCTTCTGAAAGATTAAGGTCATCTAATAATTTATGTAGTTCATATTGGTTCAAATATTTTGGCTTTTTCTCGCGAGGCGGCTTGCCTTTAATGATAGCCTTTCTTGTTGGATCATGTAAAATAAGACCTTCATCCACAGCGTCTAGAATTGCGCATTTCAGATGATGATGAAAATCCATTGTTGTTTGTCGCTCGTGTTCAGCTGCATAATCATTTAGCAGTTTTTGATATGTAATGCGATCAAGATCACTTATGATAAGGTCAGGTATTAATTTGATTAACCAATTATGAGCCATATTATATTTATTCATGGTTACCGGTCTGATGGCTCCTTCCTTATAGACAGAAATCCACTGTTTATAGTAATCGCAAAATAACATGTTACTTTTATTAACTGTTGTTTGCATATGTAAGCACTCCTTTCAAAATGGTTTTATATGTCGATGAATGATTATAATTATTATCGAATTAGTAACATAGAAATTACAAGCAAGAGCAAATAAAAAAACTTTTACTTTGGAAATACTGTTTTTTATATGATAAGTGGGTATGTATGATGGACATGTTTGTAGATACTTGGGAACAGCGTAAGTTCTCAGAGTTTACTTGGAATGCGGGAAAAAGGAACAAAGAGGATCTTGATTTAGAGCCATATGCCATCACAAATGAGCATGGATTTATAAAGCAAAGTGAAGCCCATGATGACTTTGGCTATATGAAAGATACAGATAGAAAAGCATATAACATTGTTATGCCTAATTCATTCGCATACAATCCGGCAAGAATTAATGTTGGTTCAATAGGCTACTATGAAGGGACCGAAAATGTAATAGTTAGCTCGCTTTACGAGGTTTTTCAAACAGCTGATTACGTAGATGATAGATTCCTTTGGCACTGGTTTAAGTCCGATGAGTTTCCAAAATGGATTGAACGATTACAGGAAGGAAGTGTTCGCTTATATTTTTATTATGATAAACTTTGCGAATGTCAAATGCTTATGCCATCAGTGCCTGAACAAAAGAAAATTGCAGAGGCGTTAGATAACCTTGACAACCTTATCACTCTTCATCAGCGTAAGTTGGAGCATGTGAAAAAAATGAAAAAGTCAATGCTTCAAAAAATGTTTCCGAAAAAAAATCAGTTGTATCCCGAGGTCAGATTTCCTGGATTTACTGATGCTTGGGAACAGCGTAAGTTCTCTGAACTGGTGACAATTGAACGTGGTGGATCTCCAAGACCAATAGATAAATTTATCACAAATGATGAAAATGGATTGAATTGGGTTAAAATTGGTGATGCCCCAGAACAGGGAAATTATATTACTCAAACGGCAGAAAAAATCAGAGCTGAAGGACTCTCTAAAACTAGAGAAGTTCATCCAGGAGATTTGATTTTATCAAATTCGATGAGCTTTGGAAGACCATATATAATGGCGATAGATGGCTGTATTCATGATGGTTGGCTTGCTATTAGGAATACCCAAAAGAACTTCGATTTAAAGTTTCTTTGTACTTTACTCGGAACAGATGGCATGCTCAATCAATACAAGGCTATGGCAGCAGGAAGTACCGTTAATAATCTTAACAAAGAACTGGTGGGTGGCACAACAATTGCATTCCCAATAATGGAAGAACAAATAAAGATTGGCGAGTATTTCTCCAACATTGACCACCTTATCACCCTTCATCAACGTAAGCAAAATGGACGTAATCTTAAATAACTGATTTCCTATAATCCATCTGATAAAATGCAAACTCTGAATATAATCTATGCAAAGCGAAATCAGCTCAAAAGCATTAAAATACTGAATCTCAGAGTTTGTTTAGTTCTCTTTCCCCCTCATCTCCAGCCACATCTTCTTCTGCAGTACCTGTCCTTCCTCAATCTCCGGACGAACGATGGACTTAATCACCTCTTCCTCTGCTCCTTCCTTCAGCAGTTCGCGGATTACTTTTCTTCTCGTCTCGCTCGTCCACTCGGAAGCATAGGTATCAAGCAGTGCGAGTTTATCAAAGTTTTCGATAAACCATGCTTTGCGCTCTTCCGCTTCCCGTTTCATTTCATGATTTACTGCAGACTGGATCATGCCGGCAGTGATCGTCTTTTCCACTTCTGCTCCTTTGACATCTTTTGGCGTGGAATGAATCTTCTTCTCCATCGCATCCAGATCCATCATCATAAAGGAAAAGGCGTCCAGTTCATACAGCCGGATGTTTTCATTTTTCGATTGCTGCTTTTTGAGATATTTCAATGAATCTTCCCCGATAAAGTCACATTCTTCCATCTGCTGTTTCTGTTTTTCTTTATGCACCGCCGGGACAAAAGCACCACATTTTCTTGCTTCCAGATATGCTTCATGTTCCCACGGGAACCATTTCTTATCCCGGATTGGATTTTCCCCACGCACAAAAATAATACATTCATCATCCGGCAAAATTTTACTGAAACAGTATTGTGCGGATGTCTTTTCAACTGCCATTTGCCGTGATGTTTATCTAAAACCGAATTAACTGCTTTTCTGCCAACCCCACCTCTGCGATATTTATGCATCACAAAAAACTCTGACAAACAATAATCTGTTGTTTCTTCAGGCACTTCTGGGTAATCACTTATCATCGCAAAACCAGCTAATTTACCATCAACTTTTATGAAATAGGGATATCTATTCTCTTCCTCAAAATAACAATCTAGGTATTCATATCCGTAGTTCCCCTCAACATTCACATCTGTCTTTTCCCACTGAGAAAATTCATAAAGATATTTTTCTATTAGATTTAATAATACTTCTTTTTCTTCTTCTTTAATTTCTACAATTTCTACTTCCATCTTCTCGTCTCCGTAAAATTCCGATTTGCGATTACATAATCTGAGAGTTGTCTGTTATTAAATACCTGTGGCAAATTGTTTCCCCATTACAGAAATCACTGGTCCTATGTCAAGATTTAGTACAAGTTAAAATGAGTTTTTCTCATTCTAACCTGCCAGCAATTCCGAAGTTGCCTGTTGATACAATCTTTCAAAATCATCGGGTGACATATAATCGCAATGACTATGAATTCGTTTGGTATTATAAAACGTTTCCAAGTATTCAAATACCAGGCGGTATGCATGTTTGTAATTGCTGATCTTAAAGCGGTTCAGCCATTCCCGTTTTATCAGCGAATGAAAGGATTCGATACAGGCATTGTCCCGAGGAAAAGCTTTCTTGGAATAGCTTCGATTCATTTTTGCTGTTGCCTTTTTATATTCTTTCGATACATACTGGCTGCCTCTGTCACTGTGGATGATCAAAGGTAATTCGGTGCTGCGTTTTACTTTTGCTTTGTTTATAGTTTCAATCACACAGGATGTTTCCAATGTTTTGGAAAGCGTCCATGCAATGATCTTTCTTGAATACAGATCCATAATGCTGGTCAGATATACAAAACCTTCCATCGTCCAGATATATGTGATATCTGAACACCAGACTGCATTTGGACGTTCAGGATTAAACTGCTCATCAAGGATATTTTGTAATTCATTACTGAAATCGGAATCCTTGGTTGTTACTGTCCATGGACGGATCCATTGGGCCTTGATGCCCATTTGTTTCATGTATTTGCCGACAGTTCTTTCAGAAATGTTTTCCCCTGTTTTACGCAATTCCTTTGTGATCTTGGGGACACCATAATTCTGATGAGAATCGTCATAAATCTTTTTGATCTTGTCCTTGAGCAGTTTTCTGCGTTTGGCAGTATCGGATGGTATATGCCGTTTCCATGCGGCATACCCTGACCGTGAAACGCCTAAATATTTTAACATTCCGGAAACAGAAACCCGGCGTCCTGCTTTTTTAGCGTTTTCTGCTTTAACGGTAACTTCGAGATAAACAGCTTCCGTTATCGCCCAGAATGTTTATGGCTTTTTTTAGCACATCAAGTGCGTCCTTGGCATCACGTAATTCTCTCTTCAGACGGGCAATCTCTTTTGCCTCATCCGAAGAATAATTGCCGGATCCACGGCATTCCAGATCACCGGATTCCCGCAGCTCCTTCTGCCATCTGGACAGAGACTGCTGGCTGATGCCTAGATTTGATGCACAGCCGACCAATCCCAGTTCACGGTGATCATGATAGTACTGGACGGCATCCAGTT
>NZ_QUFB01000067.1 GCF_003478335.1 Clostridium sp. AM49-4BH
TCAGTTTCCAGCAGGTATTATTGCTGAAAAAAAGGGATGTAACACTATGGTAAGTTTCACGGAATAAGGAAAAATAAAGAGATTGGGTAAAGAATTATAATGTATGTTTATCCAATCTCTTTGATAATTAAAAGACATGTGAAATTTTTATTGTCTCCAGATATTCATGTCAGATAAGATAGACATGGTGATTTGTGCTGCACTATTTCCAGTAGCATCACTATTTGCACTGATATTGGTGGCAAAAAAGCAGGTATTATTTGTTGTTTCGATATAACCTACGAACCAACCGTTCACATCTTTGTCATCTATGCGTCCGGTACCGGTTTTCCCGTAAAGTTTCTTATCATTGACAGATGAAAGAAGAATGGAATTCTTTACTGCCTGAAGGTTCTTGGAATGGAATTCTAAATTGTTGGTTTGTAATTTTTTCAGAAGTTCCACTTGTTCTACAGGAGAAATTTTTAAGGTGGATTCTAGCCAATAGGAAGATAATCCGCCCATTATATTCTTATTTCCATATTCAATTTTGTTTAGATAATTTTGAATACGAGTAAGGGAAAGACGTTCATCTATTGTCTGGAAATACCAGTTAGCAGAGGCTGCCATAGCAGAATCTAGTGTCAGATCAGTATTCCATGCTTCAAAAGGATAGTCTTTTCCATCCCATATAAGTAGGGAGTTTTGTGGTGTAATAATATTTTCCTCTAATCCCCAAAGTGCATCATATATTTTATAAGTGGAGTCTGGAGATATACGATGGGTGGCATGTTCCATGTCATACACAGTCCAGCTATCACGATTGGAATTAAATAAAACAAAGCTGCCTTCATAATTCTTAAAGTATGAAGAAAGATCGGTCTGCGTTATATTTTCTGAAGAATAATTCCAGTTATATTGATCGTTGATAGCAGCATAGGATGAAATAAAAGGAGTAAAACTTATAATTCCAGCAGTAATCAGCATAAAGGCGATAATTCCAATTGCCTTCTTATGAAAAGAGGGATTTTTATAAGAAGCAATGCTAATGATACGCCGTTTTATCTGTTTGATATTTCCACCAAGACCTGCAGCAAACGGAAAAGGAGAAGAGGAAATCTTCTCAGCAAAATTAATCAGTGTATTTCCATATTTTTCATAATCGCATTCATCAAGCATTTTTAAAACGGAAGTATCGCAGGCAATCTCTCGATCATTACGCATTTCTTTTAACGCATACCAGACGATAGGATTAAACCAATATAGTATTGCTGTAAGAAACATTAGATAATTGGCAAGAGAGTCTTTGTGTTTATAATGTTGTAATTCGTGCAGCAAGATATAGCGCACATCCGTTTTCTGATGATCCGATATCAGATGAATTGGCATATAAATTCTGGTTTTAAAAATGCCTGTAATAATAGGTGTTTTTAGGAAAGCAGTGCTATAAATGGGGATATTCCTTGTGATTTTCATCTCGAATAAACATTGTTTATATAGTTTGCATATAGTGGTATTTTGAAGAGGAAGTGCAGATCTTTTTAAAGAACGCAATTGCAGTGAGGACTTTAGTACCAACACGAGCACTACAAACATACCGGCAATCCATACACATAACAAAATGCTTCTGATAATTGTCGGAGTGCTGGAATTTACAGAGATAGTAAATTCGTTCATCCAGTCAGAAGAATTGGAGAGGGTTGCAGGGGAGACTACGGTTTTATTTTGATCTGTTTGAAATGCCGGTGATATAATTACATGATTGAGCCAGGAAAAAAGGTCAGGAAACTGTTTACTTTGTACTGGGAAAAATGGTGTTAAAAGCAGAACAAGTAAAAAATACCATAAATTATACTGCATCCGGCTTGTCAGAGTGTTTTTAAAGATCCACTTGGATACTAAAAAAATGCCAATAATAATACTGATAACAATATTGCATAATAAAAAATGGGTTATAAATTCATCCATGCGTGGAACCTCCTGTAGGATCTTTTTTGGAAAGAAGAGAGCGTAAATCTTCCAGTTCTGTTTCGGATAAGTGGTCATTTTCAATATATGTGGATAACATGGCGGTGATATCCCCATGAAAATATCGTTCTAAAAAAGATTTACTTTTTTGATCAATATAATCAGATTCTTTCACTAAAGGTGAATAAACGAATACCCGGCTATCTTTTTCGTAGGTCAGAACTCCTTTATTAACAAGGCGTTTGATTAAGGTTTGTATAGTTTTTGCACTCCATGAAGATGTTGCTAAAAGTTTTTCAGTAATCTCATTTGTGTTAATAGGAGCATACTTCCAAACAATTTTCATCACTTCATATTCAGCTTCTGATATTTGTGGTAATGCACTCATGTAGACACCTCCTAATTCTTACGAGTGTAATATACATATTTTATTATAAAGCCCACTATATACAAAGTCAAATAAAAACTTGACTATTTATCTTACGCGTGTAATAATTAAAATATTACAAGCGTAAGAAATGTGCCTTGTGATTAAAATCCGTTTTTAACTGTGTGGTGTAACAATTCTAAATATGTAAATACTACATACAAGAATGGAGGCGAAAATATGGAAAGTGATCAGATATGGAACCAAGTGGCGAAATTTATGCAACAATTGCGTGGCGAAAATTTATCGAAAAAATCAATAATTCAGATACCAGGACAGAAAAATGCTAAAAATGAATTGGAAAAGATACAGGCGATTGGAAAAGAGCGGATGAAGCATATGAAGGAAACCGAACAAAGAATTATTCAGAAATGGATAGAATGCTTGGAAGATAATGCATCACTAGAGGCTCAACAGGCTTATTGTCAGGGATATATAGATTGTCTGTTCTTATTGTGTGGTATGGGAATTATTGAAAAAGATAGTGTGGCAAATGATATTTTTGAACAGTTGAATAAATAATAGAAAAGGTTCATTTTATGACAAAACGAACCTTGAATATTAGAGCAAAAATTAAATATCAGAATTGTCTGTGCGAGTGTCATCGACTGATAGGACAGCTTCTGCGATTGCGAGGAGAGTTTTAAGCTGTTTCTCATCGCATTGAAGTAGATGTCTTTGTAATTTTTGGTATGTACTGTTGTTCAGGTTTTTATCTGGATAAATTACAGTATCAGCAGATAAATTAAAATATTGTATGGTTTTGGCAAAAACCTCAAGGCTGGGAGTATTCTTAAAGCGCTCCAAGTCTTTCAAATATGATAATGAAAGATCAAGAATTTCAGCCAATTCAGCTTGTGTGAGTTTTTTATCCATACGGGCATTTTTCATAACAGTGCCAAACTGTTTTGGGTTGAGAGCCATAGAGCCACCTCCTATAAGTATGTTATAGCCATACTTATAAACTGTAAAAATGGTAAAAAGATACTTTGTAGATATGGTATGACAGCACTAACGACAGATTGGAGTAAAAAATGATGGGAAAATGTGATAAACAGTTAAAAAAACACATTTTATTAAATTGGTGCATTGTACTATTTTAGGTATGGTTAAACCGACCTTATTTGGTGGGATTGGCGGAAAACTGAGAGAAAAGATGAGTAATGGTTATCGAAACTGTAATTATCATCTTTTCTCTTTTTATTTTGTAAAATATTTGTTGAATAAAACAAAGAACTTTATAAAAAATACGCCGATAAATCGTGGAAATACACCGAAATATGTGTTCTATATCTTTTTCTTATGTCAAGTTATACTTGTCTCAGAGGAAAAAGGGGGTGTCTGCCATTAGTAAATCTGTTAGAAACCAGTATCTTGAATTTTTAGCGGAAACAGGTATGACACGCTACGAATTTTCAAAACGAAGTGGTATTCCGGAAAGCACATTATGGAGTTTGGGACAGAAGGAAGATTATGATGTGCGGGAAAGCAATATACGAAAAATAGCAAAGGGCATGGGTGTTCCGGCTTCAGATCTTTTTAATGATAATGAGAATACCATTTGTCTTGAAGATAGGAGTGAGGTTTGGATTATAAAGAATTATAGACGATTATCTGAGAGACAGAAAGGGCGTATAGAAGGTTACATAAAAGCATTACTAGATGAAACAGGAAGAAATGATTTTCAATCCGAGTAGAGGGTATTTTGAAAAATAATCAAAATACCTTTTTCTTTTGAATGATACACCGATAAATCGTGGAAGATAACCGAAATATGTGTTCTTTGCAAGAGTGAAGCAGACATTTATAATTTAGATGTGTCCACAAGAAAAAATGATTTTCGTGAACACAACGACAATTAAATATGATGATTTCATCGGACATAAGGAACAGTTACGCATTGCGCCGTGCCGCAGATGCGCCAGGATCGGTAAGGCTGAATTGATGGAGAGGAAATATACATTTGATCAATCTGCCTGATGTGAGATGCCGGGAGCGATAACATCCATGCAAAAGAGGAATTGTGGTGATTCCGTGGTTGCGACTGTTCTACGATAATGATACTCCCGTTATGGTCTATAAGAGATGGTGCGAGTCCAGAGTGTGCTGCTGACCACAGTGACCGGTGATTTCAACTGGAGATTATATATATCAACAAGAGATTATTTAATTAACACTTGACAAAATACGCATAGCGTATATAATGTTGTTATACGCTAAAAGTATTGGAAGGTGGCAATATGAAAGGATATGAATTATTAAAAGAAGCTCGTAGATTATCTGGAATGAAGCAGAAGGATATGGCGAAGTATTTTTACATGCCATATCGAACTTACCAAGACTGGGAACTTGGAAATAGGGTTATTCCAGAATACATACTTCATTTGGTACTCTATAAGCTTGAAATGGAAAAGATCATTCCATCCGGTCTTTTAGAAAGCATGGATGAGAAATAGTCTGTTGTTGATGTATAAGTCAAACAAGGAACAAATGATTTGTTCTATGTGACTAACATCGATGCTTGCTTTTTCATTATCTGGCATTGTTGGCATTATGCAGGAAATAAAGAGCAGATGTTGAATGATGATTTATTACGAGGTGATTTTATGGGAGAAAAGACGAAAGAAAAACAGGAAGTCAGAATATCTGAAAAATTGTTATTGTCGATTAATGAGGCAAATGCTTTAAGCGGAATTGGATAGAATAAGCTCAGAGAGCTTACACTAGATCCACGCTGCCCATTTGTTTTATTTGTTGGTAGAAAGCGTTTGATAAAAAGGAAAGCTTTTGAAGCCTTCATTGACAAGGAACTGGAGATATAGCTACCGGGTTCTTTGTGGACAAAGAAGAGTGAATATGGTACAATACAATGTGCTGTATTGAGCTTTTCTTTGGATAAAAGGAGGCTTATACATGGGACAAGACCTGAAAGGTCGTGAACTTGGAGTTGGAATTGCTCAAAGGAAAGATGGGCGTTATACTGCAAGATTCGTTGACAAGAGAGGTAAGAGAAAACAGAAGTATTTCAAAAAACTTCAAGAGTGTCGTCGATGGCTGGCAGAAGCAGCGTATATAGATCGGAATTCTGATCTATCTGCCGGTGATAGTATGACAGTGGATGCGTGGTTTGATTATTTCTTAAATAGTGTAAAAGGTCCTACTATTCGACCGAACACACGGAGAAATTACACAGAACGATATGAAAAGAATATCAAAGATCATATCGGAAGGATGCATTTAGCAGATGTAAAACCAATACATTGTCAACAGATTTTGAATGAGATGGCACCTCAATATGCTGAAAGTACAATCTATCAGTGCAGGATTACCCTATATACTTTGTTTGAAGCCGCAGTTGAAAATGATATATTATTGCGAAATCCTGTTAAAAAAACAGTGAAGATTCCCCAAAGTAAGAAGCCTAAGAAACGAAGAGTTCTTACGGTAGAGGAACAAAAACGGTTTCTGGATGTTGCATATGGGACAAGCAATTATAATCAATTTGCCTTTTTGCTGCAGACAGGACTTCGAACCGGAGAGATGATTGGGCTGAAGTGGTCTGATATTGATTTTAAGAAGGGTGTGATCCGTATTGAGAGAAGTATGGAATACAGACATGCTACTGGAGAGTGGCGTATAGGTCCGCCAAAGAGCAAAAGCGGTTACAGGGAAATTCCTATGACGGCTGAGTGCATCAGAATCTTGGAGTGTCAAAAGATGAAGATGTTTTCTTTGAAAGATGTTGATCCACAGTATAAAGAATTTGTTTTCCTCTGCAGAAAAGGGGAACCGACCAAAAATTCTGCTTATGATACTTCGTTGTTTAAATTAGCACAAAAAGCAGGGATGGACTCTTTCTCAATGCATACGCTTCGTCATACATATGCTACCAGATGTATTGAGGCAGGAATGCGACCTAAGACGCTACAGATGCTTCTGGGTCATTCGAATATTGGCATTACAATGAATTTGTATGTCCATTTGACGGATGATGAAAAGAAGAAGGAAGTAGAAAAAGTTGAAAGAATGCTGAAAATGGTGTAAAAAATGGTGTAAACGCTTGCCGCAGTTACGCCGAAACACCATAAAATAAAGGCTTAACAAAGAAAGGAAAGATAGAAAATGAAACTATGATTTGTTATCCAGTAATTCAAGGAGAACGAATCAACTATCAAAATAAATAATGTTTTGAAATCAGGGATGAGGTAGAAAGGAAAGTTCCATGACAAAAGATGAAGTAAAAAAACTCAGGATGAACAGTCCGGAATCACTACAGTTTTTAAATAATGCTACAAAATTTTATAATTTAATGATGATGTATCGTTGTGCTATTCGGGAGATACAAACTAAACTTGAGGTTTTGGATGATGAATTTTCAGTTGAGAACAATCGAAATCCTATTTCTTTTATAAAAACAAGAATTAAGCAGCCCAATAGTATTTACGATAAACTGCAGAAGATGGGATATGAATTTACAACAGAAAATATACAGACATATCTCAATGATGTAGCAGGCGTTAGAATAGTTTGTGCGTTTATTGACGATATTTATATGATATCAGATTTGATTACCCAACAGGATGATATTAAAGTTATTGAAATAAAAGATTATATAAAAAATCCAAAATCGAATGGTTATAGAAGCTATCATATGATTGTTGAAATACCAGTTTTTTTTGCTAAGGGTAAAACACCTATGCGTGTAGAATTACAGATTCGAACCAATGGTATGGATTTCTGGGCAACATTGGAACATCAACTTCGCTATAAAAAAGGAATTGAAGAAATGCCTGGCTATGATGAGATAAGTGAAGAATTACTTCATTCTGCAAGAGCTATCATTGAAGCAGATAATGAAATGCAGAGAATAAAAGACAAAATTGGTATGTTCCACGAAATTTAGGGAGAAAACTGAGCAAGTAGGAAGGTGGAAGATATATGAAACAAGATACTTTAGAGGGCAAAGCAAAAACAAAAAATGGGGTAAAACGGCTGTGTTTTTCCATAATCTGCATTCTTCTGGAAGTGATTTTTATTATTACTATCGTAACACGCTTGAATGAATATGCAGAAATCATAAATTTATTTACAAGGATTTTGAGTGGGATCTTGGTTTTGGGATTGTACGCATCAAATAAGACATCCTCTATGAAAATGCCTTGGGTCATCTTAATTCTAATTTTTCCAATTATGGGTGTAGGCCTGTATTTGCTGATTGGTTTGAATGGTGGCACACATAAAATGCGTGAGCGATATGCAGAAATTGATAGCAAGTTGTTACCAATGCTTCCGGACAGTCAGGAGTGTTTGAGCAAAATAAAAGAAACAATTCCGAAAGCAGGAAATATAGCAAGTTACATACAAAGAAATTCGCAGTATCCAATCTATCAGAATACGGATATTGTGTATTTTGATGAAGCAGTGAAAGGATTAAAGGCACAGCTTAAGGATTTGGAGAAAGCACAGAAGTTTATCCTCATGGAATATCATGCGATAGAAGACGCTGAAGCATGGCATAAGATTCAAGATGTTCTGGAAGAGCGAGTAAAAGCAGGTGTGGAAGTTAGAGTATTCTACGATGATATGGGTTCTATAGGCTTTATTAACACAGATTTTGTGAAAAAGATGGAGGCAATAGGAATTCATTGCCGTGTATTCAATCCGTTTATGCCAGGTTTAAATCTGTTTTTGAACAATCGTGATCATAGAAAAATAACAGTTATTGATGGAAAAGTCGGATTTACAGGTGGATATAATCTAGCAAACGAATATTTTAATTACACACACCCGTATGGACAGTGGAAAGATACAGGTATTCGTTTAGAAGGAGATGCTGTTCAGTCGCTTACGGTGACATTTTTGGAAATGTGGAATGCAGTAAGTGCTAAGGATGCTAATGATCCTGATTTTAGTAAATACCTTTTCCACTATGATTATGCGGCACAGCAAACTGGGTTTGTTCAACCTTATGCAGACAGCCCTATGGATAATGAGCAAGTAGGAGAAGAAGTTTATATCAGTATGATAAATAAAGCTGAAAATTATTGTTGGTTTATGACTCCATATCTAATCATAACAGATGAAATGACGCATGCGTTATGTCTGGCTGCTAAGCGAGGGGTAGACGTAAGAATTATCACACCTGGTATCCCTGATAAAAAATTCATTTATAATATAACTCGTTCTTTTTATCATGGATTAGTTAAACATGGTGTTCGTGTTTATGAGTGGACTCCTGGTTTCTGTCATGCAAAAATGAGTGTGGCAGATGACTGTATGGCAACTTGTGGAACAATTAATCTGGATTATCGAAGTTTATATCACCATTTTGAAAACGGCTGTTTTATGGCAGATTGTCAGGCAGTTGTGGAAATAAAAAATGATCTGATAAGAACGATGGGAGAATGTCGTGATGTGACAGACCAATATCAAACCGGACGAAGTGCATATTTGCGACTGGGACAATTATTTATGAGATTATTTGCTGGATTGCTATAAGAATCTGATGAAACGACCTTTCAAAAAACAGTTGATTTAGAAGTTAACTGTTTTTGAAAGGCCGTTTTTGCTATATCTAACAGTCTGTTGTACAAAGAAGATTTTGCATGGATGAAAAAACAAACCTTGTTGAGGTTAAATTGAGTTTTCCATTGTATTGTATTGCTAATGAATAAGAAAAAGAACAGACAATGCTGAATGCTCTGGAAACAAGAATATCTGAGTATAGTATGTAAGTTCGTAACAGAATGAAAGGAGCGATTCAAATGAGCAATTTGGAAAATTATATGAAACGGCAAGCAATTTTTTGTGAACAAAATGATAGCATTAGTAAGAATCTGTATTCAGAGTATGGTGTAAAAAGAGGCTTACGAGATGAAAAAGGGCAAGGTGTGTTGACGGGGCTTACAAATATTTCTGATATAAAAGCTTTTGAATATCGTGATGGAGTAAAGAGTCCATGTGATGGCGAGTTATCTTATCGTGGTTATAATATAAAAGATTTAGTAACAGGAAGTAAAGGAAAAAGGTTTGTCTTTGAAGAAGGAGCATATCTTCTTTTATTCGGAGAATTGCCAACTGATACACAGTTAATGGAATTTCAGGGAAGACTATCTGATTGTATGGAACTACCGACTAACTTTACCAGAGATGTCATTATGAAAGCACCTACATCAGATATTATGGGTTCTATGACTCGAAGTATTCTTACATTGGGCTCTTACGATAAGGAGAAAGAAAGTCTTGAAATTCCGAATGTGCTAAGGCAGAGTATGCAGTTGATCGCAGTATTTCCTATGTTAGCAGTATATGCATACCATGCTTATTGTCATTATGAAAAAAACGAAAGTATGTATATTCATAGACCTGAAAAAGATTTATCTATTGCTGAAAATTTCCTGCGCCTATTAAGACCAGATACAAAATTCACAGAACTGGAAGCAAGAGTACTGGATATAGCATTATTGTTACATATGGAACATGGTGGTGGTAACAATTCTACATTCACTACACGGGTAGTAACATCTTCAGGTTCAGATACTTATTCTGTTATTTCAGCAGCAATGTCATCCTTAAAAGGAAAAAAACATGGCGGTGCAAATCTGATGGTAATGAATATGATGGATGATATTAAAAGTCATGTGAAAGATTATGAAGACGAAGAGGAAATTGCATCATATCTGAGTAAGATTTTGAAGAAAGAGGCGTTTGATCAGAAAGGACTTATTTATGGAATGGGACATGCTGTATATTCTATTTCCGATCCGAGAGAAAGGGTGTTCAAAGGCTTTGTAGAACAACTCGCAAGGGATAAAGGACGTGAGAAAGATATGACCCTTTATAACAATATTGAGAAGATTGCACCTAAGTTGATTGCAAAGCAGCGTCAGATATTCAAAGGAGTAAGTCCTAATATAGATTTCTATAGTGGTTTTGTGTATGACATGTTGAATATTCCAAGAGAATTGTACACGCCATTATTTGCGATAGCAAGAATTGCTGGTTGGAGTGCACATCGCCTGGAAGAATTGATAACTACAGATAAGATCATTCGCCCGGCATATAAGAGTCTAGTCAGCAAAAAAGAATATATAGAAAGAGAGGAACGATAATATGGGAGCAGGAACCAGTGCAGAGGAGTTTTTTTTAAAGAGCATCAATGTTGAAAGCATATTTGAATTTGTCGAAAGAACAGATTATTTGTTCCTTTATAGTATAAAGGAATGTGTTGAAAAATCAGACTGTCATGAAGGAGTATATCTTTCAGAAGTGGCAGAATACATGAAATTATCGATTCCAGAAACATCTAAGATGGTAAAAAGTCTTGAAAATAAAGGATATATTATCTGGAAATTAGATGAGAAAAAAGAAAGAACGTACCTTGTTTTGACGAACAAGGCAATTGAATTAAGTAATTGTCAGAAAGAAAAAATGATAGAAGCTTATGAAAAAATCATATCGAATATACAAGAAGATGACCTGGCAGTTACACGGTGTACATTGAGAAAAATCCGACAGCTTATGGAAGAAATAAAATAGTGATTAATAAAACGGAGTAAGAAAAGCTCCTTCATATATTAGAATAAAAATATGACTGTTTCTTTAAAAAGAAGCCTGTCATATTTTTTTATGAAAAATAAATTTTGTTGAGGTTAAATTGAGATTGACTTTGTATTGTATAAGTATGAAATAAAAAGGAATCAGGTGATGTACAATGAAAAAGTATAAAATATGTAAAATCCTTCTTGTTATACTGGCAATTTTTTTATGTGTGGCTTTTTATGAATTGCTCGGAATCTGCGTTGCATATAAAAAGCAGCCGGAAGTGTCCAATACAACC
>NZ_QUFB01000068.1 GCF_003478335.1 Clostridium sp. AM49-4BH
CTTCAGATTCCACCTCACGATGGACACCCTTGGTCTTGGCTGTATCCTTCCCACTACTAGGGCGGATTAGGGACTTTCACCCATTGGCGACGTGCGCCGCAAGGCGCACATCAAAAAGAGGATAACCTATCATTGGTTATCCTCTCTTACTTCAAATATCTTTTTCATCTGATTTATTATTATATTGCACAACTTTCTTTCGAAATATACGTGCTTGAACATCTTTTTTGACCGATTGCTGGCGAACCAGTTTCTCATACAGCGGTTCCAAATGAAGTTTCTTGACCCACTCCGGCGCTTCTTTTTCCTCAGCCAAGATCAAGCTCACCACACCGCCGATCGCTACACACAGACGCGCATGCAGCAATGGCAAATGCTCCATGATCCAAATTTCCTGCGGCCCGGTCTCTAAATCTACCAACAAAATATCCGGCGTATGATTGTTGATCTCATTGATCAGCGCTGCGGCCTCCATATCCGGATCATACACAACACTTCCTGATAATCGAAGCCCCGGCTGCATACGTTTGCACCAAGTTTCCAATTGTTCTACTTCCGTGCTGCTCTTTCCTATTATATATACGCTTTGATCTTTTTTCTGAAGATTTTCTAACATAATGCCAAAGCTTTTACAGCTGACTACCATTCCACCAGCTTCCAGCACTTCAACATGATGTGCACTAAGCAGTGCCTCCTCACCGGGCAGGATCAAATCCGCCTGCTCGATCACTTCACGATACGACTCCTCCCCCATTGCCTTATCTAACAGCTCCGTCGACGCAAATAATATCACATCTAACTTATCGTCCGAAAGATATTCATTCATTTTCTGGACAAAGACATCATTCGTCATCATATCAATGTCAATATCCAGCACTTTTACTGAAGCGTGCATCGTTTCGTTATACCATCCTTGCTACTGATTTGCATCAGCGGTACCCAGAATAATCTCGATATCATATCCTTGATCCACCATACCAACGGTTACCTGTGGATTTTTGAAATATTTCTTCAAATCCTCTCCTTGACCATCTTCTTTAACAATAATCTTTGTCTGTGTCAAGGTCTCTTTAGTATAATCCCCTACTTGAGGTACAGTATACCCCTTCTTCTGTAATTTCTGCTGTGTCTTACCGGCCAGTCCGGCAATCTTACTGCCGTTGAGCAGAATTATCTTAAGTCCTTTGGAACTTACTGCTTTCTTACCTCTCTTTGGCTTTGGCGTCGTATTACTGCTTGCTGCAGGCGACGTTGTCGCTTTTTGCGTTGTCGTAAGATCCTGAGCCGCTGTATATGGCACTTCGTTATTGATCAGACCTTTGAAAAACTTCTTGGCAGCCTTTGTATCTACAACAAACACCTTACCATCGTAGCTTCCCGGACATCCCCAATAATGGAAATAGTCCACATTCATCTGCTCATAACTTTGAATATAACCAATCTTGTTCGTCACTGTCAGATTGGAAGTCACGCGATCATACTGTGATTTGATAAAATCCGCAATCTTCGATTCATCACCATTCAGATCTTTAAGCTGCTGCACATACGCATCGCTGGCACAAGAAATCTTCATCTTTGTCTTGGCTCCGGATGGCTCCGGCGATGCAGAGGCAACCGGTGATGCGGTCTGTTCTACATCCACAGTCTTTTTGTAACTAACCTTTACTTTGACTTCCTGATAATGGTTGTTATATGTTTCCTCATCCAAAACCGTATAATAGCTTAAACTTGTTCCGATCATCTTTTCCACGATCAACGAACCGTATCCATACGCTTGCTGTTCATCTGCAAAATACTGTTTCAGCTTGCTGATACGCATGATCTGCGGAATATTCTCACTTATAGTACATAGTTTGCGATACATTGTTGTCGGAATTGTATAATCGTTCTTTGTTGGTATTGTAACATAATCCAAATTATTGGTCTTAGTATTACATATTTCAACCATCATATGTGTGATCTGATCTTTTTCATTACATACATAGATTAAGTTTTTAGAAATATCCTCTGTCTTCGCCTCCTTAATGATCTCCTTAATACTATCCTTATCCGTATTCACGTTAGTCGCATTCTTCGATAGGAAGTGATAGGATATTTTGTAACTGCCAAATCCAACGGCGATCAAAATGCAAATTCCCAGGATAGACTTGCCCAAATTAATAGCAAATACTTTCCAAATATTATTCTTAGTACCCTTCATGCTTGTTTTCTCCTTTTCCCACTAATCGTCGCATATCTATGCGCTGCTATCAAACCCCCAGCTTTCATTACACAAACATTCAAACTATTATAACAAATCTTTTTACCCCTGTAAAGTATATTGCCATTATGCTATACTACTTTTATTACAGATAAATTTTACACGAAATGAGGTTAGTATGAATACAGCCAAAACAGCTATAGTAACCGGGGCATCTCATGGGATCGGTCAGATGACCGCCCTAAAACTTGCAGCGGCAGGCTACGACCTTGCCATCTGCTGTCAAAAAGACATGACAGCGCTCTCTGCTGTTGCAAAGCAGATTACCGCTAACGGCCGCAACTGTCTTGCGATGCAGTGCGATGTTGGCGACAGTGCTCAAGTAGCAGATTTTTTTTCACAAATACAGATCACATACCCACATATTGATCTGCTCATCAACAATGCAGGTATCTCCTATGTTGGTTTGCTACAGGATATGTCAGACGATGAATGGACTGCCATTGTAAATAGCAATCTGTCCTCTGTATTCTACAATTGTCGTGCTGTCATTCCGACCATGCTCGCCCAACAATATGGCAAAATTATAAACATCACGTCTGTTTGGGGCGAAATAGGAGCCTCCACTGAAGTTGCTTACTCTGCAACGAAAGGCGGTGTCTGTGCTTTCACCAAAGCCTTGGCAAAAGAACTCGGTCCCAGTCACATTACTGTCAACGCAGTCTCCTGTGGTTTTATCGATACCCGGATGAATGGACAGCTTTCCGACGACGAGCGCAGCTCTCTGTTTGAGGAAATCCCTGTCGGCCGACCGGCTTCTGCCGAAGAAACCGCTGACTTTATTGTACAAGTCGCTCAAAGCGGAGAGTACCTGACCGGCCAGGTGCTGCGTTTTGACGGCGGTTGGATATGATCCACCCCGTTTACAGATCGCGGTAAAAATCTCTTGTCTGTATGATCTCTGCCGGAACTTCTATGCCGTCTTTCTCCCATACACGGAATTTTAACGCATATTCTTTATTTTTCTTACCTGTTTCACGCATAAAACGTGCCATTGCATCACGGAACAACGGTTGTTCTACTATTGTCTCACGAATCTTTTTAGTAAACGGGCAATACGTCGCCATAATCTCTCGAACCGTCTTATTTAACGTGATCCCGCCCTTTGCCTCATGTCGGATCCAGTTAATATAATCCGTCACAAAGACCTCTCGTGTATTGTTTCTGCATTTCTGGATCTGCATTTTTAATTTTTCTTTCTTGTCCTCTGACAAATCCCTGTTTTTGCGGTAAAACTGGATATAATCACTATATTCACTTGTCAGCGATTTTATCTGAATATTGTTCCACGAAGTCCCCTGCATCGTGCGACACAGCTCCCAGCGAAAACGTCCGCACAACTGAATCATGGCAAGCTCTAAATCCCCTTCAAAGAAATGAGGCATCAAAAAACGACCTTTGGAATTTCTTCTGCGGCCGCTCAGTTCCTGCCACATAATCCCTTTGGTACCACAAGCAGGCAGCAAAATAACGTCCGGTGCCACCTCTTCCATCATATATTCCTTTGTGATCGGCGAATCGTCTTTATGAAACAGCATCTCACGATAAAATACCGAATAATCAATCTGTCTGAGCTTGCGCAGGCTCGCATTGATCTTATCTTTTGATAAAAAGGTACGTTGCAATGATGCTGAACTTCCTTCCGTAAACAAAAACGGTACGAATACCGATGCCTGACCACTTACCAGACGATGATTTACGCGGAACATATTGGTAATCTCGTAATCCAATTTTGCATCGCGATCCTCAAGCTGCTCTTTCATCTGCGCTTCCGTGATCCGTCCGGTTTTTTTCTGATCTCGCAGAAAATCTTCATAATCCAGATCAAATTCACTCTTAGAAGGACTTTTACGCCCCTCGTAAACCTCGGTGAGCCATTCTTTCATATCATAAACGCGGCAGTCTCCGCGTCCGGAACGATCGTTGTCCAACGAAAGCAGCTCCTCTAACAATTCTTCCGTCAATAATGTCTCACTTAGAAATCCATAACGCAGGAAAAGGTCGATCTCGATCGGTGTCTCCTCCGTGCTGTGATACTCTTTATAATATACTGCCTTATACAGCGGATAATACTGTTTTAATATATTACGACGCAATTCTCTTGCGTTGTCATCCGTCGACATCTTGTCCGACAATGCTGCAAACGCTCGAACATCCGCTTCAAATTGCTGTGTTTGTTCTATTGGAAGCTCTGAATACCTTAAAATGTGCTCCAAGGAATGATCTAACTCCTCAACGCTGACAAAGTTTTCCTCTACTAAGGCAAACTCTTCCGTCAAAGCATCCACTGTTTCTTCTTGTGATGCCCCATCACAGATTAGGCTGTAGTATGCATTATCCATAGAATTATGGTCAATCTGCAGATTGATACTTGCCTGTTCGTATAAAACTTCTTCCAAACGGTTGATCTCATCGATCAACTTATCAAAAATCTCCATCCCGGCTTTCGTGTCCGCATCAATCCTCTTGGCAGTTGCCACCATATGCAAAACCGATAAATATAAATTTTTGTCTGTACGAAACATTGGGCCAACCAAACTCTGCAGATATGCTGCATCTGCTTCACATTGATCCAGCAGATCACGAAGCAGATTGATCTGGTCCTTAATATGATAGACTGCAATCGTCTCTGATGCACCAAAATATGCCTTTTGAACATCCTGTTTCAATCCGCTTAAGATATCATAATAAGTAATCTTTTCTTCATCTAATGCCGTCCAATGCATCAACGGCGACAACTCTTCAATCCCAGGCAGTTCATCCGTTGTGATCCCTAACTCCTGCCCAATCACCTGATAGGATCTATACTGTTCCTGCAAAAATTCATAATCCCTCTCTGCCTGCTCTTCCAGCGTGTGATATACACCCGCAAGAGCATGTATATATTTTCCTAATGTAGCAACCATAAGTGCTGCATAATCCTTGTTCGCCTTAAAAATCTGCTGAAGGGTCGCCTGAAGTTCGCCGGCACGAAAGATATAGATTGCGAGATCCGTTTCAGCTTGATATGTAACACGATACATCCCATCCTGTAAATCCGTCAATCCCAAGAAATGTCCGGATCCAATGACCAAATTAACACCCTCTGCCTGTATGCGTACTCGACCTTTCAATACAAGCCCAACATAAGCAGCTTCACTGCCGCGCTCAAAAATAATTTCACCCTTCATGATCTGATTGACACAATAGGGTTTTCGCTCCGTATTCATTCAATCTCCTCCTTATTGAAAACAGCGACGGGGAACTCTTGATAACGTCACACTACATAACAGCAATTTCCTATAAAATAACAAAAAACCGTGCATTCTGCGTTGAATCCATCGCTGCAAACGTTACCTTTGCAGTTAACTCAGCCCCGGCAACCTCGCGGCACACGGAAGATCTCACTTAGTGCTGCTAGGTTCCCCTCCTGACACGGTTCATGAGTTTCCATTGCGCAAGACCAAAGCGTCAACGCCACTTACAAAGGGCAGCTTTGCAAGCCATAGACCCGAAACAGAACATCACCCCTGCTATAGCGGATTGCAGGTACAGGGAACCGCTATCTCCCCGGCTAGCACGGAAATCTTATGACAAAATCAAGCGGATGCTACTCGCATCTTCGAGCGCTTCTTTTACAGAAACGACACAAATTTTATTATATAGATTCCTGTATGCCCTGTCAAGATTGTTCTTTTTGCGTTTTTTTCTGCCGGCGCAATTCCCGAAAAAAATCCTGCATCATCTGACTGCATTGCTCTTGCAGTACTCCAATAACCTTGTCCACTTGATGATTGAAGCGTTTTTCCTGCAGCAAGTCCAAAATGCTTCCGGCGCACCCGGCTTTCGGATTCATAGCACCGATCACAACTTTGGGAATCCTGGCCTGCACGATCGCACCGGCGCACATCGGACACGGTTCTAACGTGACGTAGAGTTCGCAGTCTTCCAGACGCCAATCCTGCAATTTTTTACTCGCTTTCTTTATTGCAATGATCTCGGCATGAGCCAGAGTACTCCCCTCAATGTTCCGACGGTTGTATCCTCTCGCTAATATTGTTCCGTCTCTTACGATCACGCAGCCGATCGGCACTTCTCCAATTGCTGCCGCTTTTTTCGCCTGCTTGATCGCCTCCCTCATATATTTTTCCGTATTGTCTTTCTGCACCGCCATTTTTCCTCATTTCTAACGTAGTTATGCCATAATAACTGCACATGATTTCTGCGCATAACGGAGTCTAAAAGGGACTCCTAAGTTAAGTGTGCTGTGTTCATTATAATCTTTTTTGTATATTAGAACAACCTTTTGTCTGCCAAAATCACCTACGAAACACTTGCATTTTCCGCACCAATCCGATATGTTTTTATAAGATCACTCAGTCTTTGTATCGATATAAATACGAAGGTGTGAGTCAGATTTTAGACAGAAATGAGGATTGTTATCATGTTAACCTATTATCAATCAGAGCGGCTTGAATTGCGTATATTAAAACCGGACAGTTCGTCAGCCGTTTTGGATTTTTATGAACGAAACCGTAATACGTTAGAGCCGGTAGAGCCTCTGCGTCCACAATATTTTTACACCATTACCTATCAATCCCGCAATCTTACTTGGGAATACAATGCTTTCCTTAAGTCAAAATATATTCGTTACTGGATGTTTCGAAAAAACAGCAATATCCCGATTGGCTGTGTCTGCTTTTCCGAATTTCAGGGCGGAGCCTTTCATCGATGCATGATCGGATACAAACTGGATCAAACCGCCACTGGCAACGGCTATATGCAGGAGGCAATTGCCTTTTTGCTGCCTTTGGTCGCAAAACACTATGAAATGCATCGTTTCGAAGCGATGGTTCTCCCGGAAAATGAGTCCTCTATCCGACTGCTAGAACATCTGCACTTTGTACGGGAAGGCTATCTGCATTCATTTGCGCAAATAAACGGACAATACCGGGATCATCTCCTCTACACCTACATAGTACCGGATTCATCGGAAGATTAGTCCAGTGGCATCAGCCAATATCCAAAAGCTCCGCGACAGTTTTTCTGTCCACAGATGGCAATAAATTCACGAAATCCGGCATTCTCCGCCTTCGACTGCATCATGTTACTATAGATGCCCGGAACACCGATGACATATCCTTTCTCCCATTCCATAAAGATCAAATGGCGATATTGAAAATATCCCTGCATTAAAAACGGATTTCCGGAAAGGGACCACATTCTCATCGGCAAACATCCAATATCCTGCGGCTCTATTCGCACGCATTGTCCGGGATAACGTTCCCCAAACGGACGCATCACCGGAAAAGTAAGCAACATTTTTTTGCCATAGTCCAATTCTTTGCGCTGAAATGGACAGCTTCCGCAGATTGACTGCCCTGTCACCTCCGCCGACTGACTACAACGTTCCATTGAAGCGTTCTCGGGTGTCCGGGAAATCCCTGCCTGCGCCGAGGCAAGATGATCCGCAAATCTCTGTGCTATATTGCTGCCGCTGCCAGACGAAACAACTTCTTTTCGCGGTGTATTGATGCCTCTCTCAGATGAAGCAACTTCTTTTTGCGGTGCCTCGCTGCTACTATCCGCTGAAACATCCATGTTTTGCGGTGTCTCGCTGCTACTATCCGCTGAAACAACCTTGTTTTGCAGTGTCTCGCTGCTACTATCCGATGAAACATCCATGTTTTGCGGTGTCCCGTTGCTACCATCTGATGAAATAACCATGTTTTGCGGTGTCTCGTTGCCGCCCTCAGGTAAAGCCTCTGCTTTTCCTGCATCCTCATGTTGATCCCCCTGCCACCAACGTAATTGCCGTGCATCGATCTGTTCCAAATTCCATGTTGATGCAAAATAATGTCCTTCTTCTACATAAACCAATACTCCATGTACATCGTCGAGAGACAGCCCGGTACCTGCAAGATTGTCCACATTTCCCTCATACTGCCCCTTCATACTGCCATTATTATCTCTCATGACGCCAATGGGTATAAGCAGCACGCCTGTTTTTTCCTGCTGAAACAATGCTGCCTGTGGCAGAGTGGCAAGGTCAGCTCTCCGCATTTGAATCAGCACCCGACACTTTTCACCGCGTTTTTCCAATTTGACATAGCCAACATTGGCTCCCTTGTGTCCATCTTGATATTCATACAAATAGCAAATCATTCGCTCATAACGACCCATTCTTTTCCTCATTTCTGAACCTGTTTCTATACTTCTGTACCACTATATGTATATGGAAAGCTTGTTAGAACAAAATCGTTCATTTACTTCATGATTCAGATTTGGCTTATACGAAGCTGCTGTCGAATCGCATATTACTTACACAAAGTCCCCATACCTCAAATCCTCCACAACAACATATTGCTTATTATGTCAATGACTATATAGTATTTTGCAGCCACCAAAGAGCGATTTCTGCCATCAGAGAACTATAGTAATTGCCTTGCCGCATTTGCGTTTTTGGTGATTTCTAGATTTTGTTATCTCTGATCGTTGATCGTTGATTGTTTGAATGATGGACTTTTTTTCTCATCACTGTTATAATCGTATGTTAGGGTCAAACGTTGTTATACCCAACTAATTTCACAGAAAGGTGGATATGAAATGAGTGAAAATTGTAATCATGACTGTTCGAGCTGCGGAGAGGCATGTGCATCAAGAGATCCAAAGAGCTTTTTAGAAAAGCCGCACGCAGAGAGCAGCATTCGCAAAGTGATCGGCGTTGTTAGTGGCAAAGGCGGTGTCGGCAAATCTATGGTATCATCTTTGCTGGCCGCTAACTTCCAGAAAAAAGGCTACCATACCGCTGTTATGGACGCGGACATTACCGGTCCTTCTATTCCAAAGGCATATGGCATCAACGAAAAAGCTACAGGCGACGAGCATGCAATATATCCTGTTGTTTCCAAATCCGGCATTCAGGTAATGTCTGTTAATCTGTTATTGGAAGATGCTACAGATCCGGTTATTTGGCGTGGTCCGGTCATTGCCGGCACGGTGAAACAATTTTGGCAGGATGTAGTGTGGAAAGATGTCGATTATATGTTTGTCGATATGCCTCCGGGAACCGGTGATGTTCCTTTGACTGTATTCCAAACCATCCCTGTTGACGGCATCGTCATTGTAACCTCCCCACAGGAACTGGTATCTATGATCGTAGGAAAAGCTGTCAAAATGGCACAAATGATGAATATTCCGATCATTGGTATCATCGAAAATATGAGTTACGTGGAATGTCCGGACTGTGGCAAAGCAATCGAAATTTTCGGCAAAAGTCATGTTGATGAAGTTGCTACTCAGTACCATCTTCCGGTGCTCGGACGCATCCCTATGACTCCTTCCATTGCGGCAGCCAGTGACGCTGGTGCTGTTGAAGATCTGGAGGGTAATTGGCTGGATGTTGCGATCAGCGCAATTGAAGCCATTCCGGAGAACCCAGACAAAGTGGAATAAGGTCAAAGCTAAGGCAATTCTTGGTGATATCGAGTTCAAAGCTAAAGCAATTCTTGGCGATGTCGAGTTCAAAGCTAAAGCAATTCTTGGCGATGTCGCACCACACAACAGTAGTTTCTATCAAAAAAGAGGCACCTCTTGATCATATATGACGAGCCTTACGCACAAAGCGCAATATCTCAGTCAGATCAAGAAGTGCCTTTATTATTTATCATTACTTTACTCAAACTTCCCATACCTCAAATCCTTCACAACCACATATTGCTTATTATGTCAAAGAATACTAAGAATTTTGCAGCCACAACATAGCGTTTTCTGCCGACAGAGAACTATAGTAATTGCCTTGCCGCATTTTCGTTTTTGGTGATTTCTAGATTTTGTTGTCTCTGATGATTGATTTACATGCCCTTCGGAAACTCAAAGTCCCGGAAGCAAGGTAATCATCATTTTTGAAAGGGACTTTGCGCTCGTCGTTACTTATGTCTCGTATTTCAGAGACATTAAGTAACGT
>NZ_QUFB01000069.1 GCF_003478335.1 Clostridium sp. AM49-4BH
TATAGGAATTCTTGGTGGAATCGGTGTAGGATTTTCAGCACAATATGGCTGGCAGGCAGTATTTAACACATTTGGTGCTTTAGCCATTGCTGCAGAGACTTATGGACTACAAGGAGCGGTTAGTCTTAGAGTGATTCAAAATGTTTTTGGTGTTGTGTTTGCTTTAGCATTTTGTGTTATATTTTATTGGTTTATGTCTAAAAAAAAGGAAAGTGAGGTGACCGTACATGCAGAGTGAAGTGAATCAGGAAGAAAATTTGAATAGAATTATTACGGTTCCTAATCTTCTTTCTTTTTTTCGGCTTTGTCTGATTCCGGTAATTATATGGAGTTATTGTGTAAAGAAAAATCCTCTGTTAGCTGGTGAAATCTTATTGCTGTCTGGTCTTACGGATCTTGCTGATGGATATATCGCAAGAAGATTCCATAGGATTAGTAATTTAGGAAAAATACTTGATCCGGTGGCTGATAAGCTGACACAGGCAGCGATGTTAATCTGTCTGTTTACTCGTTTTCCGCATGTGCTTCTTTTAATCGTAATAATGGCAGATAAGGAGCTGTATATGGTAGTCAGTGGATGTCTTGTGATACAAAAGACAGGAAAAGTACATGGTGCAGACTGGCATGGAAAGATAGTAACCTTTTTATTATATGGAACTGCAGCGGTGCATATTATATGGTTCCAAATTACACCGATGGTATCAGATCTGTTGATTGGTTTGTGCGCTATAATGATGGTCATATCGGTCGCTCTGTATATTATCCAGAATACCAGGACGCTTAAGGGAGAGACTGTATAAGCAATTTTATATTACAATGACTAGAAAAATATTTAGGAGAAGATAGATATAAACAGTAAGTCAAACACACAAACTATGGAGTCTTTAGTCGGTTTAATAAAATTTTAGATAGAAAATAAATCATTCAATGTCATTTAGATAAGGTTTTTTATGACAAAAAGACAGATTGCTTATCTGCCTTATAATGCAGTATAATGGTAACGAGATTTATGCAACCCGATACATGAAATCCCTATTTCTCTTTGGACGGAGGTGGATAGGATATTTTCGATTGTACTTGACAGGTGTCAGATACTTTTGTATGAGAAGCATGGACTCTGTTTCGTTACCATCGTGTTTGAGATATGCCCTGCATATGTTTACTGCATTTGAAACGGATTTACTCTGCATCTGGAGCATAAACTGAATATACTCGCGGAAAGAAAGTTTGCGGTTCCTAGTAAAATCACTTTCCGGATTACGGCAGAACATGGAGGGAATTTCATCGAGTTCTGTGATGCAGTTGTCGAGTGTGGATTTTAAATTAGATAAGAAAAAATCAGCCATAATGAGCCTCCTTGAAATATGTTTATAATCAAGGCTTACGCAACATATATTGGCTTACTTGTCAACTGTTTTTTGTAATATTTTTAAAGTTTTTAGGTATAAAAATAGTGGCTTTCTATGACAGAAAACCACTAAAATGATGCTTAACTGAATGGCATTGCTTTATCACCACTTTGAAAATGGTTGTTTTATGGCGGATAGTCAGACAGTTTTGGATATAAGAGATGATCTGGGAGCAACCATGAATGAATGCAGGAAAGTGACCGAAAAGTACCGCACAGGACGGAGTGCATATTTACGGCTCGGACAGTTGTTTATGCGATTGTTTGCAGGACTATTATAGCAGAAAGAAGAGGTGTTCGATATGTGTACAGCAGCAACTTACAAAACAAAAGATTTTTATATGGGCAGAACGCTTGATTATGAATTTTCCTATGGGGAACAGATCACGATAACGCCAAGAAATTACGAATTTGATTTCCGGTTTGCCGGGAAGATAAAAAGCCATTATGCTTTGATCGGAATGGCATTTGTTGCAGAAGGTTATCCGCTTTATTATGATGCTGTTAATGAAAAAGGCCTTGGAATGGCAGGTCTTAATTTTGTCGGCAATGCGGCATATGAAGAGCTTTGCCGGAAGATGAAACAGAAGTCAGCCAGGTGGCACAGTTCGAGTTCATCCCATGGATCCTTACACAGTGTGCTACTGTAGCAGAGGCGAGAGAGAAGCTGGCAGCAATGAGACTGACAGGCACAGCATTCAGTGAACAGCTGCCGACAGCACAGCTTCACTGGATCATTGCAGACAAAGACTCCTGTATCGTTGTTGAGTCTATGAAAGATGGGCTGCATGTATATGATAATCCGGTAGGAGTGCTTACCAATAATCCACCATTCCCGAGTCAGATGTTTGCACTGAATAATTATGCCGGAGTATCCAGAAAACAGCCGGAGAGTACTTTTGCAGGAGTATTACAGCTTGATGCATATAGCAGAGGAATGGGTGGAATGGGAATACCTGGAGATCTTTCCAGCCAGTCAAGATTTGTGAAAGTTGCCTTTACAAAATTAAATTCGATCTCCGGTGAAGAAGAGGGTGAGAGTATAAGCCAGTTCTTCCATATCTTAGGATCTGTAGATCAGCAGCGTGGATGTTGTGAGGTGACAGAAGGCAAATATGAGATCACGATATACACGTCCTGTTGTAATACAGCAAAAGGTATTTATTATTATACGACTTATGATAATCATCAGATCACAGCGGTTGACATGCATGCGGAAAATCTGGATTCAGATCAGCTGATCTGTTATCCGCTTCTGTCCAAGGGCGAAGTCAGATGGCAGAATAAATAATACGAAAATGCACGGAGAAAGCATATCGCAGAACAACAGGAGGAAAGACCATGAAAGAAGTTAAAACACCGAAAAAACCACTGGCATATTATTATGGGATTGTGTTAATAGTGCTGATCGTATTTAATCTGGTTGTCACACCAATCCTTATGGAGCATCAGGTAAAGGAAACGGATTATGGAACTTTTATGAGCATGATCGAGAAGAAGAATATCGGTGAAGTAGAAGTTAAGGACAATCAGATCATCTTTACAGATAAAGATCAAAAAAATATTTATAAAACAGGTCTGATGAACGATCCGAACCTGACGGACAGGCTATATGGATGTGGAGCAGTATTCGCAAAAGATATCGATAAGCAGATGTCACCGATCATCAGCTTCCTGCTGACAGGGGTTTTGCCATTGATCCTTTTTATCGCACTGGGAAATTATATGGCGAAGAAACTGATGGAGCATGCCGGAGGAAAAAATTCGATGGCTTTTGGAATGGGAAAAAGCAATGCGAAGATTTATGTGCAATCCAGTGAGGGAATCCGTTTTTCAGACGTTGCAGGAGAAGATGAGGCGAAAGAAAACCTTTCAGAGATCGTTGATTATCTTCACAATCCGAAGAAGTATACCGATGTAGGTGCGTCTATGCCAAAAGGTGTCCTTCTTGTAGGACCTCCGGGAACCGGCAAAACAATGCTTGCAAAAGCAGTGGCGGGTGAATCAAATGTACCATTTTTCTCAATGTCCGGATCAGAATTTGTTGAGATGTTTGTCGGTATGGGAGCTTCCAAAGTTCGAGATCTTTTCGGACAGGCAAAGGAAAAGGCACCATGTATCGTGTTTATTGATGAAATTGATGCCATTGGTAAAAAGCGTGACGGACAAATGGGCGGAAATGATGAGAGGGAGCAGACCTTAAACCAGCTTCTTACAGAGATGGACGGATTTGAAGAAAATAATGGTGTCATCATTCTTGCTGCAACGAACCGTCCAGAGTCGTTAGATCCGGCACTTACACGTCCGGGACGTTTTGACAGACGTGTGCCGGTTGAACTGCCGGATCTTGCAGGTCGTGAAGCAATTTTAAAGGTTCATGCCAAGAAGATAAAAGCATCTGATGATGTTGACCTGCATACGATTGCACGTATGGCATCGGGTGCATCCGGTGCGGAGCTTGCCAATATTATAAATGAAGCAGCATTACGTGCTGTCCGTAGTGGAAGGACCGTTGTAAATGAATCTGATCTCGAAGAAAGTATAGAAGTGGTTATTGCAGGATATCAGAAGAAGAATGCGGTTCTTTCAGATCAGGAGAAGAAGGTTGTTGCATATCATGAGATAGGACACGCTCTGGTAGCTGCATTGCAGAGTCATTCAGCTCCGGTCCAGAAGATTACGATCATCCCACGTACCTCAGGTGCACTCGGCTACACTATGCAGGTTGAGCAGGGTGATAAATATCTGATGACGAAAAAAGAACTTGAGAATAAGATTGCTACATTTACAGGCGGACGTGCGGCAGAGGAGATCGTATTTGGTGAGATCACGACCGGAGCCTCCAATGATATCGAACAGGCAACAAAAATTGCAAGAGCGATGATCACCCGCTACGGCATGACAGATGAATTCGACATGGTGGCAATGGAAAACGTGACCAACCAGTATCTTGGCGGCGATACGTCTCTTTCCTGTTCTGCAGATACGCAGAAGGAAATTGATGAAAAAGTCGTGCAGCTCGTAAAAGCAGAGCATGAAAAAGCAAGAAAAATCCTTTCTGAAAACAGGGAAAAACTAGACGAACTGGCTATGTACCTGTATGAGAAGGAAACAATTACAGGTGACGAATTTATGGATATTTTAGACAGAAAATAATGTAGTTAATTAGATAATCAATGTCATTTAGATAAGAAAAATAGTTAGTAGTTCTGAAAAATGGAATTATTTTATATAAAGGAGCGGACAAATTCTCATTTACAGGGAGCGGAAGATTGAGCTGGATAAAATACCGATTTTTCATGCATCCTGTATTTCAAACAGTTCCTCTACCGTCATATCAAGATATTTTGCCAGACGCAGGCAGGTATCAATATTCGGAATTACATTATTATGCTCAATATTAAAGATGCTCTTGCGGCACACGCCGAGTGCGACCGCAAGGTCATCCTGACTGAGATGTTTTTCTTTGCGTATTTCCGAGATATTGTTTGTTACCATATAGCGCCCTCCATACTGATCATAAGTGGAAATCATTTCCGTGAAATAGTGTTGAGTTGGGAAAGAAGAAAGACCGGACTCAGACACAGTCTTTATTATATTCTATATGTTGTCCCATAAACAGGACTATCAGCATACTACTTTTCCAAAAATCTTAAAACTATTATTTTTTGTGATCTGGATTGGATCATATTCCTGATTCAGGGAGACAAGGAAGGTTCCTGCTCTGCTACAATCCAGCTTTTTACAGTAGGCATTGCCGTCGAGATAGAAGATACCGATCTCCCCTGATTCCAATTCTTCCGTCTGTTGTACCCACACAATCTGTCTGCTGATATAGCGAGGTTCCATACTGTTACCGTGGATTCGGATACCAAAATCTGCTTCCGGGGCGACTTCGTTTCCAACTTCGATCATTTCAAAGTTATCGCTATCAAGAAATTCTCCGGTTCCCGCAGACGCAGGAAGATCAAACAGTCTGATTTCCCGGTAAGAGGGAAGGACGGAGGTATCTTCTTTGGCATAATCTCCGGATTTGATCAGCAGATCTATGTATTCTTTCGCTTTTTGAATGCCTTCTTCGTTTAATTCGCTGAACGGATTATCCGGTGTATATTCTCCGATGAATGCAGCGTAAATATTTGTAATGCCGAGAATCTTGCAGAGTGCCAGAAACTGTGTGGCGTTCGGCTGGGTAACATTGCGTTCCCAGGAACTGATCGCTGCATGATTCATAGAGTATCCAAACTGTTTCAGTTCTTTATTTACATCGGGTTGTGTCAACCCCAGTTCTTTTCGACGATCCTGTAATATCTTTCCAATCGAGTTCATTTTATCGCCTCCGTAAGAGTGTTTTTGTCTGTTTTCTGTATATACTATATACAATCACTCATGAAAAATCAATGCAAAAATCATTTGTATGATGAAATGGGTAATATTTTACACTTGAAATAATGATAAAAATGATTTATACTGACGGCATAGAAAAAAACAGAACAAATGTTCTTCTTGGATTGGAGAGATTGATTATGGCAGACAGAACAGTGCTTCATGTGGATATGAATTGTTTCTATGCCAGCGTGGAGATGTTACATCGTCCGCAGATGCGGCATGTGCCGATGGCAGTAGGCGGTGATCCACAGGCAAGACATGGAATCGTATTGACAGCGAATTATCTGGCGAAGCGGCAGGGAGTGAAGAATGGTATGGCACTCTGGCAGGCAAGACAGGTTTGTCCGGCTATTCAATTTGTTCCGCCGAGAATGGACTTGTATCTGCGTTTTTCTAGGATGGCACATCAGATCTATCAGGAATATACAGACCTTTGGGAACCATACGGCTGCGATGAGGTCTGGATGGATGTGTCAGGAAGCTGTTCCCTTATGGGAGATGGGCTTACGATTGCTCAGGATATCAGTCGCAGAATTAAGTCAGAGTTAGGTCTTACCGTAAGTATCGGTGTATCTTACAACAAGATCTTTGCGAAGCTGGGCTCTGATTATAAGAAACCCGATGCGATCACGACGATGGGCAGAGAGGAATATCGGACGAGGCTTGGCCGCTTCCGGTGGGTGATCTTTTATATGTAGGAAAGTCTACCGAGAGGAAGCTGCAAAGCATGGGTATCCGTACCATTGGTGAGCTGGCGCAGATGGAGGAAAAGTATCTGAAATCCCGGTTTGGTAAGATGGGGCTGGTACTTCATTCTTTTGCGAATGGCAGGGATGATTCTCTGGTAAAGAGGGAACATACCCATGCCCCGATCAAGTCCATAGGAAACAGCACAACGACTCCGAGAGACTTGGAGACGGATGAAGATGTGAAGATCATCCTGTATGTATTGGCAGAAAGTGTCGCTGCCAGACTGCGGGAGAATGGCTTTAAGTGTCATGTAGTGGAAATCTCCGTCCGCGACAACGCACTACATCATTTTACGAGACAGCATAAGATAGACAGACCGACGAACATCACATCGGAGATTGCACAGGAAGCCTATCGCATTTTCAAAACAACATATCAATGGGAAAAACCAATCCGCAGTCTTGGTGTGAGAGGAGCAGAATTAACACTGGATCATGCATATGAGCCGCTTGACATATTCTGTGACTATACCCGCCTGGAAAAGCAGGAGAAAGCAGATGCTGCGGTGGATGAGATTCGGAAAAGGTTTGGATATTTCAGTATTCAACGGGGACTGATGTATCAGGATAAGCTGTTATCCTCTTTGGATGCAAAAGGTTCCCACACGGTACATCCGCAAGGATATTTTAGTTAAGAATAGGAGGCAGTTCTTTGAACGAAGACAAAATTTATGTAGATGTGAATGCCACATTTACCAAGGATGGAATGCTCCTTCCGAAAAGTTTTGTATGGGAGGATGGAGTAGAGTATGAGATCAGCAAAGTGAAAGACATCCGGCGTGCAGCCAGCTTAAAGGCAGGCGGTGCCGGGATGCGATATACATGTGTCGTAGACGGAAAAGAAGTATATCTGTTCTATGAGGACAACAATATGTGGTTCATGGAGAAATCAGCTTAAGCAGATCATGGCTTGCCATGGTCAACAGGCTTTAAGATCAGCAATGTCGGAGCGTCAGGACAGGGCGCATCGGGACTTCCGGCTCTAGTAATGGGCTTGCGAAGGTTGATTTCCCTTTCCCTTGCAAGTACAAATGTTGCGTGTTGGTAATAGCAATTTTGTATGGTAGAGGAGTTGAACTGAATTGGAGAAGAATTGGAGTACAGTGCAGTTGCATTGCAGAGAGTGTAATGCGAGGATGATGGATTACACATTGTGTCAGGACGATGACCGGATCGTCCTGCAGGGCATTACGATCAAATGCAATCGCTGCAAACGGGTAATGATGTTGAAGAAATATACAGAAGGCATGATACGGAAGCGTGCCGACAAAGGTGTGTTCCGTATCTGACAGATCTGGGATCTGTTACATAGAAACAAAATGACAAGTAAATGAACAGCCCACCTGATAAGGGCACATCAGCAATGATGGAAGCACCAGAGACGCAGGGGAAAATGTGATAAACGATTACGTTATGTAAGATCTTTGTCGATTTTTCTCTGCGTCTTTTTGTCGGAGAAAGTCGAAAGGAATATGTATAGGACAAAAAGTGTCATATATTGTCAGATATGTTTTAGAATAAGAATAATATTTTAATAGGCAAAGATTTTTACATACATAGTTACATAGCGAATTGTTGAATGAAATGTGGATGAACGCATGGAGTACTCTCTTTTGCAGAGAGGGCTGGTAACTAATGGTTGTAGAGGTCTTTTTTTATTGCCTCCGCAACAGATTCAGAAACTGAGAGGAGGTGATAATCGTGGAATATATGAATGATTATGATCCGAAAATGATTGGAAAACGTATAAAGGAAACTGCTCAGAGCAAGGGATATACAGCAGAGAAACTTTCAGAAATTACGGGGAATGGAATACACACCATAAACCGGATATATCAGGGCACTAGTATAAGCACTGAATACATTTGTCAGCTCAGTCAAGTGTTAGGAGTATCCACAGATTATCTCCTTCTGGGAAAGAAGGATCGAATGGAGGAAAAACCAAGCAGGGAAGAAATTTTCCAAATTCTTGGCGGGTTAGACGATACAAAATTGATAAAATTGGCAGGTGCAGCAAAGATTCTTTATGACATTGCGTAGGTACATATTATTTGGATGAAAATTCTAATAATATGTACCTTTTTTCTTTTCTTAACTATACAAAAACTGTGTAGTTATTTCGCTCATTCTCTACAGAAACTGTTCTTCATTTTTTCCTGGGGTTATTTTACGATAAATACAGGTCGTAAGACCGGATGACATGCGCATACATCGTAACGAAAAATATATGATGGCGGCTACATCAGGCTGCAGAAGAAGGAGTGTGTTTAAAATGAGCGATATAGAAACAACGGATGTTGATATGTTTACGATAGGAAATAATCTTCGGGAGCTTCGAGAACAGAAAAGGGTAACACAGATGCAGGTAGTTGATGTGTTGGGAGTTAGTTATACCCATTATGCAAAGATCGAAGAAGGTATGAGAGGTATGAGTCTGAAAATGCTGATAAAGTTGATCAGATATTTTGAAACAGATGCCAACACGATACTTGGAAGTGCAGCAATGGGGGTAGCGTGATGGAAGCGAGAAGAGCAAGGAGAAGAGAAAAAAAGAAACAAAGAATGGCAAGACAGGAGAATATCCCTTGCATTGTGTTTCTGGCAACGGACGAAGAATCGTTTGAACTGGCAGAAAAGAAAGAGGATCGGCAGTTGCGATACATCAATCAATATGCAGATGCACATGGGTTGATTCCTATGAAGATCGTGCGTAAGAGCTGTTTTGCCCCGTATGTTGTAAATCAAATGTATAGCCGGTGTGTTGATTGGATGCAGCAGGGAAAGGCAGAGGCTATATTGGTTGCCAATATGGAGTATCTTGCTTTGGATGAAGAGGATGCCTATCGCAAGGTTGGACAAGTAAGAAAAGCGGGTTTTCGAATATTTTCTGTGGATGATGGAGAGTTGAAAATGAATATCCGATTCCGGGCGGAGAAAGAGAGGAAGAGAGGAAGATAGGATGAAACAGAATAATATAAAGAATATATATCGTGGAGATATTATTTGGGTGGATTTGGGAGAATTTCCCGGCAGTCATAGACAATCTGGAAAAAGACCATGTCTGGTTGTCAGTACAGATAAAGGAAATGGTCCGGTATATACAGTAATGCCGGGAACCAGCAAGCAGGAAAAGAAGGCATTTCCGGTACATGTGACAGTATTTCAGAAGGATGTTTTTGGAAGGCTTGGAAAGACAACGGTTTTCATGGCAGAGCAGCTTGTAACAATAGATGACCGGCAGATTTTAATGAAAGCAGGGCATATTCCAGAGCAATCAGACATCATGCAAAAAATCAACGACCTTTTAAAGCGTCAGTTGGGTTTGGGAGAGTGATGAGATTGGAATCAGATAATATGAACATTCCAATATGGGAAAAAGCGATGTTGACGAAACAAGAAGCTGCATTATACAGTCATATCGGAATCAACAAGCTTGAAGAAATGTTAAAAGTTCCAAATTGCCCATTTGTTTTATATGTTGGAAAGAAAAAACTGATAAAACGCAGGAAATTTGAAGAATATTTGTCCGAGCAGATCGAAATATAGGATTTTACATTTGAGCCTCTTTATGATATGATTAAATTTGAGTATTGAGGCTCTTTTTGTGTGAAAGGAGCTGCAATATGGGTAAA
>NZ_QUFB01000007.1 GCF_003478335.1 Clostridium sp. AM49-4BH
ACGACGAGCGCAAAGTCCCTTTCAAAAATGATGAATACCTTGCTTCCGGGACTTCGAGTTTCCGAAAGGCATGTAAATCAATCATCAGAGACAACAAAATCTAGAAATCACTAAAAACGAAAATGAGGCAAGGCAATTACTATAGTTCTCTGACGGCAGAAACCGCTATGTAGTGGCTGCAAAATACTTAGTATTCTTTGACATAATAAGCAATATGTGGTTGTTGGAATTTGAGGTATGGGAAGTTTGAGTAAGTGACAAGCGAAGGTTGAAACAGAGGGAAGAATGGAGAAGATTATGGATATACGATTTCCACATTTGGGGATTGAAATTGCACATTTGGGGCGGTCGATTACGATAGGCGGATTTTCAATCGCATACTATGGCATGATTATTGCACTCGGCATGATTCTTGGCTTTTTGATGGCGAGCTGGCAGGCAAAACGCACCGGACAAAATCAGGAATTGTATTTGGACCTGGCAGTATGGGATATTATTTTTGCAATCATAGGAGCAAGAATTTATTATGTCGTGTTTAGTTGGGATTATTATGCCAAACATCCGGGTGAGATATTAAATACAAGGGGCGGCGGACTAGCTATTTATGGTGGTGTGATCGCAGGAGTGATCACGACGTTGATCTTTGCAAAAATTCGTAAACAGTCTTTCTTGTGTTTGGTGGATACGGCCTGTGCCGGACTTTTGGTGGGACAGATCATTGGTCGATGGGGCAATTTCTTTAACCGAGAGGCGTTTGGCAGTTATACGGATGGCTTATTTGCGATGCAGATCCCAAAAGATGCGGTAGCACCGGCGAATATCACGCATGCGGTCAACCAACATTTGGTGACGATTGGCGGTATGCAGTATATTCAAGTGCATCCAACATTTTTGTATGAATCTGTATGGAACCTCTTGGTCCTTGTCATCATTTTGGTTGCCACACCACATAAAAAATATAATGGTCAATTATTTTTACTGTATTTGGCAGGATATGGTCTGGGACGGTTTTGGATCGAAGGATTACGTACAGATCAGTTGATGCTGTTTGAAAGTGGAATTGCAGTATCACAGCTTCTTTCGGGAGTTTTATTCCTGTTTGCCGTTGGAATGTTGATCTTTAAGGCAAAACAAACGCAAGCAAAACAAACACAATAGAATAACGTGATAAGTTGTAAAAAGATCTCAAAAATTACAGTTGAGATCTTTTTTTTGTCCTTTTTTACATACTTTTATAAAAAAATACTTGCAATATTCCCAAAAAAGCGATAGAATTTTAGGAAAAGTGGGGCGAAGTGGGGGAAGGTGGTTAGAAAAACCTAAAAAGTGGTGAGAAGTGATTTTGTGAGACCGCTGCAAGTTCAACTGGGGAGTTGATGAGACCGCTGCAAGTTCAACTGGGGAGTTGATGAGACCGCTGCAGGTTCAACTGGGGAGTTGATGACGCAACTGCAAGTTCAACTGGGGAGTTGATGACACAGTGTCAGAACAGGATTTGATCCAGGCGCAGCGTCAGAACAGCGTTTTATGAGGGAGTAATTCACGGAGATCCGAGCTTATGATTCGTGTATTTTGAAAGAAGGGTGGTGATAGCAATGTTCATGGGTCAATACGAACATACCATTGATGCAAAGGGCAGAACTATCATTCCTGCAAAGTACCGAGAAGGGCTTGGAGAGACTTTTATTATCACCAGAGGTTTGGATGGCTGCTTATATCTATACCCGTCAGACGCTTGGCAGGAGTTTGCAGACAAGCTGCAAAGTCTCCCATCTACATTACAAAATCGTAAAATTCAACGACAGTTTCTATCGAAAGCGATGGAGGTGAGTCTGGACAAGCAGGGACGAATTCTGGTTCCGGCACTGCATCGTGAGATGGCTGATCTGGAGAAAGATGTCGTTTTTGTTGGTATGATGAACCGTGTAGAGCTTTGGGATAAGGCACGTTACAACACGGAGGAGACAGAAGAGGACGAAGAACTTCTTGCAAGTGCAATGGATACTTTGGATATTTCTTTATAAACTTATAAACCATCGTTAAGAAAGGGGCGTGTAACCGTGGAGTTTCAGCATACTTCGGTGTTATTGCAGGAAGTCATTGATGGACTTGCGGTGAAACCGGATGGCATATATGTGGATGGAACCTTAGGGGGAGCAGGACATGGTAGTGTTGTCTGTTCCATGCTAGGGGACAAGGGACGATTTATAGGGATCGATCAGGATGCAGATGCGATCGCAGCGAGCACAGAACGTTTGAAACCGTATGGTTCAAAGGTGACGATCGTTCGCAGTAATTATGCAGAGATGAAGCAGGTATTGCAGGAGCTTGGTATTGCAGGCGTGGATGGCATTACTTTAGACTTGGGAGTCTCATCTTTTCAGCTAGATACATCCGAGAGAGGATTTTCTTATCGTTTTGATGCACCACTCGATATGCGTATGGATGACAGACAGGCGTTGTCGGCATATAACGTGGTCAACGAATATTCCGAAAGTGATCTGTTTCATTTGATCAAAAATTATGGAGAAGACAAATTTGCCAAAAATATTGCAAAACATATTGTGATAGAACGGGCAAAGGAACCGATTAAAACAACAGGACGTTTGGCAGAGATCATCAGTCAGGCGATACCAATGAAAGTTCGTAAACAGGGAGGACATCCGGCAAAGAGAACCTTTCAGGCGATACGCATTGAGGTGAATCAGGAATTATCCGTGTTACAAAATACATTAGAAGAGATGATCGACCTGTTAAATCCGGGAGGCAGATTGTGCATTATCACATTTCACTCCTTGGAGGATCGAATTGTAAAACAAGCGTTTAAGAAGGCGCAGGATCCGTGTACCTGTCCACCGAATTTTCCGGTGTGCGTATGCGGCAACCGATCAAAAGGACATATGGTAGGAAGAAAACCGATTCTTCCGTCAGAGGAGGAAATGGAACGTAATCCGAGAGCGAAGAGTGCAAAGTTACGTGTATTTGAGCATATATAAAAAGGGGGCCAAAGAATGGCAGGCAGACAAGGAAGTTATAGCAGCAGACAATATGGATACAGTCGGCAGACAGGGAGTGGAAGTCGATCTGTAAGCAGCCACAGCAGATATTCCGGCCGTGGTGGACAGGCATATGTAGAGGGCAGTGCAGCCAGAGCATATGATGTAGAACCGCTTCGAAGAGAGCAGGAGCGCAAAAGACGTGAAGAGGAATATCAGCGAAGAGAGCGCGAAAGAAGAAATCCGTATAGCAGAACGGTTGAACTTCCGGGAGTACACCGTGCATCTGTGTTGTTTTTGATCATGGCAGTTGCTGCAGTGTTTTATGTATGTTTTTCTTATGTTCAGACACAGAATCAGCTCCATGAGCAGCGTCAGCAGGTCGTAGCGATCCAGTCTGACATTGCACAGATGAAAGAAGATAATGAACAGGAGTACCAGACTGTAGTGGACTCTGTAGATCTTGCGGATGTTTATCGCAAGGCGACACAGGAACTTGGCATGGTTCGCGCCAAAAAGGATCAGGTATATACCTATCAGAACAAAAAGAGTGATATGGTAAAACAATATGGTGAGATACCGGATGCAAAGTAATTTTTGCATTCGGTATATGCGAAACAGCAGGACATGGAGGCACGGATGAGCAGAAGAACGCAGAGTAACCAAAGTAGGAGAAGACAGACAAACCGAGCCGGCAATCCTCAGAGACGCCGAAAAGTACACACAAAATACAAATTTAGCACCCGCAGGATGTATCAAAGAACATTTATTGCGCTCGGTGCTATTGTTTTATTTGCGTTAGTTTGTGTGGGCTGGACGATCTGGCTGGGGCAGAGTAAAGGGGATGAATATGAGAAGATCGTGTTATCACAGCAAAGTTATGTGAGTAATACGATCGCATACCGTAGAGGAGATATTTTGGATCGCAATGGCAATAAGCTGGCGTCCAGTAAGAAGGTGTATAATTTAGTACTGGATCCAAAGGCACTGACGTTAGACAGCGCATATTTCGAGCCGACGACCAAAGCGTTGAAACAGACAGTTGGAATGTCAGAAGGTGCGGTTCGTAAGATCATCGACAAAAAGCCGGATTCTCATTATTATGTTGTGAAGAAGTATAAGGGATTATCCAGAGATGTTGTGGATGCTTTTAATGAGCTTGCTGATAAAGATAAAAACATTCAGGGAGTATGGTTTGAAGAAGAATATGTGAGACAGTATCCGTATTCAACAGTAGCAAGTAATGTGATCGGATTTTGTTCTTCGGATAATGTTGGAATATGGGGAATTGAAAATCAGTACAACAGCCAGCTTAGTGGTAAAACAGGCAAAAAGTATGGGTATTATGATTCGGACCTTAATCTTGTAGAGAATGTCAAAGAACCGGAAAATGGTAAAAAGATCATTTCTACGATTGATGTTAATGTGCAGGGTGTGTTGGAACAGCATATGCAGAAGTTTCAGACGGATACCGGATCTGAAAATATGGGTGTCATCATTATGAATCCAAACAATGGAGAAATATATGCGATGGCATCATCACCCGGGTATGACCTGAATGATCCAAGTGACCTGAGTAAGTATTACTCAGAGGACAAGCTTGCCGGTATGAGTGACAAGAAAAAGATGGAGGAATTAAATGAGATCTGGCGTAATTTCTGCATCAGTGATGCTTACGAACCGGGATCAACTTTCAAACCGATCACGGTAGCGGCAAGTTTGGAAGAGGGAACGACTTCTCCAAGCAGAACGTATGTCTGCGATGGTTATCAGAAAGTTGGTGGAAGCAAGATCAAGTGCGTGGCGTTTAGCAAAGGCGGTCATGGAACGATCAATATATGTCAGGCGTTGATGGAATCTTGTAACGATGCCTTGATGCAGATGGGAGATGCATTAGGGGGCAAGCGTTTCTTAAAATATGTAAACGATTTTGGATATGGACAAAAAACAGGCATTGATCTTCCTGGTGAGGCAACCGGCAAGATCTTTACAGAGGATACGATGCGCAGTGCCGACTTAGCTACGTCAAGTTTTGGACAGAGCCAGACGGTGACCATGGTGCAGATGGCAGCAGCGTTTTCCTCAGTAGTAAATGGTGGGTATTATTACACTCCGCACGTTGTGAAGGAAATTCAAAATGAAAATGGAGCTACTGTTTCTGAAATAGAAACACAGCCGGTTCATAAAGTAGTTACTGCGGAAACGAGTAAGCTGCTTCGCAGTTATCTATACAAAACTGTGGAAGAGGGTACTGCGAAGGCGGCACAGGTGAAAGGCTATAAAGTTGGCGGCAAAACCGGTACTGCAGAGAAGTATCCGCGTAAAAAGAAAAACTATCTGGTTTCCTTTATTGGATTCACACCGATAGAACACCCGGAGGTCGTGATCTATGTCGTGATCGATCAGCCCCATGTGGAGGATCAGGCACATAGCACCTATGCCACAGAATTTGCAAGTTCCGTTATGGGAGACGTTCTTCCAATGCTTGGTGTCTATAAAAACGACTCTTCCGGAGGCACGACGAAAGTACAGCTTCCGTCTACCAAAAACGGCAATCTTCCGTTGGAAGTGCCAAAAGGTGGTTACAGCACCGAAGATTATAAGAAATTACAGTGATCGTTTAGTGGTGGGACCCAGGCAAAGGTATACTTTGTCGAACGGATTCATATACTGATTGCAACCAAACAGTGAAAATCCAAAATAATGAAAAATTGCAAAACACCGCAGCGGCAGAGAATCCTTTTTGTATATATTATGGTCTGTCTGTTGTCGTTATCGCTTACAGGGCGGTTGGCATATTTGATGGTCGCCAAAGCAGATTATTACGGACAGAAAGCAAAAGATGTACAACAACGAGAGCGCGCGATCAAGGCAAAGCGCGGTGTGATATACGATAGAAATGGTGAGATATTGGCTGGAAATAAGCCGGTGTCCACCATTTCTGTTATTCACAACCAGATTAAAGAACCGGAAAAGGTGATCACCAGACTATCTGAGCTATTAGATCTGGATGAACAGGAAGTGCGAAAACGCGTAGAAAAGGTGTCATCTATCGAGCGTATCAAGGCAAATGTGCCGAAAGAAACTTCCGATAAGATCCGAGAAGAGAATCTGGCGGGAGTCATGGTGGATGAAGACTACAAAAGGTATTATCCGTATGATACCTTGGCGTCACGTGTTATTGGATTTACCGGTGCGGATAATCAGGGAATTATCGGTTTGGAAGTAAGCTATGATGATATATTGCAGGGACAAAACGGTGCAATATTAACTATGACGACAGCGCGTGGCCTGGAGATTGACGGGAAAGCGGAAGAGAGAAGAGAACCGGTTGCCGGGCAAAATCTTTACACAAGTATTGATAGTAATCTGCAGCAATTTGCAACACAGGCGGCAGAGAAAGTGCGCGAGGCAAAAAATGCTGCAGGGGTGCGGGTTATCATGATGAATCCGCAAAATGGAGAGATTTATGCGATGGTCAATTCACCAGAGTTTTCGTTGACTAAGCCATACGAATTAGTGGATCAGAGCGAAAATCTGTCGGAGAAACAAAAAAATGAAGAGTTGAATAAAATGTGGAGAAATGGCTGTGTTAGCGATACTTACGAGCCGGGATCAACATTTAAGATCATCACCTCAACGGCAGCTTTGGAGGCGGGGGCAGTATCCTTGAATGATACCTTTTATTGCCCGGGTTTTAAGATTGTTGAGGATCGGCGTATCCGATGTCATAAGGCAGGTGGGCATGGTAGTGAAACCTTTGTGCAGGGGGTGCAAAATTCATGCAACCCGGTATTTATGGAGGTTGGAGCAAGGCTTGGAGTCGGTGGGATGTTTCGTGGAATGAGACAGCTTGGTATCCTTTCAAAAACCAATATCGACGTTCCGGGAGAGGCATCAACGATCATGCATCAGCAAAAAAATGTGGGAGCGGTGGAACTTGCTACGATGTCTTTTGGACAGTCGTTTCAGTTATCGCCGATCAGACTGTTAACATCGGTTAGTGCCGTGATCAATGGTGGCCACAGTATTGTACCGCACTTCGGCGTCAGCATCGAGAATACATCGAACGGATCGGTACGCAAATTATCATATCCGCAGAAGAAAAAAATAGTGTCTAAGGAAACTTCGGAAAATATGAAAATGATCCTAGAGAGTGTGGTAACAGAAGGATCCGGTTCCAAAGCTTCCGTCGAAGGATATCAGGTCGGTGCCAAAACAGGAACCTCAGAAAAACTTCCGCGCCGCAGTGGCAAATACATTGCATCCTGTATTGGCTTTGCCCCGGCAGACGATCCGAAGGTTTTGACAGTCGTTTTGATCGATGAGCCGGAAGGAATCTACTATGGAGGAACAATTGCCGCACCGGTCGTATCGGAACTGTTAGATAATGCCCTGCCATATTTGGGCGTCAAAAAAACACCGCAAAAACAAACGAAGAAATAAACGTCATTTGGTTGATTTCTCGGGTGGATTGCATTACAATTGTTTAGGAAAGAGCAGCAAAAGGAGGAACAGAAGTGGATAGTGAAATGGGATTATCAGGAAAGACAGTATTAGTAGTAGGTACAGGAATTAGTGGCATAGCAGCAGTAAATCTGTTAGCAACGCAGAGTGCCAATATTATTTTATTAGACGGCAATACAGAGCTGTCACCGGAGACAGTGGCGGCGAAGTTTTCAGAGGATATTCATTATGATCTGATTTTGGGAGATCTGCCGGATCAGGTGATGGATCGGATCGATTTGGCAGTGTTAAGCCAGGTGTGCCGACGGATCTGCCGTTTGTGGTACGTATGCAGGAGGCGGGCATTCCAATTTGGGGCGAGATCGAGCTTGCTTATGTATGTGGTAAAGGAAAAGTTGTTGCGATCACAGGAACCAATGGTAAGACGACAACGACAGCATTGACGGGTGAGATCATGAAAGCATACTATGACAGTGTATTTGTCGTAGGAAATATCGGACTACCGTATACACAATATGCAATGCAGATGTGTGATGATACAGTTACGGTGGCAGAGGTCAGCAGTTTCCAGCTGGAGACGATCCACAAATTCTGCCCTCAGGTCAGCGCTATTTTGAACATAACGCCGGACCATCTCAACAGACATCATACGATGGAGTGTTATACAGAGACGAAAGCACGTGTTGCGATGAATCAGACCAAAGAGCAGATGTGCGTACTCAATTATGAAGATGAGCGTTTGCAGCAGGTTGCAAAAAATATGTCGGCAGATGTATTTTGGTTTAGCAGTGCCAGAGAATTAGAACGAGGCATTTTCCTGCGTGGAGAAGAGATCGTATGCCGCGACGGCGAAGAGATCACGCTTTGCAACATACATGATCTGAAACTGTTAGGTATGCATAACTACGAGAATGTAATGGCGGCGGCAGCGATCGCACATGGTATGAACGTGCCGTGGGATGTGATCCGTAAAGTGGTTTGTGAGTTCCAGGCTGTGCCGCATCGTATCGAGTTTGTAAAAGAAGTGAACGGTGTAAAATATTACAATGATTCTAAGGGAACGAACCCGGATGCAGCGATCAAGGCTGTTGAAGCAATGGTTCGTCCAACGATCGTGATCGGCGGCGGTTATGACAAAGAGTCCGTTTATGATGAATGGATCGCATCGTTCGGAACGAAAGTAAAAAGTCTGGTATTGCTTGGGCAGACAGCAGATAAAATCGCAGAGGCAGCCGCTAAGGCGGGCTTTACTGCAGTGACGAAAGTGGATTCTTTAGAAGAGGCAGTAGCTGAATGTGCCCGTCAGGCACAGGATGGTGATGCTGTGCTGTTATCTCCGGCGTGCGCAAGCTGGGGAATGTTCAAAAATTTTGAAGAGAGAGGCGACCTTTTTAAGGAATATGTCAAAAAGTTATAAAATTCGTAATTACGATTATGTATTACTTTTTATGACAATTGGGATCGCTGTTTTTGGCGTTTTCATGATCTACAGTGCCGGATACTATACCGCAGTGCTGACAGGGTCACAGTGGCGTTATGTGACGCAGCAAGTGCTTGGCCTTGGGATCGGCGTTGTCGGAATGATTCTTGTATCCGGGATAGATTATCGCCTGTTTATCAAACCGATCTTTGGAAAAAAGATCAATTTTGTATATTTGGTCTATCTGGCAGCAATTATTATGCAGGTTGCCGTTTTGTTTGTCGGTGTTGAAAAAAATGGTGCAAAACGCTGGCTGAATCTTGGGTTTGTACAGTTTCAGCCGTCTGAAATCTCTAAGATCGCAGCAATATTGTTTGTAGCATATGCAATCTATCGGAGCAGACAGTCGTTAGATCATTTTGCCGGTTTTTTGCGGGTAATGCTTTTTATGGGACCGAGTATTGTGCTGATCTTAGTGGAAAATATGAGTTCTGCGATCATTGTTTCCGGTATCGTTGTCGGGATGTGCTTTGTAGGAAGCCGCAAGAAACTGTATTTCGCAGTATGTCTTGTGCTGTTGATCTGCGGCGGAGCCTGCTACATCTTTTTGGGAGAGGGATTTCGTGCAGAGCGCATTGATATTTGGCTGCATGTAGAAACGAATGAGAATGCACATCAGATCAAGCAGGGATTATATGCAATTGCAACCGGCGGTGTTTTTGGCAAAGGGCTGGGAAATAGTATGCAAAAGCTCGGCTATATTCCGGAGGCATATAACGATATGATATTTGCTGTGGTCTGTGAAGAGCTTGGAATTGTTGGAGCAGCAGGACTTATCATCGCTTTTTTGGTAATGTTTTGGAGGATCACGTGGATTGCGATCAAGGCAACGGATCTGTTTGGAACAATGATCTGTGTCGGAGTATTGATCCAATTGGCAATACAGGTTGTGATCAATGTGGCTGTAGTGACCAATTCGATTCCGTCGACCGGGATTCCATTGCCGTTGATCAGTTATGGTGGAACTTCTGCGACGATCATGATGGCGGAAATGGGACTGGTGTTGTCGGTGTCAGCCGGAAGTAAATAAAGAAATGGGGATAATTATGCGTGTACTAAAGAGACTGTTCGCAGTGGCGGCAGTGATCGCATTATTGTTGGTGGGAGTATATTTTATCTTTCATATCGATAATGTGACAGTGGAAGGAACGGAGTATTACTCGGATTCTGAGATTAAAAATCTGGTTTTTCAAAAGAAACTGTCAGGCAATGAAGTAGTGCTTTGGTTTTATGAAAAAACAGTGGGGCTTGGTTCCCTTCCTTTTATTGAAACGATAGAGGTGGAATATCATGGGCCGCGTAGCGTAACACTGCACGTATATGACAAAACGATCAGTGGATGTATCAAATACTTAGGTCAATATGTATATTTTGATAAAGATGGTATTGTGCTGCAGACGCTTCCTAAAAAGAAAAAGGGGATTCCGGTCGTAACCGGTGGCAACTTTGGTAATTTTACGGTGGGAGAGGCATTCAAAACGACAGATGAGGGTGTGTTTGAATCCATCATGAATGTTTCGCAGCTTATCTCACATTACAATATTTCCGTGAAACAGCTGCATATCGAATCCGGGGCGTTAATACTGTATTCCGGCAAGCTTAAGATCTATCTTGGCAAGAAAAAAAGATACGATGACGAAATGAACAATCTGGCACGTGTTTTTGAGACGGCAGTCAAGGAAAAATTGACGCTGGAAGGTACGATTCATATGGAAAATTACAAGGCTGGAGACAGCATTGTAGTGGATCCTCCCAAGAAAACAAACAAAAATGTCAAAAAAACGAAAAAGAAAGAAGAAAATTAGCAAAAAAGAACAAACATTCTCTTGATTATTGAGCCTTAAATGGTTATTATATACCTTAGGGGATTGTGAGAATGCAAGGTGAAGGAGGAGCAACGTTGTTAGAGATTAAGACAAATGAGTCAGACTTAGCTGCAAAAATAATTGTAATTGGTGTTGGCGGCGGTGGAAATAACGCAGTCAATCGAATGATAGATGAAGGAATTATGGGTGTTGAATTTGTTTGTGTAAATACAGACAAGCAGCATTTATCAAATTGTAAAGCCGGCAATTGTATTCAGATCGGTGAGAAACTTACCAAAGGATTGGGCGCGGGCGCAGATCCGGAGGTAGGCAAGGCAGCCGCAGAGGAGAATAGAGAAGAGCTTACAGAGCTGGTAAAGGGTGCCGATATGGTATTCGTAACTTGTGGTATGGGTGGCGGAACCGGAACCGGTGCAGCACCGGTCATTGCAGGCATTGCCAAGGAAATGGGCATTCTGACGGTTGGTATTGTGACCAAACCATTCCGTTTCGAGGCGAGAAGCCGTATGAACAATGCAACTTCCGGTATTGACGAGTTAAAGAAAAATGTTGATACATTGATCGTCATTCCAAACGACAAGCTGCTTGAGATCGTAGATCGACGCACTTCTATGCCGGATGCTTTGAAGAAAGCAGACGAAGTGTTGCAGCAGGGTGTGCAGGGTATCACTGACCTGATCAATGTACCTGGTCTTATCAACCTTGACTTTGCAGACGTACAGACGGTTATGAAAGATAAGGGGATCGCCCATATCGGAATTGGAACCGGCAGTGGGGACGATAAGTGCGTAGAGGCTGTAAAGGAAGCGATTTCCAGTCCATTGCTTGAGACGACGATCGAGGGTGCATCTCATGTTATTATAAATATTTCCGGTGATGTAGGATTACAGGAAGCAAATGATGCAGCTATGTACATAGAAGAGCTTACGGGTGAGAATACCAATATTATCTTCGGTGTTATGTTCCCGGAGGCAGAAGATGACAGCGTAAAGATTACCGTTATCGCTACAGGATTGGAAGATGATGGCATGCATCTTACAGAGGAGCACACACCAGCATTCTTAAAGAAGCCGGCAGCACCAAAGACGAATTTCCCAACCAAAGAGGGACAGCTTGCAAGCTCACGTCCGGTTGCACCATCCGCTTTGGGAAGCAGTCATACTGCCAGACCTCAGACACCTTCCTACAGCCGTCAGGCAGAGGATGGAATCAAGATTCCGGAATTTTTACAGCGTAAGCGTTAAGGACATTAAAACAAGAGAAAATAAGGATTTGGGCCGACTAGAGTTGTTTGTCCAAATCCTTTTCCGTTTGTAACAAAGAAATGAGGTAAGAATGAATCAACAAAACGTACAATGGACGAAAATTCAGGTGAGACAGACAATTGGTGCGTTAGGTATCTTTTTGTCCGTGCTGATTCTGCAGATTTTTGCAGCGGTCATAACGCTTGCTCTGTCTAAGGTGACAGGAATTACACCGAATTCGCCGAATTATGTGATGTTTGTATCTATGTTAAGTGCTTTCATGGCGGCTGTGTGGTCCGGCTATTGGTATTGGCGTTCAGATTGGCGAAAACGAGATTTTTCATATCGCAATGCATTACAGCTTCGCCAGCTCATTGCGTTGATCTCGGTGGCAGTAGGCGGCTGTGTTTTTATTAGCATTACACTTACGATATGGCAGACAATCTTTCCGGGAGAGTTTCAGCAGTATTCAAATGTGATGTCCAACTTTTCGACCAGCAGTCCTTGGCTGACATATTGCTATGTGTTGTTGATCGGTCCGATATCCGAAGAGTTGATCTTTCGTGGGGCGATATTGGATCGCTTATATTTGGCATTTCCATTTTGGACAGCTAATTTACTGCAGGCACTATTGTTTGGCATATACCACATGAATCTCGTACAGGGGATTTATGCGTTTGTACTGGGAGCAGTTCTAGGATTGGTGCGTGTCAGTACCGGAACGATATTTGCATCGATAGGAACACATATTATCTTTAATGCAACCAGCTATGTATTACAACTTGTTTTTCCATCAGGGCAAAAGATCTCGATCGTAATATTTGTCGGTGTATACTTGCTTGCAACCCTTTTATTTGCAGATGGATTATGGTATACTAAAAATAAGTATGAGCGGAATAAAAAGAACGAGTAACAGATAATAAATTCGTGGTGTTGCAGTACACACGATAATACAAGAAAATACTGACATTTGCTGATGGCAATAAAGAGAGATGGAGAGGGATATGAACAAGATTATTGCGATTTGTGCAGCGCAGATATATCTGTGGGAACAGGAGCGTCAGATCCACGCGATCTGTGATTGTGCCAGGGAACGCGGATATGAGGTTATGATCTGCAATTTGTCTGTCAAGATGGATGTTGAGACGAGTCATAGCAGGGGTGAATTGAGTGTGTTTTCTGTCATCCCGTATGATCAGTTAGCTGCATTGGTGGTATTGGGCGAATCTATTCGGAATGATGCAGTTTGTGATGATCTGGTGGCAAAAGCGCACAAGAACAATGTTCCGGTAGTTATGCTCGATTGTTACAAAAAGGGATGCTATAATATTAAATTTGACTATGAGAAATCATTTGAACAGATCGTACGTCATGTTATCGAATACCATGGTTGTCAAGAAGTGAATTTTATTGCAGGATTTCGAGATAATGATTTTTCGGAACAAAGATTAGAGACTTATCGACATGTTATGAAAGAAAATGGCCGTACCGTCAAAGAAGAGTACATTGCTTATGGAGATTTTTGGGAATTTCCGTCCCGCGCCGCAATGGAAAAATGGGTGCAGGAATGGGAGGCTGGTACGTCCAGAAGACCGGAGGCTATCATATGTGCAAATGATATGATGGCGATTACAGCGAGCAATGTGCTGCAAAATCACGGATTGAGAGTACCGGAAGATGTTATTGTGACCGGTTTTGATGGCTTGTTATTAGGTGAATGCTGTATGCCAAAGTTGACTTCTGCCAAGAATGATGCAGCACAGATTGGCTTGAATGTTATACAGATGATCGATGATCACCAAAATGGGAAATGTACAAATGTATATGACATTGTTGTTCCTTTTTATGTCGATTATAGTGAATCGTGTGGTTGTGAGCCGGTCCAACAGCGCAATTTAAGTGAGGAAGTGATGCACTGGTATGGTCAGAGAGAGATAGCCAGATATCAGTCATATGACTTTTTCATGATGACGAATAGCATGTCAGATGGTCATTCTCTGGTCAAGCTGGCAGAGTCGTTCCAAGAATATAAAGATTGTTTTCCGGCGGATAATTTTATGATAATTGTAAATCATAATTTCTATCATGATTCTGACATTTGTTGTGCGAGTGACGTGACTGACTTGGTTAAGCTGGTCGAAATATGTGATGGAACATTTACGATGCCATTAGAACGGATACCACTGGAAAAGCAATTACAGTGTTTTGACAGGATCCGAGCCTGTACCAATCAGGTGATTGTCGTGCCAATTCATTGGCAATCAGAGATCTATGGCTATATGGTGGTCTCACATGATGCAGCCAAGATGGATTATGGAATGTTATATGAGTTTTCCATGAGTTTGGATCAGGTGTTTGGTACAGTACGTAAGCAGGCGCAGTTGTATAGCTTATATGTCAAAGATGCATTGACAGCGATTTATAATAGACATGGATTTTATGACGAATTACGCAATCGGATCGCAAAGCTTGCCGGCAAGCGCAAAATGTTGTTTATGGCGTCAGTAGATCTGGATCGGCTCAAATTTATCAATGATCATTATGGACATATAGAAGGAGATTTTGCCATTCGCAGCATAGCACAGGCGATATCAGATACTGCCGTTGAGGTAAATGGGATATGCGCACGCTTCGGCGGGGATGAATACGTCATGTGTCTGGTAGAAGAGTATGACAAGGCAAATCTTACGTTTTATGAGCAATATCGTCAAATGCTTCGGGAACGGATCGCGCAGATTGACAGAGAAAGTGGTAAGCCATACCGGATCGCTGCCAGTTGTGGTGTGATCTGGGAAGAGCTCCACGGAGCGTCCGATATAGAACATATTATGAAGCAGGCAGATGACGAGATGTATGCGGATAAAGAAGAACATCACAAGCGTTTAACACAGAAGGAGACAAAAGAATGATGAAATGGTATGATCAGGCAGTTTTTTATCACATTTATCCACTGGGACTTTGTGGATGCGCCAAAGAAAATACAGGGATCGCGGAATCCCATTTTGATCAGTTAAAGGAGTGGGCAGAACATGCCGCTAAGTTAAATTGCACGGCAATTTATATCGGACCGTTGTTTGAGTCAGTGGGGCATGGGTATGAGACGACAGATTATCGCAGAGTAGACTGTCGTTTGGGAACAAACGATGATTTCAGAGATTATGTAGCATATTGCCACAAGTTAGGGCTTCGCGTGATCGTAGACGGTGTCTTTAATCATGTCGGACGAGAGTTCTTTGCATTTAAGGATGTGCAGCAAAATAGAGAGCAGTCTCCATATTGCAGTTGGTTTTGTAACCTGAATTTTGGTGGAAATAACGAGTATAATGACGGCTTTTCTTATGAAAACTGGGGCGGATATAATCTGTTAGTCAAGTTAAATCAGCAGAATCCGGAAGTGCAGAACTATATTTTTGACGCGATCCGTTTTTGGGTGGCTGAGTTTGATATTGATGGAATCCGTTTGGATGCGGCAGATGTACTGGATCATGGATTTATGCATGCGATGCGTCAGATGACAGATGTTATGAAACCGGATTTTTGGTTGATGGGTGAAGTGATCCATGGCGATTACAGTCGTTGGGTAAACGATGGCATGCTGCATTCGGTAACAAATTATGAGCTGCATAAAGGCTTGTATTCCGGACATAACGATCATAATTATTTTGAGATCGCTCATTCCGTAAAACGCTTACTTGGCATTTGCGGAGACTACCGCTTGTATACATTTATGGATAATCACGATGTAGAGCGCATTTATTCGAAATTGAACAATAAAGAGCATATGGGTTTGGTAACGCTGCTCGTTTATACGTTATACGGAATCCCTTCCATGTACTATGGATCAGAATTTGGTATCGAAGGGAAAAAGGAACAAGGATCAGACTGGAACTTGCGTCCTCATTTGGAACTTGCAGATTATGCGGATGCATATACCAATAATCCGATTACAGCATTGTGCGTGAAATTGGGCGAATTAAAGAAACAGTATCCGGAGTTGAGTGAGGGACGATATCAGGAACTGTCATTGACTAATCGTCAATTTGTATATGCGAGAGCACTTTCAGAAACGGCAATGATCATGTTACTCAATTGCGATGACGAGCCGACAACAATTACCGTACAGGCGCCGGTTGGAGCTTCAAGTGCTACAGATATGTTAGGACAGGCAGAACATGTACAATATGAGAATGGACAACTGCAAGTTACTTTGCCGGCAAATTGTGGAACAGTGATCTATTTGGGGGAGAAAGTAGAACCCATAACCACAGAGAAGGTATCTTCGGATACAGAGGAGCCGATTGCTGCAGAGAAGGTATCTACAGAGACAGAGGAGCCGATTACTGCAGAGAAGGTATCTGCAGAGACAGAGGAGCCGATTGCTGCAGGAAAAGTGTCTTCTGAGAAGAACGCAGAACCATCTTATGTGTTACTATTGAATGGATCGCCACATTGTAACGGTTCGACTGCAACAGCACTTGAGGAAGTCGCAGGTGCCTTAGAACGCAACGGCGTGCACACAGAAATTGTACAGGTCGGTCACTTGGCGGTACGCAGTTGTATGGCTTGTGGGGTTTGCGCAGAAACCGGTAAATGTGTTATTGATGACATTGTCAATGAAATTGCACCAAAGTTTGAAAAAGCGGATGGTCTGGTAGTTGGAAGTCCGGTATATTATGCCTCTGCCAATGCAACGCTTGTGGCGTGCCTGACCAGATTGTTTTACAGTACACACTTTGATAAACGTATGAAAGTTGGTGCTTCTGTAGTGTCTGCAAGACGAGGCGGATGTTCGGCATCGTTTGATGAGCTCAACAAATTTTTCACAATCTCCGGTATGCCGGTAGCATCCAGCCAATACTGGAACAGCATTCATGGCAATAACGCAGATGAGGCAAAGCAGGATGGAGAGGGCCTTCAGATTATGAGAACACTTGGAAATAATATGGCATTTTTGATCAAGAGCATTGCTATGGGTAAAGAAATGTTTGGTCTGCCGGAGCTGGAAGAACGTATCGGGACGAACTTCATTCGATAGATCTTTAGCGGATGATTTTAGAGGATAACAAAGTGGCTGTTCCAACATAAGCGGAACAGCCACTTTGTTTACTTTATGGGAAACTTATCGTAGTGTGGTGTTATTCCTTAGGAAAACAATTTGACACCATCTTCCTGTCCGTACACAGCGAATCCATCGTATCCGGCGGTTTCCAGACGATTTAAGAATTTGCCAAGTTTCTTAGGACGGGCGATCGTTGAAACCAGATATTCGCTGCGAAGTTCTTCAGCATATTGCAATGCAGCTGCATAAGTATCCGGATCATAGAATACCGCAATGCGCTTTTTCTGTCCCGGGATTTCGTAACCGTTATCCATCAAAATACCAAAGATACGCTCAAAGCCAATGGAAAATCCAACTGCCGGGATATCTTCGTTTAAGAATTTACCGATCAGATTGTCATAACGACCACCACCGGCAACAGCGCCACTATAGCCCTCTGCTTCTACTTCAAAGATCGTTCCGGTGTAATAGCCCTGACCGCGCACGAGAGACGGTGTGAATTCGATCGGAAAGGCATTGCCGGAGACAGAAGTTACGGTATCCATAATGTATTTCAGAGAAGCAACATAGTCGGCATCGCATACTTTTGCGACAGAATCCAGATCCAAAGCGCCGCTTTCAAACAAGGCAATAAATTTTTCAATAGCAGAAGCATCAAATGCATTTTCTTCTAATTCTTTCTGCACACCTTCAATACCGATCTTATCTAATTTATCAAAAATGATCGCCAGTTTTTCATGATCTTCCTCGGCAAAGCCTGCATAAGTAAAGATTGCCTTGAGGATGCGGCGGTCGTTGATCTTGACCTTAAAAGAAGAGAGGCCAATGCGGGTCAGAGCCTTTGTCGTTGTAAGGATCAATTCCACTTCGGCATCTGGAGAGGCATTGCCAATGATATCGATATCGCACTGCATAAACTCTCTAAGACGTCCCTTCTGTGGCCGCTCTGCGCGGTATACGCGGTCCATCTGAATAACCTTGAAAGGATTCATCAGATCATTGCGGTTGTTGGCATAATAGCGGGAAAGTGGCAGTGTCAGGTCATAACGCAGCCCCATATCGGCAAGCGTCTGTTCGGTAGGGGCTTCTGCTTCTAAGGCAGAGGATAACTTTTTGCCTCGTTTTAAGATCTTGAAGATCAGATTTAAATTTTCGCCACCTTCGCTTTTATCTAAGTTTACAGCATCTTCTATAATAGGGGTTGTGATACGTTCAAAACCCGCTTCCTGATATGTTTCACGGATGATCTCCTGCAGATGGTCGCGGATCATAACCTCCTTTGGCAGATAATCTCTCGTTCCTTTAACCGGTGTTGCTTTCATTATTTCAATTCCTTTCTGGTAAGTATTGACGCAAAACGGCAGAAATACAGATAGAATGATCTGCATTTTCTTGTTCTACGGCAGTAATAGTCTATCATATTTTAATACAGCGGGCAAATATCATTTTGACTTATTTCGCAGAATAGTGTAATATGGCATGTATAAGTCTGATGATAAATGGCAGATCACAGTTGATGTTTATCTGCAGATTTACACATTATAATCAATGGAGGAATCGAAAACTATGGACAAGAAGTTAAGAGTTGGTATCCTTGGCGGTACCGGTATGGTAGGACAGAGATTTATTTCACTTTTGGAAAATCATCCTTGGTTTGAGGTAACTACGATTGCCGCAAGCCCACGCAGCGCTGGGAAGACCTATGAGGAAGCTATCGGCGGACGCTGGAAAATGACAACACCAATGCCGGAAGCAGTGAAAAAGATTATCGTACAGGATGTTAGCGATGTTAAGAACGTAGCTTCTTCCGTAGATTTTGTATTTAGTGCAGTTGACATGACTAAAGATGAGATCAAGAAGATCGAAGAAGAGTATGCTAAGACAGAGACACCGGTTGTCTCCAACAACAGTGCACATCGTTGGACACCGGATGTTCCGATGGTAGTGCCGGAGTTAAATCCGGAGCATCTCGAAGTGATCGAGTCTCAGAAGAAGCGTTTGGGTACAACCAGAGGTTCATTGCTGTTAAGCCAAACTGCTCTATTCAGAGCTATACACCGGCTCTCCATGCTTTGAAGAAAGCAGGTTATGAGCCAAAGACAGTAGTAGCAACAACATACCAGGCAATTTCCGGTGCCGGCAAGAACTTTAAGGATTGGCCGGAGATGGAGCACAATATCATTCCATTCATCGGTGGTGAGGAAGAGAAGAGTGAGCAGGAGCCACTTCGTATCTGGGGTCACATCGAGAATGGCGAGATCGTTAAGGCAGAGGGACCGGTTATCACGACACAGTGTATCCGTGTACCGGTTTTAGATGGTCATACAGCAGCCGTATTTGTTACTTTCGAAGAGGGCAAGAAGCCTTCCAAGGAAGAGATCATTAAAGTTTGGAGAGAGTACAGTGGTGTTCCACAGGAACTGAAACTTCCAAGTGCGCCAGAACATTTTATTCAGTATCTTGAGGATGACAACCGTCCTCAGGTAGCATTGGATGTTAATTATGAGAATGGATTTGGTGTATCTATGGGTCGTCTTCGTGAGGATACTGTATTTGATTACAAGTTTGTTGGTCTTTCACATAATACGGTGCGTGGTGCAGCAGGTGGTGCTGTTCTTACGGCAGAGTTACTGACTGCTAAGAAATACATCACAGCCAAATAATCAATTATAGAAAGGCATGGTTATTAGGATGAACCGATATCGTATTTTGGTAAAAGGAATTGTACAAAAGGACGACAAGTTTCTGGCGGTGGAGAAATGGTATGATGATAATATCATAGATCCGTATCAGTGGGAATTTGTTGATGGTGAAACGGAATTTGGAGAATCACCGGATGCGGCTGTGTTGCGTATCATTCAGGAGCAGACAGGGTTGATTGCGGTTGTTGACCGGATTTTGTATACTTGGACCTTTATGATTGGTTCAGAATGTAATCTTGGCATTGCGTATCTTTGTCTGACAGAGATGGAAGAAGACGCTGTGCAGCTTTCTGAGGACCTGCATGATGCGCAATGGATCACATCGGCAGAGTTTGATGATTTGATCAACAATAAGAGAATGCTTGCGGATTTACAGCAGGCAGACGTATATTAAGAGATGGCATCTGCCGGATTACCGGCAGGTGCTCTCTGTATGTATGGGAGTATGCAAAACGTATACAGGACAGCCTATGAAAAGGAGGAGGATTGATGAAAACACTGATATGTGGGGGACGAATTATTGACCCTGCGCAGAACATGGACGAGATCGGAGACATCTTAATAGAAGATGGTAAGATCGCACAGATCGCGCCGAAGATTATAGAGGAGGCAGATCAGACAATTAATGCAGAAGGACATGTTGTCATGCCGGGATTTATTGATCTGCACGTACATTTGCGCGAACCGGGATTTGAATATAAAGAGACGATACGGACCGGCGCCATGGCGGCTGCAAGGGGCGGTGTAACCACAATCTGTCCAATGCCAAATACGAAACCGGTGATCGATAGTCCGGATAGAGTAAAGGATCTGTTAGAACGTGCCAAAGATGCAGCAGTTCACATTTTGCCGATCGGAGCAGTAACGATCGGTCAGGAGGGAAACGAGTTAGCAGATATTGCCGGTATGAAAGAGGCCGGTGCAGTGGCGCTTAGTGAAGATGGCAAATCGGTGATGGATTCGTTAGTTTTTCGCCATGCACTTAAGGAAGCTGCTAAGAACAAAATACCAATGTTTTCGCATTGTGAAGACAAGGCATTAGTAGACGGTGGAGTTATGAATGCCGGAGCCAAAGCAGAGGAGCTTGGGCTGCCGGGAATTACGAACGCAGTAGAAGACGTTATCGTTGCCAGAGATATTCTGATGGCAAAAGAGACAGGCTGCCGGTTACATTTGTGTCATTGTTCAACAGCGGACAGCGTTTTACTCATTGAAATGGCAAAGCAACAGGGGCTTCCTGTGACAGGAGAGGTTTGCCCGCATCATTTTACGATGTCTGATGATGAGATCACAGAGGATCATGGCCGTTTCAAGATGAATCCGCCACTTCGCAGCAGAGCGGATGTCGAAGCACTCAAAAAGGGACTTGCCGGCGGGATCATGGATGTGATATCTACGGATCATGCACCACATGGTAAAGAAGAAAAAGATCAGTCTATGCGTAAAGCACCGTTTGGTATTGTCGGGTTAGAGACTTCCTTTGCATTAGGCTACACAGAACTTGTCAAACGTGGTATATTAAGTTTATCAGAGTTAGTTGCTAAGATGAGCACAAATCCGGCAAAGGTACTGGCATTGCCAAGGGAACGCTGAAACCGGGAACGGCAGCAGACGTAGTGGTTGCAGATATTGATACGGAATATGCGATTGACAGCAGCAAGTTTTTATCAAAGGGTACGAACACACCGTTTGATGGAAAGTTAGTATACGGCAAAGTCTTAAATACCTTCGTGGATGGAAAATTGGTTTATAGTGAAGAAAGGAATGGATAAGTAGTATGATTAATACATTGATTGAGCAGATCACCAAAAAGGATGCACCGATCGTTGTCGGATTGGATCCAATGTTAAGTTACGTGCCGGAACATATTTGCAAGGCAGCTTTTGAACAGTACGGAGAGACGTTAGAGGGCGCTGCAGAGGCAATTTGGCAGTTTAACAAGGGAATCGTAGATGCAACACACGATCTGATCCCTGCAGTAAAGCCACAGATCGCTATGTACGAGCAGTTTGGTATTCCAGGTCTGACAGCATTTAAGAAAACAGTTGACTATTGTAAGGAGAAAGGTCTTGTTGTTATTGGTGATATTAAGCGCGGAGATATCGGGTCTACATCTGCTGCATATGCGGTAGGACATATTGGTAAAGTGCAAGTAGGGTCTAAGTCCTATGCAGCCTTTGATGAGGATTTTGTTACGGTTAATCCGTATTTGGGAAGCGATGGTGTTAATCCATTTCTCGATGTCTGCAAAGAGGAAAATAAAGGAATCTTTGTATTGGTAAAGACGTCCAACCCTTCCAGTGGTGAATTTCAGGATCAGCTCATCGATGGCAAGCCGTTGTATGAACTGGTAGCTAAGAAAGTGGTAGAATGGGGCGAGCAGTGCATGGGAGATACCTATAGCAATGTTGGCTGCGTGGTTGGTGCTACGTATCCGGAAATGGGTAAGGTACTTCGTAAACTGATGCCAAAGACATATATTCTGGTACCGGGTTATGGTGCGCAGGGCGGTACCGCTGAGGGATTGAAACCATACTTTAACAGCGATGGCTTAGGTGCGATCGTCAACTCTTCGCGTGGTATCATTGCCGCATACAAGCAGGACAAATATAGTAAGTTTGGCGCTAACAATTATGCAGATGCCTCCAGACAGGCAGTAATTGACATGATCGCAGATATTAACGGAGCGATCAAGTAGAACGTTTAGAGAAAGAGGATAGCAATGGCAGAGAAAAAGAAATGTCTGGCAACCGTGAAGAGCCAGTCAGAGTTGGCACCGGGAATATACAGTTTGTGGCTTGCTTTTCCCGAAGAATACAATGTTGCAGCGATGGCAAAACCGGGACAGTTTTTGTCGCTGTATAGCGATGATGGCAGCAGACTGCTCCCAAGACCGATCAGTATATGCGAGATTGACGCGGCTAAGCGCATGATCCGCTTGGTATACCGAGTGGCAGGAGCCGGTACGTTAGAATTTTCCGGTAAGCAGGAAGGTGATACGATCGCAGTTGTAGGGCCACTTGGCAACGGATTTACACCTCGTTCCGGCAAAAGTATTTTGATCGGCGGAGGAATTGGCATCCCGCCAATGTTAGCATTAGCGAAGAGCCTGTCCGGTGAAGTGCAGGTCGTATTAGGATACCGCGATGCAGTGCAATTTTTGAAAGAAGACTTTACCCCATATGCATCTGTATATGTTTCGACCGAGGATGGCAGCGTGGGAACCAAGGGCAATGTCATAGATGCAATCCGTGCCGAGGGTATTACAGCAGATGTGATCTATGCGTGTGGGCCTATGCCGATGCTGCGCGGTGTAAAAGCATTTGCGACAGAGCAGGGGATCGAAGCTCAGATTTCTTTGGAAGAGCATATGGCGTGCGGTATCGGTGCTTGCTTAGGCTGTGTATGCACAACCAAAGAAAAAGATGCACACAGTCACGTCAATAATACAAGAATTTGCAAGGACGGTCCGGTATTTGATGCGCAGACCGTAGAGATATAGGAGGAAAAGGATGAATCTGGCAGTAAATTTTGCGGGAGTATCAATGAAAAATCCCGTTACGACGGCATCCGGTACCTTTGGTTCTGGTGCAGAGTACGGAGAATATGTGGATCTGAACCGCTTGGGAGCTGTGACAACGAAAGGTGTGGCAAATGTACCTTGGCCTGGCAATCCAACACCGAGAGTGTGCGAGACTTATGGTGGTATGTTGAATGCGATCGGTTTGCAAAATCCGGGGATAGACGTATTTATTGAGCGTGATATTCCGTATTTGAAGCAGTATGATACCAATATCATTGTCAATGTGTGTGGTAAGACACCAGACGAATATATTGATGTTGTCAGACGTTTGGCAGAGGAAGATGTTGCACTGTTAGAAATTAACATTTCCTGCCCGAATGTCAAAGCGGGAGGCATTGCATTTGGTCAGGATCCGAAGCAGGTTGAGAAGATCACTGCACAGATTAAGGCAGTGGCAAAACAGCCTGTGATCATGAAATTAAGTCCAAACGTAACAGACATTACAGAGATGGCAAAGGCAGCGGAAGCAGGCGGAGCAGATGCAATCTCTTTGATCAATACGTTGACCGGGATGAAGATTGATATTAATCGTCGAACCTTTGCACTTGCCAATAAGACAGGAGGAATGTCCGGCCCGGCAGTGAAGCCGGTTGCGGTTCGCATGGTCTATCAGGCAGCCCATGCTGTGACTATTCCGGTACTTGGAATGGGAGGAATCCGAACAGCAGAAGATGCGTTAGAGTTTATTATGGCGGGAGCTACAATGGTGGCAGTCGGTACCGCCAATTTCAATGAACCGGCGACAACTGTGCAGGTGATAGAAGGAATAGAACAGTTTATGCAGCAAAACGGCGTGAAAGACATTAATGAGCTGATAGGATGCGTAAAGTAGTATAAAGAAGCTGATTTTGGTGTTCAAATGGTGTAGAATCTAAAAACAGTTATACAGCAATATGGCGAAACGCTTATGAAAAGGAGGATTATCGTTAAGATGGAAGCATACAAGAAAGAATTTATTGAGTTTATGGTTGCAAGCGATGTATTGAAATTTGGGGAATTTACATTAAAAAGTGGTCGTAAATCTCCGTTTTTTATGAATGCGGGAGCTTATGTACCGGTGCGCAGCTTAAAAAGCTGGGAGAGTATTATGCGAAGGCAATTCATGAGCATTACGGGGATGACTTCGATGTGTTGTTTGGACCGGCCTATAAGGGAATTCCCCTTAGTGTGGCAACAACTATAGCATTCAGCGAGTTATATGGCAAAGAAATCCGTTACTGCTCAAACCGCAAAGAGGTGAAGGACCACGGTGATACCGGTATTTTATTGGGAAGCAAGATCAAAGATGGTGATAAAGTGGTTATTATTGAAGATGTGACCACTTCCGGTAAATCCATTGAGGAAACATTCCCGATCATTAAAGCACAGGGCGATGTTGAGATTATTGGTCTGATGGTATCGTTAAACCGAATGGAGCGCGGACTCACTTCGAATGCCAGCGCACTGGATGAGATTCAGCAGAAATATGGCTTTGGTGCAAATGCGATCGTTACAATGGAGGACGTTGTGGAATGTCTTTACAACAAAGAGTGCCAGGGCAGAGTATTGATCGATGATAACTTGAAGGCTGCTATTGACGCATACTATGCGGAGTACGGTGTACACTAATTGAGTGATTATTGTAAACATGGAGGTCATGTATGGTCGAAAAAGTATATAAAACAATGAAATCTGTTGGGGCTAGTAATATTGTATTAGGCATTTTGTTGATCGTTGGTGCGATTGCCGCCGGTGTCGTACTGATCGCCAAAGGTGCTAAGCTGTTGCATGATAAGTCAGAGTTGACATTCTAATGGATGGCGTAGTACTTAAGTATTATCGGGAATTTTCCTGCTTAGCAGATCGTTGTGAGGCAACTTGCTGCGCCGGCTGGAAAATTGTCGTGGATCCGGAGGCGTATGAGCGGTTTCAGAAGATAGAGCCGGAATGGCTCCGAGAGGACATACTCTCACATATCCATAAAAAAGAGGGCGTTTATTGCTTTGAAAATCTTGCAGGAGGTCGCTGCGCGATGCTAGACGAGGATGGATTGTGCAGGATACAACGGAATACCTCTGAGGAGATGTTATGCAATACCTGTCGTAAATTTCCACGTTTAACAGCAGCAATTAATGGCGATGTATGGATCTCGCTTGCTGCTTCCTGCCCTGCAGTAAGCAGATATCTGCTACATGATTCGGTAGAGTGGATCACTCTGCAGGGAGAGAGGATCTGTTTAGAAGATCTTTCTGTATGGAAAGAGGGAAAAAGTGCCCTACAATTGTTAAGTGCGGCATATCCACACGAGGATCCGGATTTTGATTCGTTTGTAAATGTGTCTATGGAATGTTTGGACATTATACTGGCATTTCCGGAATGCCGATATTTAGAGGATAGTTTTGATTTTTATGAACGGGAAAATGACGAAGCGGCTTGTGATTTGATACGTCGATTTGTGGCAAATACGGGGCAATGGTGGAAGCAGTATTATGACAATTATATGCGCTATCGGATTTTATCCCGGTATTTGGAGTATCCACAAGAGATGAACACGGAACGTATTCATCAGGTGCTGGGTGAATTGTTGCTGCTGCGTGTCATATGCTGCAGCCGGTTTGCCCGTCGAGGATCTCTTGGGGAACAGGACATCTTAGATGCGATCCATTGGGTTTATCGCTTTTCGGCACACGGCAAACAAATGGGGCAGCGTGTTCATCAAATGTATGTTGGATGGTCGGATCACACCATTGCACAAGCTCTGCCAAATGGTGATACAGAATGAAAGTGGCATATTGACAAAAACACCCGAAAGAACCGGGTGTTTTTTGAATTTATTAACAAATTTTTGTTTTTATTTTGTGCAATGTATGGAAAGTGAAAAAAACAGAAAAAAAGTCTTTACGTTTTCGGGTAAAACAGATATAGTAACCTTACTCCCAAGTTGAACGACAAAGAATTAGTATTTTGACCAGCCCGGAAGCAACTTACGTTGTCTGGCAGGTCGCTCATAATAGGGAAGGAGGTTTGGAGTTCAATTGAAGATTGCATTTTGGAGCCATACGAGAGAGGGGGCGTGTGTCACGACGAATCTTGCGTGTATGGCAGCTATGACAGCAGTTCATAGTGAAAAGAAATGCATGCTCCTAGAGAATCATTACAGTCTTAGAAATATCGGTGACCTGATGCTCCCGTCAGAGAGGATCGAATGTTTGCGTGAGCAGGGTCAATATTATAACAAATACGGGTTGGAACATCTTTTGAAAGAACTGTATTCCGGAAAGAATGATGCGAATATGATACAGCACACAGCGATTCCTTTATTGTTTCAGAATTTATTCTATTTGCCACAGAGTTTCATTGTAAATCGAGATGTATTCAATTATGAATTTGAATTAGTCAGAGAGACTTTGTTTCAATGTCTGGAAGAGGCAGCAGATCTATTATTTGTGGATACTGAATCCAACAGAAATCTTAGTACAACCAGTATACTTTCCGATGCAGACTTAATAGTAGTCAATCTACGACAGGATACAAAGATGTTGACGGAATTTTTTGAAAATCATCCAATAATACGCAATAAAGCGTTCTTTTTGATTGGTAAATATCAGCCTAATCATACTTGGAATTTGCGTAGAATATGTTATCGTTTTCATATCCCAAGACAAAATATTGGCGTGATCCCTTATAATTTAGAGTTAGAAGAGGCGGTTACGTATGGTAGAGTACTGCAATTTTTGAATCGTAATATTGATGAAAAACAGAATAAGGAGAATGCTTTTTTTATGAGACAAGTTGATCGGGCTGTAGAATTGCTTCATCAGCGCATAGAAAGTTGTCAGGACTCTCGCGATGATAAATGATACAGAATTGATGACTTTTTTGTTGCAGCACATGGGCAAATGACGGATTTTGTTCGATAAATAATATAGAACTAATGCGATTTCGGGGAGGAGGAAACCATGGAAAGGAAAGAAAATAAAGGATCATTGGTGTCACACCCGATGCGGGAACGAAGTGCTGCATATCGATACCGGTATTGTTTTGGGCTAGGTGTGCTGGCGATGGGCAATATGCGTGCGATTATGGAGTTACAGCCATATTATGAACGGTTGCTGCGGCAATTACTGCCGGATCAGGATCAATACGCACAGATCATTACGGATATTAATAATGATCTGGAACGACATTTGGAGCTGGTGCGCCAAACGGTATGTGACCGTGTAGACCAGTGCTGCTTCTTGTTGGATATATACAAGATGTGTCTTATGGCGGTTTGGTCTGTGGATTACTGTCAGGCAATTTTTGATCAGTACGTTATTATGTTTCAGATCAGCAAGAGAGAACGTGAATTTATATGTGCTTTTGGGGAGGCTGCGGCGAAACAGGATCAAACCTTAGCAGCCGAGCAGTACGAACGATATGAACAGCTTGGAGGCTGTATGCCTTTTGCAGTATTGCGTTATATCTATCCGGATTTTTTGTGGAAACAGACACGGAAAGGGTTTACGGTACATACAGGAGAGACGATTTATCTTCATGGAAAGCAGATCATAGATGGGGATATTTTGGTGGAAACCGGTGCAACGCTTTGGTGTGAAGAAGCAGAGATTACTATGGATGGAGCAATACGTGTTCAAGGTGGAAGAGTACATTTTCAAAATTGTGAGGTATGCGTTGAGAACTGTTCACAGAAATATTTCATAACAATGACTGCCGGATCTTCAATCATGTTGACAGCGACAGTATTAGACTGTCAGTCGCTGTGTGGTGCTATCTATCAGCAAAAGGGGAGTTTGCTCGTTAAAGACAGCAGGCTATGCCGAAGTGCTCGGGTGCCACTGGTGCATTTTTCCGGAGAGTATGCAGAGTTTCAGAATACCGGACTGCAGAATGGCTTAGAAGGACTGTTGGTATTCGAAGATCCGGCGAAAGTGTATATACACAATTGTCGATTCGTCAACGGTACGAGACACTATGGAGGGGCAATTTACTCAGAAACCTTCGGTAGTGTACGGATCCGACAGTGCCAGTTTGTGGAATGCCATGCAAAATATCTGGGTGCAGCAGTATATTTTCAAAATTACAGATGTGAACAGACTATATCGGGATGCGAAGTAATTTCCGATCAAAATGTACAGGAAGCATTTTTTCAGAATTATAAGGAGGGGTGTCAATGATTCAAGATGTATTAACCCGTTTTGAGCAATATAATAAAGAGATGAGCCCTCTGGGAGATGCGATGGATGGTACAAAGCTGCAGGCGCAGCTGCAACAGTACAAACGGATTCGGATCACGGGAAATTATATTCTTCCGACGGACATTGTTTTGTATGAAGGAATGACGTTGCTGATCGATCAGGCCGTTGTATCCATGGCTGGCAATATAGCACTGCGAGGTGGAGAATTGCATATCAGTAATAGCCGGCTTGTACGTACTAGTAATTCTCATCGTGCCGGAATTAATGTGCATCAGTGCGGAAGTCGTGTTTTGATTGAGAACAGTGTGATTGATTGTGCCTATTATGGAATGTTTCTTCGAGCGGAAGATGGAGTGGTATCGGTGGCAGACAGCATGATCGTGCGTACAACCAAAGGAGCTGCAATTCGTTTTTGGGGAGAGCGCATCCATGTGATCCGCTGTCATTTTCGCGACTGTTATTCTGCAGAATCCGGTGGAGCATTAATGCTTCGAGGAGGGCAGGGTGTGGTCTGTGATAATGTATTTGAACAGTGTGAAGCAGAGCGTGGTGCAGCGATTTACTTGTCCTGTGATATCGATGTAACACATTGTACTTATCATGAGTGTGTGCCGAAAGATATGCCATTTGTAAGACATTGGCGGGTAGGCGGATGCATTGATAAAAAAGGAATTCGAGTACAGAAGGAACGTAAAATTTCACAATGTACAGCGATACTTGATTGTTCATTAGAGGTAGCAGCGGGAGCAAAACTTACGATAAGCGATAGCGTTATATATATGAATCAGCCAATAGTCTGCTATGGAAGTCTTGAGATGCATAATGTAAAAATGATCTGTGGACAATGTGAACAAGGTGATCTGATCCGTTTGGATCATGCTGCTTCTGCGGTATTGCAGCATTGTTTGTTTGATGGACGTAACCGGGTGGGAATACTCCGGGCGACAGGAACAAGAGTAAAGATCGCACAGTGCTTTTTTGCCAATACGAAAGGTGGGAGAGCGGTTTATAACGCATATGCCTCCGAGATCCTTGACAGCACGTTTAGTTACTGTCAAGGTGGAGCATTATATATGCAGGGTGGTAAAGTGATACGCTGTAAGTTTGTCGGGTGTCGTGACACTCGCGGTGCAGCAGTCTGGATGTATGGCGCAACAGCGGGATTGATTCAAGACTGCCACTTTGAGCGGTGTGTGTCTGATCCTCGCAGTGACGTGATCGAAAAGGGGCTTGCGCACCGAATGATGTAGGTGCGTTAGACCCCTTCTTCCTCATCCAAATCTGCTGTCGTATCTTTCTGAGGAAGTAGATGAACTTTTACTTTATCAATACGATTGTTGGTTGCCTCGAGTACCCGGTATTCAGCGTATTCATCCTGTACAGTTTCCCCGGCTTTCGGAAAATGATCCAACAGATTAATGATATGTCCGGCAATCGAGTCATAATCCTCTGATTCCAGATCAATGCCAAGCTCATCATTAATATCATCTAATTTTGCGATACCAAGTAAGATGAAATTTTCGTCATCAATCTTGGTGATCTCATCCTCTTCGTTTGTGTCATATTCATCACGGATCTCACCTACAATTTCTTCTATGAGATCTTCCAGTGTTAAAATGCCGGCAGTTGCTCCGTATTCATCTAACACAACAGCCATTGGAATAGACTCTTTCTTCATCTCAAAAAAGAGTTCGGAAATTTTCTTATATTCGTAGGTGAAATAAGGTTCACGCATAATAGTTGTAACATCAAATTTATCGCGGGCATCTTCATAGAAGAACAGGTCTTTAACATTAATGATACCGATCACATTATCACGGCTTTCACTATATACAGGCATTCTTGTATGGCGAAGTTCCTTATATACCTCGAACAATTCCTGATAAGAAATATCCGCACTGACGAATCCAACATCCATTTTAGGAACCATGACGTCCTTAGCCATCGAATCACCGAAATCAACCACATTTGTGATCATCTGACGCTCTTCGCTTTCAATAACACCCTCCTCGTGGCTGACATCCAAGATCGTACGAAGCTCGCCCTCTGTAATCGCAGGAGAGTGATTCGACTTTACATGGAGCAGATGCATTAGTCCGTTGCTCAATTGATTCATTAAAAAAGAAATCGGCCGAAGTATGTTCGTTAGTCCATAAATCGGTTTGGCATAGATCAGAGATAAACGTTCCGCATTCATTGTTGCGAGAGACTTTGGAATGATTTCTCCAAATATTAAGACCAAAATAGTAATAATTCCTGTTGCAATACCGGTGATCGCGCTTACACTGTCACTCATACCTGAACTTTTTGCAAGTTTCATTGCGAAGGTTGTTGTCAGAGAAGAAGCAGATAAGTTCACAATGTTATTACCTATTAATATGGCACTAAGCATTTGCGTCTTTTCTTCGATCAGTTTGAGTACCAGAGAGGCATTCTTGTTTTTGTCGTCTGCCAATGATTTGATACGCATTTTGTTTACTGTTGTTAAGCAAGTCTCTGCAGATGAAAAGAAAGCAGAGAGTGCGAGCAGAATAAGTAAAATAACTATCTGCCGGGCGTCGCTTGAATCCAAAAAAAATCAACTCCAATCCTAATTAATGGGGCTGCAAAGTAACCGTGCAGCTTAATGATAAAATGTATCCTTAAGGGCTTTGACAAAATCGCTAAGGATCATTATAGTATAACAAGCAATATTCTACCGAGGAATGTAGGAAATGTCAAGATATCTTGCGTTGCGAATTTGTGATATAATGACTCCAAAATCCAGATGCTTCGCATCTGTCGCGCATTGCGCTTTATGATTTTGTCGTTCACAAATTCTGCGCAAGTGAACAAGCTCCCTTGCGTTGCGAATTTGCGAGTTTAATAAAAAGGCTAATTGATGTATGATATAATAACCTTTAATGATATTGCGACTTAGATTAGAAAAGAGGTAAACTATGGAGCAAAAAAAAGAAGATTGCTTGGTTTCCTGTGTAGATGCAGGACTTGGTTATGAGAATCGAGCAATTATAGAACATTTGGACTTCAGCGTACATCGTGGAGAATATATATGCGTTGTTGGTGAGAACGGATCCGGTAAAAGCACATTGATCCGAACTTTACTTGGTTTGTTGAAGCCGGTCAGTGGCAAAGTGGAGTTGGCACCTTCTCTTCACGGCGGAGCAATCGGTTATCTGCCACAGCAGACACAGGCACAGAAGCACTTTCCGGCCAGCGTGATGGAAGTTGTGCTGTCCGGTTTCCAAAATCAGATGCATGGCAAGCCTTGGTATCGGCGCACACAAAAGAAAGAAGCACTTCGTAACCTGGAACGTTTGGAAATTACCGATCTAAAGGGAAAATGTTATGGGGAACTTTCCGGTGGACAGCAGCAGAGAGTACTGTTAGCCCGTGCGCTGTGCGCAACGGAGAGACTGTTAGTATTAGATGAGCCGGTTACCGGTCTTGATATGGCTGCGGCAGCGTCATTGTATGCAAATCTTGACAAACTTCACCAAGAAGGCGTTGCCATCATTATGGTGACACACGATGTACACAAGGCGGTCGAGTGTGCAGATTATATTTTGCATATTCGTGAAGGAGACTATTTTTATGGCAACGTTGCGAAGTATTTAGAGACAGAGTATGCCGGGGTATGGCATACAATGCGGTAAATATAGGAGGAATCATACATGGAAATGTTAATGCAGATGTTTTCCTATCCATTTATAGTGAGAGCATTTATTGTCGGAATATTGGTATCGCTATGTGCCGCCCTGTTAGGGGTAAGCTTAGTATTAAAACAATATTCCATGATCGGGGATGGATTATCCCATGTGTCTTACGGGGCATTGTCAATTGCGATCGCATGTGGCATCGCACCGCTTGCACTTTCAATACCGGTAGTGATCGTAGCGGCCTTTTTCCTGTTGCGTATGACAGAGAATGGACTAATGAAGTCGGATGCAGCCATCGCTGCCATGTCAGCTTCGGCGTTAGCGATCGGTGTATCGGTAACAAGCCTTACGACAGGAATGACTACGGATGTGTGCAGTTACATGTTTGGCAGCATTTTGGCGATGACATCCGCAGATGTATATTTAAGCGTTGGTTTGTCTGTGATCGTATTGTTGTTATTTATCTTTTGTTATCACAGTATCTTTACGGTCACTTTTGACGAAAGCTTTGCCAGAGCAACGGGGGTAAAGGTATCATTTTACAATACAATGATCGCAATTTTGACGGCAGTGACGATCGTTCTTGGAATGCAGATGATGGGAGCCATGTTGATATCGAGTTTGGTTATTTTTCCGGCACTCACATCTATGCGTATATGGAAAAGTTTTAAGAGTGTGGTGATTTCTTCCGGTATTTTGGCCGTAATCTGTTTTTGCATCGGAATGATCGTATCCTATCAATTTTCAACGCCGGCAGGAGCAAGCGTTGTATTAGTTAATTTATGTGCGTTTGTGATCTTTTTTGTTATTCAGAAAATCAGAGAACACATATAACATAGCGCATATGGAGGAAAATAATGCTTTACCAGGGAAATATTCGAGACTATCTAAGTAAGCAGCCATTGCTGTTTGACGGTGCAATGGGAACTTACCTTGCAGATAAATATATACAATTTGGTGGGGAATCCTGCGAAAAATGGAATCTTCGCTATCCGGAGCGTATTAAACAGATACACAAAGAGTATATTGATGCCGGAGCAGTGGCGATCAAAACAAACACATTTGCGACAAATGCAGGAGATCATTTTACGGCAGAAGAGGTTGGAAAGGTTATAGCAGCCGGCACGCAGATTGCACGGGAGGCAATCGAGGAATCTGCAGGAGAGCAGATATTATTTGGTGATATTGGTCCTGTTTTGATCGGTGATGAGAATGATGCGGCAGAACGTTATCGCCTTCCGGTGGACTGCTTTTTGGAGCAGGGTGTGCGTCATTTTTTGTTTGAGACATTAGACAACATAGAAGGATTGGATGAAATTACCGAGTATATTAAGCAGAAGCAGCCGGAAGCATTTATTATTGTTTCATTTGCAGTATCACCGGAGGGCCTAACCCGAAGTGGATGCTATGGGCGTAGTTTATATCAAAAGATGATGAATGTATCGTCGATCGATGCACTTGGCTTTAATTGTATTTCCGGTCCTAAGCATTTGCTGGATCTCATGTATAAATTGTCAAGAGAAAAGAATACAAAATATATCTCGATCATGCCAAATGCCGGTTATCCTGCCGTACTGGATAATAGAACGTATTACGAGGCACATCATTATTATTATGCAAAAGAGATGTACCAGATCGCAAAGCAGGGGGCGTCTATCATAGGAGGCTGTTGCGGTACCGATCCAAGCTTTATCTCGGAAATAGCTAAGACGTTACAGCAGTCGCCGCTCCCCGGAAGAAAAACATATAGTGCGGATGGTTCGGGACGGTCCGTCCACTCTGTTGTGGAGAACCGGCAAACGGAACAATCAATCTCTGTTGCAAATGATGGACAGGAAGTGAAAAACTATGCCGGAAAGGACAATCTGCGCAATACCTTTGCAGCAAAATTGGCATGTGGCGAGAAGGTTTTGGTCGTAGAACTGGATCCTCCTGTAACGCCGGAGATCGATTTCTTCATGGAAGGAGCAGCCAAGTACCAGCAGGCAGGCGTTGATGCCATTGATATTGCCGACTGCCCGGTGGCAAAGGCACGCATTGACAGTAGTATATTGGCATGCAAAGTCATGCGCGAACTTGGTCTGACAGCAATTCCGCATATGACCTGTCGTGATCGTAATATTAATGCAACGAAGGCATTGTTGCTGGGATTAAATGTGGAGGGTGTTAACAACGTACTTACCGTGACCGGAGATCCGGTGCCGGCAGCAGAGCGAGGCTTGGTAAAAACAATGTTTAGCTATAATTCAGCGGTGCTTGCAAATCATATCCGTACCCTGAATGAGCAGATTTTTCAGAACAATCCGTTTATGATCAGTGGAGCATTAAATGTAAATGCAGTTAATTTTGACAGTCAGATCATCCATGCTAAGCGTAAGATCAGCCAGGGAATCGATGTATTATTTACGCAGCCGGTACTTACGGAAAGAGCATTAAATAACCTCAAGCGTGCCAGAGAGGAATTAGATGTTAAGATCTTAGGCGGGATTATGCCGGTAGTCAGCTATCGGAATGCCTGCTTTATGAATAGTGAAATGGCAGGAATTGATGTCGATCCGCGTATTATAGAAATGTATCAGGACAAAGATCGGGCACAGGGAGAGGAACTGGCAGAGCAGATATCTGCTCAGGTTGCACAGGAAATTGCCCCATATGTGGATGGTTTTTATCTGATCACACCATTTAAGAGAGTCGAGCTTATATTGCGGATCATTAAACAGATCCGAGGGCTGTTGGATCGCTAAGGATCGGTACAAATGGCTGAAAAAGGCTTAAATTCCCGAAAAAGGCTTGCAAATTTACATAGTTCCTGTAAAATAGTAGCGTTGCATATTAAGAGTATGTGAACTGAGAAAGGAAAGAGATAATTATGATACAGGCAAGTAACGTGACATTGCGTCTGGGCAAGAAAGCCCTGTTTGAGGATGTAAATATTAAATTTACAGAAGGAAATTGTTATGGATTGATCGGTGCAAATGGTGCCGGCAAATCTACATTTTTAAAAATACTTACCGGAGAGATCGAACCAAGTAAAGGAGACATCATTATTACTCCTGGTCAGCGACTTTCTTTCTTGAAGCAGGATCATTTCCAGTATGATGAGTTTGTTGCACTTGATACTGTTATAATGGGTAACGAACGCTTATACGACATCATGAAAGAAAAAGATGCGATTTATGCAAAAGAAGATTTCACAGAAGAAGATGGTATCCGTGCCAGTGAATTAGAAGCAGAATTTGCGGAAATGGACGGATGGGAAGCAGAATCAGATGCTGCGACTTTGCTAAATGGTCTTGGAATCGCACCGGAACTTCATTATAAAAAGATGAGTGAGATCGCAGCCAGCGACAAGGTAAAGATCCTGCTTGCGCAGGCGTTATTTGGTAACCCGGATATCTTATTGCTGGATGAGCCGACCAACCACTTGGACTTAGATGCGATCCGTTGGTTGGAAGACTTCCTGATCGATTTTGACAATACGGTTATCGTGGTATCCCATGACCGATATTTCTTAAATAAAGTCTGCACACATATTGCCGACATTGATTATGCGAAAATACAGCTATATGCCGGTAACTATGACTTTTGGTATGAGTCAAGTCAGTTGATGATCAAGCAGATGAAAGAAGCCAACAAAAAGAAAGAAGAGAAGATCAAAGAGCTGCAGGAATTTATTCAGCGATTCAGTGCGAACGCTTCCAAATCCAAGCAGGCAACTTCTCGTAAAAAGGCATTGGAAAAGATCGAGCTTGATGACATGAAGCCATCCAGCAGAAAATATCCATATATTGATTTCCGTCCGGAACGAGAGATTGGTAATGAAGTACTTACCGTAGAACATTTGTCTAAGACTATTGATGGTGTTAAAGTTTTAGATGACATTTCTTTCATCATCAACCGCGAAGATAAGGTTGCTTTTGTAGGAAGCAACACGATCGCCACAACTACGTTGTTCCAGATCTTAGCAGGAGAGTTGGAACCGGACGAGGGAAGTTATAAGTGGGGTGTTACGACAAGCCAGTCTTATTTCCCAAAAGACAATACTGAGTTGTTCTCCGGGGACGAGACGATCGTTGACTGGTTAATGCCATTTTCACCGGAAAAGGATCCAACCTATGTACGTGGTTTCCTCGGACGTATGTTATTCCCGGGCGAAGATGGTGTCAAAAAGGTTAACGTATTATCCGGTGGAGAGCGTGTTCGCGTTATGCTGTCTAAAATGATGATCTTGGCATCCAATGTTTTGATCATTGATGAGCCGACAGCGCATTTGGATATGGAATCGATCACCGCATTGAATAATGGATTGATCAAATTCCCGGGAGTAATTCTCTTTACATCTCAGGATCATCAGTTTATTCAGACAATTGCAAATCGTATTATGGAAATCACACCGGGTGGATTGATCGACAAGATTTCAACATACGATGAATATCTGGAAAATGATGAGATGGCAAGAAAACGTCAGATCTTGTCAGTACAGGCAGAAGAAGAGGATTAATATACAGCAGAAGCTATAAACCAGATTGTATAAATATAAGAAATTAGTGTGCCCCATGGAGTTCCACGCTTATGTAGGATTCCATGGGGCGTTTTGTTTGAATAAATACTGCTTAGGTTACGGAATAGATGGTTAATAGTTTATTCCTGCAAAAAATAAACCTTAGAAATACATCTCTAAGGTTAAAAAAAGAAAAACTGGGCTACAAGGATTCGAACCTTGAAATGCTGGAGTCAGAGTCCAGTGCCTTACCATTTGGCGATAGCCCATCATATGTCTTGAAGTATACAACTTACAATGTTTTGTGTAAGCCTTTTGCTCAAGCACTTGTTTATTATATAACACTGGAAACGAAAAAGCAAGTCTTTTTTTTAGAATATTCAGCGAGCTAGCCTTCCAACGCCAAATGACCGGGCTATCTATCATCTGTTCATTTGGTGTTATATATTCTGTTGGCTTCCTCTTCGCTAATTGAAAAAGTCTTCTGCAATTCTGATAATATCGTTTCTTTCGGTATCTTCATATTCCTCAACATGGCTACCGTCTGCTCTATAGTTTCCTCACGGCCTTTTGTATGACCTTCTTCACGACCCTCCGCACGGCCTTCCTCTCGGCTCTCTGCTTTAAGATCCTCAATTGCTTTGCACATATCCACTTTCCCCCTGTCTTGTCTAAATTCCAATCCTATCCCTGCAACCGTATTGATCACATTAGCTGCTGACAGATCAAGACGATGCATCCGTTCATTTTGCGTTATATATTCTGTCAGCTTCTGAGCGTCCACAGAATATTTTATCGTCTGCAGTACCTCACGCAAACTTGTGTGAAACTTCTCAAAATCATCTTCTGATAGCGTCATTGGTTGAATTAATTGTACTCTGTAGTCAGGAACAAAGTCAAGTAATTTACTGTCATTAATGCTGTACATTTCCCTCAGCGAAAGCGGTCCATCCCATGGTTCTGTCCCGAAATATAATGTCAAAGTAATAACAGGCAGTATCTTATCTGTCCTTAAAAATCCCGACAAAAACTCTCCGTTATTTCGCATAGTTCCACTGGAAAACCTCTTATTTCTTCGATTATCTGCTGCAATCATAGCAACCTGTTTATCATACTGCAGCGCATCATATACCATGTTACGCACCGGCATTGCATAATGCACCTCCATCTGATTCTCAACCCCTAATATCACATAGTTTGCATAAGAGTCCTGCATCATTGCTGCAAATTTCAACAGATCGCGGTGTTTCTGCGCTGAATGACTGCCATCCGTTTTACGCTTGGAATGTTTATGCATTTGAGATCTTTTTATGCTAACTTCCACTTCTCTTGACAATTCCTGTCCTTTTATTGCCACCGGCAATGTAACCAATTCCGTAACATCCTTCTCTGTGAGATTCTCCGGCTTTATCTTTTGTTCTCCATCATAAAGAAAAAAATTAAAGACATCCGCAAAAATCTCCGGGTTTCCTATGTATTCTTTAATGATTGTATCTTTAATAATATCTCCCCCTATCCCTGCTGTATCATCAAATGTTGCTTATATGAGTTTTACTATAATACATTTTCTCGGTTGTTTCAATATTTTATATCATTCGTCATAATAAACATGGCATTTATTAAAAAAAACCACTTCTAAAGAGTTATATATTCAAAATCTATGTAGCTTGTGATTAAACCGGGACATCTCAGACATCTCTTCGGGCATGTATTCATCAGAGACGTAACAAAAAAATAAAACCCTAGATAACTATCTAAGGTTTAAAAATAAAAAACTGGGCTACAAGGATTCGAACCTTGAAATGCTGGAGTCAGAGTCCAGTGCCTTACCATTTGGCGATAGCCCATCATATGCCTCAAAGCATGCCATTTACAATGTTTCATGTAAATATTTCGCTCAAGCACTCAGCTATTATATAATAATATTTTCCAAAAAGCAAGCCCTTTTTTATAAAAACTTTTTCAAAAAGCAAATACCTTTTTAAAAAGCACATAACTTTTCATTTTGAAAAAGTTTTTACAGATGGAAAGTTTTATGGCATTCTTGCAAATAGTTGAATTTGATCGATGAAGTACACATCTTGCATATTACCTTTACACCAATGTTAAAAATGTAGTAAAATAGAAATAGTGACTAGACCATAGGGTCAAAAATGATTGGAGTAACAGTATGACAAAAAATCAATTTACAATACAGCCGGGCAATGCACTGCCGCTTGGCGTGACAAAGGTGGCAGATGGTGTTCAATTCGCCATATATTTGCCGGACAAGAGAGAATGTTACCTAAAGCTATTTCGTAAAGGACATCAGACAGAGCAGTATCGGATACCGCTTACGGATGAATATCGCATGGGAAGCGTATATTTCGTACACCTGCGTTCCAAAAATACGACAAGTGCCTTTGATATAGCCGAAGAATTATCCGATAAGTACGAATACGTATACGAAGCAGACGGGGAAGATATTGTGGATCCCTATGCGGCAGGAATATCCGGTCGTGACCGTTGGAATCGTACAGATAAAATGCCCGTCAGAGGTCGTATCTGTTTGAAAGAATTTGACTGGGAAGGAGATTACATTCTGCGCAAGCCCTTTCATGAGCTGGTTTTATATCAATTACATGTAAGAGGATTTACAAAACATGCCTCCTCCGGCGTGAGCAAGCTGGGCACTTTCGCAGGTCTGCAGGACAAGATACCATATATGAAAGATCTTGGGATCAATGGCGTACTCTTGCTTCCGGTATATGATTTTGAAGAAAAGCAGGGTGATAAAGTAAATTATTGGGGATACGGTGTAAGTGATACGTATTATTTTGCACCAAAAGCAGCCTATAGCAGCGGAGAAAATGCAGATGAAGAATTCAAAGAAACGATCAAAAAGCTTCATCGCAACGGAATGGAAGTTATTTTGGACTTCTATTTTGCACCCGGCACCAATCTCAACTTAATGACAGATTGTTTGCGGCATTGGGTATTAAACTACCATGTGGATGGTTTTCGGGTCAACACAGAAGTCATGCCATCGCTTACATTAGCATCAGATCCGATTTTATCCGGTGTCAAGCTGTTTTCTTCTTATTGGGATGAAGAAATGCTATCCGGCGCCGGTATTCATCAGGCGGATAACTGTCTGGCAGAATATAACGAAGGCTTTATGAACGATGCCCGACGTTTCTTAAAAAGTGATGAGGGACAGGCAGAAGCGTTTTATAAAAGATTTTACCGCCATCCGGATAAAGTGGGCGTTATCAACTTTATGACTCATGTAAACGGATTTACGATGATGGACCTGGTGTCCTATGATATCAAACATAACGAATCAAACGGAGAACGAAATGCCGACGGAACGGAGTACAATTATAGCTGGAACTGTGGCGTGGAAGGAAAAACCCGCAAAAAGGCTGTACTGGAGCAACGGAAACGTCAGATCCGCAACGCATTTTTGATGCTGTTATTTAGTCAGGGAACGCCGATGATCCTTGCAGGCGATGAATTTGGCAATAGTCAGGAAGGCAATAACAATCCGTATTGTCACGATGATGCGGTAACTTGGCTCAATTGGAAACCAACCAAGACAGGGGAGCAGATCCGCAACTATGTGAAACAGTTGATCGCATTTCGTACAGAGCATCCGGTGCTTCATCAAGCGAAAGCATTATGTATGCAGGATACGTTATCCTGTGGTCTGCCCGGCATATCGGCGCATGGAGTGCAAACGTGGCGTCCGGACTTTTCCAATTACAGCCGCATATTGGGTGTGCTGTTAGCCGGCGATTATGCGCAGAAACCGGATGGAACTTCCGATGATTCTATATACATCATTTTTAATATGTATTGGGAGACAAAGTCCTTTGATCTGCCAACGCTGCCGGCAGGCAAAGAATGGCATGCTGCCATCGAGACATTTGATGAAACATTTCACGTGTTGCCGCAGACTGCCGTTAAGCAGACCAAGAGAAGCAAGAATACAAAACTGGGCAAGCAGCGTGCAACCATAGTTCCACCGCGTTCTATTGTTGTATTTGTCAGCCGCTAGCAGATATATGCGACCGGTAGCCGTCGCAAGCAAAATAGCAGACACAAGAGCGGAGAAAAGCTCTTTATAAGCAAAAAAGCAGACACAAGAGCGGAGAAAAGCTCTTTGTAAGCAAAAAAAAGCAGACACAGGAGCGAAGAACCGCGCCCCTGCATCCGCATGAGGGAGTGTCTGCAGACGCAGATCAGAAATACAATTAGAAATCGTGATTTTTCATGATTTCTGAGTAAAGATCAAGATCACAGACATTTGGCTCTGTGTAATGCGTGCAGTTAGCGCAAGATACGCTCTCTGCAGTGGAGTTAGAGCATCCGCATTTGCCTGTTTCGCAAGGGCAATACTGCGTACAATGTTCTGCAACTTCTTTCATGGTTTTTGCATCTTTTTTCATGATCGTGCCTCCTTATCTGCGCTGTCTGAAGTAGGCAGCCGATGCTGACAGCGCAAGTGCACGCGGCTGTAATCTATAGGAAGACAAACTCTCTGCATCCAAACAGCAGAAAATTTGTCGTGCAATTAGTATGCACAGAAAGCAGGATTTTATGATTTTATTGAAAATTTCTGAAATACAAAAAGCTATGGCGCACTTATTGATCCGCGATGCCTTTGATGAATGTTATTTGGAGCAGGCAGAAGTGCTCACCTTTGCCAAATTGACCATGCAGGGAGGGCGTAATCCGAATTGGTACGATGAAGCGCCTGCAGATGACCGGGTTCGATGGAAAGAGTGCAAACCAACGATATTTACTTATATAAAAGGGGATCGAACGCCAACGATGATGCGCATTTCTTTGAAAGCCAGTGCAGAATTTGCAGAAAAATTGTTGGAAAACAGTGGCGTTTATGACCTGTATTTGCAGGAAAAACCGATGTTGCAACTGCAATTTCGCTATGAAAAGCAGGAATTGGTATTCGTCACCGGTATTACGCATGCGGAATTCACCATGGATAAACGTATTGAGTTTGCATGGGATGCAGCGGTAGAACAGTATGTGAGAAGTTTGGGTGTTGGGGCAGAACGAGGATAAGAACCTATATTATATGTAAGATGCGTGATTGACAGAGAAAATTGCAAAAAAATAAAATAGGGGGCAAAAATGAAATGTTTAAGTTGTAAAATGGAAGAAATGCAAGAAGCTACGAATCCTTATTTCGTAAAACCTAGCAATTGTTATGTGATTATTGAAAACGTTCCATGTTATAAATGTGGTCAATGTGGTGAAGTTTATTATAAAGCTTCTGTGCTGGAAAAAATAGATGAGATTTTAGAGAAATTAGAGCATATTGCTAGTAAAATCTTTATTTTAGATTATAATAAGGCGGCGTAAGAGCTGTCTGCTTGAGCGTTGGTTCGCACATATTTTTCAAAGATACAGTCCAAGATATTAACAAAAGTGTCCCAATATTGACAAAAGTGTCCCAATGTGATATAAAAAATATAATAAATAAAAAGGGGTGCGTACCGTGAAAAAGAAAAATGTTATAAATCTAATTAAGTATTATACGGAAAAAAATGATGCGGGATTTCGCAATGAAGCATATGAAATAGCGAAGGAATTTGATATATCGGGAGACTATCAACTTGCTGAGTACATCATGTCGTTATTATCCGATGTGAATACGTTTGTGCCGCAGGGATTAGAAAATGTTTCTTCTTTTTTTGAAAAAATTGAAGCTAATACTGATATGTTATTACTTCCTGATGAAATTACAAATGATTTAATAGGGGTAGTAAATGCAATTGAACATCATATCGGAATCAATAAGTTTCTTTTTCAGGGCGCTCCTGGAACTGGAAAAACGGAAGCGGTAAAACAATTAGCACGTATTTTAAATAGAGAGATTTTTATGGTGGATTTTTCTGCTGTGGTAGATAGCAAACTTGGGCAGACGCAGAAAAATTTGTCGATGTTATTTAAAGAAATAAATCAATTTGTTCAACCTCTCAAAGTAATAGTGTTGTTTGATGAGATTGATGCGTTGGCATTGGATCGCACGAATCAAAATGATTTAAGAGAGATGGGGCGAGCAACATCAGCGCTGTTAAAAGAGTTTGATAGAATGAATGAAAATGTTGTTTTGGTTGCAACGACAAATCTTTATCAACATTTTGATAAAGCGTTGATACGAAGATTTGATTCTGTTATTGATTTTAATCGTTATTCACAGGAAGATATTCTTTCTGTTGCTGAAAAAATGCTAGATAAATATCTTGATAAGCTGAAGCTTGCAAATAGGGATATTCGATTGTTTAGAAAAATTATGAAATTGATGCCACAACTACCATATCCTGGCGAGCTTAAGAACATGATAAAGACGGCGGTTGCCTTTAGTGATCCTAATGATGATATGGATTATTTTAGAAGATTATACTATGCAGTATGCAATGAAAAACCAAAAGACTTGAAAAAATTGCAAAGTCAAAAATTTACAGTGAGAGAGATGGAAATATTAGTTGGACGATCCAAAAGCAGTGTGGCTCGTGATTTGAAAGAAGGTGTAAGCGATGAATAATATTTTACAGCTTAAAGGAAGATTTGAGCAAAGACCAAATGCTTCTAGGCCTGGATCACCGAAACTTCCAAAAGGAAAAAGTGTTTCAGCATCGCATCTGTATGAATTGGCAAAACAGTTGGAAAGAATTCTTGCGTATTGGACGAAAAATACAGATATTAATGGTGCTTTGGTAAGTGTGCATTATAAGCATATAGTTGCAAAAAGTAATCGTTTAAAAATTCTTTTGGCAGAAAAGGGAAAAACACCAACTGATTCTATTCGAGGCGCTAAATTTGTTTGGGAACCGAATGATGTTGGAGAAGAAGTACAAAAACATGTCTTTACTCACTTTGTTTCATTGGAAGCGATAGAGAAATCAATCGAAGTTTTAAACCAAACAGCATCAATTATTGAAAAACAGTATAGAGGTTCTGTTAATAGTGAAATTATAGAAGAATTAGGCAAAAAGTCGAAATATAATTTTGCCGAAGTACCTAAAACTAATTTTTTAAGAACTGTGGTTGATGGATTTTATGTTGAAAAATTCGATATTGATAGAGCGACGGAGGAAATAACGGAAGAAGCAATTATTACTATTTATCAAACAGGGGTTGATACGAAAAGGCTTCTTTCAAAGTTTGGAATTAATATAGTCGATGAGCGTATCCTTGATGGAACAACATTAAGGCTGAATCCGGATGAAGTCAAATTGTTATATAATAATGCTTCATATCTGATAGCTATGGGGGTTACGGATTTTTCTGAGATTTCGAAGGATGATATGTTAGATGTTTATGAGGATGTGCAAGATGATTTTGGATTAATGATTCCGCATCCAACAAATGAGCCGGTCATAGGTGTTATTGATACTCAGTTTAACGAAAAAGTATATTTTCATGAATGGGTTGAATATACAAATCTACTGGATCCTAATATTCCTTTGTCAAAGAAAGATTACGAGCATGGAACAGGTGTAAGTTATATTATAGTAGATGGCCCACATGGAAATCCAGAGCTTGAAGATGGTTGTGGAAGATTTCGAGTAAGACATTTTGGGGTGGCAACATATAGTGGATTCAGTTCTTTTACGGTTTTAAAGATGATTAGAAATATTGTTGCATCCAATAGAGATATTAAAGTTTGGAATTTGTCATTAGGCTCTAGACTTGAAATTAAACCAAACTTTATTTCACCGGAAGCTGCTGAATTGGATCGCATACAAAGTGAATATGATGTTATTTTTGTGGTGGCAGGAACAAATGTACCGGGAGGAGTTACAAAAAAGAATATGCGAATTGGTTCGCCTGCAGATTCGCTTAATTCTATGGTGGTTAATGCTGTAGACTTTAAGGGTAACTCTGCTTCATATACCCGAGTCGGACCTGTTCTATCATTTTTTCATAAACCAGACATTAGTTATTATGGTGGTGACGGAACGGTATATACTGATAAAATGGTTGTGTGCAGGGATGATATGGGGGCAGCATATGTAACTGGAACTTCATTTGCAGCACCCTGGATTTCACGTAAATTAGCTTATTTAATTTATATCATGGGACTTAGTCGAGAGGTAGCCAAAGCATTATTGATTGATGCAGCAGCAGGATGGAATCGAAAAGATGATGTTTCTCATAGAATAGGATATGGCATTGTGCCAAAGCACATTAATGATATTGTAAAGACATCTAATGATGAAATACGTTTTATTATGACAGGTGCATCGGAGGAATATGAAACGTATACATATAATCTGCCTGTACCTATCGTAGATAACGCACATCCATTTTATGCAAGAGCAACATTGGTATATTTCCCATATTGTGATCGTAATCAAGGTGTTGACTATACGAGTACAGAAATGGATATTCATTTTGGCAGGGTTGTTACAAAAAGAGGATCGACAACAATAAAAGCTATTGATGATAACCATCAATCTGAAGATCAATTAATTACATTATACGAAGAAGATGCAAGAAAAATGTATCGTAAATGGGATAATGTTAAGCATATTAGTGAGGAAATAAAAGATAAAAGAATTCCTCGAAAAGCTTATGACACTGGTTTGTGGGGACTTAAAATTAATACGAAAGAACGCTTGCGGAAAAGAAAAGATCCACTTCAATTTGGTGTGGTTGTAACGTTAAAAGAGATGAATGGCGTAAATCGTATTGATGATTTTGTGAAATTGTGTCTTGCACGAGGCTGGTTGGTTAGTAGACTTGACATTGAAAATCAGCTGGATGTATATGCTAAGGCAGAAGAAGAAATCGAATTTGAATAAAAAATTTAATTTGATTGATCATTAAGCATTTCAATAAGGCGGAATGGAGAACAGTTTATAGTATCAATTCAGAGCAAATACTTGCGTTATATGCCAAAAACCACTATAATAGAATTAAATGTGGGTAAGTATGCCTTATTGTATGGGATGGCACACATGCCCGGAGCGAGAATAATAGCAACAACACAACGAGAAGGAAGAAAATATGAAAAAAGTATGAGCAGGAGGGGAAGATGGATAGTTTTGGTGCATCAAGAGGACGTCGTAAGAAACGTTTAGGAGATTTGCTGATTGAAGGTGGCTTGATCAATGACGAACAGCTTCAACAGGCATTACAGGCACAAAAGGAAGGTGATGTCAGACAGAAACTTGGTACTGTGCTGATCGATCTTGGCTTTGCATCTGATGATGATATCGCAGAGGTGCTGAGCAGACAGTTGAATTTGACGAGGGTTCGCTTAGCGGATTATCATATAGAAGACAATGTGCTCACATTGGTTGATGAGAAATTGCTTCGTAAATATATGTTGATGCCATATGAGTTTGATCCGGAGAATCCAAATGTGCTCCGTGTAGCAATGAGTGATCCGCTGGATCTCGGAGCGTTAGATGATCTGTCTATTGTGACAGGTCTTCGCATCGAGGCTCATGTTACTACAGTAAAGGATGTAGCGCAGGCGCTTGATCGTTACTTTGGTAATGCGGAAGCAATGAAAGTGGCAGATCAGTTCACGAAAGAGCATCAGGAGCGTTATGGTAATAGAGAGAATCGTAATGAGGAGTCAGAGGAGATCAAGCAGGCACCGATCGTACGACTCTTAAATCAGATTATTGAGCAGGCAGTACATAAAAGAGCCAGTGATATTCACTTTGAGCCGATGGAAGAGCAGCTTCGTATCCGATTCCGAGTGGATGGTGTGCTTCAAGAGGCGATGCGGCATGATATTACGCTGTTCCCGGCGTTGGTCGCTCGTATCAAGATTGTCAGCGGTATGGACATTTCGGAGAAACGTAAGCCACAGGACGGTCGTATGAGCGTTATCGTTGATCGACAGGAGTTCGATCTCCGTGTATCTAACCTGCCGACGGTATACGGCGAGAAAGTCGTAATGCGTTTGACGCAGAAGAAGGCACTGACGAGAGATAAGAAGGATTTGGGATTCCAGCCGGATGATTTAGCGAAGTTCGATAAGATCTTGGCACACCCGCACGGTATTATCCTTGTAACAGGACCAACCGGTAGTGGTAAATCTACGACATTGTATACGGCACTTAGCGAATTGAATACAGAGGCGTTAATATTATCACCGTAGAGGACCCGGTAGAGGCAAACCTTGCCGGGATCAACCAGGTGCAGACCAACCCGAAGGCGGGACTTACCTTTGCATCGGCACTTCGTTCTATCTTGCGTCAGGATCCGGACATCATCATGATCGGTGAGATCCGTGACCAAGAGACTGCCAATATTGCCGTTGAAGCGTCTATTACCGGTCACTTGGTAGTAAGCACGCTGCATACAAATAGTGCGGCAAGTACGATCACCCGTTTGGCAGATATGGATATAGAGAGTTACATGATTGCAGATGCTGTTGTTGGTGTTATTGCACAGCGACTGCTTCGACGTGTATGTCCGGATTGTAAGAAGATGGTTCCGTTGACGGAATTCGAAAAGGAAGAAATGCATATCCGGCCGGAATACCGGAGCAGAGAGATTCTTGTACCGCAGGCAAATGTCGGCAGTGATTGCATGAGATGCGGCGGATCGGGATATCAGGGTCGTGTCGGTATTTATGAGATCATGCCAATGTCTAATATGATCAAGCGAATCATTATTCGCGAGGGATCAGCGGAGGAGATTGAGAATCAGGCGATTCGAGAAGGAATGAAAACACTTGTCACTTCAGCAAATCAATATGTATTACAGGGTATTACGACGATTGAAGAAGTACATCGTGTTGCATATGGAGAAGAGTAAAAAGAGAGGGCTATTGTTAGACCTTATCGGATAGAACTAAAAATCTAAGCACAAAATGGGGGAACAGACATGTTAAGTTTTACGATTAATGATCTGCTTGCACAGGCACGTAAGATCGGTGCATCCGATCTTCATGTAGCTGCAGGAGCAGAGGCAAAATGCCGTGTGCACGGTGAATTAAGGAAAATTACAAGGGAACCGTTGTCTGCAGCAGACACTGCGGAATTGATCATGCCGATGGTGCCGGAACGACTGCGTGCATCGCTGGATGAGACGGGTGAGGCGGATTTCTCACACGCCATTCCGGGAAATGGCCGATTCCGTGTGAACGTACTCAAGCAGAAAGGTGCATTGGGTACGGTTATTCGTTTGATCAGTACGGAGATTCCCAGTGCAGAGTCTTTGGGGCTGCCACCGTCAGTCGTAGAGCTTACCAAGAAAAAGCGTGGACTTGTCTTAGTGACAGGACCGACCGGTAGTGGTAAATCTACCACGTTGGCATCGCTCATAGATATTATTAATACAGAACGTGCAGAACATATTATCACAATGGAGGACCCGATCGAGTACGAACATTTTCATAAGGCGTCCATTATCAATCAGCGTGAAGTAGGAATGGATACGATGTCCTTTAGCGCAGCGCTCCGTGCAGCACTTCGTGAGGATCCGGACGTTATCCTCGTCGGCGAGATGCGTGACTTGGAGACGATTTCATCAGCGATCACTGCGGCTGAGACCGGTCACTTGGTATTTTCAACCTTGCATACCATTGGTGCAGCAGCAACTGTCGATCGTGTTATCGACGTATTCCCGCCACATCAGCAGCAGCAGATTCGTGTGCAGTTGGCGAATGTATTGATTTCTGTTATTTCTCAGTCCTTGATCCCGACGAGAGATGGCAAAGGTCGTGTGGCGGCGTTTGAGATCATGCATACTACACCTGCGATCCAGAACCTGATCCGTGAGAATAAGACACATCAGATTTCATCTTCAATCCAGACAAGTAAGAATATGGGCATGATCACGATGGATGATGCGATTTACAAATTGTATAATGACGGCAAGATCGATTCTACGCAGGCGCTTGAATTTGCACAGGAACCGGATCAGTTGCGAAAAAAATTATACTAAATATTTAAATTCGGCATATTGTCTAACTGCGGTAGTAGAAAATTGGATAGTTTTAACAAAAATGGAAAAAATGACACAAAATTGTCTAAAAAAGCAAAAAATATGGTATAATTTTTGAACAAACTATGAACAACTTGGAATTGAAACGGATTCTATATGGGTGAAATTCGAAACGAGTATCATTTATACAGAAGATTGTTCATACATACATAGTGGAAGGAAAAGGTGATACGTGTGGCGACAACAGCGTTTAACTATACGGCGATAGACGCCGGTGGAAAACAGAAAAAAGGCACGATCGAAGCTGCCAGCTTAGATGCGGCGAGAGCGAATCTGAAGAATCAGGGATTGACACCGATTACGGTGGAGAAACCAAATGCCTTGAATAAGGAACTGAACATCAACATTGGCGGTAAGGTTAAGGCGAAAGACTTGGCGGTGTTCTGTAAGCAGTTCCAAAGTATCCTGCATGCCGGAGTTACCGTGATCCAGGCGCTTGGAATGCTTGGTGAGCAGTGCGAGAATAAGAAGCTACAGAATGCGGTACAGGAAGTAAAGGTACTTGTAGAGAAAGGTGATACATTGGCGGGTGCGATGAGCACGATGCCGGATGTATTTCCGAGTATTTTGGTAAACATGGTGGAAGCCGGTGAAGCTTCCGGTAGTTTAGAGACAACATTTGAACGAATGTCGGTAAACTTTGATAAAGATGCCAAGATTAAGGGAATGGTTATGCAGGCAATGATTTATCCTTGTATCTTACTTTTAGTAATCGTTGGTGTAGTTATCATCATGTTAGTAAAGGTAGTACCATCATTCCAAGAGACGTTTGATTCGGCAGGTGGCAAATTGCCGGGTATTACATTAGCAGTTGTGGCAATCAGTAACTTCCTGATCGCAAAGTGGCCGTTCTTCTTAGGCGGTGTGATCGCAGTTGTTGTTGCTATCCGAATGTTTATGAAGACAGACCAAGGAGCAGTGTTCTTTGGAACAATTGCTATGAAAGCACCGATATTTGGAAATCTCACGATTAAGTCGGCAAGTGCGAGACTGACTCGTACATTAAGTACATTGATGGCATCCGGAATTCCGATGGTAGCAGCGATAGAAATAGTCGCAAAACTGATGTCGAATCGATTGGTTCAAGTGGCAGTTGAGGATGCGAAGAATGAAGTAGAGCGAGGTGTGGCACTGTCGCAGCCGTTGGAAGATAGTGGAGTATTTCCACCGCTTCTCTGTCACATGACGCGTATTGGTGAAGAAACCGGTAATATGGAAGAAATGCTGGAAAAGGTTGCCGATTACTATGATGAGGAAGTGGAAGCGGCAACGCAAGCGGTAACGGCGATTATGGAACCTCTTATCATCATTTTGATGGCAGCAATTGTCGTTCCGATCATGGGAGCAATTATGGCACCGATGCTTAGCATCTATAGTATGGCAGAGAATTCTTAAAGAGGTTTCTGTACTAAATCAAAGTTGTGTTATAACCACGAGCCAAGGAGTGGTTTATAATAAATATTTTATAAGAAAAGGAGATTAAAGTTATGAAAAATTATTTAGCAAAGTTACGTGAAAACGAAGAGAAAGGTTTCTCTCTCGTTGAGTTGATCATCGTTATGGCAATTATGGCTATCTTAGTAGGTGTAGTTGCATCACAGGTTATTCCGTACATGGAGAAATCTCGTCAGTCTAAAGATCAGCAGCAGCTGTCTAGCCTTTGCACTGACATTGTAAGCGCAATTTCACAGGCAGATACAGATCCTGGAGATATTGCTGCTACTGAATTAAGTAGTGCTGGAAACAGTGCTGGTTCATGGGGAAAAGTGTTAGAAGGTCTTCGCAGTGCTGACGGAACAACAGATAAGTCTTTGGCTGATATTGAAAGTGGTGTTACTGGTAAGTTAAAGAGTAAACTTGCAGGAACATCACCAAAAATTTATGTTAAACGTGATAATGGTGTGGTAACAGTATTTGTTGCAGACAGCACTGGAGCATCTGTAGGTGGAAAATTGGAAGTGAAATCTGAGTAATTATTATTGTGTAACATTAAGGAGTAGAATATGCCAGTGTGGTGTGCTTATTTGATTTTATACATATGTGTATTTTTGTTTGGAATAGTGATAGGTAGCTTTTTGAATGTATGCATCTATCGTTATCCGAAGAATGAAAGCTTGTTAAAAGGCTCTCATTGTATGGAATGTGGATATCACCTGCGCTGGTATGATCTGATCCCATTATTCAGTTTCCTAATACTAAGGGGCAGATGCAGGAAGTGCCATGCGAAGTTATCGCTTCAGTATCCCCTCGTGGAAGGAATGAATGGAGCATTATATGTGATCGTTTTCTTGGCGAACGGTTTCAACGTTATGAGCGTGATATATTGTCTCCTGACATCCGCCCTAATAGTATTAAGTATCATTGATTTTAGACAATACATTATCCCGGACAAGGTGAACATAGTGATTCTTGTGTTGGGCATTATTGCTACGGTTGTAGATCGACCACAGTGGAAAGAGCATGTGATCGGTTTCTTTTCGGTCAGTGTTATCCTACTGATTATTTATTTGGTGACGGTAGGGCGTGGCATTGGCGGTGGCGATGTAAAGCTGATGGCGGTTGCAGGACTGGTGATCGGCTGGAAAGCATGTATTGTTGCGTTTATTGTAGGATGTATTGCAGGATCGATCATTCATGTGATACGAATGAAAGTTAGTGGTGCGAATCATCGCTTAGCGTTAGGACCTTATCTTTCAATGGGAATATGGTTTGCAATGTTATTTAGTGAACCGATAATAGAGTGGTACTTGAGATTGTGTGGACTGGCATAGGACACACATATCTTTGTTGTTATGGGCTTTTTGACCAAGATTAAGCAATGGAAAATCTTGGTTTCATTGTCACAGAGTGCTTGACGCATTGTCAAACATTGTGTGATATGAAACTGGTTTCTATTGTATTTCGTACAGAAGCTATGGATCAAATTATGATGAAAAAGACAGGGAGGAACAAGATAGATGGCAAAGAAAGTATTGAGTATTGAGATAGGACAACAGGTAACCAAGGCGGTTGTCATTGATTTCCTGAAGAAGAACCCTCATGTGTACAATGCCTTTTCCTTTGATACGCCGGAAGGTGTTATGGAAGACGGTTATGTCAAGGATAAGGATCGTATGGCACAGCTTCTTCGTGAACAGATGAAGGACAATGGTGTCAAAGAAAAAGAGGTTGTGTTCTCTATCGCATCTAGCAAGATCGCGAGTCGTGAGGTAACTGTTCCGTACGTTCCGGAGAAGAACTTAGACAATCTGATCAACGCGACAGCGCAGGATTACTTCCCAGTTAACATGGATGAGTACACATTGGCTTACAACGTGTTAGAGACAGTTAAGGAAAAGGATAAAAAGAGCTTGAAGCTGTTGCTTCTTGCTGCGCCGGATTCTTTGATCCAGAATTATTATAGTCTGGCAGATCTGATGGGCGTTCGTGTGGAATCCATTGACTATTATGGAAACGGTTCCATGCAGGTGCTGCAGAAACATATTGGATCCGGATATAGCGTGTGTGTGCAGATTGGTTCCTTAAATACTATGGTAAGTGTATTGAAAGAGAATCAGCAGATCATGCAGAGAACGATTCCATATGGTACGAATACAATTATAGAGACGATGTTAGCACATCCGGCATTGGAGTGCCGCGATGAGACGGACGCAATGGAAATGCTCTGTCGTGAAAATGTTGTGTATTCCACATTGGATTATGAGGATGAGACAGTACGAGGAACAAGAATTTCCGAGGATCAGTGGAAACGCTCCGGCCAAAGCCGTGAGGCAAGAAAAGCAGTTACCGATGCGGTTGGCGGTATTTTATTAAGTGTTATTCGAGTGGTTGATTATTTTGGCTCTCGTTATCCGGACTGCCAGCTCGGTTATATTTATATCACAGGTATGGGTGTTAAGATCCGCGGTTTGGATACTTTGTTTGAGCGTGAGATGGACCTTCCGGTTCGTAAGCTGGAGAAATTAACAAACATTACATTCTCTAGAGGATTTGCAAGAAGCTTGCAGGATCAGACGGAGTATATCGCAGCGATCGGTGCAGCGATTGAGCCGGTAGGATTTTCCTTAAAGGAACTGAAAAACAAGCAGGGCCGTGCGGCAAGCATGAGAACGGTCAAGATCATTTTGGCAGGCAGTGTGGTTGTTGCAGTTGCACTCGTTGCAGTCGGTTGGTTCCGACTTGTTGGAGCGAACAAGGAGAATGAGAATCTCAAAATGGAGAAGCAGTCACTGCAGAGCATTAATCAGGTATATACGGCGAACGAACAGGCGACTAAGAAGTTTGAAGATGCGGCCGCGCTGCATGTGGCGACATCGACGAAGAATCAAAATTTGGTAGCATTGATCGAGCAGTTACAGAAGAAGCTGCCAAAGCAGATGCAGGTATCTACATTACAGTCGACAGAAGATAAAGTGACACTGACGATCACAACAAAAACAAAAATTTCGGTTGCGAAAATGTTGGTGGAATTTGAAGGAATTGATCTCTTGACGAATGTGAATGTTGCTTCTATTACTGGCGAAGATAATGACGGAAAAGTAGGTAAATACACATTCTCGGTAACAGCAGATTATACACAGTTACCAACGAAAGAAGAGAAGGATGTTTCACTGGATGAAGCAGATACAACGACAACAGATACAACACAGACGGCACAGTAACAGGAGGTGACACAGAATGGCTACACAGAACACAAAGACGAAGACGACATTAGCAGATAAAGATAAGAAAGTATTGATGATCCTTGGTGCACTGGTGATTTTAGCGTTGGCATGGTTCTTAGGTTATCAGAAGTTTAATGAGCAGCGCGAGACAGTAGCGACAGAGAATGATCAGTTGGCGATGGAAGTGTCACAGCTTCGTGCAAAAGTATCCAAGAAAGCACAGGTAGAGGCTGATACGGAGAAGAAGAATGCCCGTACCGAGCAGGTGCTTCTTGCATATCCGTCAGAGCTTCGTACGCAGGATGCGATCAATCGCTTTGACCAGTTAGAGAAGAAAGTGAAGGGTCTTACGATCACAACGGAGAACTTTACAATGAATCAGATCTTCTTCCAGGATGGCGCAGCATTAGAGCAAGTTGTTGCACAGAATGCAGACGACGATGCTCAGTCGAAAGATGCGAATAGTGGCAATTCGACAGCTAGTGGCAATTCGACAGCTAGTGGTAATAATGCACAGAATAGTACGAATAATACGGCTAACGCAGCAACGAATGAGGCTGCTGCTGCAGACAATGCACAGAATGCACAGTCAACCGACACCGGTAATTATACCGGATACCGTTCGGATGTAGGCATTACATTTGCTACGGATTATAAATCGTTGAAGAGCGTGTTGAACTTTATCAACAACTATTCAGAGCGAATGAATGTTTCGAATGTTAATATTTCATCCGATGAAGGATCTAAGGCATTACAGTGTACAATGACCGTGCAGATGTTCTCAGTTGGAGGACAGGCGAAAGAGTATAAGGATCTGACATTATCCGGTGTACCACTTCGCAAAGACAATATTTTTCAGTAAATAGGTTACGCTCGGGTTTGGATGACGAATCCGGGCGTATTGGAGTAATAGTGAGACGGTAGGGGAGAAATTAGTATGATCAAAAAATTATGGAAAGAGAATAAGGGTTTTACGTTGATCGAGATTGTAATAACGACGGTCGTACTTGCTACTATTTCGATCCCGTTATTGGCGTATTTCTCAGAGTCTATGCGGCACAGTGCAAGGACCAAGCAGCAGCAGAACGCTGTTGTTGCAGCACAGGATGCTGTCGAGGAGTTAAAGAACGCTTCATTTAGTCTCGATAACGATAAGGTGGCAGACCCATCTGCGGCACCAAAGGCAAGCTGGACAGTAGCATCTCCATTGCCATCGGCGCCGGCGGCATATGATATGTACAAGAACTATACTGTTAATGGCAGTAGTTATAATGTGGTTGCACATGTCACCCCAAAGAAGTCAGTAAATAATGTTTATAATGGTTCAAATGGTCTGTATGATCGCAACCTATCGTATAGTAAGGCGATCATTCCATCGATGGATTCCAACAAAGACTTGATCTCAACAGAGACAGCACAGTATCTGTCCGATGCTAAGTTATATTACGGTGGTTTGTACTCTACATATTGTAAGGATCATAAGAATACGATTGTGAAGGATACAACGAAAGTCAATACAACGACGATCGGAAATCATTTGAAGCGTAAGATCGTTGTAGGTATTAAGCCGGGTGCATCGACCGGTAAGATCATTGCGACAGTTACATATGAGTATAGCTATGTGAAGGATGCTTCGGATGAATATCCGGATGCAATTCTTACGGCACATCCGGATCCTTACAAAGTAGATATCGCAAAGCAGTCGATCGATGCGGATAAGTTTGAGAATATTTTTATATTCTACAAGCCGGATACGAAAAACGATGAGGTAGAGATTAAGGGCTCAACGCTTGCATCGACATTGGGTGTGGCTAATATGAAGTTATATCTGGTGGCAGAGAATAGTGTAGCCAATTCGTTGGCAACGCCGGGAGACCGCAGCGACCCGGACATCATCGTCCGTGATATGACATATTCAATGAAAGTATCAACAGATACGAATCTGACAGGTACAGTCACAAAAGCTTACACAAACTTATGTGCAACTGGTCATGATGAGATTGCCTCGAGTGGTAATGTGTCTACGGTGATGCAAAAAGATGGTTCGGGTAATTATACGTTGATCACGACAGAGGATAGTAACCGACTGGTCGACATTACAGTATCGGTTTACAAGGATAAGGGAGGGTCTTATCCATTTGATGAGTCAGATAAATTGGCCTCAGTAGATGGCAATAAGGTTCAGTAAATAGAAGGGAAAGGATGGAGAGCGTATGAATAAGTTCAGAAAGGATGAGAGAGGATCATCGTTAGTTATGACCATCATAGCAGCGACGTTCATTTCCCTGTTGGCAGTAGCGGTTATTTCGATGACGGTAACCAATATTAAGCTGAAACAGGCGCAGAAGAAATCTCAGACCAATTTTTATAATGCAGACTCCATCGTAGATGCGATCAAAGCGGGTGTGGAGAATGTATCAGATACGGCAGCCAGAGATGCATATGAAAGTGTATATGCAGCGTATGGTGCTGTGCGTTCCGGTTCAACGGATTCGTTGACCGGAAAGTATTCCACGAAATACTTCAATGCAGTAATCACGGCATTGTCTGAGGGAGACTGCGATATTACCACAGGCACGACAAATATGAAATATCATGATTCCGTCATCAGAGGCTTCTTGACAGAGGCACAGTCCAAATACAGTGGCGGTAATTTTGTTGATGGATATAAGAGTCACGTCAATGGTAAAGGCGATATGGAGTATGACAGTAGCGACAATAGCTTATTACTGAAGGATTTGACGGTTATAAAGACAGAGGGAGACTATCAGACAACGATTACGACAGATATTCGTGTGAACCTGCCGGAGATGAAGGCCGGTACACATTCTGAGTATTTGAATTATGCGTTGATCGCAGATAACAAAGTAAAGATCAATGGTGGCTCCAGCGCGGCAACGATTGATGGTGACGTTTATTCCGGAACGGTTCGCAGAGATCTTCCGGGAGCCAGCCCGGAACCAAATGTAGAAGCGGATCCGGAGGCAGGATTTGTCGTAGATAATGGCGCAACATTGAATATAAATGCTGAGAACATTATATCTCGCGGAGATATTTTGGTTCGAGGCAGATCTTATATGCGGATTAACGGTTTGAACGGCTTGGATGCCCATGTCTGGGTTGAAAATATTCAGACAAAGGCCTCTTCCACAGGAACAGCCGGTAATGTATTAAGGATCAATGCAGAAACAAATGTTTCGGATGATTTGGAGATTTGGGGAAATAATGACAATGTCACTTTTAAGAATTCTTATTGTGGTTACAACTACAACAAGGATTATAGTGCAGCGAATATTGGTAAAACATCCGATAATGCACAGTTTAGTTCTGCGATGGTGATCAATGGAAAAAATGTTACATTAGATATACAAAGTTTATCAAAGCTGATCTTATCCGGTAAGACATTTATTTCTAAGAAGGGAAATAAAAATGAGAGTCTTGACGGTGCAGGTCCATCTTATGCAGCAAGCAAGGATATACGTACAGGAGAGGCATTGACTGTAAAGAGTAGTCAGGTTGCCTATTATGTACCGAGCGACTATTGGAAAAAGGTTGGATCTTCCGGTCCGACATTCCCAAATGGTATTGTATTTACACCGATAGAGGGATCTGCAGATGAATATGAATTTGATGTAGAGGGATACAATGAGTTCGTTGGTGGCAATAAATTTGATGTGAGAGATTATATAGATTCTGCTATGCCGCTTGTATATTACTATCGTCATGATACGGATGTGAAGGCAGACGCCTTGACTTATTTCTATTTGAATGTGAAAGAAGAGAAACTGACGTCCTTCTATCAGACATATGCAAAGTGCAGTCCGGATTATGCGATCCTTAAGGATGTCAATGCAAAGTATATGTCATCGACAGGAATAAAGTTTAACGGTGGTGCCGGAGTATTTTGTGCGACCGGTAATATATTGTATCGTGATGGTGCATCCGGTCAGGAGAAGATCGAGATCGGTGATGAGTCACCGGGCGCTGAGGGTGCAGTAGTTCGCAGCTATGCAGCAGAGAAAAGTAAAGAATATATGTCATTGCAGATGTCGCTGACATCCGATTATGATTTATCCTTAAAGTCTCCACAGTATCGTTTGTCAGATAATTACAGCGATGTATATACGAAGAAGGGTATCACAAATACTTCATCGGATAAGACAAATTTATTTGCAGTACTTCTCGACGAAGGTAAGATTGCTGATTATGAGAGCAAGAGTTCATCAAATCCAAAGCTTCCGTCGAATAGTATTATCGTTGTGAAGAAGGGCGATTATACTTGGAACGGCTCTGAGGAAGGTGGAATCATTGTTGCAACCGGTAATGTTAAGTTGGAGAAAAACTTCAAGGGACTGATCATTGCTGGTGGAGACATTGAATTTAGCGGTGCTACTAAGGTTATAGCGGATTCCGACCGTCTTGAAAAGATTTTTGATAACGACACAATTATTTACAATATGTTTAGTAAGTATTTCCGTAAGACGATCGCATCATCTATTGCCAAAGATGATAGCAGCGGAGATAACGGTATTTGCTATGAGAACTGGAAGAAGAATTAAAATAGGAGGTGATGGAGATGCAAAGAGGTAGCAGAGATGAGAGAGGTTTCACGATGGTGGAAATGATCATCACGATTGCAATTATGGCGATTCTGGCGGGGATTATCGGAGGTGCATATTCGATCATCAAGTCTGGAAATGCATCAAAATCGACATCCAGATTTTTGGGAAGGTTGGATACCACGCAGGTAGAAAACATGACCAAGAAGGGAACCACCTATTTGTATTTATTTAAGGACAGCGATGGGGTACAGACATTGATGTACAATGATGGTACAGACACAGGACTTAACTCTCAGAGTGATGTGATCGCTCATAAGGCGGATGGAGTTGTAACAGATATTGCCGGTTCCGGTGTGGATTTTACAGCGACATCAGGTAGCAATTCTGTGAATAGTAAAGATACATCGGATTTGGTAATTAAGATTTCTTTTGATAAGGCGAGCGGAGCATTCAAATGCTGTAAAAAGGCAGATGATGCTGCAGGAAGCACTTTTTATAAAGAAATTTCATTTAAGGGACGCGGTACTACTTCCTATGGAGTAAAGCTTGTAAAAGATACCGGCAAACATATGCAGGGATAGGAAGGGGGATGAATGATGCGACGCAAAGATGAAAATGGTTTTACATTAGTAGAACTTGTAATATCAATGGGAATGTTTTCTATTGTAATGCTTGCGATCATGTTTTTTCTGACCGCAGGAACAAAAAGTTACGGACATTCCAAAAGTGAGTTGAATCTGCAGATGGAATCGCAGATGTTACTCAATCAGATACGTGATATCACGTATTCATCCAATTATGCCAAATATGACAGCACACATAAGGCGTTGATCTTATATGATGTGGATAAGGTCCCGGCACCGACACCATCTGCAGGAGCAACTGCAGCACCGGTGGCAACAGCAGCACCGGCACCGACGAAGACAGCAAAGGTGACGATAGTATATTTGGTTGATGATAAGCTGTATTTACGCAAGGATCTAGATCCTACAGCGGTGGATGCTGCGTCACTGACAACAACCTGTGTTGCTATGGATGATTTCCTTTTTAGCAGATATATGCAGGACTTTAAGGCGACTATTAAGAAGAATGATGTGCAGCTTACGATGAAGATGAAAAATGGTAAGAGCAAGTACGAGTTGAATGAAGGAATTACAATTCGTAATGGCTGGATCACATATCCGTGATCATAGTATGACAGCATTGTAGAGACTTATGATATTGTCCTTTCGTTAGAAGGGGCAATAGACAGATGGATGATACATAGTATAAAGGTAGATAGGTAGAATGGAGGGCTTACTATGAGCAAGAGGAGACCAAAGACAAGTCTGGTCAATTTGTTGCGTAATAAGAAAACAGCTATAGCAGCAGCAGTATGCGTGGTTGTTGCCATGGGTGCATATGTTGGCGTACATATGTACAATTCGCATGCAGAAGATACCCAAATTGGTCAGATGCGTGGTGTGATCAACGACATTAGTGAGATCAAAGGGAAGAAGAGCGGTGCAAAGCGTACCATGGGTATAGGAGCCGGGGAACTTGGTTCTGCAGAGAATCCTTTTGTTTATCTTGAGATCGTGCCTTGGCAGGGTGTTGGTAATATCAGTTATTGCGTAACCGGCTGTCAGGCTGTCGATATTGAGAAAGTATCTCAGCACAATAACATTGGTGGTAGCCTTTATGTGAATAAAGGATATGGAATCATTTGCGATTATGCATTCCCGGAGGAGAATTATCCGGGTAAAGACGGTGCGGCTGAATACAATGGCTCTCAGGTAAGAGTCCCTTGGAAGCTGACGTCAGATGAAAAAACAGTTTATGGTTACTATGAGAAGGTAAATCCGGGACAGCATCTGAAAGGTAATCTGAAGCCTACCTTTGTCATTGACGAGGCTAAGACGGCTGCCAATGGAGGCGAACATCCGGTATTCCGTCAGGCTCATGTGGATGAGAAAGCACAGTATATTTGGGTTTCTATGTCAGATTCACAGGATGCAGGATATAAAAATCATAAAGCAACCGAAAATGTGAAGTTTGCCAGTGGTACGACAGCAGCAGTGATGAATTCCAAATACAAAGTTGGTGATCGTGAGTATACGTCACGTACCGGTCAGGTTATCAGTATCAGACACAGTGGGAAAATGGTATTGATATTGGAACAACGAAGATGTATTTCTATGACGATTTTCTTCGTTACAGTTTGAGATTACGTTCCCGTTATGAGGTGGAGAATTATAATATCGTCTTTAAGACGATTGAACCATGGGAGTTAAATGAGCATCCGGAATGGCTGGATTATGCAGATATGATCTATATGCATAAGAGCGATGAGGATGGTGCTGCTATCAGACATTATCAAGCTGCGTTGCAGCAGGATCCGGATGGCAGTAAGGGTATATTGCATTATGATACGTCGAAATCTAAAAATGCAGAGGGAGCTACATTTGGTAAGTACGGAAATGGCGAGTACAAAGATAAGCAGAATGATATTACCTTTGAAATTGCTTTGAAAATGTTCTATAAGGCGAACAAATTGGAACAGTACAAAGGAACGCAAAAGTGTTCTACAGATAGTAATCTGAAAATGAATTATGCACCGGTTATTATGCCGACAACATTTTATCAGGTGAGCTCTGCGGATGGATATGACGCAAAATCAGTTAACATGTCTCGTCTTGACTGGGAGACAATGAAGCCGAAGAAAAATTCAGGATATACGGCTACGGGATACAACAATAATATATATAAGTTCTGTGTTATGGATCTGTTAATGGACCAGAAGAACTTTTATAATATGTTCCTTCGTAATCGTGTTGCGACGGGTACCTCTGTAGTTGATAAGACAACCGGTGAGGTTACACCATTTACCGGAGATGCGAGAAGTTACTGGCATCCACATACATTCCTGCCAATACAGGATTTGTGGCCGGCTTACATTAAGAAGTATGGCTTGAATATGGGGCAGGGTGGCACCGCTCCAATGAACTTTGAGGGCAACCTTGGTGTTTTGAACAATACGATGTTCTACAACTCCAACATGATGCTTAACTCTCTTGCCAATACGATTAACAGTGATACAAACAATCCGTATATGGGACAGGTATTTGATTATTATAACAAGAAGAAGGAGCATAAAGATAAGGTTACTTCATTGGATATCATTCATTATCTGTTGAACTATGATAAGTCTGATTCGGGAAATAACGGTAAAGATGGTGCTATTGAGATCTTAGATATAGAGCCATGTAGTGATTTCTCGAAGATGACATTGGATTACTTGTACTTACTGTTCCCGGAGAGTGATCAATATTCGTTTGACGATGATTCGTTTAACATTACGCATATGACGACCGCTGAGTTAAACGGCAGTAAGGAAGACCTTTCGAAGTATGACTTGATCTACTTCGGCGATTCGACCGGTAAGCTGAATTCTACAGCATCATCGATCAAGTATACCGGTGATAAAAATCAGTGGGGCGGTTATAACGAGTATAATTATAGTTATGATGCACCTGCGTATAATGATAGCTCCAATAATGGGGAGATATTCCTGCATACAGGTGATCTGGTTAAGGGTGAGGATGGCGATAAATATCGCTTGTCCGGTAATGACTTGACTAGCATTTCATCCAAGGCACTACAGAAATATGTGAAGTCCGGTAAGGCAATGTTATTGCCGGATGTATTGCATATGGGGGATTTCTCTAATAACAGTGCTTATGCAAAAATTGTAAGCAAGAAATCTAACACACGCAAGTTTTTGCAGGCAGTTGGAGACAGTAAGAACGTATTCTCCACTTCCGCGATCACATCAAGCAATTTGATCAGCTTTGCACCAAAGAGTGCAACGGTGAAGATTACGGACACACCGCCAATTTATAATAACCCTTCCGATACCACAGAGGTAAAGGATGAGAGCACCGGTGCAGAGAGTACCGTAAATAAGACAGCGATCGAAAAGGACAGCGATGGCAAGTATAAACTGAAATTCACGTTTAAGATCGGTTATGCTTCCAAGAAACAGGAATATGCAGTGCGATTGCTGGTAGATAAGAATGGCGATGGTGTTATTTCGGATAATGAGACCGGCGCAGATGTTATGGACAGTTGGAACAGCACCGTATCTGCCGGACAGACATTCTCGTCCGGTACAATGGATGATGAAGGTAATGAAGAACCGGCAGAGTATAACGTAGCCTTTACCATTCCGGAAGAGCAGACAAATGGTCCGATCGCTTGGAGATTTACGGTATACAATACCGCAAATGAAAACATTTACTATCAGGTATCCGGAATTTCCTTATACAAAGGTGATGAGAAAGATGGGGAGGCAGTAATACCTGAGGTTAAGGTATTACAGATCGTTTCCGATGATAAGAAAGATACCGCTGTCGATCTGGAAAGCGGCAATGCAGAGCTTTTTAAGAAGTATGCAAAACTGGATGATTACAAGATCAACGTAACAACCATTACGTTATCCGAATATCTCAAGCATTTTGCAGAGGTTAATGCAAGCGACTATAAGGGGGATAAGACAACGAGAACATTATTCTCGCAGTCGGGAGATAATTTCTATTATCCGATGGATTATATGGATTATCATATCTTCTTGTTTAGTTGTGGCGCCGATCTGCAGAAAGCAAGCAACAAGGATGGAGCCGTGGCATTTGCAGCCTGGGTATCTAAGAATGACAAGAGTGTGATCTATACAGATAACTTGATCAATGCCGGAACATCGAACGGTGAGAACCGCAAGATGCTTAAGGATACCAGCGGACTTAGCCGATATACGTCCAAAGATGAGACGACTTCAAGCTATAATGATACTGCTACAGGCGCAGATGGCGAGAAGCTTACGTCGAAAGATTATACGGAGTTAGAATACACGTATGATCAGGCAACGTTGAAAGGTACGACAGCGAACAGTTATCTGGCATACAAGAATGGTAAGTGGACGGATGTAAAGGGTCAGAAATTGACATACGCCGACGATCATCAGCAGAAGACCACGAAGGGTTCTAGAGCAAACAATGGTACGGTATGTAATTATCCGTATACGATCGGTGAGAGCTTGTCCCTGACCGGTGCCAGAGCGCAGGATTATCAGTTGAATCTTGAGATACCGGATGCTGATGTATGGTATTGTCTTGGTGATAATCAGGGCAGAGGTGCAGCAGCAGGTAAGTTGAATACGTACTATGCAATGTCACCAAACGATGCAGCGAATAACTATTACTTGTATAATGTTGCGAATGTATTTTACGATGCAATTGATCTGGAGAATACGACCAAAGATCAGGAGATGCAGTTGTTTATCAATACCTTGATCGGGGCATATGAGTTCTCCTATGGTACACCGTATGTAACGGTGGATAAAGTTACTAAGATCAATGGAGATGCAGAGAAGTTAGTTGAAGACAAAGTAGAAGTTGCAGAGAGAAATTACTCCTTTGAAGTATCGGCAGGCGAGAAAGAAGTTAAGACGCTCATGTTCAAAGAGTATTTGAAACAGGAGAAGAACAATGTTGTTCATTCTGCAAAACCGGCAGCTTCCGCAGAACCTTCCGCAGAGCCGACAGAGGAGCCAAAGCCTACGACAACGCCGGCACCGGTAACTGTGTGGGAGAATACAACGGGTGGATCCGGTAATACGTTCTCCTCTAACGTGAATGATCAAAACAGTTGGCTGAAAGATTTAGATAATAATGCTATTGTACAGTTTACTTATACGTGTACGATGGAATTAGACCCAACAACACCGGTATGGGATGTTTATGGTGGATATAGCAAGAATGAGTGGACGAAGTGTGATACTCATTGGACTGCATGTGTTGGTGATTCTGAGAACGCAACAGAGATTCAGATCTTACAGATGACAGTAAAGGATATGAAAGAGATGCTTGGTGTAAGGTCCCAGGATGATATTGATGTCTTTAAACTGTGTCCATACAACAATAATCGACCGGAAGTGAAATTGCTGTCCGTGAAGCTGTATGCGGCGGATTACGATGGCGATTATGATAGTGGCAACAATGATCCAAAGAAGCCGAAGGTAGATAAGGTAAGGAAAAAAGATGTGTTTGGTGACAGTGACACGCATATCATATTCTTTACACCGCATGAAGGTAATACCAAGGGCGTCACGATCAAGCAATTGCATGTGCAATTTACAGGTGTAGATAATGATAAGAATGAGGCGATCAGCCTTCCGGTAACAAAGATCTATCGAAGTCTTGGTGATGGTGAGTATGAGAGGATCACTGCACCACAGGGTAGTCCGGGTCAGTTTAATGATACACTCGTGGACGGCAGACAGTACTTCGTAACCTACGATAAGGAGAATGCGAATAAGGCGAACACAATGTTGTTCAATAAGCTGGAATTTAACATTCAGAATGACCGTAAAGTGGGTAAGACCATCTTAGAGATCATTGGTATCGAGAAAGAGAAGAAGAACGAAGAAAATGTATACATGTTCAACCTTGACTAAAGTTGATGCATATATATTCTTGCGGGGAAAGTCCTTATCAGGCGAAAGCTTGATAGGGGCTTTTCTCGTGGAATTGGAAATTGCTGTTCACAGAAAGTTCATTTGATTTTTACAGATTACTTTGGTATATTATTTCTTAATTATAGATTAGCTGTCAGGGAACATTCGTCCTATGATATGCTAATCTTTATTAGTAATGGAGGTTTCTATGGTAAAAACATTATTAGCGCAGGTGAAAGAATACAAGCGGGATTCGATTCTGACACCGGTGTTTATGATCTTAGAAGTTATCTTCGAGACATTGATTCCATTATTGATGGCATCGATCATTAATGATGGTGTGATGAAAGGTGATCTGAAACATATTTATATCGTTGGTGCGGCGATGTTCGTGCTTGCTGTAGGCGGACTTTGGTCCGGAGCGATGGGCGGCAAGTATGGAGCCAGAGCATCAACCGGATTTGCGAAAAATCTGCGTAAGGCGATGTATGAGAATATTCAGACGTTCAGTTTCTCAAATATTGATAAGTATAGTACATCAGGTCTGGTGACCCGCTTAACGACAGATGTGACGAATTTACAGAATGCGTATCAGATGATTCTTAGAATGTGCATGCGTTCTCCGATGTCTTTGATCTGTGCGATGGCAATGGCTTTTTATGTAAATGCCAAAGTTGCCTGCATTTATCTGATCGCAGTTATAGTCTTAGGCATTTTCTTGTTTGTGCTGGTACGTAAGACGATGGGATATTTCAACGCGGTTTTCCGGAAATATGATGATCTGAATGAGAGTGTACAGGAGAATGTGTCGGCGATTCGTGTTGTAAAGGCATATTCTCGTGAAGAATACGAGCAGAGTAAGTTCCGCAAGGCGAGTGAGAATGTATATAAAATGTTTGTCAAAGCAGAGAGCTTGATCGTACTCAACGCTCCGGTTATGATGCTTACGGTATATGGCTGCATTTTGCTGATCAGTTGGATCGGAGCTAAAATGATCGTCGGAGGCACTATGCAGGTGGGTGATCTATCAGCACTGCTTGGTTACTGCATGAATATTTTGATGAGCCTCATGATGCTTTCTATGGTATTTGTTATGATCACGATGAGTATTGCCAGTGGAGAGCGTGTTGCGGAAGTGATCAATGACAGACCGGACATTACGGATCCGGAGAATCCGGTGCTTACCGTTTCGGATGGCAGCATTGAATTTGATCATGTTGACTTTAGTTATAAGAAACAATCCGGAGAGCCGGTCCTTAAGGATATTAATCTACAGATTGCTTCCGGAGAGACGATTGGTATTCTTGGTGGTACCGGTAGTGCTAAGTCCAGCTTAGTGAATCTGGTCAGCCGTTTGTACGATGTGACGGAGGGAAGCGTACGTGTAGGCGGTGTAGATGTTCGTAACTATGGCGTTGAGGCACTTCGTAATCAAGTGGCAGTAGTATTGCAGAATAATGTACTCTTTAGTGGAACGATTTTAGATAATATGCGCTGGGGTGATCCGGAGGCGACGGAAGAAGAGTGTAAACATGCTTGCGAGCTTGCCTGTGCGGATGAGTTTATTCAGAAGATGCCGAAAGGCTATCATACATATATCGAGCAGGGCGGTACGAATGTTTCCGGTGGTCAGAAACAGCGTTTATGTATTGCCAGAGCTTTGCTCAAAAAGCCAAAGGTATTGATCTTGGATGATTCTACAAGTGCAGTTGACACAGCGACGGATGCATCGATTCGCCGCGCTTTTGTCGAGGAAATTCCGGGAACGACGAAGCTTATTATTGCACAGCGTATATCCAGTATACAAAATTGTGACCGCATTATTGTGATGGAGGATGGACGTGTCAATGACTTTGGTACACATGAGGAATTGTTAGCGCAAAATCAGATCTATCAGGAGATTTATGAGTCACAGGCAGCGGGTAATGCAGATTTTGATGAACCGGGAAAGGAGTGATAGACGATGCCAAGACCAAATGCTATGGGAAGGCCGAAGCCAAAGATTGAAGATCCGATGGGAAAGCTTAAGCGGCTGTTTTGTTATATTTTTAAGAATTATGGACTGCATTGTGTTTTTGTTCTCGTGTGTATTATTATCAGTGTACTTGCCAATGTACAGGGAACTATGTTTACACAATCGTTGATCGATGATTATATTGTACCATTGACGAAGACAGCGCATCCGAATTTCGGACCGTTAGCTGCGAAGATCCTGCAGGTGGCCGGTTTTTATGGAATTGGTGTTATTACGACCTATGCGTATAACCGTATTATGGTTAATGTGACACAGGGAACGCTTCGAAATCTTCGCGTAGAGATGTTTGAGAAGATGGAAACACTGCCAATAAAATATTTTGATACGAATGCACATGGTGATATCATGTCAACGTATACGAATGATATTGATACACTGCGGCAGATGATCAGCCAAAGTATACCGCAGGCGATCAACTGTGGTATAACGATTGTGAGTGTATTTGTGTGCATGGTTGTCTTAAGTATTCCATTAACGATATTGACAATGATCATGATTGGCATTACTCTGGTAGTGACGAAGAAGATCGCCGGACTGAGCGGTAGTTATTTCCTTTCACAGCAGCGTGATCTGGCTAAAGTGAATGGGCAGATCGAAGAATGATGAATGGACAGAAAGTAGTTAAAGTATTCTGTCATGAGCAGGCATCGTTAGAAGAGTTCAATAAAATGAATGAGGAGTTGTTTGAGAGCGCCAATAATGCAAATACGTTTGCCAATATCCTGATGCCGATCAATGCGCAGCTGGTAATATCAGTTATGTATTCTGTGCGATGGCAGGCGGTGTCCTTGCATTGCAGGGCTTTGCAGGATTTACGCTTGGTAAATTGGTCAGTTTCCTAACGTTTAATAAATCTTTCAGTCAGCCGATCAATCAGATCAGTCAGCAGATCAATGCGATCGTTATGGCATTGGCGGGTGCAGATCGTATCTTTAAGCTGCTTGACCAAGAGCCGGAGGTGGACGAAGGTTATGTGCAGCTCGTAAATGTGACCGAGCAGGATGGTCAGATCAAGGAGAGCGAGAAACAGACCGGATTGTGGGCTTGGAAACATTATCATCAGGATGATGGAACAACAACTTATCGCAAGTTGGAAGGTGATGTTGTATTTGATGATGTTGATTTTGGATATAATGATGAGAAGATCATTTTGCATAATATCAAGATCTATGCAAAACCGGGACAGAAGATAGCTTTTGTTGGTGCAACCGGTGCAGGTAAAACGACGATCACCAACTTGATCAATCGTTTTTATGATATTCAGGATGGTAAGATCCGTTTTGATGGTATCAACATTAATAAGATCCACAAAAAGGATCTGCGCCGTTCGCTTGGCATTGTGTTACAGGATACGCATTTGTTCACCGGAACAGTAATGGATAATATTCGCTATGGTAAGCTGGATGCCACAGATGACGAAGTGATCGCAGCAGCTAAATTGGCAAATGCACACAGCTTTATTAAACGTCTGCCGGATGGTTACCGGACGATGATCACCGGTGATGGTGCGAATTTGAGCCAGGGGCAGAGACAGTTGTTAGCCATTGCGAGGGCAGCCGTTGCCAATCCACCGGCACTTATTTTGGACGAGGCAACGAGTTCGATCGATACACGTACTGAGAAATTGGTACAGGAAGGTATGGACCGCCTGATGAAAGGACGCACAACATTTGTGATCGCCCATCGTTTATCGACGGTACGCAATAGTGACTGTATTATGGTGTTAGAGCAGGGTCGTATCATTGAGCGCGGTACGCATGACGAGTTGCTGGAGCGTAAGGGCAAATATTATCAGTTGTATACCGGAAAAGCGGTGTAGGGAAGAATAGAGGCAGTGTAGGGCAAAACATTAGTTTTGCCCTTTTTCTGTTGTTTTTCTATAATAGGATATTGCAATTTTTGTAACACGTGATATAATAAATATTATTAAGCAAAATCTTTTTGCACGTTAGCATTATGACAGAGCAGGAAACGGGTAGGAGACTATCGGTTGGAAGAGGAGGAGAAGATATGTTGTTAAATACGTATAAGAAAGTGATGGATTTGTTTGAAAGTGGCAATGGCTATCGGGATGCATCGGAGTTGAAGGATGCGAAGATCACGACGGTGCAGATCAAGGAATTGGTGAATATGGGGATTATTGAACGTGTGTCACATGGTCATTATTGGCTTGTAGACGAGGAGAATGGCAAGCCGGAGAATTATAAGATGATCGAGGCTTGCAGAGTTAATTCAAGAGCGGTGATCTGTGCAGATAGCGCATGTTATTATCATGGCTTGATCGATGTGGAGCCGGAGAGATTGTCGGTTGCTACATTGAAGACGGATCGCTCTCGTATGCAGCTTAATTTCCCGGTGTGCAGACATTATTATTCTGATTTGGCATTTCAGCAGGATATGCAGGTGGATGAGACACCGTATGGCAAGATTCGTGTGTATGACATTGAACGCAGTGTTTGTGATTGTATTCGATTTCGTGCAGATATTGGGGAGGACATGCTGCATTTGATCATTTCGAATTTCTTGCAGCGTAATTCCAATCAGATGGATCGCTTGTTAGCATATGCAGATGCAATGCGTGTTGGAAAGATTGTTCGTACACATTTGAAACAGAATGAGTAACAAAGAGTACAGAGAAAGATACGGGGAACGCACAGCAGCGTTCCCTTTGTTATAAGAACGGAGGCTGTTTATGAATGAGGTGTATGCAAAGTTAAACAAATGTTATGAGCAGTATCAGAAGATCTGCAAGACGCGAGAGATTGATTTTGTTCCGGAGATCGCATTGGTGCTTGGATCCGGTCTGGGGGATTATGCAGATGATATTCAAGTTGTTGCGGAGATCGATTACCATGAAATGGAAGGTTTTCCGGTATCGACGGTAGCAGGGCATCAGGGGAAGTATATCTTGGGATATGTGAATGAAGTGCCGGTCGTATGTATGAAGGGGCGCGTACATTACTATGAAGGTTATCCGATCAGTGATGTTGTACTGCCAATACGTCTTATGAAACTGATGGGAGCGCAGGTATTGTTTTTAACAAATGCTTCCGGTGGTATCAATACTTGTTTTAAGGCAGGAGACTTTATGATGATCAAGGATCAGATTTCTTCGTTCGTGCCATCGCCGTTGATCGGACCGAATGCGGAAGAGTTGGGTGTTCGTTTTCCGGATATGAGTCAGATTTATGATGCGGATCTACAGCAGATATTGCGGAAAACGGCAGCGTTAAAGGATATTCCGTTGCAAGAAGGGGTATATATACAATTAACGGGACCAAATTACGAATCTCCGGCAGAAGTTCGTATGTGCAGGACACTTGGAGCAGATGCAGTGGGGATGAGTACGGCATGTGAGGCAGTTGCGGCCAATCATATGGGAATGAAAATTTGCGGCATTTCTTGTATTTCCAATATGGCGTGTGGCATTACAGCAAATCCATTGACACATCAGGAAGTGCAGGAAACGGCAGACAGAGTGGCACCGTTGTTTAAGAAGCTTGTGACAGAATGTATTACTGCCATTCATACTGTATAGCAGGAATGAGGACAAAATTATGAGAATCCGAATATATAATGCGAATATATTAACGATGCAGCCGGGGCAAAGAATGTTTTGTGGGGAAGTTCATATACAGGATGATAAGATCGTATATCTGGGAACGGAAGATGGCGCACCATCTTTACAGTGGGATCGTCAGATCAATGCAGGTGGAAATGTTGTAATGCCGGGATTTAAGGATGCACACACACATTCTGCAATGACATTTTTGCGCTCTTATGCAGATGATCTGCCATTACAGGAGTGGCTGTATGATCGTGTGTTCCCGATGGAGGATAAGCTGACGGAAGAAGATGTTTATTGGTTTACAATTTTAGCTTATATGGAGTACCTGACGAGTGGCATTACGGCATGTTTTGATATGTATCAGAAGAATGATGCTATTGTGAAAGCTTCCATGGATACCGGATTTCGAACGGTTTTGTGTGGCAGCATCAATAACTTTGTTGGTACGGTTGAGGAAATGGAGCAGCAGTTTCTCAAATACAATGCGTGCGATCCATTGGTATCTTATCGATTTGGATTTCATGCGGAATACACGACTAGCCGTGAAATTTTGGAAAGGATGGCGGCTTTAGGGCAGAAATATCATGCACCGGTCTATACACACAATTCGGAAACGGCAAAGGAAGTGGCAGAATGTGTGGAACGCTATGGCATGACGCCTACAAAGTTTCTTGATAAGCTGGGAATGTTTGAGTATGGTGGTGGCGGTTTTCATTGTGTGCATATGACGGATGAAGATTTGCAGATCTGCAAAGACAAGCAGGTGTGGGTTGTCACGAATCCGGCATCGAATCTAAAGCTTGCGAGTGGCATTGCACCGATCCAGAGGATGAAAGATATGGGGATTGGTCTTGCAATTGGTACGGATGGACCGGCAAGCAACAATTGTTTGGATATGTTTCGAGAGATGTTTTTGACGACAGCGTTGCAAAAAGTAGTATTAGGGGACGCATCAGCATTGGATGCATTGGATGTGTTAGAGATGGCAACGGTAGGAGGCGCAGGAGCCATGGGGCTGCAGGACTGTGACGTGCTTGCAGAAGGCAGGCAGGCGGATATGATCATCTTAGATATGACACAGCCGAATATGCAGCCTATGAATAATGTTGCGAAGAACATCGTATATAGTGGCAGTAAACAAAACGTAAAACTGACGATGATCGCAGGGCGTATTATGTATGAAGATGGACAGTTCTTTCTTGGTGTTTCGCCGCAGGAAGTCTACGATCAGGCACGCCGGCGGATGGAGCGCATGACTGCAGAATAGGGCGCATGACTGCAGAATAGAGCGTATGACCGCAGGATAGACCGCATGACCGCAGAATAGAGCGTATGACCGCAGGATAGACCGCATGACCGCAGAATAGCGCACAGTTATTCCGAAAGTTCTTCCCAATGTTCTAGGAGTTCTTCTAATTTTGCATCGTTTTCACCACGTTGGATGGAGAGCTCCTGCAGTTTTGCAGAATTGGTTGCATTAGCAGGATCAGCAATTGCCTCATCTAATGCGGTGTTTTCTGCTTCTAAGCGTTCGATCTCTGCTTCAACGCGATTTAATTCTTTTTGTATTTTGCGCAGTCGTGCCTGTTCTTCCTTTTGTTCCTGCCAGGATAGTGCATTGGAAGACGTGGCTGCGTTAGGCGTATTATTTTCCGCTTGAGGAGCAGTACCGTCTGCTGTGGACATTTCAGTGGAAGGAGATGACCCGGCAGCATCGGTGGAAGCTATCGCTGATGCGTTGTGGTTTGGCTGGGCTGCATAGTAAGCACGCTCCACATCTTCTTTTTTATCCAGATAATAGTCGTAGTTTCCGACATAGTTCAATACATGTCCGCCTGTAAGATTTAAGATTCGGGTTGCGGTTGTATTAATAAAGTAACGATCATGGGAAACATACAAAACAGTTCCCTCAAAATGTCGGATCGCATTTTCTAATATTTCCTTTGAATCCATATCTAAATGGTTTGTCGGCTCATCGAGAATGAGAAGATTAGCATCGGACAACATGAGTTTTGCCAAGGATACGCGACCGCGTTCTCCACCGCTCAGACTCTTGATCTGCTTGAATACATCGTCTTCCGTAAATAGAAAAGCGGCCAGTGTGTTACGGATCTGCGTATTGTTCATATGAGGATACGCATCACTGATCTCTTCAAACAATGTTTTATCCGGGTGCAGAACTTGATGCTCCTGATCGTAGTAGCCAATCTCCGCGTTTGTTCCAAGCGTGATCTTACCACTGTCGGCAGGGATCAATTCATTTATTATTTTGAGGATCGTTGTCTTACCTGCTCCGTTGTCTCCGATGATCGCTACATGTTCCCCACGCTTCAGTTCAAAGGAGAGGTCGGTAAATAAAGGCGTTCCATCAAAGGATTTGGAAAGCCTCTCTACGGTCAATACGTCGTTACCACTTTGAATCTTTGGTGTAAACAATAAGCGCATTTGCGTGTTTTCATCGACAGGTTTTTCAATGCGCTCTATTTTATCTAACATCTTTTCGCGGCTCTCGGCGCGCTTGATCGATTTTTCGCGGTTAAAGGATTTCAGCTTAGCAATAACTTCTTCCTGATGTTTGATCTCTGCCTGCTGGTTGAGATATTGTTTCATCAGACTATCCATGATCTGCTGACGTTTGGCGGCATATTCGCTGTAATTGCCCATATACATACGAGCGTGCGTCTGGCGCAGCTCGATAACTTTTGTGACAATTTTATCCAAAAAATAACGGTCATGGGCTACGATCAATACTGCACCGCGATAATTGGTCAGGTAGGATTCAAGCCATGCAATGGCATTGATATCCAGATGATTGGTAGGCTCGTCTAATATGATAAGATCCGGTGCCTGCAACAGCATCTTGGCGAGAGCAACACGTGTCTTTTCACCACCGGATAGGGAAATGACCGGTTTCTCAAAGTCTTCTTCCGTGAAGCCAAGACCTTTCAAGACACCCACCAACTCGCTTTGGTAGGCGTATCCGTCGAGACGCTCGTAGCGTTGTCTTGCATTGTCATACTGTTTGATGACTTGCTCTAGGGTTTCGCCGGTTTCAATATCCATGCGTGCAGACAGTTTTTCCATCTGCTGCTCTAACTGTATGATCTCCGGTTTGGCATCACGCATTTCGTCGTAGATGCTGTGTTCGGAAGCGTATTCCTGGTTCTGTGCCAAGTAGCCGACAGTCGTGCTGCCGGACAGGATCACCTCACCGTTGTCTGCGGATAAATGTCCTGTAATGATCTTAAGCAGTGTTGATTTGCCGGAACCATTTGCACCGACGATGGCTGCTTTTTCATGTTCATTGATATGAAAAGAGATGTCAGAAAGAATGACATCTGTGCTAAATGCTTTGTCTATATGACTGCATTGTAAAATCATAATGATATCCTCCGTTTGCAGTGATTCTTATAGTATATCGGATTTTGCACAAAAAAGCAAAAAAAGCACGGGTTGTAAAGGAATACTTCTTTACGTATGTGATGCCATGTGGTACAATCGAAAGAGAAGATTTTGTCTATCGGCACACAGGGAGGGCTATGTGTTAGGTGGTATGAAGCCACGTGAGCCGGGAGCAGGAAATATACCAATATAGCAGAATGGAGATTGACAGCAACATGACAAAAGAGCAGTTTCGTGAACGTTTGGCACAGGGGAAAATGATATTGGACGGTGCGACCGGTTCCAATTTGCAGGAGAGAGGTCTTCCGGCGGGAGTATGCCCTGAGGAGTGGATATTAGAGAATCCTGACGTGCTGAAAGAATTACAGATAGAGTATTATGCGGCAGGGTCTGACGCAGTGTATGCACCCACTTTTTCCGGAAACCGAATTAAGTTAGAAGAGTATGGTCTGCAAGATAATTTGGTGGAGATGAACCATGGCTTGGTAGCAATTTCGAAGCAGGCGGTGGCAGAGGTGAAGGAACGCGGACTTGTAGATGCAGACAAGCCATTGTATGTATGTGGCGATCTGACTATGACGGGTAAGCAGGTACAACCGATGGGCCCTTTGTCTTTTGAAGAGTTGGTAGACATTTATAAGGAGCAGACAGAGGCGTTAGTTGACGCAGGTGTGGATTTTTTGGCTGTCGAAACGATGATGAGCCTGCAGGAGTGTCGTGCAGCGGTGATTGCAGCGAAAGAATGCTGTGACTTACCGATCATGGTGACACTTACCTTTGCAGAGGATGGACGTACTTTGTTTGGAACGGATCCGGAGACGGCTGCTCTTGTGCTTACTACACTTGGAGTGGATGCGTTAGGTGTGAACTGTTCTACAGGACCGGATAAAATGTGTGATGTAGTACGCAAAATGCGTGCATATGCGGACATTCCATTGGTTGCGAAGCCGAATGCCGGACTGCCGCAGCTTGTAGATGGAAAGACCGTCTACGAAATGGAAGCACCAGAATTTGCGGAAGAAATGATGGCGTTGATCGATGCCGGAGCCGATATTTTAGGTGGCTGCTGTGGTACAACGCCAGAGCATATCCGTTTGCTCACTCAGAAAATACAGCAGAGTGGACGGATGGATGAGGTGTCCCATCTGAGCAGAAAGGGTAAGGTGGTACGTCGTGCCCTGTCTAATGAACGTGTGACTCGTCCGATCGACTTGGACGGACCGTTTATGGTGATCGGAGAACGTATTAACCCGACAGGTAAGAAAGCATTGCAGGAGCAGCTTCGTGCCGGACAGCTTGACCTTGTTACGGAGATGGCAGAAGCACAGGAAGAGGACGGAGCAGCAATCCTGGATGTCAATATGGGAATGAATGGCATTGATGAAAAAGAGATGATGCTTAAAGCAGTGAATGAGCTTACGATGGTGAGTAATCTGCCGTTATCCATTGATTCGAGTTATGTAGATGTGGTTGAGGCAGCGCTTCGTATCTATCCGGGCCGTGCGTTGATCAATTCGATCTCGCTGGAGCCGGAGAAGTTTGAGAAGCTGATCCCAATCGCCAAGAAATATGGTGCGATGTTTATTTTGCTTCCACTTTCAGAAAAAGGTTTGCCGGAGAATCTTGATGAGAAAAAGGAGATTATCCATACGATATATGAAGAGGCAAAACGCCATGGGTTATGTGGCGAGGACATTGTAGTAGATGGCTTGGTGGCAACGATCGGCGCCAACCGCAATGCTGCGATCGAAACGTTGGAGACGATCCGATATTGCAAACATGAGCTTGGTCTGGCAACGGCGTGCGGACTTTCTAATATTTCCTTTGGATTGCCGGAGAGACTTTTTGTGAACAGTTCGTTTATGGCATTAGCGATCGGACAGGGACTGACGATGGCGATCGCGAATCCGTCTCAGAATTTGTTAATGCATGCGGTATTTGCGGCAGATCTGTTGATGAATAAACCTGATGCCGATCTGCGTTATATCAATCGCGTGTCCGAGCATAAGATCTCCGTTGTGGCCGGAGAGGTCGATGCTGTACAGACAACGACGAAAAAGAGTGGATCCGGATCAAAGGACTTGATTCCACCGGAACATGAGGGGGATAAGATTTTTGAGGCGGTTGTAAAGGGCCGCAAAAATAAGATCGAAACTTTGGTGCAGGATGCTTTACAAGGTGGAATAGATGCACAGAAAGTGATTGACGAGAGTTTGATCCCGGCGATCAATCATGTCGGTGTGCTCTTTGATAAGCAGATATATTTTCTGCCCCAGCTTATTTCGAGCGCAGAGACGATGGAGACAGGTATTGGCGTGGTAGAGCCGATCCTTGCAGCCAATCGGTCTAGTGAGCCGCTTGGAACAATCGTCATTGCAACAGTGGAGCATGACATTCATGATATTGGTAAAAATCTGGTTGCATTGATGTTACGTAACTACGGATATCGTGTGGTGGATCTGGGTAAAGATGTCCCGGCGGAGGATATCATACAGGCAGCTATTCGTGAAAAAGCAGATATTATCGGGCTTTCTGCACTTATGACAACGACGATGATGGAAATGAAGAAAGTAGTGAATATGGTTCGTGAGCAGAATCTTCCGGTGAAGGTTATGATCGGTGGAGCCGTTATCACACGCAGCTTTGCAGATGAGATTGGTGCAGAAGGTTACTCTAAAGATGCACAGGAAGCTGTTGTGGAAGTTGCCAGACTTTTAGGAAGATAAAAGAAGGCAGGAGCAATTTGATGGAAAGGTATGGTGAGTAGCGGATGGAGCAGACAAAGATCGATATTGTGATACCCGTATATAAACCGGGAAGTGAATTTGGTGATCTGATCAAGCGTTTAATGCATCAAACAGTTGTCCCGGAACATATTTTTATTATGCAGACGATTCGGGATGAATCAGAGATAATGGTACAGTCTATGGATGAGCGTATTCGGATCATACCCGTGATGCAGTCTGAGTTTGACCATGGCGGCACGCGTGCGTTAGGCATGGACAAATCTACTGCAGAGTTTGTCTTAATGATGACGCAGGATGCAGTTCCGGCAGATGAGCATCTGATAGAGAATCTGCTTGCCTGCATGGAGGATGCTTCGGTAGCTGTTGCTTATGCGAGACAGCTTGCCCGTCCAAATTCAGGGCGAGTGGAACGTATGACGAGAATCTATAATTATCCTGCACAGAGCCGTATTAAGAGTGAGGATGACAAGAAAGAACTCGGTGTAAAGACATATTTTTGCTCTGATGTATGTGCCCTGTATCGTAAGTCGTATTATGAGCAGGTTGGCGGATTTGTGCAGCCAACGATTTTTAATGAAGATATGATCATAGCATATATGATGATGCAGGAAGGGTATCGTGTTGCATATTGCGCAGAGGCAAAAGTGGTGCATTCTCATGATTATACGTGCAGGCAGCAGTTCGCCAGAAACTTTGATCTTGGCGTATCTCATAAGCAGTATGCGGAGGTGTTTGCGAAGGTGTCTTCGGAAAAAGAGGGCGCAGGATATGCAGCGAAGACCGTGAAAACACTGTTAAAGGGTGGACATGTATGGGATGCTTTTTATTTCTGCGTACAGTGCGGATGCAGATTGATCGGATATCGTCTAGGTCTTGTATATGATAAATTACCGCGTCGTGTATTAATGAAGTGCACAGGAAGTGCGTGGTATTGGAGTTAGAGCAACATTTCAAAAAGCGGGGAGGATGGATCATGGATCACATTCAAATTAAGGAATTAGAGGTATTTGCCAATCATGGAGTACTGAAACAAGAGAATGAACTGGGGCAAAAGTTTGTTGTATCAGTAGATCTTACTGTTGATACAAGCAAGGCAGCCGAATCGGATGATATAGAAGATGCTGTTAATTACGTAGAGGTAGCGGAACTGATCCATTCAGAGACGAAACGAAATACGTTTCAGTTGATCGAGCACCTTGCCGGACACTTGGCAGAGCAGATCTTATTAACATTTCCGTTGGTGAGGTCATTGTCGCTTCGGATAGATAAGCCATGGGCACCGATACGACTGCCGCTTAAGACGGTTTCTGTAGAGATTCAAAGAGGATGGCATACGGTATGCTTAGGAATTGGTTCCAATATGGGGGATAAGCATGCTAATCTGGACCAGGCTTTGGAAATCTTGGCAGCAGATGAGCATAATCAATTGGTAAAAGTATCAGATTATATCGTGACGGAACCGGTAGGCGGTGTCGAGCAGGATGATTTTTTGAATGGTGCGGTTGTTATGCAGACATTATATACACCTCGACAGATTTTGGATCAGATTGGAGTCATTGAGAAGAAATTAGATCGTGTTCGAACCATTCATTGGGGACCGCGAACGATCGATGTGGACATATTATTGTATGATGATGAGGTCGTTGTAGAAGAGAATCTTATCATTCCACATCCGGAAATGTGTAATCGAAGATTTGTGTTGGAACCGCTTGATCAGATCGCACCATATCGGGTACATCCGATCTGCTCAAAGACAATTCACGAATTGTTGATGGCACTTGATCAGTGAGAGAAGATGGTTTTATGCTGTTGATGGCACTTGATTAGTCATTTCCGGCATGGTATTCTTATAGAGGTGGGTAATCGTGGTTTTGAAAGGGAGAGTGAAGAATGGCAGCAAGTTCCAAACATCATGTACGGAATCGGATCTTAGGGGGTCTTGGGGCGGTGATTTTGGTTGTTGTGGGATTTTTTATGTGGCAGAAGACGAAAGTACAGCTATATGATGATCCGAATACGACAGGAAATACGGCAGGAAATCTGCTTAACGGGGGTAAGTTTTGCGAGGCAGATGGCAGAATCTATTATGCTGATCCGTATGATAACGATTCTCTCTATGTAACAGATGATAAATTACAGAAAAGCACGAAATTACATGGAGATACGGTTAGTTATTTGAATGTTGCAGGTGATTATATTTTCTACACGAGACGTAATGACCGCAAGAGTGTTACCGGCGGTAATGTGTTGGCATTAAGTAAGACGGGATTGTTCCGCGTAACGACCGATGGCAAAAATATGGGTAAGCTGTATGATGAGCCGACACAGTCTGTGTGCTTATACGGAAACTATCTGTATTATCAGCATTACGATGAAAAAAAGGGATTACAGTTAAATGCAGCTAAGATGGACGGCTCCAGCGATGAATTATTGTTGGATGAGGGAGTATCGCCGTATTCTATTTCGCAGGGTGTTATGTATTATACAGGTTATGACAAGGATCATAACATACATACCATGAATATTAACGGTTCAGATGAGCAGACAATTTACAACGGTAATTGTACTTCATTGATTCGGGCAGGAGAGCATTTGTATTTTATAGATATGTCACAAAATTATGCATTAGTACGTGTGAATTTGGATGGCTCTGATCCGGTCACGATCGTTTCAGACCGCTTGGCGACATATAATGTGGATGAAAAGGAGAGTGCTGTATATTATCAGGTAGATAATGGAACGAGCAATGGATTGTATGTAAAGGATTTAGAGGGTGGAGAAGTGCGTAAGATCGCGGATGGCAATTACAATTATCTGCATCTGACAAGTAAGTATTTGTTTTATGAGACATATGATGGAAAATCTGTCTATGTGATGGATCTGGGAACGGAGCAGGAGAAACCGTTTCAGGCACCGGTAGGCAAGAAAACATCAAACTAATAAATAAGTGAAAAGAGGATAAAAGAATGATTCAATTATCAGCTGTTTTTAGCAGTCACATGGTTTTGCAGAGACAGAAAAATATCAGCGTATGGGGAGACAGTGATGCAGAGTCGCTTAAGATTACTTTGGCAGACAAATCTGTGAGTGTGGTTCCGGAACAGGGAAGGTTCCAGGCTATTTTACCGCCATTTGAGGCAGGTGGACCATATACACTGACGGTGCAGTCTCAGACAGAACAAGTGGTATATGAAGATGTTATGATCGGCGAAGTATGGCTTGCCGGCGGTCAGTCCAATATGGAGCTGGAGTTGCAAAATAGCAAAAACGGCAAGGAGATCGTTCAAAATATACATAATGATGGAGTACGCTATTATTATACTCCAAAGGTTCCGTATGTAGGGGATAAGTTGGAAGAAGCAGAAAAGGAAAGTGCATGGGATCTGTGTACGCCGGATAAGGCAGGACGATGGTCAGCGGTTGCATATTATTTTGCAGATAAGATCGCGCGAGAGACAGGGGTAACCGTCGGCATTATTGGCTGTAACTGGGGCGGAACGTCTGCTTCCTGCTGGGTGAGCCGTGAAGCGTTGGAAGGAACGCAGGAGATCAAAGAGTATATTGATGATTATGATGCAATCATTGCTGAGCAGGATCCGGAGGAATATATCAAAGCGCGTGAGGCATATCTTGTATATCAGGCAGAGTTTGACAAAAATGTAGGGAAATATTACGAGACAGCAGAGAACCCGACTTGGGAGGAGGCATTGCGTCTGTACGGTGAGAATCAATATCCGGGACCAATGGGACCACGTTCAGAGACCAGACCGTGTGGTTTGTACGAGTCGATGCTGCAAAGAGTTTGTCCGTATACGTTACGTGGATTTTTGTATTATCAGGGAGAGGAGGACGATCATCGTCCATACCGCTATTACTCCTTGTTATCAGTGCTGATCCGTCAGTGGAGAGGCGATTGGAAAGATGATACGTTACCGTTTATGCTGGTACAGCTTCCGATGTTCCAAAATGGAGGGGAGCCGGATTACCAGAACTGGCCATTTATTCGAGAGGCACAGATGCGTGTGTTCGACACGTTCAAGCATACCGGGATTGCGGTGATTTTGGATAAGGGTGAGTTTGGCAATATTCATCCGACAGAGAAAGACAGCGTTGGTGAGCGTCTCGCTTTGCAGGCAATGTATGAAGTGTATGGTTTATGCACGAAAGAAGAGGCGTTTGGCCCGATGTATCAGTCTTACCGCATTGAGAATAGTGCGATGGTTGTATCATTTGCCCATGCGAAGGGACTACATTGTACAGAGGAAACTTTAACCGGTTTTGAACTTGCCGGTAAAGATAAAGTGTATCATGAGGCGAAGGCAGTTCTAAAGGGAGAAGAAATAGAACTGACTTGTGATGAGGTGAAAGAACCTGTATACGGAAGATATTGCTGGACTAATTATCGACCGGTAACGTTGTTTGGACAAAACGGCATTCCGGCAGCACCATTTCGCACTTCTCGTGAGGATGGTGCAGTTGCAACCGGCAGCCGTAATGGGTTTGATCCCGCAAAAGCATAGGAGGAACAAAGATGATAGGATGGATTATTGGAACAGTTGTTGTACTATTGATCGTTTGTTGGGTGATTGGTACATACAATGGGCTGATCAAAGGAAGAATTGTTGTAGATGAGGCATTTGCAACGATGGATGTGTATCTGAAAAAACGTTATGATCTTATCCCAAATCTGGTGGAAACAGTCAAAGGATATGCTTCGCATGAGAAAGAAACATTGGAAAAGGTGATATCGCTGCGTACCGGCAGTTATGATGCAATGACACCAGAGGAAAAGATTCAGAATGGTGCACAGATCTCTAAAATGATACCACAGATCATGGCAGTGGCAGAGCAGTATCCGGATCTGAAAGCAAATCAGAATTTTATGGATCTGAGTCATAACCTGAATGAAACAGAGGATGATATTGCAAATGCAAGAAAATATTATAACGGTGCGGTGAAGCAGTACAATATGAAAGTACAGATGTTTCCGGGAAGTTTGATCGCCGGTCTGTTTCATTTTGAGACAAAGAAGATGTTTGAGGTTGAGAATGCTGTTGAGCGGCAGAATGTGCAGGTGAAATTTTAGTGGTGGAGAGCATTTGGAGAAAAGGAAAGCTTTTTGGCTTTATGTTGCTTGCCGGGATTTTGCTGATGGCAAAACCGGCTTTGGCAGACTCTTATTATCCCTACGAGATACAAGGATACGATGTCACAGTTAAAGTTGGTAAGGATAATGTGTATCATGTTACGGAGAGGCTGCAGGTGAACTTTAACCAGGCGAGACATGGTATTTACCGAGACATACCGGTTATCAATAACGTAAGTCGCGAGGATGGATCAACTTCCCGTATTCAGGCGCGCGTAACGAATATCAAAACCTATGGTGAAAAAAAGACCGTAGGCCGAGAGGGTTCTTATTGCCGTATTCAGCTGGGAGATAAGAATAAGACGCTTGTTGGCGAGCATATGTATCACATTTCTTACGATTACAATATGGGGAAAGATGTACGTAAAGGGGAAGATGAGTTCTATTATAATATCATTGGAACCAGTTGGGATACAACGATCCAAAATGTTACCTTTCATATCATGATGCCGGAAGATATTGACGAAAGTAAAGTCGGTATGGCATATGGTGAGAGTGGTTCGACTAATAATGAGGGACTGCAGTATACGATCAATGGCAAAGTGATGGAAGGATATGTAGATCCCTCCATTATCTTAAATCCGGGAGAGGCAGTTACAGTCAGAATGGTCTTACCGGATGGATATTATGATCAGGTCAAACAAAGGATCTGGCCGGCGCTGATCAGTATTTTGTTGTCCTTGGCAGCAGCGGGTGCAGCATTTCTGCTTTGGTGGAAAGTCGGACGGGATAATGTGGTAGTGGAAACGATACAGTTCCATCCGCCAAAGGAATTCAATAGTGTAGAGGCAGCCTTTGCCTATAAGGGCAAGGTGGATGCGAATGATGTTATATCGTTGTTAGTGTACCTGGCACAAAAGGGTTATATAGAAATTGTTGAAGGGAAGAAGGGCCTGCTTGGAAATCAGGATTTTACGATCCGCAAATTGAAAGAATATGATGGAAATAATGCGATAGAACGGGCATTCATGAAAGGCTTGTTTCGTGGCTTTGATGTTACCAATAAAGATCAGCTGAAGGATAAATTCTACAAGACGGTGAATAAGATCTTGAAAATGGTAAATACAAAGCAAAATAGACAAGTGTTGTTTTATGCCAATTCCATTAATAAGCATTTGATCTGTTATGCGATGATGGCGGGGATTTTCTTTTTAGCAACGTATCTGCCGATATATGATTATACATACAATGCGACATTTTCACTAACAGTACCGATCATGTTTGGTTTTGTGCTGGCATTTATTATTCGGACGATCTTTAGTTCAGAGACGATCTTTAGTAAGATCCTCAGCGTTGTGATGTCGATCGCTATGATCAGCGGATATTGCCTGGGACTGCGTAATGTTGTGTTCTATACACCGACAATTTATCGGATCGCTTTTGTGTTGGCGATCATCGCATGTGGTGTGATCATGTTCTTTGATTATTATATGCCAAAGCGTACAGAGTATGGCACGGAGGTTTTGGGACGTTTACGAGGATTTCGGACATTTTTGCAGACAGCAGAAAAAGATCGCCTGGAGACTATGGTAGAGCGTGAACCGCAGTATTTCTACAATATATTGCCGTATGCATATGTGCTTGACGTGTCGGATATATGGATGGAGAAATTTGAATCTATTGCGATCGAACCACCGCAATGGTATTCATCTCATGGGCATTACAACACGTTTGATACAGTGCGGTTCCATCATTTCATGAATACGACGATGCGGTCTGCCACAGCGGCAATGACGTCGTCGCCAAGCTCTAAGGGAAGTGGAGGTTCTGGCGGCGGTCATTCCGGCGGTGGTTCCGGCGGAGGCGGCGGTGGATCTTGGTAAAGATCTTTCAAAATAAAAAAGCCTTTTCAAAATGATTTCTCATTTTGAAAAGGTTTTTTGTTTTCTTAATTCATTTTACACGGTTTAAACACCTATTTATAGAAATTTACTTGTCGAGGCTCTTCATTGTCGGGAACAACAACACATCTCTAATTGCCGGTGAGTTTGTCATCATCATAACCATGCGGTCAATACCAAATCCAATTCCACCGGTAGGAGGCATACCAATGCTCAAAGCATTCAAGAAGTCTTCATCGGTGTGATTTGCTTCATCATCACCAGCTTCGAATGCTTTCTCCTGTGCCTCGAAACGCTCTCTCTGATCGATCGGATCATTCAACTCAGAGTATGCATTTGCCATCTCCCAGCCGTTCATAAAGAACTCAAAACGCTCTACATAATCTGGATTGTCCGGTTTCTTCTTAGTCAGAGGAGAAATCTCGATCGGATGATCCATGATAAAGGTTGGCTGGATCAAATGCTCCTCTACATATTCCTCGAAGAAGAGGTTGAGAATGTCACCTTTTTCATGACGATCCTCGTATTCAATATGATGCTCATCTGCCAATTTCTTAGCAGCGGCTGTATCTGCAACTTCGTTGAAGTCAACATTTGCGTACTTCTTAACCGCGTCTACCATTGTGATACGCTCAAACGGCTTGGACAGATCCATTGTATGCTCACCGTAAGTAAGCACCTCCGAACCGGTTACTTCCTTTGCAATGTAACGATACAGGTTCTCTGTCAGATCCATCATGCCGTGATAGTCTGTATATGCCTGATATAACTCCATCAACGTGAACTCCGGATTGTGTCTTGTGTCCAATCCCTCGTTACGGAATACACGACCGATCTCGTATACACGCTCCATGCCGCCCACGATCAATCTCTTTAAGTACAACTCCAAAGAAATACGAAGTTTTAAGTCTTCGTCCAAAGCATTAAAGTGTGTTTCAAATGGTCTTGCGGCTGCACCACCGGCATTGGAGACAAGCATTGGGGTCTCAACCTCCATAAAGCCCTGTCCATCCAAATAGCGGCGAATGCTGCTGATTACCTTGGAACGCTTGATAAAAGTATCTTTAACGTCTTCATTCATGATCAAATCGACATAACGCTGACGATAACGAGTATCTGTGTCAGTCAGTCCATGATATTTCTCCGGAAGGATCTGCAGACTCTTAGATAATAACGTAACTTCCTTCGCATGGATAGAGATCTCTCCGGTCTTTGTCTTAAAGACAAATCCTTTGATACCAAGAATATCTCCTACATCATATTTTTTGAAATCCTTATAGGAATCCTCGCCAATGTCATCTCTAGCGACATATGACTGAATGTTACCCTGAAGATCCTGTATATTACAGAAAGATGCCTTACCCATGACACGCTTAAACATCATACGGCCTGCCACTGACACTTCTTTTCCTTCTAATGTATCATAGTTATCTTTGATCTCCATAGAATGATGTGTAACATCATATTTTGTAATAACAAAAGGATCCTTGCCTTCTGCCTGTAAATTTGCTAATTTTTCTCTACGAACTTTGAGAAGCTGGTTGATATCCTGCTCCTTCTGTGGTTTCTTCTGCTGCTCAGCCACGATCTTAGCCCCTTTCTCTTATATCTATCGACGATTTCTGTATGCAGATTCTCTTATTTCTGCAAGTTCATGCTATTATACAAAATCTATTATTTCTATATTTCAAGGATCTCGTATTGCATTTATTATTTTTGAATCTCAAGGATCTCATATTGCAATACAGTTCCCTTTGGTGTTTCAACATCAACAGTCTGACCTGCTTTCGCACCGATCAATGCAACACCAACCGGAGACTCATTGGAAATCTTACCACCAAGAATGTCTGCCTCCGTAGAACCTACGATCTTATACTGCATCTCTTCTCCGGAAGAAAGATCTTTGATGCGAACGGTAGAACCAATGTTGATCGCATTAGCATCAACATCTTTGCTGCTGACAACCTCTGCATTTTTCAAGATCTTCTCGATCTCTTCAATACGGATCTCAATATCTCTCTGCTCATCTTTCGCTGCATCATACTCGGCGTTCTCGGACAAGTCACCCTGTTCTCTTGCCTCTTTAATCTTTGCTGCAACTTCTTTACGTCTATTTACCTTTAAGTCCTGTAATTCATCTTCCAGTTTTGCAAGACCTTCTTCGGTCAAGATGTTTTTCTTTTCTGCCATGATATCCTCTTTTCTGCGTGCGTATTTTCTTCGTAATCAAATTGTTACTGGTGCCAGTCACATCTATCATCTGCGCTTCGCACGCCATGCACAGATGGAATTTATATGCCAGCACACACTATCGTGTAATTATAACACAATCTCACGCATTTTGACAATGCTGTTTTTAAGATACCGAAAACAGATTTTTGAATGAATGATGTATAGCGGCAAATTTGTCGGCTTAGTACGATAAAGCACACTATTAAAGGGGAAACTATTCAGAAATGCTTGGAACAGGCGGAAGAGGAATAGCAGTACTCTTGAGTGCCTGCATGATACTCAAATAAAGATGACGGCGCTACAGCACAAAATCGTGGAACAGAAAAGCAGCGTGGTGGCTGTTGTGGTCAAGCTTTTTTGTAACACTTTTGGCTAAAAAAATATCTGTATTAACTCATGCGGCTAGCCATCTCTGTTACAACTTTATTATAGCACTTCATTTTTAGGGCGACCACATTTGTACCAATACTCTGTGAGAAGGTCTAAATTTTTTTGAGACAGAATTGTATACCTGTCAATTCTGCCTTTGGTTTCACGAACATGAATCGTCATGTTGGTACGTGAAATGTCATCATAATGAAGATGAACAACCTCTGATACACGTAATCCGGAAGAATACATAGTTGCAATAATCGCTTTATGCTTCAGATTCGGAGTGGCGTCATAATTCCGATTGCGGAAGAGACTGGAAAATGTTATTCTTATCATAGGCAGTGGAGCTTTCTTAGTTCAGTTGTTTCGTGTGGTAACTTAACAATAACGGATTATGGAAAGTAATGCCACTGCTTTTTTAATAAAAATAAAACTGCGCCACAGCCTTGGCAGGTCATCGCGCAACGATTTTGTTCAATCGGAATTGACCGAGCTCTTTGAGCGAGGGATACTTCTTGTCCGAAGGGCAAGAAGGTGTAACTGAGAAAACTTAGAGCAATCGGAATTTGCACGTTATGGAGGAAATTAGAATGAACATTAATGAATATCAGGAATTGGCAATGACTACTTTAAATCCTGAACTAAGTAAAAGAGACGTATTAATAAATAGTGTAATGGGATTATGTGGCGAATCAGGAGAAGCCATTGACATAGTAAAAAAATGGATGGCTCAAGGACATGAATTGGACAAGGAACATTTGGCAAAGGAACTTGGAGATGTAGCTTGGTATATTGCAGAAGCTGCGACAGCACTAGATATATCTCTTGAAGACATTTTTCAAGCAAATATTGATAAATTAAAGAGGCGATATCCAGATGGATTTGAAACAAAGAAATCTTTAGTGCGCCTAAAAGGAGATATATAAATTCATATTTTCCAAATGAAGGAGGAAATGATAATGAACAAAAAAACAAGAGTGATTCTTACAATTTTATGTTTAGGAATTGCCTTTATGGACATTTCAGGATTGCCAGGAGTATTGTTAAAAGTAAATATTGCTGATGTTGACCCATATATTATTCCATTGCTGATAAATTTTATTATAATTGGGATGCTTGCAATAGTTGTATTAAAGCTATTTAAAGTAACATATAATTTTGGGCTTTCAGTATGTGGATTAAGAGAGGGATTGAAGAGCTATGCTATGCCAGGAATTATAGCAGGAGTATTATCTTTTGTAGCCTTTTTTATTGGTTTATTTCCCTTTGATTATAGACCAACAATATGGAGAATATTGATAGAAGGTGTTTTGTATTATATTGGGGTGGGGATTATTGAAGAATTTTATGTTAGAGGATTGTTTCTTAATATTGTTGAGGCATTTGCGGACGGAAAAGACAACAAGACTGAAATAGCAATTATTGTTTCATCGGTAGTTTTTGGATTAGGACATATTCTAGGTATGTTAGGTATGGGAATATGGGTTATATTATTTAAAGTTGTTTCTACCATTGGTATGGGATTTTATTTTGGTATAATTTATAAAAAACGGGTAATTTATGGGTTCCTATTATTATGCATAGTTTTATTGATATATGTGCTTTGCCATATTGTTTTACACAGGACATGAGATATGAAAATGTATCGTTAATTATATTGGTAATCACATACGTAGCATTAGCCATGTATTGTATTAGCTTTTTGTTCAATAGGAATGTGAAGCACAATTAAATTGATATTTTCTCTATCTAAAGAACTATACAATTTCCGGTTTGAAGAATTGAAAAACGGAATTTACCTATTAAGACATATAAACTCTTGACAATAAAACTCCTATATAGTATGTTTTTAATAAACTACTATATAGGAGCTTTTGTATGGAAATGAATGGAGGATTTCTTGTCACCAAAATAAAACAGCTTGGAGACCGGATTTTCGAGAAGATTCTCAGCGAAAAGAATATTGATGCGTTTAATGGAGCCCAGGGGCGTATTCTTTATGTGCTGTGGCAGGAGGATGGTATCTCAATCAGGTCACTCTCGACTAAATGCGGATTAGCGATAACATCTCTTACTACGATGCTGGAAAGAATGGAAAATCAAGGGCTGATAAGCCGTGTTCAGTCTAAAACGGACAAAAGGAAAACACTCCTGTTTCTGACTGAGAAAGCACATGCCTTAAAGGGCGAGTACGATTCTGTATCTGATGAGATGGGCAGTATTTACTACAAAGGTTTTTCAGAGGAAGAAATTACCCGGTTTGAGGAATGCCTCGACCGCATCAGAAAGAATCTTGAGGAGTGGCAGAAGTCATGAGTATTTGTATCAAAGATCAGATTCAGAACATGAATATCGTCATTGGCTGCACAGTGGGGTGTGCATATTGCTATGCCCGCAACAACGTGAAACGCTGGCATATGATTGATGACTTCGCTGCCCCTGAATTCTTTCCGAGTAAGCTCAAGATGATGGAAAAGAAACGTCCGCAGAACTTTCTTCTTACCGGCATGAGCGATTTCTCTGGATGGAAGCCGGAATGGAGAGGCAAGGTATTTGCAAAGATCCGTGAAAATCCACAGCATCAGTTCCTGTTCCTTACCAAGCGACCTGATTTGCTGGATTTTGATACCGATCTGGAAAACGCATGGTTTGGCGTTACGGTGACGAGGAAAGCAGAACTGTGGCGTATCGACGCCCTTCGGAAAAACGTCAGAGCAAAACATTACCATGTTACCTTTGAGCCGTTATTCGATGATCCCGGCACAATTGACCTTTCCGGAATCAAATGGATCGTTGTCGGCACCATGACCGGAGCTCAGAGCAGGAAGATTCATACGGAGCCGGAATGGGCATGGTCTCTGACGGACCAGGCACATAAGCTCGGCATTCCGGTGTTTATGAAGGAAGACCTTGTCCCTATGATAGTGTCAAGTAAGCTATGAAAAACGAGCCGAAGAAAAATAGGCTCAAATGAACCTTGAAAATTGCAGATATTTATGTTTTTGATAACGGACGCCATCCTTGAGGGCGCACAAAAGCAATGCTCTGATCGTATTACCGACGGCGAAGAACTCAGGAACAGTTACATTCTTTCCGTCGCATCACAGCATTTTAGCATTGCCTCTGTGTGCCTTCAAGGACACAGCCGTAAGCGTTGCTTACGGTGGCTGATATTAACCTCGGGCTTTGAATCTAGGAACAGTTA
>NZ_QUFB01000070.1 GCF_003478335.1 Clostridium sp. AM49-4BH
TTTCTGAAAAGATACTGTATTATTCTTGAGGTTGAGAGTTTTTTTCTGAAAAGATACTATATTATTCTTGAATTTGAGAGTCTTTTTTCTGAAAAGATACTGTATTATTCTTGAAGTTGAGAGTTCTTTTTTTCTGAAAAAAGGGTGATATTTACAATAAACCAATTGCCCTCGGTCGTAAAGGAACTAATCCCATCATATTTTTCCACAACTTCATTAACATTAGATAACCCATAACCGTGATTTCTGGAGTCCTTTTTTGTTGATTTAAAAGTGACCTTATCAATTTTCTTAAGAGATCCACTAAAAGTATTTTTAATTTCGAGATACAAAGTGCTCATTTTATAAAGGATAGATACAGAAAGTTTACGCTCTGCATCGTCTTGTAATTTTTCTAGGGCCTCTATTGCGTTGCTCAGCAGATTTCCAAGGGTAATACTAATATCCAGATCACTAACAAATATGTCCGGTGGAACTGCTATAGATAACGAAAGTTTGGTGTTTAACTTTGCTGCTTTTGATAGGTAAAAATTGATTGAGCTGTCAACTGCAATATTGGTAGAGTTAATGTATTGATTACGTGGTACAACCATATTATATAAACCTAAAACATATTCACTTGCTTTATCAGGCTGCTTACAATCTAAGTAGTAAGCAACAGTTTGACAATGGTTTTTGAAATCATGCTGCAAAGCGTTTACACGATTACTGGCTTCTTTGGTCAGAGCAATTTGCTGCATGTAGAATTCATTTTGTTGAGAAATAGCCTCTTGCTGCAGTACCTGCTGATACATCTGATTGGTCTTATCCATCATATAATAGATAAGCATATTTATAAGACATAGGATCCCCATAGCAAGCATAGTCAGATTTTCGTTTTTATTGCCAAGATTGACCAGTAGATCACACAAAACAACGCTTCCCACCAATATTATAATAAATGCAAAATAAATATGAAAAGGCATTGGCGTGGAAGAACGCATATTATAAAAGCGGTTAAGGAATATTACAAATAAAAAGTAAAGCAGTACAGAAAATGCACTACCAAGAGTATAGTTAAAAGGGATAATTGTGATTTTTTGCATTATTAAAAATACAATACCTTCGCAAAGAATGCTTAATGCCATGACAAAAACAGTCGACAAAATTTTTTTGGCTACAGATCCTCTATAAATTAGAAGACAGATTAGCATATAGCCTGCAAATGAAATAAATGTGTTAAGATTAACGCTGTTTCCAAAGGTATTGATCAGCCAGATAACAAACCACACTGTGCAAATTACTGCGCTTTTGAAGGTTTTGTTTATTTTTTTCTCATGTAAAAATAAACTCAGACAGCTAACCAATATAAAGTATCCGGCAATATTGATCACGGTATCAAAAAATAAAGAGTAGTAGTTCATCTGTAGTCCTTCTTTCTGGTGTTTTCTGGTAATTACAGAAAAAAGGCGTCAATGTTTACATTGATAAAATGGTCAATTTTTGAATATGAGAAATAGAGCTTATCTGAACATTCAAAATAATGAAAATACCATTCATTTCAAGTAATTGACACCTTAGTCTGAAAGTTTACCGGGTTTGTTTGCGATTATCGTACATGGATTTCTAATATAATGCCTTTCCCTTAAAAACAGGTACAACAATTAATAATTTAATCTCAAAAAATTATGTACATCTTCTTTGCGGGAATAGCTGATCGGTATATGTACACCATCGCTCATCACAACTTCGTTTGCGCTGTATTCTACAATAAAGCTTATATTTACTATATAGGATTTATGTAATTGCACAAACAGATTTGGTGGTAATTCCTTTATTATTTTGGAAAGTTTATCATAACATAATAGATTACCATGCGTTGTTGCAATCCGGACATTTCTGCCGGAACTCTGGAAATAAACAATTTTACGGCAATCTGCAAAATGTTTTACTTTATTAAAAGTAAATGAAAAATATTTATTGGTAGTTTCGTATAGGCGTTCATACGTTTTTACTACATGTAAAATTTTATCAAAGTCAATTGGCTTTATGATAAAATCTAATGGTCGCACTTGAAATAATTGCATTGCATATTCACTCTTAGAGGAAACAAATACAACTTGTGTTGCTTGCCCTTCTGACTGTTCACGCAAAAACTGTGCAATATTTACTCCATTCAACGATTCGGAATGGAATTCAATATCAAGGAAGAGAAGATCAATGGACATGTCATTTGCTATGTATTCTTCTAATTTTTCAGCTTCATTAAACATAGTTATTCGTGGAGGAGTTGGTCTCCCCTTAAATATTCTGTTTAGAATGTCTTCCAGTTGAAAACAAAATATTTCATTATCATCGCATATAACAATATTATACATTTCTTCACCTCTTTACATAACCTAAAGGTATAAAGTAGAATGAAAATTGTTCAGTCTAAAATATACACACAATATAATTGTAAATATAAGCAGGTTATGGCTTATAGATGTCTTGATATTTGTAACTTGTACAAAATAAGGCACCATAAATAATATACAATGAATTGAAATAAATAACAATAGAATAAACAAAATAATTATAGGCAGAGGCTGCCAAGGAATATGGTTTATAAGGCTGCAAAGTTATATGGTTTATAAGGCTGCAAAGTTATATGGTTCATAAGGCTGCTAAGGAATATAAGAAGACTGCTAAGAAATATGGTTCATAAAGCTGCAAAGTTATATGAGAAGACTGCCAGGGAATATGGGAAGGAGACTTGACTTCCAATCAAAAAGGGAATATCCTTTGAAGAGGAAGTTACGCTGGATATGCATAGCTAGATTGGTGTATTGAGGCGAATGAAAGCAAAAGCTCGAAACGTTGTGTCTGGCAGACGATATGGTATTGTCAGAGAAATGGAGGATTATTATGGAGTTCAAAAAATTACAGAGCGATATGGTAGCAGCAATGAAGGCAAGAGATAAAGCACGAAAGGATACGATTTCATCTTTGATTTCTGCAGTAAAGAAACTTGCTATTGATGAAGGAAAGAGAGACGATATTCCGGAAGAATTGGTAGATCGCGCTATTATAAAAGAAGAAAAAACAGCGCAGGAACAGGTGGACAGTTGTCCGGCAGACCGTGAGGATCTGAAAGCAGAGTATCAGGCTCGACTGGATGTGATCAAGGAGTATGCTCCGAAGATGATGTCACCGGAGGAAATTGAGGAAGTGTTAAAGACACAGTTTGCAGATGTGATCGCTACTAAAAATAAAGGTCAGATCATGAAGGCTGTTATGGCTGAGTTAAAAGGTAAGGCAAACGGCAAGGATATCAATCAGATTGTCGGAAAACTGTGCCAGTAACAGTAATCACGAGATTGCATAGGCAGTGCTTGTTAAATAGGATTAAAACCAGAGATAAAGCGTGTCGGAAGCGATCGGGTCTTGTGGTTAAAATCCACATATTTTGATCAAACCGGAGATAAATAAGCCAGAAGCAACGGAATAGTGCTTGACTTAAAAATCTCCTTGTGTGCGGTATTTGCCGGGGGTGATGCCGTATTCTTCACGAAAACATTTTATATAATGACTGCAAGAAGCAAAGCCGAGAAATGAGCTTATGTCTGTGCAGCTGATAGAACTGTTTTTAAGCATATAACAGGATGTTTCGCATTTTTTACGGAGGATAAACCTCTGTAGCGGGCATCCTGTTTCTTTTTGAAAAAGATGGGACAGATAGTCGCGGTTCAGTCCGAGAGCGTTGGCAACATCTACGCCGGATATCGATTCCGTAATATGCTTACTGATATAATCGATTCCATGGCGTACATGGTAGGAGTAATTTTTGCCCTGTTTGATGGCGTGCATGGTGTTTGTGAATTCTGTGATCACATCGATCTTGATTGTTTCGAGTTGCTTTTCTGATATGGCGGAATCTATTTTGCGGATAAATAGATCGCTTAATGTGTAGGATTCTTCGGGTTCAAGGCCGCGTTCAATGCAAAAACGTGTAATCATAGCAACTAAAATGACAAGGTGGTATTTGCGGTTTTGCAGCGGATTATGAGAAAGAATACCCATATGTTCGCGGTTTTCAGTCAAAAGGTCTCCTTGCAGCACATCCAGGTTTCCGTTTGCAATATTGCGGTAAAAAGCAAACTCCTCTTCTATGGAAATATGAGAATAGGATTCTTCCTGCTGCTTATACAGCAGTTGGTTTAATTCTTGCTTAACGGTCATAATTAGCCCAGTCCTTTCCTAAGCATACAAAATATGCTTTTTTCATAATTACTGTTGAAATAAGAATAGGTTTTATGATATTTATCTCGGAAATATTATATCATATTACTTCAAAAATTACTATGATGAGTACAGACGATGAATGATAATTCCGGTGATGAATGCATTATCAGGAAATGATCATTGCGATTATTTTGGAAAGGAATGGTGATTACTATGAGACGATGGATTGGATTTGAGCATGGCGTGAATTTGGGTGGATGGTTGTCACAATGTGACTATAGCAAAGACAGACTAGAGCATTTTATTGTTGAGGAAGATATTAAGCGAATTAGTGATTGGCCAGTTGATCATGTGCGTCTGCCGATAGACTATAATGTTTTGCAGGATCAGGATGGTACATTTATAGAAAGCGGCTTTGAGTATGTCAGGAAGGCTATTCATTGGTGCAGAAAATATGGTTTGAATATTATCCTCGATCTGCATAAGACGGCGGGTTATTCCTTTGATCAGGGGGAAAAGGAAGCGGGCTTCTTTGACAATAGCAAGTACCAGGAAATGTTTTACAGCCTGTGGGAGGAGATGGCTAAACGGTATGCAAAATACGGAGATCATGTTGCTTTTGAATTGTTAAATGAGGTGACTGATAAAAACACAATGGATCGCTGGAATCAGATTTCACAGGAATGTATTCGTCGGATTCGCCGGATTGCTCCAACGACGAAGATATTGATCGGCGGTTATTGGAACAATTGTGTTTTGGCAGTACGCTCACTGGCTGCACCGGCAGATGAAAATATCGTATATAATTTTCATTGCTATGAGCCGTTAATATTTACTCATCAGGGTGGATACTGGGTTGATGGAATGCCGGAAGATTTTAGGATGGATTTGCACAAGACGGTTGATGAGATTAAGAAATTGACCAAAAAGTATTTGCCGAATAATGAAATTATGCTCGAACCGGTAAAACAGGAAGAATGTTTATTCGGCAGCAGTTTTTTTGAGCAGTTCTTTGCGGATGCACTAGCAGTAGCGGAGGAAAGAAACGTGCCATTGTATTGCGGGGAATATGGGGTGATCAATCTTGCCTCAACGGAGGATACGTTACAGTGGTATCAGGCTATCAGCGAGGTGTTTGATAGGTATCATATCGGCCGCGCAGCGTGGAGCTATAAAGAAATGGATTTTGGAATTGTGGATACACATATGGAAGATGTGCGTGAAAAGGTGATAGCGTGCCTATAGGGCATCTGACCGGTTGTTCAGGCAGAGGCAGAGGTTATAATATCCAAAACTTCGGTCTCTGTCATTTCAACAGCATCTGCAATTTGGGTAAGGGAATAGCCACTGTGATACATGTTTAAAATGATTTTTGCTGTTGTTTCGGCAATTGCTCTATCCTCAATTCCCTGTCCAAGATTGCACATAACATTCACGTCCTTTCTAAAATCGGTGTTAATCGGGATATTATATTCCGATTCCAATATCGCGAGCCTTTGTTGCTCATTTAATTGATTTGACAATAAAGCAGCGATAAGCCGATGCAGTTCATATTTTTCTTCATGTTTTGGCAGTTCTTTGGCAATCCCAATCATTACAATATTTAATAGATTCAGGTTGCCTTTCCAATTATAGGGATCTAATATTTCATCCTTTTTCAGATGAAAATGGCTCATGCAATTACAACCCATGCCCATACAGACCCAAATGCTGAATACTTGTTTAATGTCATCGTAATTGGAGTTTGTAAAGTCACGCTCCTTTTGCGAAGATATTAGTCGGCTTACATAGAAGATTGCCCTATTTAATAATGAATATGAAATAGGATCATCTTTTTGAATCTCAATATTGATAATGATTTTTGTCAATCCGGTTTTTGTCCGAACGTAAAAAACAATATCAAATCGTATCAATCCTTCATTAATATCGGCATTTTCTGTATTTAATCCCACAATTCTCTGTCCAGAATCGTCGAATTGCTCCTGATTTGTCAATCCGGGATCTACAGGAATTGTTCCAATTATGGGATCACCTTCGATATAAGCCATGACTTGTTCTGGTTTCATGTCTTTGAACTCGTCAATTACCTTTACCAAAATATGTGCCAGTATGATTTTTTGAGACAATAGGCGTTTTGCATGCGTGTCATATTGTGCCTTGTCTTTCGAAGCATTTATGGCGTTTGTAATCTCTGTATTCAAGTAACCCTCCTTATCTTATAGTGAGAATTTCAAAATTAATTTACGAATAATTTAGAAATTCATGCAAACAGTGTTATAGCGTATGCATGCATATTTCCATAATAAGGACGTCACTCTAATATCATTATAAAAGAGATTGTCAGTAGATTCAACGGAAAAATCATGCAAAGAGCCTTATGAATGGTTGACGATATAGCTTCATGAGAAATAACTAGCTTGGATCCGTAGAATAGTATAAATATATAATAACGTATGACAGTAATGATTGCAAGAGAAATATATAAAAACAAATATATTAATCGCAAAAAGAGGAAGCCATAACGACTTCCTCTTCCATTTTGTAATAAAAATATGTTTCTGTTTGTACGATTCGAAAACAATGCCTCTTGGTTAATTACTGAAGCAAGGACAATACACCCTGGTTTGCCTGGTTTGCCTGTGCAAGCATAGACTGACCAGCCTGCTGAAGGATGTTGTTCTTGGAGTAGTTAACCATCTCTTCTGCCATATCTGTATCACGGATACGAGACTCAGCGGATGTGGTGTTCTCAACAACGTTATCCAAGTTAGAGATTGTGTGCTCTAAGCGGTTCTGAACAGCACCAAGTGCGGAACGCTGATCGGAAAATTTCTGGATGGATTCCTTGATGGTATCGATTGCGTTCAGTGCGTTAGTGTCGTCTGCACCATCAACCTTAAGACCATTAACACCAAGTCCCTTAGCACTCATAGATGCAATGTTTATAGAAATCTGGTTGTTGGATGTAGCATCGGCACCAACATGAAGTTTTACTGTAAGAGGTGCTGTAAGATCTTTTAATAGGCCAATATCAGCAACATCAATGTCTGCCTTGTTTCCAACAGCATCGTATGCCTTAGGAGCATCGCTTCGAGGTTCTACTGCTGTGCCTGCTGTATCTGCCTTAACATAATTTGAAAGAGCGTTCGCAGGTATAGCATTTCCGTCCTTATCATAATATTTAGCAACAGCCTTATTAGATTTAGCAGCCTTTACACCTGTTGCAATTAATGTAGCTGACTGGCTTTGATCGTCGGTAGTACTTTGAGCCAAATTACTATCTTTTACAGTTAAAGTACCAATTAGATTATTCTCTTTATCAACGACATTAAACTTACCGTCTGTTCCACCTGTCAAGGTAAATTTTTCGGCTGCATCACCTGTTAATGATAAACCATATTTTATCTGGTCAGCGCCTTGTCCTTTTGCAAGAGTTGCTGTAGCCTTAACACCCTGATCTCTTAATGAAATTAATAATTCATTAGTTTCGTCTTGTGTTTTTTGAGATGAAGGAGCAGTCTTTTGCTCAAATTCGATAGTCATTGCTGTTGATCCATCTGTGTTAAAGGTTGCAGTAGCTGCAGTAGGAGCCTTAAAGTTTTTATAGCTATACGTATACTGTTTATCCTGACTCTTATCACCCTTCAACAAATAAGTCTCATTGAACTTGGTTGTCTCAGATACACGATCAATCTCAGTTGTCAACTGATCGATCTCATTCTGGATAGCTGTACGGTCAGACTCAGAGTTTGTACCGTTAGCTGCCTGAACTGCCAACTCGTTCATTCTCTGAAGCATAGAGTGAACTTCGTTCAAAGCACCCTCTGCAGTCTGTACTGCGGAAATACCATCTTCTGCGTTTGTAGAAGCCTGATCCAAACCACGGATCTGCTTTCTCATTTTCTCGGAAATAGAAAGACCTGCTGCATCATCAGCTGCGCGGTTGATTCTATAACCGGAAGAAAGCTTCTCAGTAGATTTAGCAAGTGAGTTAGTTGTTAAGCCCAACATTCTGTTGGAGTTCATTGCTGTAATATTGTGTTGTACTATCATAGTAGTTACCTCCTTGTTTTGAGTTTGGGGTGAATCCGTTCGCCCCAGTGTTAATAAAAGTTAAGATATGTTCGGAAAAATCCATCATATCAGTGTCGATATCAAGAAAACGACTGTGCCGTATCGTAGATATCATGAATTTAAGTTTTAGATCGTTGCCTCCTTTCGCAAAACAGAAACCCTCGTTTACAAAATGTTGCATTTTTTATTACAATAACAATATCGGTTGATTTGCTGAGAACTTAACCCTTTTTCTAAAAAAATTTGTGCATTTTTTTGTTTTTTTGAGATTCCACAACACATTGTGTCCTAAAACACTTCTTTATACATTATATTGATCTCATTAAAATAATTTTATCGGCACAGTCACTTGTATATTATCCCAATAAGCAATTCTTGCACTTTTAATTGCCTAGGGTTCTTTTCTTTTTGAATATGTTTTGATGTCTTATAATTGCACGTGGTAAAAAACATCATCTTTTTCTTCTTGTATAATCCCTAAATAACGCTTTGTAATCTGATACGATGAATGGTTGTAGATCATCATCAGCATAGCTGGCGGAACGCCCTGTTTCCATGCATGATAACCAAAGGTTTTGCGCAAAGAATGACAGCTGACATTGCCGTCTAACCCTGTCTCCTCTGCTGCCTGCCGCACAATTCTCCAAGCTTGACTGCGGCTGATCGGCTGATTTTTATGACATGCACTATAAATAAATATTCGTCTGCTTTTTGGCCGTTGTAGCATTGCCGCAATGCATGCAAAACGCAGTCATTCAGTGCAATTTGATTCGTTTTGCCGGTTTTCTGTTCTACCACCTGCAAATGTGCTCGAAATCTTCTACGCTTGTAGTCATAAACATCTTTCCACTGCAAACTTAATACATCTCCAATGCGCAGCGCTGTGTTCAATCCAACCACTATTAATAAGTAATTTCTCATCTTTCCTTTTTCCAAATAGTAGTTTCGGAACCGCTGCAAATCCTCTTCTTTCCTGATAGGACTTGTTGTACTCATTTCCCCTTTTCCTTTCCGTTGTACTGCTGATTTATCCTGGAAATGCAAGCATTTCCAGAGGTTGCTACGTTTTTTATTCTAATCCTTTGCTTGGAAATACGGAACCCTTGAGCTGGCTATTTCCGGCGCAAATAACGTAGTGCAACATTTTGTAAACAATTGTTTCTGTTTGAAGAGGAAGGAGGCAACCGCAAAACAACATGTAATTCTTGATATTTCCAGATGGTTCATGCCATTCATGGAATATCGAAACATATTAACACCGGGGCGAAAGGATTCACCCCGAACATTTATCACAAGGAGGTAACTACTATGATAGTACAACACAATATTACAGCGATGAACGCTAACAGA
>NZ_QUFB01000071.1 GCF_003478335.1 Clostridium sp. AM49-4BH
ATTATAACAGTTTTATAGATATTTAGCTCTCTGAAATTCTAAAAAATCAAGTAATTTTAAGGTGAGGTGGAATTTACCCCTGCACTGGAATTTACTTTTTCAAGTTAGCTGAAGGATATTCTCCTGCACTGGAATTTACTTTTTCAAGTTAGCGACAGATTTTCTCCAAGGACGATTTTCTCTCATGGAGGATTTTCTCCAATGGAGGATTTTATCCAATGGAGATATTATATTTTTTATAACGACTGGTTTCATCCTATATTTTAGGAAATAACCGGATAAACCATGATCCATTTTGCTAATATATTCCAAGTGTCGTACTGCATAAACGCCGCTGCCAATACCGGTCCAAATATGAGCACTGCCAAAATCAGGACTCCGACCTTTTTGTTTTGTATAAAATATAGAATACTATAGGTCACGACTGCAAAGATCATTGTATTTACTACTCGAAGTAACAGCGTCAACAAATACCACTGAGCAATACTGATTGTGATGTGCTTTCCTGCCAAACAGGAAATGCTTTGAATGGGTGCGTCCAAATAAGAAAGCGGCGAAAACTGTCGTATCACCATAAGTTCCTCCACGGCAAACAGAATGACAAATATCAATGTCGCCATAAGGATTGTTCTAAGCTTAGCACCCCATAATCCTCTTCTGCCTTCTCTGGTTACACTTATCGTTGCCAATAACTCTTTTGGCTCACAGCATACTAACAACACGATCAGCAAAAAAACAGACAACATCAAGCCCCACTGCGTTCGATCCATGCGAAATAATTGATCGTAATAACCATCAAAGATTATCCAAGAGCCATTTTTTCGTGCTGTCTCATATTTTTCATAGACCATATCAATTGCTTCATTCTTATCATTCATCATATGATATTCGTCACGATATTTCATATACTCATCGACGCTGATCTTCCCCTGCGCATATTCATCTTCCTTCTGCGCCTCCTCCTCTAACACAGCGTCCTTTCTCTGTTTCAGCTCTTCAATCTCTTTTGCGGTAGATGCCGTCAATCTGCCACCGATCTTTTGATATATTTCCTGCTGCTTTGCAGTATTTCTTCCCTTTTGTACACTAGAATTCTGTGTCCAAAAGAGCATCAGGAAAGCCAGGTGGATAACGACAAAGCATAGAAGCACTCTACCGTTTAAGATCTTTTTCCATTCAAACCATATCATTTTTTACCACCTCTTTTGGTCCACAACAATAGCATAATACATATCCCAATAAGAATAACGGCGATAAGCAGCGGGAAGATCACCATGGAATATTGATACTGTCCTAATTGAATATACCTCGGCTGCTGCGCAAAATATTTTATCTGAAATAATGAAATCGGATTACCAAGTTTTTCGAATTTTAATAATCGATAAAATTCCGGTCTCGGCAGGAAATACCGTTCTCCCGAATCCACCAAAAAAATGCTGTTATAAAGTACCACTTCCATAACATCCGGAATGATCCCCAGTATAAAAATGACCAATGCCGCTAACAGTGCAAAGATTCCTTTGCACGTTAATTTGGATAACAACATGGTGATCACTGCGATGACAATCGTGGCAAGTGCAGCTGCTGCGATCTGTCGCAAAATATAACCAAAGATCGTTAGTCCTGAAGCACACATTTGATATCCCTCCACCAAAAAGAGCGGACTGCTCCAGTCCTCACTACGCATACCAACAGCAAACCATTGATATGCCAAATAAATACCCCAAAAATAAAAATTGGAAATCACAGACCAAAAAACTCCATGCAATAACTTCGTGAGTATAATTCTCTCTCTTCCTTTGCGGGTGACATGGACAACATCTGCCAAATGACTCTCCCACTCTATGGAAAAAGAATTGCTAAGGACAAAGATGACAAACAAACAAGGCAGTACGCCATATAGTTCACAACAAACGGCAGCCGTAAGCTTTTTTTGATCAACAATTGTTGTATTTTTTCTTTATGGTAACCCACCAATTCTCCCTGATAATCAGAAACCATCAGCTCCATATTACTGTTTCTCTTTTGGATGCAGTCAATGCAATCGATCGCTTCTCCTAAAAAGCCATATTCGTCAAGCTTCGTACCGGCATATTTCCCCGGCTTCTTAATTTCTGTTTTAATCGGTGTCCCATCCTCACGATAAAGCTCTGTCTGAAGCTGATCGACTTCCTCCTGCAGCTTTTGCTTGTCAGCTAAGGAAATCTGTTGGTCTTTCATCTTTGTAAAGAAAATTTCCCTTGTATTTTTTTCAAAAACATATCCGTACTCATTAAAATGCATTAAGCCAATTGCCGCAAACGTCAGCAATAGCAACATAAGTAATGTTCCCCAAGTAAGCACATACTTTTTGCTTTCAAATTTCATTCCCTGTATCATGTAATTTTCTCCCTGTCAAATGCAAATAATACTGTTCTAAGCCGGTCAGTTCCTTATCTTCTATCTGCTTCATATAATAAGACATTGCATGGTTCTCCAGAACCTTTCCTTCATTCATAACTAATATATAATCTGCCGTCTCTTCAACATCAGAAACAATGTGCGTGGATAAGATCACTGTCATCTCCTTGCCGGCTTCCTGTATCATCCTCTTAAACTCCGCGCGCTCCTCCAGATCCAGGCCAACTGTCGGTTCATCTAACAGCAGTATTCTTGGACTTTCTAAAAAAGCCTGTGCAATGCCAAGACGCTGCTTCATTCCACCGGAATAAGTGGCAATCTTATTATCTTTTACATCATATAGATTTACTCTTTGCAGCAATTCATCAATCTGACGAGTGTTCTTACGATCTCCCCCCTTTAGATAATGCATGTATTTCATCATGTCATATCCGGTAAAATGAGTATAGAATCCGATCTTTTGCGGCAGATAGCCTACCATAGAATGATACCCTGCCAGATCATCAAACACATTTTTCTGCTCATAACAGATCGTTCCTGCCGATGCCTTTAAAACAGTGGCGATAATATTTAACAATGTCGTTTTTCCTGCACCGTTCGGGCCCAACAAGCCGTATACTCCTCCTGAAAACTCTTGTGACACCCCCTGCAACACCGTTTTTTTACCGTATTGCTTACTAATATTTTTAATCTCTAACTTCATGGTTTTAGCCCTCCACCTTTACGGTTGAATTTTATACTTGTCTGTAACATACGAACTATCAACATCGCCCCCTTGTTCATACATGTAAGCAAACACTACATTACTCTTAGCTGAATTCACAGATATTTTTTTACTTATTATTTCATTTGGTTTTTGTCTCCAAAAGAAAGAATAATTGCCATCCACCTTAATTGGAGAGCCATCTACAAATATCATCCCAACATATACCTTCGACTTTCCTAATGCCCCTAAATAAATATGATCTGAATTTCCCATATCTAATATATAATCAAATTTCGGCATACTTTTTTCTTCTTTCTCGGAAAGCCATACAGCTTCTGAATCATTTTCTTTATCGATCTTACGTGATTTCATATGTATGAACTTTTTGCGAGAATTCACTAAATTAGGTAATGTTCCCTTTAGCTTATATACACCGGCGGACTCTCCAACCAACACTTGATCCAGCGAATCATTCGGAATATTATCCGGATAATAAATCATAACCATTCTAAGCTGATTATTTTTTCTGTTAAAACTTTTTGCCGAAAATTTAATGTTCAACTTTTCAGAAGAATTTGGGTTCAATAAAAAAGCACCTGCCTTTTCTTCCCCTCCTTCGATATGTTCTATTGCTTGATAACAATCGTTCACAAAAACCGCTATAATATAGTTCAACGTTGTGTTACAGCTATTGATACATTCAAGATTAAATTCATATTTCCCATCACTACTAACTTCAATTATTTGATCATTCATAATTGGCTGTTCAGCCTTATCGTATAAATAAAACCCCGCTGAAGTTTGCTTTATCGGACCATCACTTACAGGTGTACTCTCTGCATCTACGCTTTTATGTACTTTGTTCAAATGTTTCTCATTTTTAGGATTCCTGTTCACGAAAAATATTATACTGCCAAACAGCAAAACACCTATTCCAAATACAATTGCAAACTTAACAAAAATCTTATCTCTAATCATTGTTAGCCCTCCACCTTTTTCGGATAATCGAGACGTTTTTCGCCACTTCCATCCTTCTTAACGCAATACAAATGTGTAGGACGAGCACCCACTTGTCCCTCTTTTAACTGTCCTTCATATTGTTGAATTACCAGCCAATCACTCTCCGGACACACGTACAGTGCTCCCATCGCGCACTTTGTAACTTCGTTGCTTTTGTTTGACGCAATATCTAACACTCTCAAAGAAACATCCTCATCATTTAAGATCACCTGATAATAAATCTTGTTGTTTTTTTCATCAATGTTAAATAAATATACCTCATCCAACACCTTTTCTACGTGATGGTCTGTTAAAGAAATCCGCTTTAAGGTATTTTCCACCTCAAAACGACCCTTTTTATCATATTTCATGCACCGATAATATAAATAATCCCCACATATCTGCGGCGACGCTGCCTTTTCATCGCAAAAGCGTTTTTTATCACTGCCATCCAAATTTGTTTGATAAAGTAACAGATCCTCTAAGCAAAAATATATTTTATCTTTATAAAATGTTACATATTCATATGATACCGGTTTATCAAGCACCTGCTCTTCTTTAGACGGATCATCGATAGAAATTCTATAAATGCCAAAATCATTCATAAAATATAAATATTTCCGGTAGCCCCATAGACCTCCAATATGATTTTTACTTCTGTAAATGCAGGTGATCTCATTATTTTGTATTTTCCAAATTTCACTATTATCTGTTCCACTGACTGCAAAAACAACATCGCCATAGCTAACCATATAACTTAATTGCTGATTTGTAATGCAATCTGTCCCATTATGTAAGCAGGAGCGTTTATTACAATAAAATTGTAGTTTTTGTGTGGAATCATCAAAACATAGCATCTGCGAACCGCTATCATCTCTGTTATCTATTACCACTCCACGTCCCTGTACATATGCCTGATCTCCACCATTTTGAAGATTGCCCGAAGTATTTCCAATTCCGCTGTAATCAACTGCTATGGGATTTTTTGTTTTCGTTGAATGATCAGCCTGCCGGACATTTTTTTCCACCGGCTTTCTCGTCGCTATTAGCGCCAAAAATATTCCTATTATGATAACTACGCCACAACACAATCCAATAATTATCTTTTTGTTTTTCATAAAGACACCCCTATTTTCCATTAATATTTAGAGATTACAATTATTGCTCTATCCTGTCCACTCAAGAGAAAACACGGTTGATTTTGTTGTTAAATCAACCGCTTTTCTCCAACAACCTCTCTGCAATTATTCTGAAAGATTAACACTAAAATTTCCAAAATTTGAACTTGTAACATAAAATTTAGCAGAAATTCTCTTTATTGAGCCTGGCTTATAGTGTTCACCAGCATAAGATACGGTATACGCATTGCTCGCCGACTTGCTTACCCCCATCTCTCCACCACCGTCTTTTTTGACAATGTTAATATTTTTAATTCCTAATTTCTCAACCTTATTTCTGGCTGATATTTTTAAATAAGCTTGGGAATATGTAGTCGAACCTCCTTGTCGGGAAATAGAACATGTCACTGATGTCTTACCTAACTTTCCACCTTTCGTTTCATATGCGCCTGCTAAACTTACATTAGCAATCATACATGTAATAGCCACAACAGATACCATTTTTTTGATGTTTTTTTTCATACGATTTCCTCCTCATATTGATTTGTAATGAAAATAAATATAACAGAATTAATAGAAACTATTTTTAATAGAAACTATTTTTTAATAGAAACTATTTTTAATAGAAACTATTTTTAATAGAAACTATTTTCATTTTGTATTATACAATATATATCATTGTATGTCAAATATTTTTTTTAATAAAGTATACAATTTTATATATGAACTGAATTAAAAAGCTTAAATGCAATTTACAGCGAATCACTCATACAGCTTTCGACCTCTCTTTTTTTCTTCTTCCTCCGTTGTCTTTAGGATGTCCTCTTCTAATTTACCATTTTCCCAAAATTCCCACTTTTTAATAATTTTCCGAAACCATTTACTTTCCTGACAAGCCATAATAGCTGCCCCAAATCTTGCCAATTCAGTTGAACAAGTCGTTCCCACATAATGTCCCTCTGCTTTTTTACGAATTTCCTTCACATCATGTAATTCATCCAAATATGCATTGATCTTATCAATGTCATAGTTATTAGCTTCAATCTTTTCCTGATCGAATTCTATTATTTCCTCAAACATTTTTCTTCCTTTCTGTTGTTCGGGATCATGTGTAATCCCCATGATTTCTGTGTTCCGTGTTTACTTTTTGTTGTTGGTCAAAATAGGCTATTTTCTTCTGCTATTGCGCCCGGAACGCTTCTGCCCACCGCTTCGATTACGATCCACGTTCGATTTCCTTTGACCGTTTCTCTCTGACTGCTTTCCGGACTTAATCCCATTATTCGAGCGTTTTCCTGTTTTTCCCTTGTGGGATGCCTTCTTCCCGCTATGCTCCATCCACTTTTCTTTGCGCGGATGGATCAGACATTTCGCATCATATCCGATCAGATCGCGACGGTCTGCTTTGATCAAGGCTTCCTTGACCAGATCATAGTTGTCCGGATTGCGATACTGTATCAACGCACGCTGCATTGCCTTTTCATGCGGATTTTTAGGCACATATACCGGTTCCATTGTGCGCGGATCATATCCGGTATAATACATACACGTCGAGATTGTGGATGGCGTCGGATAAAAATCCTGCACCTGCTCCGGCATATAACCAAGATCTCGTAAATATTCCGCTAATTCCACTGCTTCCTTTAGTGTCGAACCCGGATGGGAAGACATCAGGTAAGGCACCACAAATTGTTCTTTACCAACTTTGCTGTTGATTCTCTGATAGCGTTTCAGGAAACGTTCATACACTGCATTTTCCGGTTTACCCATCCGCGTAAGGACTGCATCAGAAACATGTTCCGGTGCGACTCTAAGCTGTCCGCTAATATGATATTCGCATAGCTCCTTCAAAAAGGTATCATCTTTATCTGCCATCACGTAATCAAAACGAATTCCTGAGCGAATAAATACTTTTTTCACACCGGGAAGTTTTCTCAACTTTCGAAGAAGTATCAGATAATCATCATGTGTTGCAACAAGGTTATTGCAAGGTTTTGGGAACAAACACTGCTTACCGGTACAGACACCATATTTTTTCTGTTTATCACAGGCTGTACGCCGAAAATTAGCTGTCGGACCACCTACATCATGAATATATCCTTTGAATTGCGGATCTTCTATCATCTGCCTTGCTTCTTCAATGATCGACTCATGACTGCGCACCTGAACCACTCGACCCTGATGAAAGGTCAGCGCACAAAAGCTGCAGCCGCCAAAACATCCGCGATTGCTTGTCAAGCTAAATTTAATTTCATTAAGTGCCGGAATACCACCATCTTTTTCATAGATAGGATGGTATCCCCTCATATATGGCAGTGCATACACATCATCCATCTCTAATTCCGTAAGTGGAGCAGCCGGTGGATTTTGCACAATATATAAATGGTCGCTGTACGGTTCTACCAATCTTTTTGCCGTAACAGAATAGGTATTTTGATATTGTATATAAAAACTTTTTGCATATTGTTTCTTGTCGCTGCAAATGTCATCATACGATGGCAGCATCTGTGCATCGTACACTGCATCTAAATTTTTAGCACGATAAACACATCCATCAATAAATGTAATATCTTCTACTGCAATCCCACTGTCCAGTGCTTCTGCCACTGCAACTATCGCGCGTTCTCCCATGCCATATACTGCAATATCTGCCTGCGAATCCACCAAGATCGAATGTTTCACGCTGTCTGACCAATAATCATAATGTGCCAATCGGCGCAGACTGGCCTCGATTCCTCCGATAATGATCGGAACCTGTTTATACACTTTACGGATCAAATTGCAATAAACTACGGTTGCATGATCCGGACGTTTTCCAATAACGCCTCCCGGAGTATAGGCGTCTTGATGGCGTCTTTTCTTGGAAACAGTATAGTGATTGACCATAGAATCCATATTGCCGGCAGACACCAAAAATCCTAAACGTGGTCTGCCAAACACCTGCACACTCTGCTCGTCTTTCCAGTCCGGCTGGCAGATAACACCAATCCGAAAACCATGTGCCTCTAACACACGTGTAATGATTGCCATTCCAAAAGACGGATGATCTACATAAGCATCTCCACACACATAGACAAAATCAACCTCATCCCAGCCTCTTTTTCGCATATCCTTTTTGGAAATTGGTAAATAATCGTTCATTCTTATCCTCCGTTTGATCGTCTGTTAAAACTACACAAGCTGCAAATATCGAAAAGCATTATAAAGACCATCTTGCAAGATCATATCTGTTTCAAAGTCTGCGGCATCTAAAACCGAAGCTGCACTGCCACCCATGGCAATTCCAGTGCCGGCATAGGACAGCATCGGCAGATCGTTTGTACTGTCACCAATGGCAATCGTATCCTCTTTTGCAATCGCAAAATGATCCATCAAAAACTGCATACCACTGGCTTTGGAATATCCCATTGGAACAACTTCATAAAACCCATTACCACGGTCAATAAAGGTGAGGTCATGTTCAAACATTTTTAGAAAACGTTCCGTATCACTTCCCGGTGTATCACAAATACAAAATTTATCAAACGTCAGATCATGTGCATCCTGTGGCGTCACAAGAAAAAGATTGGGAATGACACCCATTTGTTCTTCTTTGAAATCGCCTATGTGGCTATGATATGTTTGTGAACTATAGTATACAGCCCCCGTGCTTTCAAGGATCCATTCCAAATTACAGTCATGTAACGCTGCTAATATGCGATTACCAAGATCAAACGGTATCGTATGTTCAGCAAGTACATTATCGTGATACGTAATATATGTACCACAGCCACAGACAAGCCCATCCATTTGCAACTGTAAAATAGGTTCGTCAATCTCAGCAAGCGCTCGTCCGGTATTAATAAAACATAAGTGGCCGTTTTGTTGTAATTTTCGAAGGGCTGTACGTGTACTATCCGGAATAATACGACCATCACGAGCCTCCGTTACAATCGTGCCATCTATATCAAAAAAAATCAGTTTGCGTTCTGTATTCATATGCAGCCTCCTGTGCAACATTAATGTCCAATTTAAGTTCTTAACCATAATAACGAAAATACAGATGATGTGCAAGTAGACCAAGAAGATGACTGATTTTTCTTGCTTTGGTTGGCTGATTTTGTGATTTCGGTTATTCCAGCTTGCCTTTTCGAGTGGTTGGGGTGACTTAATTTTTATTTTCCGGCATTTCAGCTTGCCTTTGCGCAGCTTTGGTTGACTGATTTTGTGATTTTGGTTATTTCAGCTTGCCTCTTCGGGTAGTTGGGGTGACTTAATTTCTA
>NZ_QUFB01000072.1 GCF_003478335.1 Clostridium sp. AM49-4BH
CTTATGTCTCGTATTTCAGAGACATTAAGTAACGTGACGTAGCGCATCGTAGCGAAAGCGTCCCGTCCAAAAATGGATGATACCTTGCTAAACCGGGACATCTCAGACAATCCTTCAGGCATGTATTCATCAGAGACTTAACAAAATAAGAAATCACTGTGAAAACTCTGCGTTCTGCAGCAATTGCTTTAGTTTTTTTGATGGCAGGATAATTTACCTTGTTGGCTGCAAAATAGCTATTATTTTACTGACATAATAAGCAATATGTATATGCGTGAGATATTAAGGTATGGAAAGTTTGAGTAATGAATAAAAACCAATATTGTGCTAAAAAGCGTAAAACATGCCAATATATTGTCTTGTTTTGCGTTTTTTTTGTGCGTAAAATAACGCTTGTATTTATGAAATAAGAGCATAGCAATTTGTATCGGCGCACACAGGATACAAATGGTTATGCTGGAAAACGTGTGCAGAATTGGAGTTTATTATATTATGAAAAAAGCGTTAATTACAGGAATTACAGGTCAGGATGGATCTTATTTGGCAGAGTTTTTGTTAGAAAAGGGATATGAGGTACATGGTATTACAAGACGAGCTTCAATCTCCAATACATCACGTATTGACCATTTGTTAGAAAAGAATGCTATTACATTGCATGATGGAGATTTGTCTGATTCTTCTTCATTGGTTCGTATCATTGGATTAGTTCAGCCGGATGAAATATATAATCTGGCTGCACAGTCGCATGTGCAGGTGTCGTTTGATGTCCCGGAATATTCCGGCGATGTTGATGCGATCGGTGTACTTCGTATTTTGGAAGCTGTCCGTATTTTGGGACTAACGCAGAAAACTAAGATTTATCAGGCATCTACATCTGAATTATTTGGTAAGGTGGAAGAAGTGCCACAGAGAGAGACAACACCATTTCATCCATACAGTCCATATGCGGTTGCGAAACAGTATGGCTTTTGGATTGTAAAAGAGTATCGTGAAGCATATAACATGTTTGCAGTGAATGGCATTTTGTTTAATCATGAATCGGAGCGTCGTGGTGAAAATTTTGTAACCCGCAAGATTACGTTAGCAGCAGGACGTATCGCTGAGGGATTACAGGATCATTTGGAACTGGGCAACATGGATTCCCTGCGCGACTGGGGATATGCGAGAGATTATGTAGAATGTATGTGGATGATCTTGCAGCATGATACGCCGGAAGATTTTGTGATTGCAACGGGAGAGCAGCATACGGTTCGCGACTTTACGGAAAAGGCGTTTGCAGCAAATGGAATGCAGATCCGTTGGGAAGGTGAAGGCGTGGATGAAAAGGGATATGATGCAGAGACCGGCAAGTTGTTAGTCAGCGTTAATCCGCAGTGGTTCCGCCCAACCGATGTAGATAATCTTTGGGGAGATCCTACGAAGGCAAAGACAGTACTTGGATGGAATCCACAGAAAACAAGTTATGAAGAACTGGTTCGTATCATGGCGGAACATGACCGTATGTTAGCGAAGAGAGAACGTGCGGTGACAAAAGCAGATGCATAGTGATGTAAAGAAAGAGAGAACGTGCAGTGACAAAAGCAGATGTATAGTGATGTAAAGAAAGGACATGTGATCGAAATGATGGAGAAAGATGCCAAAATATATGTTGCAGGGCACCGGGGAATGGTCGGATCTGCAATAGTCAGAGAGTTGGAAAGACAGGGATATACGAATATTGTTACGCGTACTCATGCAGAACTTGATCTGTGCAGACAGGATGCGGTAGAAGCATTTTTTGCGCAGGAAAAACCGGAGTATGTATTTTTGGCAGCAGCAAAAGTTGGCGGCATTGTGGCGAACCAAAATGCGCTTGCAGATTTCATGTATGACAATATGATCTTGGAGATGAATGTGATTCATTCTGCATGGAAGAACGGTTGTAAGAAACTTGAGTTTTTAGGGTCTTCCTGTATTTATCCGCGAATGGCACCACAGCCAATGAAAGAGAGCTGCCTGCTTACTTCAGAATTAGAGAAGACGAATGAGGCGTATGCACTAGCCAAAATTTCCGGGTTGAAATATTGTGAGTTTTTGAATAAACAGTATGGGACGGATTACATTTCGGTGATGCCGACCAATTTGTATGGACCAAATGATAATTATCATCCGACACACAGCCATGTGCTTCCGGCGTTGATCCGCCGTTTTCATGAGGCGAAAGAGAGTGGAGCAACAGAAGTGACTTGCTGGGGGGATGGCTCTCCACTTCGTGAATTTTTGTATGTAGATGATCTGGCCAATCTATGTGTGTTCTTAATGAACAATTATAGTGGTGATGAGACGGTCAATGCGGGAACAGGTAAGGAATTAACGATTAAGGAATTGACAGAATTAGTGGCTAAGGTGATTGGATTCAATGGAGAGATCAAGTGGGATAGTTCGAAACCAAATGGTACACCGCGTAAACTTCTTGATGTTAGTAAAGCTGAGATGTTGGGATGGACATATAAGACGGAATTAGAGGATGGAATTCGGTTATCGTATGAGGACTTTTTGAATAATCCGATGAGAGCAGAGCGTTGATCATATAGAAGTGTTATTACAGTTGATTTACAAAGGACTCCCAATGTTGGGGGTAGAGAGATCGGTTGAATGCGAATTGTTGCGTTGAGAAAGGAATAGTTAGTTATTATGAATTTAGTATTATTATCTGGTGGATCCGGAAAGCGTCTTTGGCCGCTTTCGAATGATGTTCGTTCAAAACAATTTATTCCATTTTTGAAAACGGAAAATGGATATGAATCAATGGTACAGCGTGTATATCGTCAGATTAAGTTGGTGGACGAAAATGCGGAAGTAACAATCGCAACGTCTAAGGCGCAGGTTTCCTCGATACACAATCAGTTGGGCGAAGATGTAGGGATCAGTATTGAACCGTGCCGCCGTGATACGTTTCCGGCGATTGCGTTGGCTGCCGCTTATTTGAAAGATGTTCGAGGAGTTGGGCTAGAGGAATCGGTTGTGGTTTGTCCGGTAGATCCATATGTTAATGATGATTATTTTGAAGCATTAAAGCGTCTGGGAGAATTAGCAGAAACGGAAGAGGCAAATCTGGTTTTAATGGGAATTGAACCGACGTATCCGAGTGAAAAATATGGATACATTATTCCGACATCAACGCAATCAGTAAGTGATGTATCTGTATTTAAGGAAAAGCCAACAGAAGAAATTGCAAAAGGTTATATTGCACAAGGTGCATTGTGGAATGGTGGCGTTTTTGCATTTCGCTTAGGTCATGTCTTGGACAGAGCACATGAGTTGATTGATTTTACGGATTATGCGGACCTGTTTGATAAGTATGAAACTTTGGAAAAAATATCGTTTGACTATGCGGTAGTAGAGCATGAAAAAAACATTAAAGTAATGCGCTTTTCCGGTGCGTGGAATGATCTTGGAACATGGAATGCATTGACTGAGATCATGGAGGGAAATACGATCGGTGAGGCGATCTTTGATGAAACGACAGAGAACACATTTGTGATCAATGAGATGAATGTTCCGATCTTGTGTATGGGTACTAAGAATATCGTCGTGTCGGCGAGTGCGGAGGGGATTTTAGTATCAGATATTGAGCAGGCAGATCGAATTAAGCCATATGTGGACCAGATCGATCAGCAGATCATGTATGCTGAAAAGTCGTGGGGGAGCTACCGTGTCATTGATATTGAGGAAGAAAGTATTACGATAAAGGTAACGTTAAATCCGGGACACAGCATGAATTATCATAGTCACGAGCACAGGGATGAGGTGTGGACAATTCTTTCCGGTGAGGGACGAACAATTGTGGATGGAATGGAACAGAGTGTCCGGGCAGGAGATGTTATTACGATGTCTGCAGGATGTCGTCATACTATTATTGCTAAGACAGAACTACAGGTGATGGAAGTACAGCTTGGTAAGGAAATCAATGTGCATGATAAGAAGGTGTACGAATTGCCGGCAACAAGGTAAGGCATAGTGCGGAGGATGAACATGGATAGAAAGCCGTTTTTATTGAAACCTGCCGCTAAGGATTATTTATGGGGTGGCAGTAGATTAAATGATGATTTCGAAAATATTGATATGCAGCCGCTGGCGGAGACATGGGAATGCTCGACACATCCGGATGGACCAAGTGTTATTGCAAGTGGTGAGTTTGAGGGAATGGAACTTGCAGAACTTTTGAGACGTTTTCCGGAATTTATCGGAGAACATCCGAGGAGTAATCCGTATCTTGAGGCAGGTGAACTTCCTATTTTGATCAAGTTTATTGATGCGAAGAAGGATCTTTCTGTGCAGGTGCACCCGGATGATGAATATGCAAGAAACAAGGAGGGGGAACTCTTTGGCAAAACAGAAATGTGGTATGTTTTGGATGCGGCTAAAGATGCAAAACTTGTGTATGGTTTTTATCATGATATGGATAAGAAAAAATTACGTCACAGCATAGAGAATGGAACAGTGGAAAAATACTTACAGAAAGTGCCGGTGCATAGAGATGATGTATTTTTTATTGAGGCAGGAACGGTGCACGCGATCGGCGCAGGAGCACTGATCGCGGAGATTCAGGAAAATTCTAATCTGACGTATCGTTTGTATGATTATAATCGTCGCGACAAGCAGGGAAAGCTGAGAGAATTACATGTCGATAAAGCGCTTGATGTTGTTGATCTGCGGCAAAGTTCGGAACCACGACAACCGCTCCGAGTATTAAAGTATCAAAGAGGCTGGGCGAGTGAACTATTATGCCGGTGCCAATATTTTCAGGTGGAGCGTATGCTGCTTAACACGGAATCATGTCGTGAAATGGCAGATTTTTACACAGATAAAAATTCCTTTCAGGTATTATTATGCACGTCAGGATGTGGTTTACTGCTTTATGGCGGATCAGGAGTGTTGCAGTTTTTTAAGGGGGATTGCATATTTGTACCCGCTGGTTCGGTGCCGCTCAAGATTCATGGAAGTGCGCAGATGTTGAAAGTGACGTGTTAAATGATCAGATTGACATAGTAAATGTTTGCTAAATGTGACAAAATTAAATGAATATGCGACAATTGCAAAATATTATCTTCAAAATGGCGAAGAGTATGTAGTTGTTGGAAAGGTTTGGTAAAGAGCATGAAAGAGACGATACAAAAAGAATATTTAAGGTGGAAGACATTAGCAGATGATCAGGATGTAGCTGCAGAATTACAAAGTATGGACGGCAATGAAGAGCAGATCGAGGATGCATTCTATCGTAATTTGGCATTTGGAACCGGAGGATTACGCGGAGTAATTGGTGCCGGAACAAATCGAATGAATATTTATACTGTGGCAAAAGCGTCTCAAGGTTTGGCAGATTATGTAAATAAGCAGTTTGTACCGAACAAGAGAAGTATTGCGATCAGTTATGATTCGAGAATCAGATCAGACGTATTTGCAAGAGTTGCTGCAGGAGTTTTTGCGGCAAACGGAATCCAATCTTATATTTATAAAGAACTTATGCCCACGCCTTGTTTGTCCTATGCCGTGAGGGCACTTCATTGTGCTGCTGGTATTATGGTAACAGCGTCTCATAATCCGTCGAAGTATAACGGATATAAAGTATATGGGGCAGATGGCTGTCAGATTACAACAGAGGCAGCAGATGCTATTTTAGCAGAGATAGAAAAGTTAGATTTGTTTGATGATGTGAAAAGAGTATCCTTTAAAGAGGCGTTAAACGTTAATAAGGTGTCCTATATTTCGGACAGAGTGTATGATGACTTTATCGAAGAAGTAAAAAAACAATCATTATTATCGGACGATCTTGTCATTAATAAAGATGTTTCTATTGTATATACGCCATTGAACGGGACGGGGTTAAAACCGGTTTTACGGGCATTAAAAGAATCTGGTTATACAAATATTACTGTAGTAAAAGAGCAGGAGCAGCCAGATGGATATTTCACAACTTGCCCATATCCAAATCCGGAAATTAAAGAAGCAATGGAACTTGGAATAGCATATGCTAAGAAGTGCAATGCAGATTTATTACTTGCGACCGATCCTGATTGTGATCGTGTTGGTATTGCAGTTAAAAATAAGCAGGGAGAACATGTATTAGTAACCGGCAATGAAGTGGGAATGCTGTTGTTAGATTATATTTGCAGCAGACGAATTGCGATGGAGACGATGCCGGAGGATCCGGTTGCTGTAAAAACAATAGTTACCATTGACATGGCAGAAAGAATAGCAGAACATTATGGTGTCAAAGTAATTAATGTTTTAACTGGTTTTAAATTTATTGGTGAACAGATTGGTTTATTAGAAAAACGAGGAAAAGAAGATTCATATATCTTTGGATTTGAAGAAAGTTATGGGTATCTGTCGGGGGGATATGTCCGTGATAAAGATGCGGTGAATGGAGCATTTTTAATTTGCGAAATGTTTGCATATTATGCTACTTTAGGCATTAGTTTATTGGATAAATTAAACGAGTTATACGAGCAGTATGGATATTGTCTTAATACCTTGCATTCCTATGAATTTGAGGGGGCTGCGGGATTTGATAAGATGCAGAGGATCATGGCTGATTTTCGTGCCGGAATAACTTCATTTGCCGGTAAAAAAGTGATAAAATGCAATGACTATAAAGAAGGCGTTGATGGATTACCAAAGTCAGATGTATTGAAATATTTCCTAGAGGACCATTGTTCTGTTGTTGTGCGTCCTTCGGGGACGGAACCTAAGTTAAAAACATATATTTCGGTGAGTGCTGAGAACCGGGAGAAAGCAGTCATGGTAGAGCAGGACATTGCGTGTGAATTGGAGCGAAAGATGAAATGAATTATGTCAATGCCGCATTGACATTAGACGATAACATAGTTAAGATAATCTTATTTTAGCTTATATCAATGGAAAAGGTGCGTGGGACTATGAAAGAGCAACACATCCCTAAGTCGGGTCGGCCGCTCAAGAAACCAAATTATGATGCGGCTGCCATTTTACAGGACACGGTGGAGCAAGCTGTTAGATATTATACGATTTCCGGCGATAAGAGGGCAGGAGATGCAAAGCATCGTTCTTTAGCTGAGATTGGACGCTTAATGGAGATGAATCCTATTAAAGTGCGCAAGCTATTGATCACGGCAGGGGTGTATGAGAGTGACATCGCAGATCATGTAAATGCCGTGTTTGCGAAGCATCGTGCCAAGCTATCGTACAAAGAAGCATTAAAACAGACCTGCATGGAAACAGGTCTGTCTAGAGCTTCTGTAAATTCTTATCTCCCTTATGAGAAAGGGATTTATATGCCGGAGGATTGTTCACCGGATGAAATTAGTGTTGGAGCAGAGCGGATAAGACGGTTTCGCAGGAAAAATGCTACTCCGTAAATTTACGTTCCACATGCCATAGCGTTACGCCACAGATAATTCCGGCGATGACGATGGAGATAAAGTCTGCGACGGATTGTGCGTAGATCACACCGTTTAATTGGAACAATTTATTTAGGATAAAGAGCATTGGGATGAAGGCAAGTCCCTGACGACATACCGTAAGCAAAAGAGACTGCAAAGCTTTTCCCATTCCCTGCAAGGTATTGATACATAAGAACAAAATACCGATAACAGGACCGGAAAGCTGTAGTGCGATCATCATTTTGATGCCGGAAGTGACAACTTCCTGATCGTTGATAAATGCATGGATGATCGGCTTGCGGGCGATCACCATTAGGAGCGTAAGTACAGTACCCATAATGACAGCGCACAGCCCGGTGAAAAAGAATACTTTTTTTAGGCGTTTTACATTTCGGGCACCGTAGTTATAACCGATGAGTGGCTGTATTCCGACGCAGAGTCCGATCTGCAGTAAGATAACGATCATGTTCGCTTTCATGGCGATTCCCATGGCAGCGACCGGTGTGTCTCCATAGCTGATCAACACTTTATTTAATAAGATATTAGCACAGCTCATCAGAATATTATTGAGAGATGCCGGAATTCCGATGGAAAAGACGCCGGATGCGATACGGTTTTTCCATTGAAAGTCGCTTGGCTTTATGGAAAGGACCGTTTCTTTTTTGTGCAGCAGATAATAAAGATAGAAAATACAAGCTGCCACATTGCCAAGTACAGTAGCGACAGCTGCTCCGGATACACCCCAGCCAAGCCATAAGATCATAATAGGATCCAAAATAATATTGGTGATGGTACCGATCAGATTTCCGATCATGGATTCTTTGGCAGCTCCTTCGCCGCGGACAATATTACCGTAAGCAGTGCCAAACATGACAAAAGGGGCACCGATCGCAACGAAAGTAAGATATTGTCTTGCATAATCAATGGTGGCCGGACTGGCACCGATCATTTTGAGAATACCATCCATAAAGAGAATGAATATTAGTGTCATCAGTATCCCGACGCCCAGAGAACCATAGCAGCAAAAGGCAGAAATGTGTCTCGCACGCTGCTCATTTTTTTCACCAAGTGCACGTGAGATCGCGGAACTTCCGCCGATCCCGAAGAGATTGCCGAGCGCCATAAACACCATAAATACAGGTGTTGCAAGAGAGACTGCAGCCACCTGCATGGCATCACCGGTCTGACCGATAAAAAAGGTATCAGCCATATTATAAATAACAACTACCAGCATTGTGACGATCGTTGGAATAGCCATAAGTGCCACTGCCTTTGGGACGGATGTTTTTTCAAATAAATCTCGGTTTGAATTCATAGCAATATTTACCTCCTGTGTTTGTGTATAATTCATCGTTATCAAAATGATTTTCTGATCGTATTTGAATGTCTTTCATCATGATCAAAATGATTTCGACGTACCTCATGTTGTACTATGTAAAATACAACTTATCTATTTTACGCCACTTTTCGCCAAAATGCAAGTCGATACACTACTCCACATCGCATTTTTCTTAATTGCTCAAACTGCGCACATCAAAAATTCTCATGTTGTCACATATTGCTTATTATGTCGATGGGCTAATTATATTTTGCAGCCGCTATGTAGTGAGTCCTGCCATCAAGAAACTATAGCAATTGCTTTGCCGCAATTAGTTTTCAGTTGATAGGAAATTGCTGTTATGTAGCGTGACATCGCCAAGAATTGCTTTAGCAATTCTTGTAGCGCAAAACGCTGGTTTTGCGCTTTTTCACAGTGATTTCTAGATTTTGTTGTCTCTGATGATTGATTTACATGCCTTTCGGAAACTCGAAGTCCCGGAAGCAAGGTATTCATCATTTTTGAAAGGGACTTTGCGCTCGTCGT
>NZ_QUFB01000073.1 GCF_003478335.1 Clostridium sp. AM49-4BH
AGGAATGTATTTACTCATGATAGTTCTCCTCCTACTGCTGTCAGAGCACGACTATGAGCATAACACAATAATGTGAAAGATTAAATGCCACTTGTGCATAAGAGAATTCTACTGCATAAGGGGAGGGTGGAATTAAACATTTCAATTTTTAGAGGATTGGTTTGTTGTAAAATGATGTTCCAATGTAGCTCCTTTTGTCGTATAATGGCGATGAAAGGAGCGTGGTATTGATGAAAAGGAATAGGCAAATTATCATAGCGATTTTGATTTTGGTCGCATTTCTTACAATAGCAATAGCTACAGCATTTTTTTTTGTGAAATATCCATTAAATGTAAATGGAAGTAGTGACGGCTGGTTAGGTTTTTTAGGAGGTTTATTTGGAAGCTTTTTGTCTGGCATTATTTCTATTTATATATTGAATGTCAATAGACGTGATGCAGAAGAGATGACTAGAAAAAATCATAAAGATACAAAAGATGCTTTTCGACAAAATGCTAATATGTTTCATTATCAGATGCGAACAGATTTGACGAATGCGGTATATGAGCTTTTAGTGGAGTTAATCATTATAGCAGAATTTTGTAATTGTAGAAAAAATATAAATGGACAAATATATAGTGAAAAACAACAAAGAGCTCAGAAAATTTGTATGCTTATTGCGTTGAAATTAGGCAATGAGTGTCGTTTTAATGGATTGCTTAGTGAAATTGAGAAATATAATAATATGTATATTCAAAAAAGAAGAGTTTTCCATTTTAATAAGGGTTTTCTCGAAAAGCAAGGAAAGTATTTATGTAGGGTGGCTCAAATATGCCTTCAAGGTTATATTTATGATATTTATCTTCGATAATACAAGGAGAAATCATGTCAACACAAATAAATTTCACCTACGACAGCCCATCCTCTATTGATGCTGCCATAAAACAAATGCAGGCATACCAGGAACAGCTTACATATAAATGCCGTATCCTTGCTCAGCGTGTAGCAGAGATCGGCGTGGAGATCGCCAGAGTGAACATTGCGGACTTTGACGCAATCTACAGTGGTGAGCTGTTATCAAATATTCGTGCAGAGTACAGTGGTTCCGTGCCGGATGGTGCAAGCTGGCTTGTGATCACGGATTGTCCGTGGGCGGCATATGTGGAGTTTGGTACAGGCGTCGTAGGGCAGGAATCCCCGCACCCGGATACTTCCATTGTGGGGTGGAAATATGATGTGAATCAGCATGGCGATATGGGTTGGTATTATTTTAAGGATGGCGAATGGCATTGGACAAAGGGAATGCCAAGCCGTCCTTTTTTGTACCAGACCGGTATGGATCTGCGGGAAAGAATAGAGGAGATAGCGAGGGAGGTGTTTGCCGGTGCTTAGCGTATGGAACAAGGTTAATAAGCGTATGATGCAGAGGCTGAAAACAGATCCGGATGCACCGTATCCGAAGTTGTATCTGACTTCTACGGATTCATCCAGTGCACCGACACAGTTTCCGTGTTTGTATATCAAATCGCTTGGAGAACCCACAGCAGGCAGAGACTTCCAGAATACGCAGTGCTACATCACATCCACGATCGAGATACATGCGTATTCGGCAGCATCGCCAAATGGATCGCAGACAGAAGCGAGAAAGATCATGGATGCGGCAGGAAATGTGATGCTTAGCATGGGGTATGATCTGATTGCGGGTCCGTACCCGGATAATCGGGAGTATTTCCGAATCATTGCGAGATTCCGAAGGATTGTCGGTGATGGCGATGAGTTGTAAAAAGAATATGAAATAAGAATGCTTTGGCATTTTTATGATAGAAACAGTAAATGAAAGGACTTCGAGATTTCGAGGTTCTTTTTGTTTTCCCAAAAAAGGAGGAAAAGAAGATGGATTTATCTACGATTGACGTAAAATTTGGATGGGCTGTTGAGGAGACAGCTGGAACCAAGCCAAAGGCATTTACTTGGATCAAGCGATGCAGCAAGATTGCCGGTATCAATGTCACCAAAGATAAGATCGATGTATCCTGTTTTGAGGATAAGATCAAACAGTACATTGCTGGTGTTGGTGACACTGGTGGAGACTGGAATCTTAACTTCAACGGGTCGACAGATTTTGTTACGGCTTGGAATGCATTATTAGATGCATCTTTGGAAGGTAAGGCGGCAGGAAAAGCTACATGGGCAGACATTTATATCCCCGGCTTTGGTTCTTATTTTCTTAAGTTTGAACCGGGAGAGATTCCTATGCCGGATTTAGAACCTGGTAGTAAATTGGATATCCAGATTTCCAATGTCATCAATGAGTACGATGGACTTGGAGAATCTATTGAGCCAGTGGCAGCCTAAGCAGTTGCTAGAGCAACATGATTTTTTTTTGAGGGGGACAAATCAGTGTCCCCTTTCATGAGAAAGAAAAGGAGAGATTTGATATGAACATTACAGTGAATGGTAAAGAGTATATTTTGGAATATACATTTGAAGCAGCAGAGTGTCATGAGTGTATTGATGCAGCAATGGATATTTTTGGCGGTATGATGACAGCAAAGATTGACAGTAAACATTCGGAAGAGATGCAGGTGAGGGATTTTCTGATGAGTCTTTCAGATCTACCAAGAATGGCAATGGACATGTTTTATGCTGGTTTACTGGAAAATCACGGAACGGGCCCAGATGGAGACGGAACAATTACAAGTCGTGCAGATGCGAGATGTTTGTATAAACAGTTTTGCAGGGAAAATCCTGAAGATGAAAGAGCAACATCTTACTATGCTCTTTGTACTTCTATTGCAGAGCAGATGGAGAAAGATGGTTTTTTCAAGCGAACCGGAATGGAAGACATTCTGGAGAACATGGAGAGTCTGGTCAAGAGCAAACAGAAGAAACAGCCGAAGAAACCGATGGATCATCAGCGGAAGAAGCCAACCAAAGCGCAGAAAGCAGCAATGGAAGCGAGAGCGGAGGGCAAAGAAAACGATTTTCAGAGCTGATTTGGGAAGAATTTCTGCCAAAAGCTTTGCTGTATGGCTGTCCGTATGACTTGTTTTGGCACCTGAATCCTACCAAGCTGACGGCATTCCGTAAAGCATACGAAGAGAGATTGCAGCAGAAGGAAGATGCAATGTGGCGAAATGGTCTGTACACAATGCGTGCCATCAATGCTTGCTTTGGAGGGAAATACCCTGAGAAGCCGCTTTTTGAAGTTGGAGAAAGCAAGGAATCCTCCGAACGACAAGAGCATGATGGTTATACTGAACAAGAAATTAAAGAAGCTAGAGAAGCTTTGGTCATGCAATTACAAATCATGGAAGGACAGCAGCGGAGAGCAAAGCGTAAAAAAGAGTTATTTGAGCATTAAGTGGAGAGCAGCCCAATATGGGTTGCTCTCTTTTCTTTTACCGTAGGAGGTGCAGAATGGCAGCAATAGATAGTTTGAACATTAAGGTAGATGCGTCTGCTCGAAGTGCCAACGAACAGTTGGATAAGCTTGTAAAGAAGATGATGGAGTTACGCCGTACATTGGGCGGTCTTAATGCCAATGAACTTAACGCATTTGCGAGCGGTATGAGCCATTTTACCAAAGCAGCACAGGCATTGAGTGGCGTGAAAACTTCCGATTTTACGAAACTTGCAAAAGGCTTGGATAAGTTAGCAGATGCTAGAAAGTTGGAGAATACAGCACAATCTGTGGAAAAGTCAGCGGGCTCTTTGCAGGAATCTGTATCAATGGCACAAAAGGCACTGGGCTCCGGACTAAAATTTGATAGTAAGGGTATTCAGAATGTAAAGAAATCTGTCCAGTCCTTGGCAAATGAATTTTCTAGTGCAGGTACCGGTAATGCATTATCTAACAATTTGTCAGAAATTGAGAAAGAGGCAGATAAACTACGCAACAAACTGGATCAATTAAGTGAAAAAGAGCAGAAAGCGTTAGCAGTTGGAAATTCGTCACCAGAGAATAAAACATTCCGTAGTTTACAGTATGATATAGCTGTTTCTTTGAATAAATTATCAGAATTGGAACAGAAGATCTCACAGATGAAAACTCACAAGGTGCAGGATTTAGCATCCATTCCTATCATTCGCTCGGATGCTGGAAACGGATTTTCCGAAACAAAAGCTGTGGCCAAAACAATGCTAAATACGGGACGTGTGCCAAAAAGTGCTAAATATTCGGTAGATGCTTCGGCAGAGTCTTTGAAAGAGTCGCTAGAACAGGTGAATCGTGCAGAAAGTGCAGTACAAGGCTTTGCGGGAAAAATAGCAGAGGCGAAAGCTCAGCTTGCAAGTATTGAAAAAAGTGGGAAGAGTTTAGGAACTGATGAGTGGGATGAGGCATATATTGCATTACAGAAAGTAGTTAAAGAAGCCAAAGTATACAAAGCTGCCTTAAATGAGAGGGCAAATGGATTAGAGACAGATATTAAATCAACGGACAGCTTAGATGTAAAACTCCAGAAATTAAAAGTAGATCTCAAACAACTTAAAGCAGATGGTTTTGGATTTGGTGACAAGGCTTTTGATAATATTTACAAGGAAATCTTAAAGACCGATGGTGCTTTGAAAAAGTATAAGGCAGATTTGAAAGAATCTGTTGGAGGTGAACAGAGTCTTAGTACATTCGATAGAGTGAAACAGGGGTTTCATTCTATTTGGACAGAATCTCAACAGGCAGGAAATTCTGCATCTAGTTTTGGTAGTAAGTTGAGAAATCTTATGTCCTCATTGCGTGGAAATGCTGTGTCTGCGTTTGGAAGTCGTCTCAAAGCGTTGATTCCAATCTTTCATGGGACTACTAGCTCTACGGGAAATCTGATCAGCAAATTGGCTAAGCTGTATGTTGGATTCCGCTCTCTTCGAGGGATTGGTGAATATTTGCGTGGTGCCGTAGAATCATCCATGGATTACATTGAAGAATTTAATTATTTTGATACCACAATGGGGAAGATTGCTTCTGAATGGGGCAAGGAATACAAGAAATATGGTTACCAAAATGCAGAGGAATACGGAGAATCCTTTAAAAATCGTTTGACGCAAACAATGGGGAAAATGACCGGGTTTCAGATTGAAAACGATGGAACTTTGTCTGATCTTGGAAAAAAGAATCTTGGACTGGATCCGACACAAATGACCAACTATGCTGCCAGTGTAGCGCAGGTGACAAATTCAGTTGGAATGACAGGAGAAGCATCTGTGGTAACATCCGAAGCTTTATCTATGCTTGCCGGAGATATGTCTTCCTTCAAAAATCTTGATATGGATACAGTTATGAATAACTTTTCATCGGGATTACTGGGGCAGTCTAGGGCATTGTATAAGTTTGGTATTGATACATCAAATGCAACATTAAAACAGTATGCCCTTGCAAATGGAATCAAAAAGAATGTTTCGGCTATGTCACAGTCGGAAAAAATGCAGCTTCGTATGTTGGCTATTTTGGATCAATCCAAGGTATCATGGGGAGACCTTGCAAAACCATTAATTCGCCATCAAATCAGTTACGCTTATTGAATAATAATTTTAGATCGTTATCGAGAATAATAGGTGCTATAGTGTTGCCTGCAGTGGCAAAGATACTGCCATATATCAATGGACTGGTTATTGCCATTCGCAGACTTTTTGAGTGGACAGCATCCATGCTTGGAGTCGATTTAAGTAAAGTGATTGGCTCTTCCGGGGGTGGCTATTCAGATGCTTTTGATGGACTGGAAGATTCTGCTGACGATGCTAAGGATGCCGTTGATGATACATCAGATTCTGTTAAGAAACTGTCCAAGCAGCTCATGGGATTTGACGAGCTTAATGTGATCAATACTAATTCTGATAATACAAAAAAGGATGCTGATAAGAATAGTAAGCCTATCGATCTTACCAGTCAATTGTCTAATGCTTTAGCTGATTACAAGACTGTTTGGGATAAGGCTTATAAAAATATGACTAATGATGCAGAAAAATTTGCCGATAAGTTGACTAAGTTATTTAAAAAAGCTTGGAAGTCGGGGAATGGTACAGACATTGGCTCTGCCATTGCTGGCTGGCTCAATAAGGGGATTTCATGGGTCAACGACAATGTGGACCAGTTTGCAAAAGGGGCGAAAAAGGTTGCCAAATTGCTTGCAACTGCTATCAATGGGTTTGTAGCTAAACTTGATTGGGCAGGACTTGGTAGTGCTATTGGAAAATCGATGAAAGCGGCAATTGAAGCAGAAACAACATTCTTTTCGACAATAAATTGGTTGAATCTTGGCAAAGCTATTGCCACAACACTTAATGCTTGGATCGATACCGGTGTTATTCAATCGTATCTCAAGGGCACGGCCACCAAAATAAGAGCAGCTATTGAACTGGCTTTCGGAGCTATAAAAACATTTCATTTCAGTAGTCTTGGCACTGCCTTGGGACAGGGGATTAATGATGCGTTTGCTGTCATGAATAAAGTCAACAAAAAAACTGGATTAAATGGTTGGCAGGAGCTTGGTCAGACTATTTCTGGGGGGATTTCTGGAATCCTTACATCCATCTCAACGGCACTGAGTACTGTGAAGTGGGATAGTGTGGGGCAAGCAATTGCAACTGCAATTGGTTCTATTGATTTTAAAGGAATTGTGTGGAATCTTGGGGATGTTGCCATAAAAATATTAGGGGCACTTGCGGAAGCGATAAAAGGTGCTTTTGCACAATCTCCAGTCGAAACAGCAATTGTTACTGCGTTAGGTTTTATTAAGCTTTCAACGCTTACCACAAAATCAATGGAGAAGGCAGCAACTAAAATATTGAAAGTGCTTGGTATTTCCTTAGAAAAAGATGAGACAGCATTAACAGTATTAGGCGGCAAAATAAAAGGTGCTATAGAAATAGCATTAGGCAAAGTGAAGGACTTCGGAATGAATTATGTCAAGCCATTGGCGGGGAAAATAATGGGTAAAATTGCAACTGCAGTTGGAGCTGAAACAGCTACAGTGAGTGGAATCGCAAGTGCAATTGGAACTGGAATTACAACTGCCTTTGCACAAGTTCCAGCGCTTATGACAGGAAGTCTTTCTGGGCTAGCGACCGCAGGCGCAGCGGCAACAGCGGCAACAGTGGCAACAACGCTTGTAGCAGCAGTAGCGGCGGTTGGTATTGGTGCAAAGATTGGAAAATCCATCGGCGATGAACTTGTTTCTGAAGATATGAAACAATATCAGGTTGATTGGAAGTTTTCAGATTTTATTCATTTTACCGATGATGATTGGTCAGATTTCTGGTCAGCGTTTGCTGATTGGTGGGTAGATGTGCAGGATTGGTGGGGAAATAAGGCATTAGCGATTAAAACAACTTTTGGAGATTGGAAAAAGAGTATTTCCGGTTGGTGGAACGGTGTTAAGGCTTGGTGGGGTGATAAGTATGTGACTCTTAAAGCTGCCGTACAGGAAAAAGTAGATGGGGCGTTGGACAAGGTAAAAGGTGCTTGGAACGCTATTAAGGACAAAGTATCTACATTGACAGCAGATGCCAAGGAAAAGGCAGCAGGGGCATTAGCAGCACTTAAATCCCGTTGGACGGCCATTAAGGATAGCAAAGCTGTTAAGACACTTGAGCAGACAGGCAAGGATATCATTGATAAGGCGAAGAAGTCTTGGGATGCTATCAAATCTGGACAGGCAACAAAGACCTTGAAGGAGAAAGGTAAGAGCGCAATCGAAAAGGTGTCTAGGATTTGGAATAAAATCAAGGACAGAGAAGTAACCCAGACTCTCAAGCAGGAAGGTACGAAAGCATTTAATAAAGTCAAAAAAGCTTGGGATAGCTTGACTGATAAGAAAATTTCAGTCAGTCTCATTACGGATGCTGTGAAAAGTGGAATAAAATTGATCATTGATTGGATCAATAAGTATATTATCGGTGCGATCAATAAGATCAAGGTTTCGATTCCTAAGTGGGTTCCTAAAATTGGAGGTAAAGATTTTGGTTTTAATTTAAAAACGATAGCAATGCCTAAATTTGCCACGGGTGGATTCCCGGAGCAGGGCCAGTACTTTTTGGCACGAGAGAAAGGACCGGAGCTTGTAGGTACGATTGGAAATAAGACTGCTGTAGCCAACAACAATCAAATTGTACAATCCGTGTCAGATGGCGTATTTAATGCTCTTAATCCTGTGCTTACTCAAGTGTGCAATGCTATCAACTCTATGGGTAATGGATCAAGTGGACAACCTTTGTATGTGGAGGGCGTATCAGATGGAGATATCGTGCGTATAACCACCAAGGCGAATACCGATCATAAAAATCGATTCGGAAAACCGCTATATATATATAAATTTGCCATGTTATGTCGTGGTGTGGTATAATATGGCAAAATACTTTTTGGATAAATTCGTATGGTAAGAGAAGAAAGTTCTAATTTCTTTCTGTATGTGAGTGCTAAACACTATGAAATTATTAAGTGGAAAGGAGGAGATATAATGAAAGTGATCAGAGGAGGAATATATAAGGTTTCAAATGCATGGAAAAAATATAACGATGCTTTATTGGATCATAGACCGGTGATAGTGATACAATGTAATGAAGAGTTTGTATATGGCGTTTTGATGGGAGCATTGCCTAGAGAAGCAAAACATAAAAATGCTCTTTATTTTGAGTGCGAGGTTAGTGGAAAGAGATATATATCATTGTGCGCATGTGATACAGTACACAAGATACCTATTAGATATATAAAAGACAATTTGGGCTATATTTCCATACCCACATTGTGGGAGATTTGTGATAGAACGCAAGAGTATATTACATTTGAAAAGGAGATGATAGAAGATTCTGATCTTAATGTTGACAGGGAAAAAAGCTATATTTTGCATGCCAAGATAGATGATTTAATAGAAGGAAAGGATCAGATTTTATATCAGATGGACGAGCTTAAGGACATAAATGTAAAAGAATTTAAAATTGTAAGAGATTATAAAGAATCAGATGAAAAGGAAAAAAAACTATTTACAGGTTGAAAAACTTTATATGCATTATCATATC
>NZ_QUFB01000074.1 GCF_003478335.1 Clostridium sp. AM49-4BH
TCTGTCGGCAGAAGCCGCTATATTGTGGCTGCAAAACACTTAGCATGCTTTGACATAATAAGCAATATGTGGTTCTTGCAGTAGCTTCCGGTATGGGAAGTTTTAGTTACAAATTAATAAAATTTGCGTTTTTTTGACTTGTGATTTGCCTTGTAACCTTAGAGGAATATCGTTATAATGTAATAAATATATAATGACAGGTGAGCAGGTGAGCGTATGAAAAAGGCGATTAGTATAGGAATACAAGGTTTTTCTGATCTGAGAGAGCAGGATTGCTTTTTTGTGGATAAAACAAATTTTATAAAAGAATGGTGGGGAAAACGGGATGTTGTAACATTGATCATGCGTCCACGCCGTTTTGGTAAGACATTAAATATGAGTATGCTGGACTGCTTCTTTCTAATAAATATGCGAACAGGGCGGATCTGTTTGAGGGGCTTTCTATATGGCAGGATGAAACGTATCGGAAACTGCAGGGAACATATCCTGTGATCTTTTTGAGTTTTGCTGCTGTGAAAGCAGGCAATCTGGAGGATGCAAAAACCCAGATCAAGCAGGAGATTGCAAGGCTGTATGAAGAAAACAGATATTTGTTAGAGGGTAATGTATTAAGTGATAATGAAAGAAAAATATACAATAGTACCACGATCCAGATGGATGATACAATGGCACAGAATGCATTGAAGACTTTGTCTGTCTGGATGGAACGTTATTATGGCAAGAAGGTCATCATTCTTTTGGACGAATATGATACGCCGATGCAGGAGGCGTATGTTCAGGGATACTGGGATGAATTTACGTCTTTTGTGAGAAGTATGTTTAATGCGTCTTTTAAGACAAATCCTTATCTGGAGCGAGCAATTATGACGGGAATTACCAGAGTATCCAAGGAGAGTATTTTTTCCGATTTAAATAATTTACGTGTCGTAACGACGACTTCCAATCTGTATGCAGATTGCTTCGGTTTTACGGAGGAGGAAGTTTTTGCTGCACTGGATGAGTATGGAATGAGCGATAAAAAGGATGAAGTGAAACAGTGGTATGATGGTTTTACTTTTGGAGAACACAGAGACATTTACAATCCGTGGTCCATTACAAATTATCTGGATGAACGCAGATTATATCCATACTGGGCTTCCACAAGCTCCAATGGGCTTGTGAGCAGGTTGATCCGGACGGCATCTGCAGATGTGAAGGAGAAGATGGAGGATCTGCTGAGGGGACAGGCGATCACTGTAAATTTTGACGAGCAGATCGTATATAACCAGTTGGATGACAATGAAGAGGCGATCTGGAGTCTTCTGCTTGCCAGTGGTTATCTGAAAGTGCAGAATATAGACTACCGTGGGATTACTTTGGAACCATGGTACACGTTGGATATTACAAATATTGAGACACTGAGCATGTTCATGACAATGTTCCGGGGATGGTTTAAAAATAAAGATGCGAACTATAATGATTTCGTGAAGGCACTGTTAAAGGGCAGTCTCAAGGAAATGAATATTTATATGAATGATGTTGCATTTGCAACCTTCAGCAGCTTTGATACAGGAAAGAAACCTTCTGAGAAAAGTCAGCCGGAGCGGTTCTATCATGGATTTGTTCTGGGACTTTTGGTGGAGCTGCGGGACAGGTATCAGATCCGTTCCAACCGGGAGAGTGGATATGGACGATATGATGTGATGCTTACACCGGTGACAGAGGTGGATGATGCCATTGTGATCGAGTTTAAAGTGCATGAACCGGATGAGGAGGAATCTTTACAGGATACGGTTCGGACGGCTTTAGATCAGATCACAGAGAAGAACTATGATGCCGAACTGCTATTACAGGGAATACCGGCAGACAGGATCCGTCATTATGGCTTTGCCTTTGAAGGAAAAAAGGTTTTGATCGGACAGGACGAAATTCAGAATGTAGCAGTGAGGAGGTGATTTTGTGTCAGAAACACAAAAACCATTTATTTTACACAGCGAATACAAACCTACCGGTGATCAGCCCCAGGCGATCGACGCTTTGGTCAAAGGTTTTGAAGAGGGCGACCAATTCCAGACTTTGCTTGGTGTGACGGGTTCCGGTAAGACCTTTACGATGGCAAATGTCATTGCGAAGCTGAACAGACCGACTTTGGTCATTGCGCACAATAAGACATTGGCGGCACAGCTCTACGGTGAGTTCAAGGAATTCTTCCCGGAGAATGCGGTGGAGTATTTTGTATCCTATTACGATTATTATCAACCGGAGGCATATGTGCCATCTTCCGATACGTATATTGAAAAAGATTCTTCGATCAATGATGAAATTGACAAATTACGTCATTCTGCAACAGCAGCACTGACGGAGCGGCGGGACGTGATCATTGTAGCCAGTGTATCTTGTATTTATGGTTTGGGAAGCCCTATTGATTATCAGAACATGACAGTGTCTTTGCGTCCGGGTATGTGCAAAGACCGTGATGAAGTGATCCAAAAATTAATAGAGATTCAGTATAACCGTAATGATATGGATTTTCAGCGTGGAACATTTCGTGTGCGTGGCGATGTTTTGGAGGTATTTCCGATTTCAGAAGCGGATCAGGCGGTTCGCATTGAATTTTTTGGTGATGAGGTGGATCGCATTGTTCAAATTGATGTACTGACCGGAGAGATTAAAGCAGAATTGGAACACATTGTTATTTTTCCGGCATCGCATTATGTTGTTGATAAAGATGCGATGGAGCGTGCGATCCGAACAATCGAGGCAGAGTTGGAAGATCGTGTGAAATATTTTAAAAGCGAAGATAAACTACTGGAGGCGCAGCGTATTGCTGAGCGAACCAATTTTGATATTGAGATGCTCCGGGAAACAGGTTTTTGTTCAGGTATCGAAAATTATTCGAGGCATTTATCGGGATTAAAGCCGGGAGAAACGCCACATACATTGATGGACTATTTTCCAGAAGATTTTTTGATCATGGTAGATGAGTCTCATATTACGATACCACAGATACGAGGCATGTATGCGGGAGATCGATCCAGGAAGACTACACTTGTAGACTATGGATTCCGTCTGCCATCTGCATTAGATAACCGTCCGCTGAATTTTGACGAATTCGAGTCGCATATCAATCAGATGTTATTTGTATCGGCGACACCGAATGTATATGAGCAGGAACATGAGCTGGCGCGTGTTGAGCAGATCATACGGCCTACCGGACTGTTGGATCCGGAGATTTCTGTTCGTCCGGTGGAGGGGCAGATTGATGATCTGGTAGGTGAGATCCGAAAGACGATCGATGCAGGAAATAAGGTTATGGTAAATACGTTGACAAAACGTATGGCGGAAGATCTGACGGACTATTTGAAGGAAATTGGGATTCGGGTGCGTTATCTGCATTCAGATATTGATACGCTGGAACGTTCGGAGATTATTCGTAATATGCGGTTGGATGGATTTGATGTATTAGTCGGTATTAATTTGCTGCGAGAGGGACTGGACATTCCGGAGATAGCACTGGTTGCTATTTTGGATGCTGATAAGGAAGGATTTCTTCGCTCAGAGATTTCTCTTGTTCAGACGATTGGCAGGGCCGCACGTAATGCAGAGGGACGGGTTATTATGTATGGTGATGTTATGACAGACTCGATGCGCCATGCCATTGATGAGACGAATCGAAGACGAAAGATTCAGATGCAGTACAATGAGGAGCACGGTATTACGCCACAGACGATCAAGAAGGCGGTACGTGATCTGATCAGTATATCGAAGAAAGCCGATGGCAACTCAGGCGATATTGAGAAAGATCTGGAATCTATGAGCAAGAAAGATTTGCAGCAGCTACGTAAGAAGTTGACGAAACAGATGCATGCGGCCGCAGCAGAGTTAAACTTTGAACTGGCAGCAACGTTGAGAGATCAAATGATGAAAGTTGTACAACAGCTGAATGAGTAAAATTCTGCCGTCAAAGGTTATATAAATCAGTGTTGGCGAATAATCGCAGATAGGGTATAATGATTGGGTAATGTAATGGTGAACGTAAGGATTCGACAGATATTCCAGTACAGCGAAAATTAAGTTTTGGATAGTTTGGCGCAGAAGATTTTTCTGAGAGTGCTACTTCACAAACGTAGGCGTAGTGGTGGCTACGTCGAGGCTTGGGGAGTAGTGCTATCAGGAAAATAAGCAAGTCAAACTGCCAATCACTTAATATTCGCTGTACTAGAGAGAAGGGCAATAAAATTTTAGAGTATGCCTTATGTTTATTTCAAGAAGGGAGAAAAAGAATGACAAAGAAATGGCGGCGCGTATATGCGTGGGTGCTGACCGTGGCAATGGTCTTATCTATGGCAAATCTGCCGATTACCATTGCAAAGGCAGCATCGACACAGAATCTTACCGTGAAGAGCGGAGCAACCAGTGTAACGATTGCTAAGAATGAGTATGGCGATGATTATATTGGCGATATGTTTTTTAACATACCGGATGCCTTGAAAACGAAGAGTGCAATCTCTTCGAACAAGGTGACTTCCATGACGGTAAAGATCACGATCAAAAGTTTTACACAGGGAAGTGGCGCAAAAGCGCAAGCATTTATTTTTGCACAACCGGATGCATCGGGTGATTGGAATTGGAATCAGTCTTCGACTGCAGAGCTGGTTACCGGCAGTCAGTTAACGCTTAACTATTCCTTTGCGGATATGGATTGGAAAGGTGGAACAACGCTGGGAAATCTTGGCGTGCGTTTTGCCAATGCAGCCGAGGGGAGTACCGTGTCCTATTCTGTTGACTCTGCGGTGATCAATATGGCGGACAGCGGCAGCAGTGCGACAAGTAAGCCAAGCAGCGCGACAAGTAAGCCAAGCAGCACAGCAAGTGCCGGTGGCAATGTTTCGGCAGACCAGATTGCGATCACGAGAAGTGTTGGCAGTGGAACAAATGATTATTATGCAGAATACAGTTTTTCTATCACAAATAACAGCAGCGAAACGGTTAGAGGTATTCAGATTTTAATACCGACATCGGGATCGGTTGACGTTGGCTATGTTGAGGGATTTTCTGCAGTGTATGATGCGGCGCTGGGAGGCGTTGTGGCATATTATTCGACAGAGATTGCAGCGGGAGCAACGGTTAGCAGCTCTTCTAATAAAGTTGGTTTTGGAAAACAGCCGTCTATTTCCGTTGGAGAATCTAATGTCATTGCTGTAAATTGTGCAGGTCCAAGTACCGGTGATGAACTGAATTATGAATTAACCGGACGTAAAGATGTTGCATATGCGGACACTCCGGTCGGCAGACATGGTAAACTGTCAGTACAGAAGGTTGACGGCTATGCGGCACCGATCATGGTGGATCAGAATGGTGTGCCGACACAGCTTCGTGGAGCCAGTACCCATGGTATGCATTGGTTTCCGCAGTATGTCAATCAGAATGCGTTCCAGACATTGCGTGATGATTGGGGAATCAATATGGTTCGATTGGTCTGTTATCCACGCGACGTTGGATCGGTTGGATATTTGACGGGTGGAGACAGTACCAGACAGCAGCTTGATACATTGATTCAAAATGGTGTCGATTATGCAACCAAGCTCGGAATGTATGCGTTGGTAGACTGGCATGTGCATGCTTACAATCCAAATGAGTATTTGAAAGAGGCAAAGATATTCTTTACAAAGTACGCAACAATGTACAAGGATCATGATAACGTGTTATATGAGATTTGCAATGAGCCGACAGGCACAAATTGGTATAGTGGCAATGGCAAAGATCTTTATACATATTGTAGTGAAGTCATTAAGACGATACGTGACATTGATCCGGATGCGATCATTATATGCGGAACGAATACTTGGTCACAGGATGTCGATCAGGTAGCGGCTAAGCCGATGAAAGCTCTTGGTTATGAAAACATCATGTATACGTTCCATTTTTATTCCGCAACGCACAAAGAGAATTTAATGGAAAAAGTACGTCTGGCAACCAAGGATGGAACACCGATCTTTGTTACCGAATTTGGTATATGTTCAGCAGATGGTAATGGAAGTTATGACACGGAAAATGCGGATCGGTGGATCGCGTTGTTGGACGAATTAAATATTAGTTTTGCATGCTGGAGTTATAGTAATTGTAATGAAAAATCGGCGTATTTTAAGAGCAGCTGCAGCAATGCCGGGGGCGATTGGACAGCAGATGATCTGACAACAACCGGTAAGTGGCTGATCAATACCTGTCGAGCACACGAGGAGAAAGAAAATGCATCCTATCCGGCAGTATCACCGTCAGCAGGACCGACGAAAGCACCGACGGTAACGGAAAAGCCGACGACAGAACCGACGAAAGCACCAACTGTAACCGTAAAACCAACGGCAGAACCGACGAAAGCACCGACGGTAACCGAAAAACCAACGGCAAAACCGATAAAAACGCCGACACCAACGGCAGAGCCAACAAAAGCGCCGGAACCAACGGCAGCAACCGATAAAAACGCCGACACCAACGGCGGAGCCAACGAAAGCACCGACAGTAACCGAAAAGCCAACGGCGGAACCAACGGCAGCACCGACGATAACATCGGTACCTAGTGATGATCCGACTGAAAGTGCTGCTCCAAGTGAGAAACCAACGATCACACCAACGCAGAAGCCGGGAATTCAGGCGACCGGAATGCGCGTTATTGCCAGTGTGAAAAAGGTAAGTAATCTTCCGGTAAAATCGAAATTGCAGCTTGCAGCAGGAAAGAGCATGCAGCTTACGGTGACTTTGTTGCCGACAGGAGCTAAGCCTCAGAAACTAACGTATACCAGCAGTAAACCATCAATAGCAAAAGTAAGCGGTAGTGGTAAGATTGTTGCTGGTAAGAAAGCCGGAACGACAGTGATCACGATTCGTACAGCGAATGGACTGCAAAAGAAAATTACCATTCGCGTTATGAAAAAAGCGGTGAAGAAGATCAAACTGTCTGGCGTTAAGAAGTTAAAGGTTGGTAAGAAACTCAAACTGAAAGCCAAGATCACGCCTAAGAAAAAGTATGCGTCTGCTACAGTATTCTGGGTATCTGGCAATACTAAAATTGCAACAGTGACACAGAGCGGTGTTGTAAAAGCGAAGAAGAAAGGCAAAGTTAAGATTACTGCAATTGCAACGGATGGCAGTGGTAAGAAGAAAGTAATCAAACTTACCATTAAATAAATTTTAACAGATCGACTTAGAAATAAGTGGTAAATATGCCTTTTGAAAATTTAGCAAAAGAACAACCAAGTATTGGTTGTTCTTTTTTGCTTTATGGGAAACTTGTCGTTTCCTATAAAGCGAAAAACACTCCGCGAGGATGCGCATCTCGCGGAGAAGAAGTTAGCTGTAAACAGCACCGCTCGAGCGCGAAAGAGTCGCAAGCGACTCTTTGTTCTTTAATCGGAAATTGCTGTCTGGCAATCTTAATTTTTTCTTAAGGAAACGGACATATATTACAGCCATAAATGTTGTAATATATAACCAAGGAGAAAATTATAAGCTCCATCGTAATATTACTATTGTAGCAAAACGGACAGCGCGATCAATTGTCCAACATAGAAAGGAGAGAGTAATATGAGGATGAAAAAATATGTAATGACGCTGGCATTATGTATCGCTGCAGGAGTTATGCTGACTTTACCGGTGCAGGCAGATGCAAAGTCAACCGGGAAGTTGACCAAAAACATCAAATGGTCTTTGAACTCTGATGAGACAGTATTGACAATCACAGGAAAAGGAACGGTGGATATCCGTAAATTTCGTAAAGAGGGAAGATACAAATGGCCTGGTTCAGAAGCGGGACAGCCGGCAATTTTTGACAAGCTGGTGTTTGGAGAGGGGATCACAACAATTTCATCTGGCTTTTTTTGTATTGAGGGTATCAAAACGATTTCACTGCCAAAGAGCTTTAAGAAGATCAAAGCGTCCAATGAAATGGATGCCGTCAATGGCTCTTTTGAACCATACAGCACGACATTAAAGAAACTTCAAGTGTCTAAGAAAAACAAGAAGTTCTCTGTCAGTAAGGGCATCTTGTATTCAAAGGACAAAAAGAAGTTGTACATTTATCCAAGTGGCAAGACGGAGAAAAAATTTGCAATACCTTCCAAGGTAACCAAAATTTGCAGACGTGCCTTTTATGGAAATTCAATAGAGAGTGTTATTATGGGAAATAAGTTGCGTGAAATTGGTCGGCAGGCTTTTGCGAAAACGGAGTTAAAGTCTGTAAAGCTTCCAAAGTCGTTGAAAATTATTGAAGATTCTGCGTTTGACAGCACTCAGATTTCATCTGTAGAATTGCCAAAGGGCCTTAAGCGGGTAGGAAATCATGCGTTTGGAAACATCAAAGATTTATCGACGATCATCGTACGATGCAATTGTAAACTAAATTATGTGTTTGCAGACAGTGGTTTTCAAACAAATCTTCAAACCTATGACCGAGAGAACTATACGGATTTTCGAATTGTATTGGGTAAGGAATTAAATGCAACAATATATCGTTTGTTTGCTGATTTTGCAGATCACATAAGACTCGGCAAGATGAAAGTTGAAGTTGAGAAAGGCAATAAGACATATTACATCAAAGACGAGGCGGTATACGCTAAACGAGGGGATCGTCTGAAAGAGAGCTTTAAGAAGTTAAATGGTAAAGAGCAATCATAAGATAGTGTCAAGTAAGCTATGAAAAACGAGCCGAAGAAAAATAGGCTCAAATGAACCTTGAAAATTGCAGATATTTATGTTTTTGATAATGGACGCCATCCTTGAGGG
>NZ_QUFB01000075.1 GCF_003478335.1 Clostridium sp. AM49-4BH
GTTCTCTGATGGCAGAAACCGTTCTTTGGCGGCTGCAAAATATCATATAGTTATTGACATAATAAGCAATATGTGGTTGTGGAGGATTTGAGGTATGGGAAGTTTGAGTTACGTACATAATAAGCAATATGTGGTATGGCTACAGTTAGGTTGTGTGCAAGGTTTGCATTTAGTAATGCGGATTTGGACTTTTCCGAAAAGGGAAGTTCGGAAAGGTAGAAGGGAAGGTAAAATTATGGTTCGATATAATGAAGATACCGTGGTTGTTGCACGTATCAAGGAAGGCTTAAAGAAAAAGAATGGTTACTGCCCATGTCGTCTGGAAATGACAGAAGATAACAAATGCATGTGCAAAGAATTTCGGGAACAGATTGCAGATCCTGATTTCGAAGGCTATTGCCATTGCATGTTATATTACAAAACCAAAGATTGATAAGGGATATATTCTCTCAAAATGTTTTACGGTATAAGACGAAAGCACTCGCATTATCTGCAAGTGCCCATAATTACTACTCATCCTATTAAAAGGCTTTTATTTCTTTTGCTAAGCTAAAAGGAATTATTTCTCCGGGTTTGGTCTCCATGTATGCCCTTTCATCGTGCATATATTCTATAATATCTTTTTCCTTATAATCCTTAAACTTTGCGATCACTTTATCCAATATATTTATTTCGCTATCTGTTAAAACCGAATAATCCATATTCGCAGTTGGATATATATGAAGCATCGTGTCATAATTATAACTCATTTCTTCTTGAACATTTATATTTTCTAAATTCATCAAACTATAATGTCCAACCGGAAGTGCCCCCATAGGCTCATGTCGATATACCATACCGGTCATTGCACATCCATTTTTAATGTATGATACGGCATCTGAATACCAAAGCATTTTCATCAATTTGACCTTAAACAAGTTATCTACTTTTTCTGCAATATAAGAAATCATTGCTTCGATTTTGTCAATGTTAAGCATTGCAAACCCATTGGAGTCAGATAACTCTTCAAAATTTGCATACTCACCTTCAAATGTTTGCCTTGTAAGAAATTCCTTGCCATAAGAATCTAGTTTTTCTATAATCTTTACTTTTATGTCTAACCGCTTCATGACCGAAAACTTTTCAGAATTCTTTTTCAAAAATTCTAACGCCTGCAACGGATTGTCTTTTACTAATCGAAGCATCGTGTCATAAGCCTCATCTTGAATTCCTTTACTTTCATAGCGAGATATTGTTGCTTCTCCCCATCCAAGCAGTTTGGCAAGATCAACCTGAGAGAGCCCATAGCTTTCTCTAATGGCAACAATCTCATCGGAAGTGAGAAGTCCCATCTTAACCCGGTATGCATTCCTTGCATTAAGGAGATTTTCATTTGTCATTGCTCCGGTTTCAAATTCGTTCTCATTCTCATCTGCGTTTGCACAAAAATAGAACCGTTCTTCATAGGTTACTTCCTCGCCTTTTAATATAATACTCGTAGTTCTCTTTCTCTCTTCGATTTCATGTGCCTTGTTACATAACGGACATGACATATGAACTTTTCTAATTAATGTATTACTCTCCATTGTCTTCCCTCCTTCAACATTCCATTATGCATATGGATACTGCATTTTATCCTTTGCATAATGAAATGACACACATACTATTTGTTTCTGCTGATCACGAATCTTCAACTTTTAACTCTTTTAATCGATTAACAACATCTTGTGCATTGTACTCAAGATCAAGCAATGTATACGGTGTCGAAAATTTCCAATCATCCCCTTGTTTTTTCTTTCGAATAAGGATTAAATCCATATTTATGTCAAAGTCATCGCTCTCAAGTAACTGATGCAGTTCATCTAGAAAAGCAGCTACTTCTCTTTTTTTCGATTGATAGCTAAGAAATATACTAATCACCCCCAACGCATATACTATCAATTGATAGTATATATACTAATTGATAGTTTGTCAAGATTAAAATGTAATCAGCATCTTCTCTTCACCCAAAATATACTTTCATCACTTGGGTATACTCTGCTCTACACAGAGTCGGCCATATCCTGCTGCCACATCCGGATAATCCGTGATCCCCGGCAGCGGTTTGGCACCGCGCATCAGATAAGCCTTTCCCTTTTCGCCATACAATTCCACATCATTGCCACGAACAATTCCCCACTCCATTAATAATGCCGCTGCGCCTGTCACAAATGGGGCGGCAATCGACGTACCCGTGCGTCTCGCATATCCCCCGCCGGGAGCAGCCGTCAGGATATCTACACCCGGGGCTACAAGTGTCGGTGCGACCTGCCCGGAAGCCGTAAATCCTCTCCCCGAAAATGGGGCAACTGCCATCGTATCTGCCTGATACGCCCCCACAGAAACAATACGATCTGCTGTTGCAGGAATTGTCAACGTGGTATTCGTGACTGGCATTAAAAATCCGGTCTGACTGCCGCTTGCCTCTATCCCGGACATCCACAAATTACATACTCCTTCTCGAATCTCTCTCGGATACAGAGCAATGCTCCATATACCGGTAGGCAGGGTAACTCCCTCCCCGGCAGTCCATTCCATATATATTTCCTGTGAAATCGTATACGGTGTCGGCGTGCCATGTACAATAGATAATGTACTGTCACCACCTAACATATACCGCACACCGGTACCTTCCTCCGGCATCCGGAACCGCTCCCCGGATGGTGAAACCACATATAATTCCAAACGATCGACATAGGATTTCCACAATTGAATCGTAAGTGCTCTCTCTCCTTCTGCTAAAGCAAATTCTACTTCTGTAGAATTATCTGAATTTATTCTTGAACCATCGAACCCGCCATTTCCGTATATCCGGAAATCCCCCTTGGGCAGCGCCACCTGTGTGTGGTGCCTTGCATTTCCCTCATTACCTGCTGCCACAACGATCATGTTTTTCCAAACACCATTCAATTCAGAAATATAGTTTTCAAACAATGACCGGCCGTCGTGAGGACCATAATTATTGCCAAAACTTAAGTTGACTGCGATCGGCTGCTGCAGTCTGATCGCCTTACGCAAAACATAATCTAAGCCCTCCATCACTTCTGTCGTTCTCGGAAATCCATCGTCCCTTCCGGCCAATTTTACGATGATCAGATTACTTTCTGCAGCTATGCCGCGATTCCGCCGACTGACAGAGCCTCTTCCATTCCCCGCCGCCACACCTGCAACTGCCGTTCCATGTCCCAGGACACGATCATCAACAGCCACGATCTCCCACCGGCTCTCTTCCGGCATCCGCAATGCCTGATCAAAGTCTTCCGCTGTATATTCTACTCCGATTGAAAACCCTTCCGGGGCACGCCCTTCCTGCTCCCCGGATTGATCCCAGCAAAATGCGATCCGGCTCGTTCCATCGTCGCGGATAAAATCCGGATGGCTATAATCAATTCCTGAATCAATAATACCGACCAGCACACCTTTTCCCTGCAATCCCTCCACATTTTGATCCGGTAATGTCGCCGATGACAGACAGGAAACACGCCGTCCCTGCTCCAGATCAAAATAAAGACGTTTTGGCAGCTCGATATATTCTACCTCAGGAAGGGCACGTAATGTCTCAAGCTGTCCATCCGGAATCGTAACCACGCCATATTCATTAAATAGTTCTACAGTTGTAGCCCCCGGGATCTCCCGTTCTACGCTTTGCGCCAATGCCCCTTCATAACGTACGATAACAGTCTGCATAACCCATTCCTCCTTTTACCTTACCTTATGTGCGTTGGCATCGCTAGGGACGATCTAAAAACTGCATTGAAACAATATCAGACATCGATATAATGCGTTCATCCGCTAGCACAAGCTGTCGTTCATATTCTTTTATCTTTTTTACGGTGCTCTGTACGGTTACATATTTGCCGCCTTCTTTCCTGTCATCCGGGACAAAATACGTTAGCGAGATCCACGGCTGCTCTGCAAAGCGTTCTAACAGCTCGTGATACCGCTCATTGAGCAGTCTGGTGCTCTCCTCATCCATTTCGTGCCGTCTGTCTGTCAGCCGTGCTGTTTCCTGTATCGCCTCTTCATGTCCGGTCAATGCGGCAAACGGCGAAAACTGTGCAGCACGGTTGTCGACCGACATTGGCAGATGATTGGCAGATACCGGATGCTCCTGATACAAAATATCGCCATATTTTTTCATAACCTGCTCTTCGATCATCGATGCAAATTCCTGCGAAAATTCATTTTGTGCTAAAAGGTCAAGCACGATGTCCTCCAATCTGGCGGTTTCGGTCCTTTGCCGTTGCCCCCTCCTCAAAATTCATTCCACGCAATACTGCATTCTTGCCATATTTCTTCTTGATCTTAAGCAATGCTTCCTGCATATTACGCTCTTTTTGTTTGGCTTCTGAGTCCTGCTGCTGTTTGACTTCCTGCGCCTCATAATCCTCAAACAAACTCATCTGTATGCATTCCTGTTTGGGGATATCTGCCTCATCAATTACCTTTGCTGCAACGACCGTAATACGACGAACTAGCAGCTTCGGATCTACGATCCGGTCATACAGACCGCTCACAGCCTCCATGATCTCCCGGGTTGAAGAAGTCTTCTGCGGCAGATTAACAGTGCCATGAGCATGTTTAGGCACTTTGCGGCCATATCGATCTGTTGTCACACTACCGCCGTACTTTATCTTCTGATCACGCAGATTATCAATATCATATCCTATCGTTAATACCATCTGATCGGTCACCAGACGCTTATCTACAAGCTCCAGCACGAGCAGATCCGTCATCTCCCGCACCACTAGCTTTGCCTTGTCAAAATCATACGGTTCCTGCAAAACCTGTCCCGAACTGATACTGTTCGTCGATGGCTTATACGCCTTTACCTGTGCGATCGTACACGGTTCATATCCCCACGCATGATCGATCAACAGCTCTGCATTGACTCCAAACATTTTGTATAATAAATCTTCGTTATAATAGTCTGTCCCCTTGCCTAATGAACACCTCGCAATATCTCCCATCGTATACAGGCCTTCCGCAGCCAGTTTCTTCGCATAACCGGCGCCGACGCGCCAAAAATCCGTGATCGGCTGATGCGACCACAACAACTTACGATACGAGATCTCATCCAGACTGGCGATCCGCACCCCATTCTCATCCGGAATGATATGTTTTGCCAAAATATCCATTGCGATCTTGCACAGATACATATTCGTTCCAATCCCCGCCGTTGCTGTGATCCCGGTGTTCTCCAATACATCTTGGATCATTTGCTGTGCAAGCTGTCTCGGTGTCTTTTGATACGTTTTCAAATAATGTGTTACATCCATAAAAACTTCATCAATGGAATATACATGTATATCTTCCGGGGCTACATATTTTAAATATATCTGATAAATTTTGGTACTGTATTCTAAATAATATGCCATTCGCGGAGGCGCCACAATGTAATCCAGTTCTAATTCCGGTGACTCACGAAGTTCCTCTGCCTGTGCAGATTTCCCGGTAAACTTATGACCCGGTGCCTGCCTTCTGCGCAAGGCATTCACCTCTTTGACGCGCTGCACCACTTCGAATAATCTGGCTCTGCCGGAAATGCCATGTGCTTTTAATGGCGGTGACACCGCAAGACAGATTGTCTTCTCTGTACGGCTCTTGTCAGCCACAACAAGATTGGTAGTCAATGGATTTAGTCCTCTCTCGACACATTCCACAGATGCATAAAAGGACTTAAGATCAATTGCAATATACGTTCGTTTTGCCGCCATACCATGCACCTCCGTTCCATTTCTCATTCTTGTTTATTGTAGCAGAAATTCCAATAAATGCACACTTTTTTGTCCTGCCACACTTCAATCTTCTGGATCATTTCCTCTAAGAGAATTCTCCGCAGTTCTTCCCTCTCCCACATAGTCCCATCGGTCCCCAGTGCGTGTGATAACGCGTCTGCCTCCGTTCCGATCCCCAAGATCATACGAGCCCAACCGCAAAAATCCGGATCATCTTTATATTCTTTACATAACTGCTCTCCACATAGTTGTAATAGGGTTTGAATATCGATTCGCTCGCTTTCTCCCTCACCGCAATGACGACAGCAAAGCATTTCGGGATGTCTCCGTCTGCGCACTAGAGCCCGTTGACAATGACCGCATTTCGTAATTCCATGGAAGATATGACGTTTCTTTGACGTTGTGGAATACTGACGCCCGGCAACTGCATGAAACAATTCTTCGGATACGATCGGCTCATGTCCGTTTTTACGGACACAATACTGTTCTTTTGGCACAACGACCGTGCGTCGGATCTGGTCAATATGATTTTCATAACGATGCCATACATGACAACCGGTGTAAACCGGATTATGCACAAGATACCATACTCTTGCAGCCTCCATACCTACTATTTTCCCCGCATTTTTGTAAGTCATTCCCTCCGCGATCTGCTCAAATAAAAACCGAGGACTTTTGCTTCCTCCGGTTGTATTTTTAAGCTTCCGTTTACTTTTCGATATCCATATGGCACTTTAGCGGACACATAATCCCCTCTCTCGTTTTTAGCCCAAAGTGCACCTTTTACTTTCCTGGAAATATCATGACAATAATATTCATAAAACAGTTCTCGAAAGGAAATGTCCAGTCCTCCACAAAATCCGGCGGACTTATAGTCATCACTATCATATCCGTCTCCTAATGAAACCAATCGTACCTGATATTCCGGCATTACCTGTTCGCGCAGTCTTGCCAATACTAAATATTCTCTGGATAAACGAGAAAAATCCTTGACCACTAGCACTTTCACACGTCCCATCAACACTGCTGCCAACAACCTTTCATATGCGGGCCGTCGTTGTGTCATTCCACTGTACCCCTCGTCTTTATATTCAATTATCGTATATTTATTCGTTGGATTGCATTTATTATCTGTCAAATAACTTTTTTGTGGGACATTTTCCTCTTCCTGTAGAAATTGTTGGTCATGCAGCCAATTTAAGATCATTTTTTTCTGATGCTCAATACTGCCTTCTTTGGAACCGGTTCGATCCTGTTTAGAAATGCGCAAATACATCGCAATCTGTCTGTCTCCTGCATCCAAATTTTCCATCTCTATTCATCCATATACGGCAGCTCGATCATGACGGTTACACTCGTACCATGCTGAATGTCCGTTTCTACATCAATACTGCCCCGCATCATTTTTACTATACTATTCACGATTTTTAATCCTAGACCACATCCCGGAATATGCGCCTTTTTCACACGTTCCGAGCGGCAGAACGGTTCGTACAGATATTCCATAAATTCAGGCTCTATCCCCATTCCGTTATCCTTTACTTCCATAACGTAACAGGATTTCCCATCCTGTGCAGCACGTTCTGTCAGGGTAACAGTGATCATTCCCTGCTCCGGGGTGAATTTCACACTATTCTCCATCAGATACTGCAATATCTGCTGTATTCTTCCCCTGTCACCAACAACTTTTTTATGTACCAGTCCGTCACTTATGATCTTGACCTGCTGTCGTTTCGCCGTACTTTCCGGCTGTAATTGTGCAGCAACATATTCTATCATTTCTGTCATATCAAACAATTGATCTGCCAATGTTACTTTGCCGAGTTCGATCTGGCTCATATCCAATACTTTGTCCAATATATTCAATAATTCATCGCCGTAGTCTGCAATCTTTTCCAGATATTGTTCCAGTTTATCCGGTTCCTCCAAATGAATATACATAAGAGATAACATCCCCGCTATTGCATTCATAGGCGTCCTGATTTCGTGGGAAATATTCGCATATAATTCACTTTTGAAACGTTCTGTCAACATCTGCTTGGAAATATCATTGACGATGCAGGCACAGTATCCAAGGCCTGCAGAAAAACATTGCACACGAATATATCTGCCATATTCTTCTGAAATATCCTCTATCTCACTTTTATGATTTTCATACGCTGCATTATAAAATATACGCAGCCACCGCGGATTCATATTTTGAAATAGCATAGGACACTGTTCTTCTATTGTTCGTCCCTCTTCAACACGAACCAGATTCATCAAAGCTTGATTGAAAAATACCGGAGTATATGAGAAAGGCTTTCCACCTTCATCCAGATCAACACGGACAATGCAGAAAGCCTGACTGCTGTTGGCAAAAATATTAATATCAAATTCTTGCACTGAGTGTCCTCCTTTATTGATCCATGTATTAATGACGCAAACTTCCCATACCGGAGGTTGCTGTAAGAACAACATATTGCTTATTATGGCAATGAACATATTGCATTTTGCAGTCACCAAAGAGTGATTTCTGCCATCCGAGAACTATAGTAATTGCCTTGTCGCATTTTCGTTTTTGGTGATTTCTAAATTTTGTTGTCTCTGATGATTGATTTACATGCCCTTCGGAAACTCGAAGTCCCGGAAGCAAGGTATTCATCATTTTTGAAAGGGACTTTGCGCTCGTCGTTACTTATGTCTCGTATTTCAGAGACATTAAGTAACGTGACGTAGCGCATCGTAGCGAAAGCGTCCCGTCCAAAAATGGATGA
>NZ_QUFB01000076.1 GCF_003478335.1 Clostridium sp. AM49-4BH
ATTACAAATTTCTATTTATTCTCTTTTCAATCTATTCTGTTTCAATCTATTCTCTCTTCAATCTGCTTTCTTTTCAATCTATTTTCTTTTCAATCTATTTTCTTTTCGATCTATGCTGTTTCAATCTATTCTCTCTTCAATCTACTTTCTTTTCAATCTTTCCTATTTTCCCTAACTGTCCGCAATAATAAAATACTCACGACAAGCAATACCGGAAAAATGACGCCCGCTAAAATTCCCATTTTCAGATTTTCGGATGCAATATCAGAGACAAACCCTACCAAAGTAGGCCCTCCGGAGCATCCCGCATCCCCCGCCAGTGCAAGCAGTGCAAACAATGCCGTTCCGCCATTTCTAAGAGAAGCCGATGCCTTGCTAAACGTTCCCGGCCACATGATTCCGACTGACAATCCACAGATCGAGCAGCCGATCAGCGCGATCAATGGCGATGCTGACAGCGATATCGTCAGATAAGACAGGATACATAACGCACTGCTGCCAATCATAAATTGATCCAGATTGATCTTATCGCCAAATTTACCATAAAAGGCTCTGGCACTTCCCATTAGGATTGCAAATGCCATTGGTCCCGCCAAGTCGCCGATCGTTTTGGTAACGCCAAGACCTTTTTCCGCAAAGGTCGATGCCCACTGGCTGACCGCCTGCTCGCTGGCTCCGGCGCACAGCATCATAAGCATAAGGATCCAAAATATTTTATTTCTGCATAATTCACCAAGTGTCATGCCTGTTTCGCCTTCCTCGATCAAAGAAGCGATCGGCACTTTACAAAATACGAGTCCATTGATGATTGGAAGAGCCGCCCAGATAAGTGCCATCACTTTCCAATGATCGATACCGCACAGCTTGAAAAACAGCGTGGAAAAAAGTACAACTGCCACATGTCCCCAGCAATAAAAGGAATGTAGTAAACTCATTGCTTTCTCTTTGTTATCACTTGGACAACTCTCAACGATCGGACTGATCAACACCTCGATCAGACCTCCACCGATCGCATACACGACAACCGCAAGCAGTAATCCGACAAAAGCATTCGGAAGTATTTCCGGCAAGATCACCAGTCCGATCAGACCGGCTGCAGAAAAGACATGCGCCAGCACAATGGATACCCGATAACCGATCCGGTCAACGAATCCTGCCGATAATAAGTCCACAAGTAACTGAATACCAAAGTTAAAGGTGATCAACATTGTGATCTGACTGAGTGGAATATGATAGCTTTTTTCAAAGGTCAAAAAAAGCAACGGCACAAAATTATTAACGATCGCCTGAACGATATAACCTGCAAAACAGGCGTACATCGTCTTTTGAAAATTGTTTTTCATAAGTCCAATCTCCTTCTATTGATAGTTTTGTGCCTGTGCATTCCACATCATAGCGTAAATTCCGTCTTTTTCTATCAATTCTTCGTGCGTTCCCTGCTCTTGCACTTGTCCGTCTTTTAACACAATAATCCGTTGGCAAAAACGACAGCTTGACATTCTATGGGATATGTATACCGCCATTCTGTCTTGAATCAGTCGGTCAAAACTTGAATAAATTTCATATTCCGCCATAGGGTCTAGTGCACTGGTTGGTTCGTCCAAAATGATAAAAGGTGCTTTCTTATATAAGGCGCGCGCAATCGCAATTTTCTGTGCCTCACCGCCGGACACCTCAACACCTTTAATACCCACATTATACAATGGATTATGGATTCCCTGTTCCATTTTCTGGACACGCTCCCAAATGCCTGCTTTCTCCAAAACCTCTTCAATCTCCCGCTCATCGTACTCCTCACTGGCAGCAACATTTTCTGCTACTGTCATAGCGAACAGTTTGAAATCCTGAAATACCACACCAAACATTGCCAAATATTCTTCATAATCATATTCACGAATATCGATCCCATTTAGCAAAATACGTCCGTGTGTTGGCTCATACAGTCGACACAGCAGCAGGATCAAGGTCGTTTTTCCGGCACCATTCGGACCTACCAGCGCAATTTTTTCTCCATAGTGAAATGTGAGATTAACATGCTCTAAACTATCCTTTTTACCACCGGGATACTTAAAACTTACATCCTCAAAGGTAATCACCAGATCCTGTGGAGGTAGATCAGCCGTAGGTTTTCCACCCGTCTGTTTGCGATTTGGCAACTGCAGATATTCGTAATAATGATGCAAATACTGCATATTAAGCAACACCGTTTCAAAATGATCTACCATATATTGACAAGCACCTCCGAGTGCCGTTAGTGCCGATACATACTTGACCACTTCCGCTCCCGTGATCATCCCATTAACGCCTCTGACTCCGATCACCGTATAGGAAATCACTAAAAGCAACGCCTGTACGATCAAATAACGGATTCGGATCTTTTCCTGAATGTCTAGCTTTCTGTCCTGAATATTGCACTTTTCATCCCACACTTTCGTCATATCCCTCAACAGCAAATCCTTTAAGGCATACAGACGGATCTCCTTACCTGTCGCATATTTGCTGAGGATCTCGCGATAAAAATAATCATCCTTGCGAATCGCATCCAAACTTTCCTCATAAATTTCATACTGCTTTTTGTTGCCCTTCTTGGATATCCACATAAAAAGGAACATAGAAAACAGATTTAACAAGAAAATAAGGTATATGATCCACTTAGAATTTAAGATCTGCATCACACCATTTCCGGTCAAATGCTGTTGCTGTGTCAAAATTGGGACAAGCACAACAAAGGCATAAAAGATAGATGCAACATCACCGATCAGCACGCCTAATTTATCCGAAAACCAGTAAATACCGCCGCTTTCTTTTTCACCTTCTAACGCTGCCGTCAAAAGCTGCATACTATCCTGCGACTCAAGATCTTGATAATCTAGCTTGCAGCTTTACTGGATATATCCGCCTTGATTCGGTAACGAATATTATCTCGCATCGCATTTCCTGCTTTATCCAAAATATGGTACAGGATCGTCATTGCAAAAGTGATCACCAAAAGTTGGTAGACCATATTCATGATATGTCCCTTCGCTTCCCGTGCAACTAATGCATTTAAGATATTGCAGCCGTATACAATGCCCACATAAGGCAGACCCGCCATAATTATATTTTTTCCAAGATTACAAGGCAGGATCCACTTGCACAGCCGATGATTGATCCCGATAACATGCATAAATTTCTTTATGATCGCCCCTACAGATTCTTTTTCATTGCTGATCGCATGCTTACTCATCGAAATCACCACCCTTCTCATTGTAGTATTGACTTTGTATTTCAAACATCTTGGCATATGCACCATTCTTTTTCATTAGTTCATCGTGCGTGCCGTCTTCTTTCACCTGACCATTTTCATAATAAATGATACGGTCGCAGAATTTGGTACTCGCCAAGCGATGGGAAATAAAAATCGTTGTTTTCCCTTCCGATAACCGGTGATACTGTTCGTAAATCGCTGTCTCTGCCAGAGGATCCAGCGCACTGGTCGGCTCGTCTAACAACAAAAGCGGTGCGTCCTTATATAAAGCTCTCGCCAGTAATATGCGCTGTAATTCTCCGCCCGAAAACAACACGCCATCCTTATCCAAAAAGTTGGTAACCGCTGTCTTTTCCTTCTTTGGCAAAGATAGGACCTTATCCTCAATATCTGCAAGCTGCATTGCCGTTTGCAGTTTTGGTTCATCAATATTTTCCTGTTTTTCACAAGCGATATTTTCTGCTACCGAAGTTGCCATCACCATCATGTCTTGAAATACTGCTGCGACTAATTTGCGATATTCTGTCTCTGAATAATCAGAAATCTCCCTGCCATCGATCAAAATCTGTCCTTCATTTGGATGATAAAAACCGCACAACAACTTTACTAAAGTGGTCTTGCCAGCTCCGTTTACTCCCACCAGTGCAATATTTTCGCCTGCCTTTACCTTGAGATTCAGATTATGTATCACATCCTGTTTTGCACCGGGATAACGAAAACATACATTCTTAAACTCAAGCGTAATACCGTTTTCCGTTTTGTCTGTCCCATTTTTAGCACAAGTGTTTTCCGTATTCTCTTTCTCTACTGTATGCTCCGAATCCTTTAACTCCATAAAACTGCGGTAATCGTTAATGCCCCAGTTGCAACGGATCATTTCACTGTTAGCGCGAACGAAACCGTCTCCCATATTACCGCCATTCAGCCAGCCAGCAAAACCGGTAATAATTCCCAAATAAAAAGTAAATGTGGTCGCATTCAATTCCCCTGCCAAAAACTGATTTATCAACACCGTATACGCAATGATGTCACGCACGAGCGACCAGATCGTGTCCGACAGATGCGGCAGAAAATAATACATCTCCACGCGTTTCCATACTTTCATTCGTCTCTGAACCAGTGTTTTCATGACATCCACAAACCACTTTTCCATGCGATACAAACGAATGTCTTTACCGTCCGTAGCAGATGTACTTCTCTGAAAAAAATACTCCACTCTGGAATCTGTCTCCCAAATTGTCTCTCTATATTTCCGATAACCCCGTTGCGCAATTTTCTTTTCGATCATCACATTCATAATGCTCATAATCGCAAAAATCGGCAGTACCCAGGGGCATCTTGGAATCAGTATGATCGTATATACGATAATTCCCAACAGATTAAATGCGAATGGCGTAAACATATCCATAATGCGACTCCAGCCATTCCATTCCTCCGAGTAGCTGTATTTTGCGCCATCCGCTGCTCGTTTTCCTTCTGCACTCTCCAGAATTTGGTAATCCACTGTCATAATTTTGCTGATTACTTTCTTCTGAACAGACTGAAACTGCACCTTATAATTTTTCTTTTTAATTAGAAAATCATACTTTGTCGATACGATCCCCATAATCATATTTCCCAGCACAAACGCCAGCATTACTCCAAAAAAAGTCAAAAAATCTGCCTTTTTTTCGACCATACTAATCGCCGCACTTGGTATGATCGCTGCAATAAACGGCGCCAAAAATCCTGCTACCGATCGTACTGCAATATACCAAGGGTACTTGTGGTCTAGGTCGTACATTTCCTTAAACACAAACTTCCAATTACTTAAAATCGGATATTCTTTATTAATTTTTTCCATATGACTCCTGTACTCCTTGTCTGCTAATAAATTCTAACACCTTAACTTAACGTTTCCTTAACAATGCCATATCCTCAACCAAAAAGCATTTCCATTTCCTGTCTGGTAAGGTAAGAAGATAGTGCTCCTTTTTTCTGAATGCTTTCTCCGCAGTAACGATTTGAAAAAATCAAATAGGACTCCCACTCCTTATCCGTCATCTTCTTCATGTCATCCAGGGTTCTCCCCTCATAAGCGAGTTGGTTAAGGAAAGAACCAATAAATCCGTCTCCCGCTCCGGTCGTATCCACTGCCTTTTTCCCAGTGCCGGACACAGCTACATGCGCTGTTCTTGTGTAAACCTCCGCACCCTGACTTCCTTTCGTATATAAGATCACAGAGATTCCCATAGCAAACAGCTCTTCCACCGCATCTTCAATATGTTCTTTGCCTGTGATAAAAAACAACTCTTCATCTGACAGCTTAAGAATATCCGCGCAAGGAAGAAATTCTGTCACTGCTGCCTTAAGTTGCGCCTGATCCGGCCACAACTGAGGTCGAAGATTCGGGTCAAAGCTGATCATCACTCCAGCCGCCGAAGCCTTTTCAATCGCTTTCTTATGCGCCTGCTTCATCGGATAATCCCCTAGAGAAACCGAGCAAAAATGAAGCGCATATGCATCTGCAAACACTTCTTCCGGCACCTGTTCCGGTTGATACAGCATATCTGCGCCGGGTTTTCTAAAAAACGTAAATTCTCTGTCTCCATTTTCCAGCAATGCCACAAATGCCAACGACGTGTTAGCTTCCTCTGTGCGTGAGATATATGTGGTGTCTATGCCGCTGTGCGCAAGTTCTTCCACAATCTTATCCCCAAACGGATCTGCTCCAAGCTGCGTCAGCATAACTGCTTTGCCACCAAGTTTTGCATATGCTCCACATACATTGGCCGGTGCACCTCCCACCTTTGGCATAAAGCTTTCTGTATCTTTGATCTGTCTGCCCGCCTGCTGTGGTGCAAAATCAATCAACGCCTCTCCGATCGCCACTAATGTCTTCACAACTACCTCCTATACTCTGTTTCATTCCATCTATTTTCCCAATCGAAAAATCCATATATTCGAAATTGTACCACGATTTACTCCTTAGCTGCAATAATAAGCGCCTGACAGACTATGACTTTATAGGAAACGACAATTTTCCTATAAAGTTAAAATAAGGTCTGAATCACCACAGGGATGGGATTCAGACCTATAATTTTTCAAACGATACAGTTATTAATACAATATTTCATTATATGTGGAATCTACGCCACTCTTTTCACCATACTAACAATGTCGCTATTCACTTCCATGATTCTTTTATCCTGTTCCATTTCTGCAATGGACATCCAATAAAATTTCTTTCCATCAATTTGAAAGGAATCTTGTTCTATTTGCTCACTAAACTTTTTAATTTCAAATTGGTAAAAACGGTGACGATAACATCTATTTTCTTTTGCACTGACAGAATATTTCTCATGTACCTTTTCAAACGCAAAAGCCCCCTCTAAATCATCGCGTGATACCTTTAACTCCATTTGTAAATGTTAGGCTATATTTTCTTCATCAAGTTTTCCTCCTCTTGCATCTACTAAACATTGTTTATTGTCTTCATATTTATAATATCATATTTTTCTTCATTTGATTAGAATTTCTCCACAAATCCGCAGTATCTGGTTTTTCACTTGTATAATTTTACCCTACGACTATATTTCAATATCGTTTATCAACATTTCGATCAAGTTCTTTACAACTTTAATATCAAGTGGATAATTCATAGTCTCATATGTCACAATTAAGTTGTGTCCTGTTACAATGTTATTCTTGGCATAAGTATTCATCTTCTGAACAAATCCTGTAGTATACCTTACATCATCCATTCGCCCAGCATGCTCCCAATAGACTATTTTCCCTGTTATACAATTCAATATCGTAAAATCAGGATATATAATAGTTACTTTTCCGTCTATAACTACCTCTAATGGTCGTTCATATTTATACAATAAATATTTTTTATGATGTCGTAACATATTCGCTATGATTACTTCTGATTTTGAGCGTACCATTTCACCATTTTCAGTTTCATAAATTAAATTTTCTTTATATTTTGTATTAACTTCATATTTTTCATCTTGCCATCTATTCATTTGTTCTTGTATACTTTCACGAACAGGATGCACTAGTTTTTTTCTTTCTGCACTCATTATATCATAGATCGCATCCACTCTATTTTCATCGTATTTTTTTAGAAAGCTTTCCAATTCTTTTAGTTCTTTCTGCAAAAGTGGTTTAACTCTTTCGTCATACCCTTTCTGTGCTAGTACCTGTGCAAGCTGTGCATCTTTTCTGGTAATATATTTTCTTTGGACTAATTTTGTATCTTTTGCCTTATAATGATGATAATAGTAAACTTTTCCTTTACGCGCTTGAATTTTCAAATAACCTTTCGGGACATTCTTTAATCTATATTCTATTTGAGCCAAAGTGTTCTTTAAATAAGCGATCTGATTTTCTATTGTTTTTCTCATAGTGATTTCCTCCTCATTGATTATATTTGTTGATGTGTGCCATGCGAGACTTAATTTCTCTGCCTCAAGCTGTAGGGTTGATGTTTCAGGGTAGAGGTTGGGCGCTTGACTGACTTATTTTCTCTATCCTAGGCCGTAGAGTTGAGGCTTCAGGGTAGAGGTGGCGG
>NZ_QUFB01000077.1 GCF_003478335.1 Clostridium sp. AM49-4BH
CTAAAGAAAGGACTGTGTTTTTGTTATAATCCTCGATAGCTCAGTCGGTAGAGCACGCGGCTGTTAACCGCGCTGTCGTAGGTTCGAGTCCTACTCGGGGAGCGACAAAAAATCCTGTAAACGATTTCGTTTACAGGATTTTTTTTTTGATCTTTTTGCCATATCGCCATTCAAGATAAGAGGTGTACTCTTTGTAATCCCATTTCTGGTAATAGATGATCTTTGGAAGCTTATCAACTCGAAATTATTGATATTATTTTCTGATGGCATGACTCACTATATAGCGGCTACAAAATATAATTAGACCATCGACATAATGAGCAATATATGGTTCTCGCAGCATCTTTTGGAATGGGAAGTTTTAGTTGTCAATATAAAATTCTTAAATGAAAGGTTAAAAAGATGTCCAATTATGGAAAAAAGTGTCCATTTCTGCCAAATGGGTTTACGAAGAGAAATTTTTTTATTACATTTAATGTGTTACAGACGCATTTATTAATGACTTTGTATTATTGCACATTTGATACCAAGCGAATAATTAGGGGATATGTGTAGAAAGGAGCAAGGAACGAAAAAGACAAAAGAATTAATTTTACGTGCAGTAGAAAAAACAGCGCAGAAAAAATTGATTATGGATAGTGAGCGTTGGCCTACATGCTTAGGCATCCTACATCAGCCGGTAAGACCACAGTCATTGCATCATAAAGATGTTACAAAGAAGTAAACATCTTTATGATGGCGCCTTGTAGAGTTTCTCTACAAAAATCTGCAGTACTTGAGAACAGACCCTCTGTACCGCAGATTAAAACTTCACTTGATAATTATAGCATATTAGGTCTGTATATGCTATGGATGTAGAAAATATAAAGTTTCTGCATGAGAAAGTCGGAATTTGAGAAACAAAAAACTAATACATATAATAGTGCAGATCATGAAAGTGTAGCACAGAATGGAGAAAAAATGAGAAAAAAAGCAACTATTATAAGTGCATATGTAATTTCTTTAGCGTTGGCATTTGCCCCGATTCATATAGCGACAGGTTATGCCGATGCTGCTGAGACGCAGGTTGATACAGCAAATATATGTATAACAGAAAATATTAATAGTAACCAACTAATGGGTAATATTACAACTGTGCAGAAGCTTCCAAATTTACATGATGGTATTCTGTATCAGCTGGAGCATGCCGATAAAGTAGAATTGTCAAATGGCAACGAAGGTGAGAGGTTTAATAGTGATGCATATATTTATTCCAGTGACTCTTATGAAATGAAGGCGGCAAGAAATATTTTTTCTGGAATATTAGTTGCAGAGAATGATATTAAGGTTAGTGGAGAAGAGAATAATTTGCGCCAAGGAATTATGTATACAAAGGATGGGTCTGTATGGATTACTGGAAATCATGTTACAATAAATGGAATTGTCTATGCACCAAAGGGATCCGTACACATAGAGTGTCAAAAATTGGATTTATGTGGAGCGATTATAACAAAGAAATTGACGATTAATGCATCTGAAAGTAGTGCAAAAGAGGACATTCGAGTGACAAATATGATGCAGAAAATGCAGAAATTTTGCATGAGAAATGACATTGCCTTAGAAATGTATTTTGATGATGAGGCTGATAAAATAGCACTGTCAGATATAGATGCGCAGACTATAGAATTATATATACGTTACAACAATGAACCATTTCATAGGATTGAGAACTATAAGAATGGTGTTTGTTTTGATAAACCTGAGGAAAACGGATATATTGAGGCGTATGTGAAAATTGTTGATAAATACGGCGAGAGAAGAATATCGGACATAAAAACGTTTAAGAATGAAGGGGAAGGATGCATTAGTGAGGTTACTAGGGATACGGATGAAGATGGTATTCCTGATGGATATGAGATTAGAGATGGATATGGAAAGTGGAACGATCCTGACTGCACAGAGCAACAAAAAGTGTGCATTGCTGGAAAAGATCATCTTTCTGTTGAGATAGAAAAAGAAACGATACATAAAATAGAGCAACAATATAGTGATTATTTTATTGTTGACGCACAGAAATGTTCTGATAAGTATGTTGAGGCAAAATATAAATTCGTTCCTGGTGACTGTTTGGAAGCGTATTATAATGAACAGGGACAAAAAGTTACGGAAGTGTACAATAATATTTCGCAAAAGAATAAAATACAGATAATAGATAATAACTATAATATTATCTTATATAATAAAAAAGGAGAACCGGCACTTCGTTTAGCATATGATGGTGCAAATCAAATATATAATGCATACACATATGACGAAAACGGAATTAAAAATATAGAACATAATGGAATTGAGTACGATTTCCAGTATGATAGTGAAGGAAGAATAAAAAGTTTTGATATTAATCAACGCGAACTTAAAACAATAGAATGGGAAAATGACAGAACGTGTCGCACAACATTTGGAGACGGGTATGCATTAATAGCTGAATACGATTCGATTGGCGACATGATAAGTCTGTCAGATGAAAAACAGTTACTCTATAGTTGGACATATGATGAAGATAACCATTATGTTCTTTCAGAGGCTACAGATCATGTCAATCATATTACTTATAAATATACCCATGATAACTCTAGAGAGTTGACTGGCATGAAAAGTTCTGATGGCTGTTCTTATTCAGTGATCAATGATGGAATGAATACGACATTACAGATTGCTTGTAATGGTAACAATATGACGGAACAATTTCTTGTTGATAATGGAAAGTATATTTATCGTAGTAATGCGCTGTTGGAAATTCAGGATCAAAAGGATAAGGAAGTGCGCATAAATGGGGATATAGTGTATCAAGAGTCATATCAGGATGATGGCAGTGATAAACTAATTAAAGTAAATAATCAGAAATCATATCGAGAGGAATACACAGAACAAGGTCTTCTAAAAGCGGTATGGGATAAAGATAGATGCCTAGTATCTTATGAATACAATAATTTAAATGAAGTGATTCGCGAGAATCTTTCTGCAACAAATAAGACATATGTATATCATTATGATGAGGGAGGTAATATAACAAACGTATATGCATATCCATTGGACTTTAATAAACCATCTGTTCAGCTGAAAGATGGAAAAAAGATAGCAGATTATGGATACAATGATAGATATGCAGATCAAATGACATTATATCAAGGAAAACAAATTTGTTATGATGCGAGTGGAAATCCTATAACATATTGGGATGATAGTCACTTTACATGGACACAGGGCAATAAACTCAAGTCGATTAAAAATAATAATGGGAAGACCGTTTATTCCTATGACATGAATGGAAATCGTGTAAAAAAATCTGGAAAAGATGGGAACACTCAATTTTATTATGTCAATGGGAAGTTGATAGGAGAGGTTACGGACAAAGACGAAATGTGGTTTCATTATAATGCTTTTGATCAGCTTGTTGGATTTGAAAGTCAAGGAAAAACGTATTTGTATCGATTAAATGGCAGTAATGATGTTGTTGGAATTATGGATTCAGAAGGAAAAGAACTTGTAACCTATGAATATGATGCATGGGGAAATATTGTCAACATTATCGGGAATCAGACACTGGCAGAACGTAATCCATATCGGTACAGAAGCTATTATTATGATCGGGAGAGTGGATTTTATTATCTTGTGAATCGATACTATGATCCGGCTACAAGGCGTATGTTAAGTATGGATAGTTATACAGACACGGGTTTTGGAGCGTTTTCTCACAATATGTATGCTTATTGCGAAAATACCCCTGTAAATGCAAGTAATGCTACTGGAAATGTGCCAGACTGGGTAAAAAAATTCCCAAAATCTCCTTCAGGAAAGAATTATTATTGGAAAGGAGTGAACAATTTTTTAGATTCCAATTGTTATGGGTTTGCTATGAATAACGAAAAGGCAATTGATCCAGGTCATTATTCTAATCCAACAAAATGTCCTGCGACTGAAAAGCAGGCATTAGATTATACAATGGCTGATTTAAAGAAACTGAAATATAAAATTCATAAAACAATTCCTCATGGCGATGCTAGTAAGTATAATGATGATTATACAATGATTATTTTAAGAACTGGGAAAATGGATAATGGACTACCAGATTATCATTTTATGAAAAGATTTTATAGTTTCAGTACTGGAACACATTTTTGGGCTCATAAGCCTGGGCGAGCTAGAGTGGGGATTTTAATATATGCTGATCGTTTTAAAAATTCACTTCCATGGAAAATTGAGCGGTATTTTGTTAAGAGCAAAAAATGGGATATTGGTGGGGGATCTTATACAAGTAGTCTCCATTTTATTGTATTCAAATAATGATTCAAATCATAAATTCTTCTGACGTTGCATGTGAAAAGGCAATGTCAGAAGAATGTTGAAAATAATAAAATCTGAATGCTGAACAGGGAGGAAAAGAGGATGACCAAATCAAAGAAAATATTAATATGGATCATAGTGGTGCTCATTGCATCGATTTTGCTAGGATTAGCGGTACGTGTTGGAATGTATTATTATGAATACAGACAAGATAGTAAGCTTTTGGAATTTTTTAAAGAAAATGAGAGCAAATCGGTTTTTCATGGCCTGGTGAATGATGATGGAAAGCCTTATCAGCAAAAAACTGTAAGATATGATATTGATGGTGATGGTAAAAAAGAAATTGTTTATGCAGGATATGATGAATTGGGGTCCGGATATCCAAGATATGTGATCTGTTCAATTGGGATTCATTCCGGTCAAAAATTTTATGTAAAGGCAATTTATGACTTAACCTGTTTTGACTATACAGTTGCACCTGATAAAGCAAAATATGTTCTACAACATGGCATACCGAGTATGGCGATAAAATCAGGAAAGTTATTATTTCAGGTGCATGATTATGACGATAAGGATAAGATTTTGAATACATTTACCATGACGGGACAACAGGGAGATCATCTAGTCTTTAATACAGAAAGCGGACGGTTTGTTACGAGTGATTGGGAGGACTTTGATAAGGAGGATAAAGATTGAGTAAAAAAAGGAAAAATTTTATACGACTTATAGCGGTGTTCGTTACAGTAATTATACTATGCTCAGTAGTACGTGTTGGAATGTATTATATTGAATACAGACAGGAAAAAGCAGTTTTGCAATATTTAAGAGAGAATAAAAATAATTCTCCCATTCGCGAGCTAGTAACTGCAAAAGGAAAACCCTATCAGAAAAGTTTCATAAAATATGATATCGATGGTGATGGTGAAAAAGAAATTGTCTATGCAGGATACGATAGCGTTGGAGCAGGACTTCCGCGATATGCAATTTGTGCTATCGGGATTCGTTCTAATCGAGAGTTTTATGTGAAAAAGATGTATCGCTTAACTTGTAATGATTATGCGGCAGGATTCAATAAAGCAGAATATGTTCTACAACATGGCATACCGGGGATGACGATTAAATCAGGAAAGTTATTATTTCAGGTGCATGATCATGACGATAAAGATAAGATTCTGAACACATTTACCATGACAGGACAACAGGGAGATCATCTAGTCTTTAATACAGAAAGTGGACAATTTGTTACAAGTGATTGGAAAGCTACAACTTATTTGAAATGAACAATAAAGAGAAAGGAGATAACCATTGTTTCAAAAGGGAATAAAATCTGCCCGGATATTGCCATTAGCTGATGTCGGTATCCGGGCATGGCCGGAACAGAATTTCTTGTTTGGAATTCTAAGCGGATCAGAGGATGGCCGAAAGTGGATATACAATCATTTTATACAGATGAGAGGCTCTCATTATATCGGGTATCAGTGGGATGCAAAAGATGCCAGCATAACCTTTTATCCATATGCGATCCATTATCTTTCCCCTAATATGTTTGATCTTTGTCCGTTTGTTGAAAAAAATATGATACCAAAGTCATTGATTCTTGGAATGTTTCGTTCATTCCATGAATTTGTGATCCATGCTATTGATGGTGGGTATTATATTTCTACATTTTTGGATCAGTTTTTTAGGGAGGACATGAGGGGGCATTATGGGTTTCATCATCCAACATTTATCTATGGCTATGATGGTGGAGAGCGGATTGTTTATATTGCGGATAATTTCGAACGTGGAAAATATGGCACCAAGAAGATCTCATATGATCAACTTGACAGAGCATTTCGTTTAGTGCCGGATGATATGTGGAAGTATGGAGTTTATCTGTATCGAGTCACTTCCGCACAGTATTCTTTTGTGCCAGGGTACGTGAAAGAACAGCTTATGGACTATATTGCACCAGGAAATGGAATCTGTTACTTAAACCGTACAGTATGCCCGGAATCTTTTCATGATGGCAGTGACTATCTCAATGAGGTTTTCTTTGGTGTGCAGTGCTATGATCTGCTTGATCACTGCTTTCAGGCGGTGATCAGGCAGGATGATACGTATCCGTCAAAAGACTGGCGCAGTCTGGTTCAGCTCTGCGATCATAAATATCTGATGCGTAGACGGTATCAGTATATGATGGAGAATGGTTATGCTGCAGAGGATGATGTACTGTTGAAAGATTTGGAAGAATTGGAAAAAGAATGTCTGATCGCACAGAACATGTATATTAAGTATACAGTGACAGATGATATTAAGATCATAGAACGGTTGCGGGAAAGAATAAGAAAGATTCGGCAGATGGATATTATTGTGACAGAGAATTTTATAAAACGGATTTTATAAGAATCAGAGAGGATGACATGGCGGAGTATCAGACGAAGAAAACCAAGCATGCAGTATACAATACATTACGCTGTCTTGGAGGGGTTCTATTTGGAGAACGTCGGTTTAAGCAGCCAAAATTTTTGGAAAACGCAGCACAGAAGGATAAATACGAGATGTGGCTGGCAATGATTGATGCAGGAAAGATCAATGAGGCAGAAAATGAATTGATCGCCGAGTTAGAGCATGCATCGGAGGGGGACGTAGACTGCAGAGGACAGAAAATGGAACTATTGGAGGTGGCACTGCAGGTATATCAATATATTAATGACAAAGAGGATGAATTCCTTGAGATGCATTGCTACAGCCGTGAAGAAGTGGAAGAGGGTATTCGAAATGCTTTGCAGATGATGGGGATGCACAATGATCTGCTGTTATAAAGCAATACGCAGTAACGGATTTACCGTACAGAAAAGAGGATGAATGTGACGAGAGAAGAGTTAGTACAGTACGCAGTAGAATACACGTCATTCTATGCGGAAAAATATGCAGGTGCCAACCTGCAGGATGGAAAGAGTCTGCCGATCCTTACCAAAGAGGAGGCGGCGCATGCGGGAGTATCTATTATTTCCAGGGAATATTACACCAAACTTGGCACGCCGGAGGTGAAAAGTGCATATACTTCCGGGTCGACCGGGATCAGCTTAGAGGCGTTTTCTAACAATGCGGAAAGCGCAGGACAGCTTTTTTCACTCTGGCTGTACCGGCGGAAATATTATGGGATCAATACCGATGCAAAATTTTGTTTTTTCTTTACCCTGAGAGATCAT
>NZ_QUFB01000078.1 GCF_003478335.1 Clostridium sp. AM49-4BH
GATGTAGAACTATGAAAATTCAAGGATTTTTTCGTTTAAATACTATTGCTGTATAATGTGTATATTAATGATACTTCGTGTGTAGAATAAAATAAATGGAAATGAGTTTCTTCCTATTATATAAGATTAAAATTTAGTTTATTGTGATGTGAATTTTAAATTCACATTATTAACATGTGCATTATATTGTGGATAATGAGTGGAATAATTCACATTTTACAATTTGATTCATTTGTTCTTATCTGAGGCTCATTAACAAGTAAACAAACTTTTTACTTCAGTTTGTAGGAAAAATTAGAGTTATAGCTAGAATATGCTTGACGAAATGGGCATTTACCGTTATAATATGGGCTGTATGCGTTTTATGCATTTTATTTGTATGTGATTTTTCAGGGACAGTCCTGTTGAGTCATGATGTGTTAATTTTGAAGAAGGAGGTGTTTTGAGTATGAAGATGACATTTCAGCCTAAGAAGAAATCCAGAAGTAGAGTTCATGGATTCAGAAAGAGAATGCAGACAGCTAACGGACGTAAGGTTTTAGCAAGCAGAAGAGCAAAAGGAAGACATAAGTTATCTGCATAGGTCGCATTTATGTGACCTTTTCTTCTTATAAAGTAGCCTTACTTTAAGTTTGCTTTTGCAGAGGGATTATTGTGTTTGAATCAATTAAGAATAATAGTGATTTTTTGAAAGCATATCGCCATGGAAAATCCTATGCCAACAGGTATTTAGTTATGTATGTTCGTAAGAATGACCTGGACAGAAACAGATACGGAATTACAGTCAGTAAAAAAGTTGGAAACAGTGTTGTAAGGCATAGGGTTACCAGGTTGATAAGAGAAAGTATCCGTTTGAATGTGGAGAAGTTTGAGAATGGATATGATATTGTAATAATAGCTAGAAATACGGCAAAGGGCAGAAAATGCCAGGAAATTGAGAGTGCTGTATTACATTTGGGGAAGCTGCACAATATAGTAGTGAGATGATGTTAGAATGAAAAAATCGTTGATTTTTTTAATAAAGGTATACCGGAAGATAATATCTCCCTTGAAAGGAAGACCTACATGTATCTATACGCCAACATGTTCACAATATGCAATAGAGGCATTAGAGAAGTATGGTTTTATGAAGGGGAGTTTTTTGAGTATAAAACGTATATTGAGATGCCACCCGTTTGCGAAAGGTGGATATGATCCGGTACCGTAGCTTGCCCTGTTAAATCAGGAGGATTAATTAGAATGGTTGATGTTATATTGACGACCTATCAGGGATCCATTTTGGGACCGATTGCTAGGATGCTTGGACAGATTTTGGAATGGCTGTATCTGTTCATGTCAAAACTTGGAATTGAGAATGTAGGAATTTGCATGATATTGTTTACTTTTATTGTAAACTTATTAATGTTTCCTTTAGTATTAAAACAACAGAAATTTGCTAAGATGTCCAGTATTATGAATCCGGAGATCATGGCAATTCAACAAAAGTATAAAAATAAAAAAGATCAGGCATCTCAGCAAAAGATGTCAATGGAGACACAGGCTGTATATCAAAAATATGGGGTAAGCCCGGCAAGCGGATGCTTGCCAATGTTGATCACAATGCCTATTCTTTTTGCTTTGTATCGCGTTATATATAATATACCGGCATATGTAACACCAATATATAATATGTACACAAACGTGGCTGAATCTGTTCGTAAGTTAGGAATTAGCGTTTCTGATCTGAGTCAGATGACAAACAGTAAGACGTATGTTATTCAGAATGCAGTTAGTGCGAAGAGTTCTGCACTTAACTATTATATAGATGTGTTAGGACAGTTTAATCAGGATGCATGGGATAGTTTGGCGAATACATGCAATAGCAAGGGATTTTCATCAATTGCTGACATGGTATCTGATGTAGGAAGTCAGGCATTTCATATTAATTCCTTTTTGGGTCTTAATATCTCAGATCTGCCGGTTATTCCATTTATCGGAGGTGCAGCATTATCTGCCAGTGTATTGATTCCGATATTATCTGTAATTACTCAGATTATAAGCATGAAGCTTAGTATGGCATCGACACCACAGACACAGAATTCCGATAATACTGCGATGGCATCCATGAATATGATGAATAAAGTTATGCCATATGTATCTGGTGTAATGTGCTTTATGTTCCCAATTGGTGTTGGTATTTATTGGGTTGCCGGCAATGTATTTCGTATATTGCAGACATTGGCTATTGATGCATATTTTAAGCATACTGATATGGATGCAATTATTGCAAAAAATACAGAAAAGGCAAAGAAAAAGTATGAAAGACTTGGAATTGATCCCAATACTGCTTTTTCAGATGTGACAAAACAGCGTACAAGCAACATTAATACTACAACAAAGACAACGCAGCAGCGTAAGAAAGTAAACCGACCGAAGAAATCTTTAGCAGAAAAGGATTATAAAAGGCCGGAAACAAATAAAAAATATAAAGAGGGAAGTATTGCTTCTTATGCAAATATGCTTGCAAGAGACAATAATGATAACAAATAGTAATTTACTTTATGTCTACGTACACTTGGCATGAAGTAAAAGATACGTGAAAGAGTGTGCAGAAATGAGGTTTATTATGTCAGAATGGCAGGAGTTTACAGCAAAAACAGTTGATGAGGCATTAACAAATGCAGTTGTATCTATGCAGACATCAAGTGATCAGTTGGAATATGAAGTAATTGAGGAAGGATCAAGCAGATTGTTAGGATTGATCAGCAAACCTGCAAAGATTCGTGCTCGCGTAAAACTTTCTTTGGATGCTATCGCTTCTAATTTTTTGGACAAGGTGTTCCAATCAATGGGAATGCAGGTAAACATTGAAATTACGATCGATGAAGTTGAAAATCAGATGAACATTGATCTTTCTGGTGAAGAGATGGGTATTTTGATTGGTAAGCGCGGAATTACCTTAGATTCTCTTCAGTATTTGGTTAGTTTAGTTATTAATCGTAATACAGAAGATTATATGAAAGTAAAGCTTGATACTGAAAATTATCGTGAAAGAAGAAAAGAAACACTGGAAAATTTAGCACACAACTTGGCACATAAAGTTAAGAGAATTCACAGACCGGTATATTTAGAGCCGATGAATCCTTATGAGCGTCGAGTTATTCATTCTGCTTTGCAGAAGGATAAATATGTTGAAACACATAGCGAGGGAGATGAGCCATATCGCAAAGTGGTAATTACATTGAAGCCGGGTGTGGATACAGGTTATGAGCGTCGTGGAAAATATTCTTATGGCAATTCTCGTTATGGAAAAAGAAATAACGGAGGATACCGTAAAAAATATAATAATTCTTATCAGAAGAAATATGATGAGTATGAGAAAGATTCTTCTGAAGATGTTCAGGATAATGAATAATAGCATTAGGAATCGAGGAAAGGGGCTGGTTTGGCTCCTTTCTTTTCAATTGAAATAGTTTTTAAATAATGTAAAGGTGGATTTAGATTTACACATTTTGTAATAAGACAAATAGGAGACAGCAATGGAAGAAAAAACAATTGTTGGAATTGCTAGTGCTGCAGGTGGTGGGATTGGCATCATTCGTGTAAGTGGATCAGAATCAATGAAGATTGTTGATTCGATTTTTCATCCGGGAAAATTTAATAACGAAGAAAATGAAGCATTGATAGATAAATCATATCTCCAACAACAGAAATCGCATACCATTCATTATGGATTTATTATAGATGGTAATAATGAGGTTGTAGATGAAGTTATGGTTTCTGTTATGAAAGCGCCTGCAACTTATACGCGAGAGGATGTTGTTGAAATTAATTGCCATGGTGGCAATTATATATTACAGAGAGTTATGCAGCTTTTATTAGAAAAAGGTGCTTTTTTGGCAGAGCGGGAGAGTTTACAAAACGGGCTTTTTTGAATGGACGTATTGATCTTTCACAGGCAGAAGCAGTAATGAAAATGATTTCATCTAAAAATGAATTTGCATTACAAAGTGCTGTAAAACAGTTGGAGGGGTCTGTATCAAAATATATTCAGCAGATCAGAGAACAGATTTTATATGAGATGGGACGTATTGAAAGTGCTTTGGATGATCCGGAACACTATGATCTGACGGGATATTCTGATGAATTATTTGATAAAACAGAGCAACAGATTGTTTCTTTGCAAAGATTATTGGATCGTTTTGAAATGGTAGAATGAAATCTGAGGGGATTAATACAGTCATTGTTGGAAAACCAAATGCCGGAAAATCTTCTTTGATGAACATTTTGCTGGATGAAGATCGTGCAATCGTAACAGATATTGCAGGAACAACTAGAGATGCTTTACAGGAGTCAGTTCGGCTTGGTGGATTGATGCTTAATTTAATAGATACTGCAGGTATTCATAATACGGAAGATACAGTTGAAAAAATTGGTGTTGATCGAGCAAAACAATATATTGAGCAGGCTGATTTTATTCTATTTGTGGTTGATGGAAGTGAAGAATGGTCTGATGAAGATGAACAGATTCTTCCGTTGATCGCACAGAAAAAAGGAATTATTCTTTTGAATAAAGCAGACCTAAAAGTAAAAGTATCCGAACTTTTTTTGAAAGATAAACTTTCATGGGATACGATAGCATTTTCCAATGAGACAAAACAGGGATTGCAGCAATTGGAACAATATATTACGGACAAGTTTGAACGGGGAGATCTGCAATTTAACGATCAAATATGTCTTACAAGTATTCGACACAAAAATGCTGTTATGCAGGCAGTGAATGCATTACATCGTGTAGAACAAAGTATTAAGTATGGAATGCCGGAAGATTTTTTTACTATTGATTTGATGGAAGCTTATCAACAATTAGGATTGATTAATGGAGATACAGCAACGGAAGATTTGGTAAATAAGATCTTTGAAGAATTTTGTATGGGAAAATAGTGGGTTTAAATTGGTTGAATAGGAAAGCTAAGCAATAAATTAGCAGAATGGAGTGGACTATGTCATATACATACGAGGAGTACGATGTTGTTGTTATTGGTGCAGGACATGCAGGTTGTGAAGCAGCACTTGCCTCCGCAAGATTAGGAATGCAAACATTGGTATTTACAGTTAGTGTTGATAGTATTGCAATGATGCCGTGTAATCCAAATATTGGAGGAAGCTCGAAAGGACATCTTGTTCGAGAAATTGATGCACTTGGTGGTGAGATGGGAAAAAATATTGATCGAACATTTATACAATCTAAGATGCTCAATATGTCCAAAGGACCTGCAGTACATTCGCTGCGTGCACAAGCAGACAAAAAAGAATATAGTAATTCCATGAGACATGTTCTAGAGAACACAGATAATTTGGTCATTAAACAAGGAGAAGTTGCAGAAATATTGGTGGAAAACAAATGTGTTGTTGGAGTTAAAACAACATCAGATGCTATTTATCCATGTAAGGCTGTTATAATGTGTACGGGAACATATTTGAGAGCACGTTGTATTTATGGGGATGTTAGTCAATATACCGGGCCAAATGGTTTAACTGCAGCAAATCATCTGACACAAAATCTGATTGATCTTGGAATTGAAGTTCGCCGTTTTAAGACAGGAACACCTGCGCGAGTAGATGGAAGAACGATAGATTTTTCAAAGATGGAAGAGCAAAAGGGAAGTGAAAGAGTGGTACCTTTTTCATTTACAAATACACCGGAAGAATTAGAGCGAGAACAGGTATCTTGTTGGCTGACCTATACCAATGAAAATACACATAATATCATACGTAATAATATAAATCGTTCGCCACTTTACTCTGGGGTTATTGAGGGGACAGGACCAAGATATTGTCCATCAATTGAGGATAAAGTAGTTCGTTTTGCAGATAAAAAACGCCATCAGGTTTTTCTGGAGCCGGAGGGTAATTATACAAACGAAATGTATGTTGGCGGAATGTCAAGTTCTCTTCCCGAGGATGTACAATATGCGATGTATCATTCTGTACCGGGATTGGAACATGCAACAATTGTGAGAAATGCATATGCTATTGAGTATGATTGTATAAATCCAACGCAGTTAAAGGCATCCTTGGAATATAAAAAGATCAGTGGATTTTTTAGTGCGGGACAGGCAAATGGTAGTTCTGGCTATGAAGAAGCTGGTGCACAGGGTATTATTGCAGGAATTAATGCCGCAAGAAAATTACAAGGAAAAGATCCTTTGATCTTAAATCGTTCACAGGCATATATCGGAGTTTTAATTGACGACCTCATTACAAAAGGAACGAATGAGCCATATCGTATGATGACATCAAGAGCAGAATATCGTTTACTTTTGCGTCAGGATAATGCAGATCTTCGATTAACAAAAATTGGTCACGAGGTCGGATTGATTGACGATAGCCGCTATGAAAAATTATTGATCAAGGAGAAAATGATTGAAAAAGAAATACAACGATTGCAGCATACTACAATTGGTGGTAAAAAGGAAGTTCAAAAATTATTAGAACAATATGGTAGTACGTTATTACAGTCGGGTTCCACATTAGCTGATTTATTAAAGCGACCGGAATTATCATACGATATTTTGGCACCAATTGATGAAGACAGACAGAATTTACCTGAGGATGTCTGTGAACAGGTTAATATTTCCTTGAAATATGAGGGATATATAACAAGACAACAGAAACAGGTGGCACAGTATCAAAAATTGGAAAATCGTAAAATTCCAGAGGATATTGATTATACAAAAGTAAACAGTCTCCGTAAGGAGGCTGTTCAGAAGCTGGACGATCTTCGTCCAATATCAGTTGGTCAAGCATCGAGAATATCCGGTGTTTCTCCGGCAGATATTTCTGTTTTACTGATTTATCTGGAACATTACAATCAGAAAAAACTGTAATGGTTAATTAGTACTTGTATAGATTTATTATTTTTTACCGACTGTAAGAAATATTTACCATAAATATATTGTAGTAGAAATGAGGAATGATATGATTGACTTATTAAGTGATTATTGTAAAAAAATAGAGCTTGATATAACAGATACACAGTTACACAGTTACAACAGTTTGATGATTACTATCGTTTTTTTGGTGGAAAAAAACAAAGTAATGAATTTAACGACAATCATAGAAAAAGAGGATGAAAAAAACAAAGTAATGAATTTAACGACAATCATAGAAAAAGAGGATGTTGTGT
>NZ_QUFB01000079.1 GCF_003478335.1 Clostridium sp. AM49-4BH
TTGATTTACATGCCTTTCGGAAACTCGAAGTCCCGGAAGCAAGGTATTCATCATTTTTGAAAGGGACTTTGCGCTCGTCGTTACTTATGTCTCGTATTTCAGAGACATTAAGTAACGTGACGTAGCGCATCGTAGCGAAAGCGTCCCGTCCAAAAATGGATGATACCTTGCTAAACCGGGACATCTCAGACACTCTTTCAGGCATGTATTCATCAGAGACTTAACAAAATAAGAAATCACGCGAAAACTCTGCGTTCTGCAGCAATTGCTATAGTTTTTTGAAGACAGGATAATTTACTTTATCGGCTGCAAAATAGCTATTATTTTATTGACATAATAAGCAATATGTGGATGTGTGAGATATTGAGGTATGGGAAGATGGAATAATTTATTAACGGATATTAACGGAACAGGGGGATATGTGGTATAATTGATGGAGAATGTAGACAGGTTATAAGGTATGGCAGAGTGTCTGCGGAATGGAGATTAAAATGGGCAGTAAAGTATGGACAGCAGGTAATTTATATGTGAATCAATCCGGTAAGATTGTACAATTGATGGCGGTTGCAAGGCAGGAGGGCAGTGCGCAGGAGCTTGCCATATATCAGGAGATGCATGCACCATTTACCGTATGGGCAAAATTTCTGTCAGCTTTTGAGGCGACTTATCATAAGATGGCAGAAGTGTTAGAGGAGAAGCGTGCACCTCAGGAGAGAACGGTAGAAGCATCCGGGGAGAAGCGTGCACCTCAGGAGAGAGTGGTAGAAGTATCCGGGGCAAAAAGTGCTTTGCAGGAGAGTGTGTCTGAAGTGTCGGCGCAGGATTTGTCTCAGGAGAACGAATCAGAGGCATCCGAGAATCAGCGCGCACAGGGGGAGAATGTGCCTGCCGGTGGGGCGGATGTGAGCGAAGAAGAGCTGCGTATGGCACTGGAAAAGGGGCAGCCGGAAAAATATTTGTCCGGTCGTATTACAGAAATGGAAATCGCCAGGCGAGGCATGCTTCAAATATTAGATGCAGAGTCTTTTCAAGAAAAGAGACAGCTATTAGTGGGACTGCGTCCGTATATTGACAAACTGTTGCTGCACAATATTGCAGCAGCGTTGGATGTTGTTTTGGAAGAAGGAACGCTTGATGATCAGTTTGAGTCACTGCTTCATTGTGTTGATGCACATGCCAGATATGAAGGAGGGAGATTGCGGTCATGATCAGTAAAATTATACGCAGTATGACACAGGGGTCTGTCAAGACAAAACTTTTTTATGGGCAATGATTTTGCTGGGGATAGCGTCTGTTGCGTTGTTTATCGCGGCGTGGATACTGCAGCTTCCGGTATTTGCACTGGCAGCGCTTGTATTGTTGGCCGTTGCCTTTGCGACTGTAAATTCTGTTACGATCAATACACAGAAGGCTCAAAAATCAAATAAAGATACATACGATGAAGGAAAAGAAGCGCATTCGCCACAGGAACGGCAGCGAGCCAAGGCAAGATATCTGGCCTCGCTTCAATCGAAAGATGTCAAAAAGATATTAAGGCAGCATAAAGTAACACAGTCTCATCAGAAACTTATGATTGATTCTTACCAGGAGAGAAAATTAGAGCAGGTTCCGGCATTTGCCTGGAGAACTGACAAAACATTACATTTTCTTGTGCTAGAGGGCCATGCAAATGAATTTGAGATTCCCATGGATCAGATCAGGGGTATTTATTATGAAAAAAATGTAACCGCAGATATCGAAAAGGATTATATTCCGTTTCAATATAGTACGTACATTGCTAAAATGTTTCAAGATCTTTTGCCGGAATATGCAGAACGTAACGTAGACGGAGAACTTGTTTACCAAAAAAATTTATTTTATTTGAGCAATGGATTATACATAACGAATACGTCAATGGCAAATTTGATGAAGCTGTTGCCAAAGGTCCCGTTTTTATTGGGTGACAGTGTGAGTCGCAGCAATCGCCTGGACGCATATTTTAAGGAAATATACAAAAATCGTGTTCTTTGTGAGGCCCATGCGATCACGATGGATCAGTACCGTCAGTCAATAGAGGACACATTAGAGGATTTGATACAGGCGCCCATCAGCGGACAGGAATTTGTGAAAAGTCTTCGCGATATGACAAAATACCATCTGATCGATCAGCAGCAAGTTAGCAGATGTAGCCAAAGATATCGTCAGATTAAAAATATATGACATGATGTAATAAAAATAATACATAATTATATATTGACATATGTTAAAAATAAAGATATAGTATTAGTATACTTGAATTGCAAAAAGATGTTGACAGGATAATGAAAAAGCATTATCATACAAAAAGAACACTTGTTCGAATTAAGAAAGGATGGAATTTAGTTATGGCAAACGAAGTAAAGATCGATGAAAATAAAAGAAAAGCGTTGGAGTCTGCACTGTCCCAGATTGAGAAGGCATATGGTAAGGGTTCCGTTATGAAATTAGGCGACAATATGCATTTGAATGTGGAGACCGTACCATCTGGTTCTTTGGGGTTGGATCTCGCTCTGGGCGTTGGCGGTGTGCCAAAGGGACGTGTGGTAGAAGTGTATGGACCGGAGTCTGGCGGTAAGACGACCGTTGCACTGCATATGGTAGCAGAGGTGCAGAAACGCGGAGGTATTGCCGGCTTTATTGATGCGGAGCATGCGCTGGATCCGGTGTATGCCAAGAAGATTGGTGTAGATATTGACAACCTATATATTTCACAGCCGGATACCGGAGAGCAGGCATTGGAGATTACAGAGACAATGGTGCGTTCCGGTGCAGTTGACATTGTGATCGTGGATTCTGTAGCAGCACTGGTTCCGAAAGCAGAGATTGAGGGTGAGATGGGAGATTCTCACGTTGGTCTTCAGGCAAGATTAATGTCTCAAGCATTGCGTAAATTGACAGCGATCATCGGCAAGACCAATTGTACGGTGATTTTTATCAACCAGTTGCGTGAGAAAGTTGGCGTCATGTTCGGTAATCCGGAGACAACGACCGGTGGCCGTGCATTGAAATATTATTCCTCCATTCGTTTGGAAGTCAGACGTGGGGAGCAGATCAAAAAGGATGGTGAGGCGATCGGTAATCGAACCAAGATCAAAGTTGTGAAAAATAAAGTGGCACCACCATTTCGTACTGCTGAGGTTGATATTATTTACGGAGAGGGCATTTCCAGAGAAGGAGATATTTTGGATCTGGCCGTTGCAGAAAATATTGTCAATAAGAGTGGCGCTTGGTATGCCTATAACGGAGATAAGATCGGCCAGGGACGTGAAAATGCAAAACTGTTCTTGAAAGAACATCCGGATCTGATGGAAGAGGTTGAACAAAAAGTACGCGAAAAATATGCTCAAAAAGAGGGTGTTGATCAGGTAGAGAATGAGGAAAAGGCGTCTGATAAAACAGTTAAGGAGCCGGTTAAGGCAGCCAAAAAGGCTGACGATGCGGAATAATCGATGGAAGATGAGAAATTAAAGGCAACGAAAAAAGCGATGGGATTGTTGCAGCATATGGATCGCACGGAATGGGAACTTCGCAGTAAGTTAGAACAGGCGGGATTCTCAGAAGAAGCAGTGGAAGCAGCAATACAATATGTTGCCGGGTATCATTATATTGACGATAAGAGGTATGCAAAGCGGTTTGTAGAAATATATCGCGAATCCCGAAGTATGCGAAGAATACGTCAGGATTTACAAAAAAGACACGTTCCGGAGCAGTGGATCACGCTGGCAATAGAGGCTGTTGACGAGGATGATACCCCGGCACTGCAAAAGGCACTGGAAAAACTGCTCCGAGGAAGGACAGAACTATCTTATGAAGAGCAGCAAAAAGTAACGGCAAAACTGTATCGGCGGGGGTTTCGACTGGATGCTGTTCGTCGCCAAATTGACCTATGGCGCGAGCGAAATGATTGCCAATATTAGGGGAAGTTTACTTGACATTTTTCTGTGAAAAGTATAAAATTGAACTGTTGTACTATGTGCAATGAATATTTATAAGGAGGTGCTTCAGTTCGATGTCACCAATGGTTATTAAAATAGTAGCCGTTGTGATCTTACTGGTTGCCATCGTTGTTACGGCACTTTTGACGAAGACGATTTCTATTAAGCGTTATCAGGAATCTGAGAATCAGAAGTTGAACAATGCAGAGGACAAGGCTCGTCAGATCATTGATGAAGCTGTAAAGACTGCAGAGACGAAAAAGCGCGAAGCCCTATTAGAGGCGAAGGAAGAAGCGATCAAGAATAAGAATGAAATTGAGCGTGAATCCAAAGAGCGTAGAGCCGAAATTCAGCGATATGAAAAGCGAGTATTATCGAAAGAGGAAGCTCTGGACAAAAAATCGGAAGCCTTAGAGAAGAAGGAATCCAAATTAAATGCGAAAGATGCGGATTTGGATCGTCTTAAGAAAGAGTTGGAGACGATTAAGAACAGCCATCTTCGCGAGTTGGAAAAGATTTCCGGTTTGACCTCCGAACAAGCAAAGGAATATTTGTTAAAATCTGTAGAAGAAGATGTGAAACATGAAACTGCTGTTCTCGTTAAGGAATTAGAGAACAAGGCAAAGGAAGAGGCAGACAAAAAGGCAAAGGATTATGTTGTGACTGCGATTCAGCGATGTGCTGCGGATCATGTAGCAGAGACAACAATCTCCGTTGTTCAGTTGCCAAATGAGGAGATGAAAGGACGAATTATTGGTCGAGAGGGACGTAATATTCGTACATTAGAGACTCTGACAGGTGTAAATCTTATTATCGATGACACACCAGAGGCAGTTGTTTTATCTGCATTTGATGGAGTAAGACGAGAGGTTGCTCGTATTGCTCTTGAGAAACTAATTGTTGATGGACGAATTCATCCTGCAAGAATTGAAGAGATGGTGGAGAAGGCACAGCGTGATGTTGAGTCGATGATTCGTGAAGAAGGTGAAGCAGCAACATTAGAGGTTGGTGTTCATGGAATTCATCCGGAATTAATTCGTTTGTTAGGTAGAATGAAGTTTAGAACCAGTTATGGTCAGAATGCATTGAAACATTCTATTGAGGTTGCACATTTGTCTGGCTTACTTGCCGGAGAAATTGGTGCTGATGTGCGTCTAGCAAAACGCGCAGGTTTGCTTCACGACATTGGTAAATCGGTCGATCAGGAGATGGAAGGTACACATGTTCAGATTGGTGCGGACTTATGTCGGAAGTATAAAGAGTCGGGTATTGTAATTAACGCTGTGGAAGCACACCATGGCGATGTGGAGCCAGAAAGCTTGATCGCATGCATCGTTCAGGCAGCAGATACCATTTCTGCAGCTAGACCGGGTGCTCGTCGAGAAACACTGGAAACATATACAAACAGATTGAAACAGTTAGAAGATATTTCAAATAGCTTTAAGGGAGTTGAAAAATCATTTGCCATTCAGGCAGGACGTGAAGTTCGTGTCATGGTTATACCAGAGAAGGTATCAGATGATGACATGATACTATTAGCAAGAGACATCGCTAAGCAGGTTGAGGATGAACTGAAATATCCTGGTCAGATTAAGGTAAATGTTATTCGTGAATCCAGAGTAACCGATTACGCTAAGTAAGGCGCAATGGAGTAAAAAACCAAGGAAAGTATTGAAATTACAGGGTTTCGATACTTTCCTTTTTCGTTATATTTACGATATTTTACTATATTATCCTGTATTATACGGGGTAATTGGTGCAGATTGGTGCAAAAAAATTACCAAATTGGTGCAAATCAAAACATTGTAAATGGGGAAAGGCTAAGTTCAAATATTTACAATTATATATGAGACTCAAAACATATTTGGATTTCATATATGACTATAAATCGTAAAAAATAGGGTAGAAGCATAATAGCCTCTACCCTTAAATTATATTTAAAGCAATTTAATTTATTTGATTTCCTTCAGCTTTGACAGTGCGATATATTTATATTTGCCACTCGCTGTCTTATTTTTCAAGCGTGCCCATTTACCTACGATACGACCGACCTCTACTACATGACCAACCTTTGCCGTGCCAATACGGTTCGTTGCTGTTACCTTAGCAGAACTACGTACTGCCGCTTTCTTAATTACCTTAGCCTTAAAGCAATATCCTGTGGTGATAAACGCACGAAAACGTCTCCATTGACTAGTCTTTCTTGTTGATCAGCTAAGTTTTTAATTTTTTTCGTTACAGATTGGGCATTACTTCCCAGATTTAAAATAGCGTTTCCATTACTGTCATATCGTTTAGTTAAGGTTGGAAACAAATCCGACAACTGACTATTTAAATTTAAAAACTCATTATAATCTTCATTTGATAATGAAATATTGTCATTTGTAGCAGTATTAACCCCTTCGGAAAGTTGTGCGTATTGACCAGCTAATTTACTAATAGATTCTGCCGATTTAAGTTGTTTCTGTCTTGTACTTTCTAAAGACGATTTATATGAATCTGATGTAGACTGAGCTTTTTGAAGGGCTTCTTCTGCTTTTTCTTCGGCGTGAATCCAATCATCAATGACCGAAATCATTTTTGAGATAGCTTCGGCAACCACCATACCTATAATCATATTCTCAGCCATGGCTAAAGCCTTTAACCCTATTTTTGCAGCTTTTGCAGATAATTCAAGGTCTCCAAGAGAAACAGCAGCACCGTCAGCTCCAGCAACAATATTTTTAGCATTGTCAGACGCATTCGCCATAACAGCATTTGTTTGTTCTTGTGTCATCTTGAAATTAGACACATCTTGCCCAGCATTAATAGCTGCCTGACGAAGATTTTCAAACTCAGCATTGTACGCTTTAACCGCTGCTAAATCTTCATTACTAATAGACTTTCCGGTAAAAAATCCTTTAATCGCCTGAACAGGATGTAGATCACTAAGCTGTGGAAGTGTTGTCTTGCCTGTTTCTGTCTGTTTTGTTTGTAATATCTGTTTTCTATTGTAAATAATATAAATGTTTGATATAATATGTTATTATAAATATTAGGAGGTATGATTATGACAATAACAACACTACAACAATTAAAAAGAGATGATTATGACAATAACAACACTACAACAATTAAAAAGAGATGATTTATGCGATATGTCAATTGTTGATGA
>NZ_QUFB01000008.1 GCF_003478335.1 Clostridium sp. AM49-4BH
TCCTGTTCTGCCTTAAGTCTGGCTGCTTCTTCTGCCGCCTTTCTTTCCTGTTCTGCCTTAAGTCTGGCTGCTTCTTCTGCCGCCTTTCTTTCCTGCTCTGCCTTAAGTCGAACAGCTTCTTCGTTTTCCTTTTTGGCTGCCTCAGCTCGCGCAAGCGCCTTCTGTCTCGCCTGTTCACGCTGCTTTTCCTGTATACGTTTGGCCTCTTCTTCTTTCTCCAGCAAACCGCCCATCGCTTTGGCCGACGTCTCTGGTTCCGGCGGGGCAATAAATGGTTTTACAGCATCAAAATCAACACTCACCGGATCCTGTTCTTGCAAAATATGATCCCATGAGTGTGACTGTGTTTCCATTTCCTCCGCCATAACAGATAACGACTTGTCCTGCGATTCATTTGCAGTGCCCTTATCTGTAGCAGATATATCCTCGTATTCTTTTATTTGACGACAAAACTCAAGACTATCCTCGATTTCGTTCTTATCGTACATACTGTTCCCCATTTCTGCTCGTTATTAAAGCCTAAGTGTTCTACTTTCCTAACATAGAAGAATTACTGAGGCATTTCCAAACTGATCGCCCCTAACTTTCCTGCTCGGAAATCGTCAATCAGGCATTTGGCAGCCTTATCCAGATCAAATTCTCCACCAGCCTTCAAACATCCTCTTTTCTCTGCTATCTGCTTCAATGTCTCTTCACTGGTCTTTTCCTCTGCTATTCCATAAAAGTTACTGACAGCATTCGGATAATTCTCCCGCAAATACTGAAGCAGTAAAACGCTTAATTCGTAAATATTATATAACTCATCCTTAATGGATCCAATATAGGCCAGGCGTAATCCAACTTCCTGATCTTCGAACTTAGGCCAAAGGATACCCGGCGTATCTAACAGCTCCTCCATCTTATTCAAACGAATCCACTGCTTTCCTTTTGTAACACCCGGTTTATTACCTGTTTTGGTACAAGCTTTACCGGCAAAGCTGTTAATAAAAGTTGATTTTCCAACGTTTGGTATTCCCACGATCATCGCGCGGATCGGACGATTCAAAATACCGCGTCTCCGATCTCTTTCTATTTTTTCTTTACACGCTGCCTGAATAACATTATGAACAGCTTTCACACCTTTTCCATTCTTGGAATTCACTTTCGCTACAAAATAACCCTTTTGCTCATAATACTGCACCCACTGGTCTGTCCGCACCGGATCTGCCAGATCATATTTATTCATCAACAGTATACGTGATTTTCCATTTGCCAACTGATCAATGTCTGGATTCTTGCTGCTATATGGCACTCTCGAATCTACCAACTCAATAATAACATCGATCAGTTTTATGTCTTCCTGCATTGCACGTTTCGCCTTAGTCATATGACCCGGATACCATTGAAACTGCATATTTATCCTCCATTTCAAACTACGTACTAATTTGCCGCAGCACTCGCTGTCGGACTTGCCGACGGATCTGCGTGTTTCTGTTCAAATCCATTGATCCTGTTTACCAACGTAAAATGATTGGTACGGATCCATGCCTTACCAACAATATTTTCCGACATAACATTACCGACATTTGCATTGCGGCTGTCTTCACACTCATTACGATTGTCACAAAGCATAAAGTACTCTCCTTCTGAAAGGGTAAACTCTTCCAGTGCAAGTCCACCATTTTCCATGGTCGGAAATCTATACTTCTCCTTTAACTTATCGCCATCAATATACACTTCCCCATCTTTGATCTGAACCTTTTCTCCAGGCAAACCGATCACACGCTCCACAGTATAATAATTATGCTGCGCTCCATTGTGTTTAACAACCACAACGTCATTTCGTCTAACCTTGTGCAGACGATAACACATCTTATTGATCAGGATCTCATCCCCATCTTTCAAGGTAGGACTCATATATTTCCCGGATACCGTCATTTTTTCCAGGCCAAAATGGGTAATTGCATATGCCACAAATAATACTACGCCTATTTCTAAAGCACACAGTAAAACACGAAGAAATATTTCTTTTCTCTTTTTGCTGTGATCTTCTAAATCAAAGTCATATTTCATATCCGTTCTCCATTTATAAACAGTATGCCTGCAGTGCTCTGATCGCATGCTTGCTGATCAAACATTTATAATGCTCTTTGCAATACTGCTCCATATAAGGACGTGGTGAGCAAATTGTTCCATAATCCGACAATCTGCGACATAAATACTGATACTCGTCCATCTTTAATTTTCCCTTTTTGATCAGCAGATAATATATTCCACTGTTCTGATCTCGAAACAACTTGCTATTAATATTCTTTTTGGTATAAAAATCTGCAGCAAACTGCTCCAATCCATCCAAATTGTCAAAGGAATACACCTTTGCCGAACTTATCAAGCTTTTCTCCTTATCCCGCCTTATCTTAGCAAGATCCTTCATATGCTTTTGATAATTCTCTTTATCGGCATCTACCGTGTTTTTCTTTTGAAATAAATCCATATTTTCGCTGGTATGTATCGCTGCCTGATCGTCCACATCAGGTATCTCGCCATTCTTGAGTCCTTCTACAATAGCTTCTGCGGTCTCATCATCAATAGATCCGGCAAGATGTCGGATTTGATTCAGCATATTATTCATTCCCTCCGGACTTTGATCAGAAAATGTAATGATCAGGGAATTATCAGGCATACGCATCAATTGCATGGAAACAACGCCGCCTTCAACTTCATAGCCGACTTCTTCCTCTGCTCGTTCTACCAACTGCTCCAAAAACTCACGTGCTTTGTCCTGATCCGTGAAGAAATCCTCGATCTTAAATCCATATTCCTCCATTTCCTCTTCGGACATACGACACTGCACTGTATTCTTATCAATTCTACGAAAATTCAAAACTATCCCTCATTTCTTTGCAAAAATACTATCAGTATAGTCCTCATTATCTTAATCCTAAATGAGCAATCTGTCAAATATGAGGTGTGTTTCTATTGTTTGGATTATGCACCAATGCCAAAATAAACCAAAACAAGAATTCCTAATACGATACGATACCACCCAAACGGCTTAAAATCATGCTTTCGAATATAATCCATTAAGAAACGAATAACGAGCACGGATACCAAAAATGCGGTAAACATTCCCAATAACAGCATCCCTAATTCATAACCGGAAAAATGTAGTCCAAAATGCATCACTTTCATCAAACTAGCACCAAACATGACCGGAATCGCCAAGAAGAATGTAAACTCCGCCGCTACGGTACGGGAAAGTCCGATCACTAAACCACCGATGATCGTTGCACCGGATCTGGATGTTCCCGGGAATAATGCCGCAATCAACTGAAACATACCGATCATAAATGCGGCGCGATACGTAATCTGTGCGATGGTTGTCACTTTGGCATCACGTTCCTTGTTCCAGCGTTCTACGATCAAAAACACGATACCAACCAATATCAACATTAATGCAACCACTTGATAATGATAAAAGGCTGCTTCTAATTGATCTCCCCACACCAGCTCAACTACTGCTGCCGGCACACAGGCAACAATAATCTTAAACCACATCGAAAATGTATCCTTTTTAATATAACCTTTTTCCTTGCTGCAAAATGGCCATAGCTGATTCCAAAACATTAATACAACAGCTAAGATCGCTCCCAACTGTATGACAACCAGATACATCTCCCAAAAATCGGAAGATACCTTCATCGGCATGATTTTCTCTAATAAGATCATATGTCCGGTACTACTGATTGGAAGCCATTCCGTAATGCCCTCCACAATACCATAAATAATTGTCTTGATCCACTCCATCTTTCATCCTCTTTTCTTTTTACATTTCACGTTTTGTGATTCCACTCAAACTTCTGAGCAGTCATTGGCGGTTGTTCTCAATTTCTATTTGAATATTCGAAGACTGTAATTTACCGTAAATCTCCTTGCTATTCACAACAGTATTTTCCTTTTAAACAAAAAATGAGACAGAACCTGATCCAAGTTCTGTCTCATTATATCCTATTTTATCATTAAATAGAACCGCTATTCCAAATAATTTAATAATTATTTAGGAATTATTTTACAACCTTTTTTAACTCTTCTGTGAGCTTAGGAACGATCTTATTCAAGTCGCCTACAATACCGTAATCAGCTACGTCAAAGATTGGAGCTGTCTCATCTTTGTTGATTGCAACAATAATGTCAGACTCTTCCATACCTGCTGTATGCTGAATTGCACCGGAAATACCGATTGCAAAATATACGTTAGGACGAACTGTCTTACCAGTCTGTCCAACCTGAAGCTCTTTTGGAAGCCATCCATTATCTACTACGGCACGGGAGCAGCTTACTGTACCACCGATCACATCAGCAAGATCCTGAAGGATCTTGAAGTTCTCAGCACTACCTACACCACGACCACCGGATACGAGGATCTTAGCATCCATAATATCTACGGTATCAGACAATTCTTTAACAACATCCAAGATCTCAACATATTTGTTGTTTGGTGTGAAACCAGGATTGTACTCAATAACCTCAGCCTTAGCACCGGCAATTGGATCAATCTTCTGCATAACACCAGGACGAACAGTTGCCATCTGAGGACGGTTGTCCGGGCAAGCGATTGTTGCGATTGTGTTACCACCAAATGCAGGACGTGTCATAAGAAGCTGGTTATGCTTCTGCTCCTGATTTGGAACTGGATTGATTGGAAAATCACCAATCTCAAGTACAGTACAGTCAGCAGTAAGACCTGTTGCAACACGTGCAGAAACACGAGGACCAAGATCACGACCAATTGCTGTTGCACCAACCAAAACGATTTCCGGCTTATACTCATTGATGACAGAAGCTAATGCATGCGCATATGGCTCTGTTCTATACTCTTTCAGCTCAGGATCATCTACAACGATAACCTTATCTGCGCCGTACTCTGCCAACTGATCTACAAGACCTTTTACACCAGAACCGATCAGAACTGCTGTAACATCTGTGCTCAAATCAGCTGCTAACTCTTTTGCTTTACCAAGCAATTCAAAAGCGATACCGCTTAATTCGTTGTCTACCTGCTGTGCAAAGACATAGACACCCTTATATTCTTCTAAACCCATTTTAGTCACCACTTTTCCTTATTATTGTTAGATTACATGCTTCTCTTTTAACTTGCTCATGATGTAAGATACTGCCTCATCCGGAGAATCTGGAGTAACTTTCTCACCAGCACCCTTTTTAACCTTATCGGATGCTTTCGCAATCTTAGTTGGTGAACCCTTCAAACCTAAGTTAGAGTCATCAACATCTTTCAAATCAGCTCTGCCCCAAACAGTGATCTCCTTATCAAATGCATCGAAGATTCCGCCAGGAGTCATGTAACGTGGCTCGTTCAACTCAGAAAGAGCTGTTACGAGACAAGGCATTTTAGCCTTTAATACATGATATCTATCATCGTACTGACGCTCAACAATAACGCTGTCACCTTCTACCTTAATATCCTTTGCATAGGAAATTACTGGAATATCCAAATGCTCAGAAATCTGTGGTCCTACCTGAGCGGTATCACCATCAATAGCCTGACGACCTGTGATGATCAAATCATAATCAATGTTTCTAAGAGCACCTGCGATCGTTGTAGAAGTAGCCCAAGTATCAGCACCACCAAGTACACGATCTGTTACCAAAATACCGTTATCTGCGCCCATAGCCATTGCTTCACGAAGAACTTCCTCAGCCTTTGGAAGACCCATGGTCAATACAGTAACCTCTGCTCCTGTTTCATCTTTAATTCTAAGTGCTGCTTCCAAACCTGCTTTATCATCAGGGTTCATGATGGCAAGCATTGCACCTCTGTCCAGTGTACCATCTGGATTAAACTTTACTCCGCCTTTGGTATCTGGAACCTGCTTTATACATACTACAATTTTCACGGCAATGTCACTCCTTGTCTTATATAATTTGCAATTATCAGTTCTTACTTCAAAAGAGCACCAGAGATTACCATACGCTGAACTTCAGAAGTTCCCTCGTAAATCTCTGTGATCTTAGCATCACGCATCATACGCTCTACATCGTACTCTCTGATATAACCATATCCACCGAACAACTGTACACACTTTGTAGTAACTTCCATTGCTACCTCTGCTGCGAACAATTTTGCCATAGCAGCCTCTACAGAGTAAGAAACTCTAGCGCCATCAGCAAACTGCTGTTTCTTAAGTGCAGCCTTGTATACAAGATTCTTAGCAGCCTCTACCTTTGTTGCCATATTAGCAAGCTGGAACTGTGTATTCTGCTGCTGAGCGATTGTACGGCCAAACTGTTTTCTTTCCTTTGTGTACTCGATTGTTCTCTCCAGTGCACCCTCTGCAAGACCAAGTGCCTGGGAAGCGATACCAATACGACCACCATCCAAAGTATGCATTGCAATTGGGAATCCTTTTCCTCTTACACCGAGCATAGAATCTGCAGGGATTCTGCAATCCTCGAAGATCAACTCATATGTGGATGAACCACGGATACCCATTTTCTTCTCTTTTGTACCGAAGGAGAATCCAGGTGTTCCCTTCTCTACGATAAATGCAGAGAATTTCTTAACTTTTCTGCCTCTCTTGTCTTCGATAACATCTGTATAAGCAATGATGATATAAACATCAGCAACTTTACCGTTTGTAATGAAGCACTTAGAACCATTTAAGATCCACTCACCAGTTGCTTCATCCTGAACAGCCTTTGTCTGAACACCCTGAGCATCTGTACCTGCGCCCGGCTCAGTAAGACCGAAAGCACCAAGTTTTTTGCCACTGCAGAGATCCGGAAGGAATTTCTGCTTCTGATCTTCTGTTCCATAAGTAAGGATCGGATCAACGCAAAGAGAAGTATGCGCGGATACAACAACACCTGTTGTACCACAAACCTTAGACAACTCCTCTACACACATAATGTATGTTAAAATGTCAGCGCCCTGTCCGCCGTACTCCTTAGGAACCGGAATTCCTAAGAATCCGCTCTTACCCATCTTATCAACCGTTAACTGTGGGAATGCTTCTGTCTCATCTGTTTCCTGAGCCAGAGGCTTAACTTCATTTTCAGCGAAATCTTTGAATAACTGTCTCGCCATCTCATGCTGTTTACTTAATGTAAAATCCATGATTTCTTTTACCACCTTTCATGTCATATTTATTGTGTGCTGTTTCAGACACATATTTTATTTTTAATGTTCTGCCAAAACAACTTGTTCTGACAGAACACTAAAAAATGTGAACTCATTTCAGAATTGATTACAGCGCATCAACCGGTGTCTTTGTACGGTCAGCATTGTATACATAGAATCCTTTACCACTCTTAACACCAAGGTTACCGCCACGTACCATCTTACGAAGAAGTGGGCATGCACGATACTTGCTGTCACCAGTCTCATTGTAAAGTACATCCATGATAGCTAAGCAGATATCAAGACCTACGAAATCACCTAACTCCAATGGTCCCATTGGATGATTTGCACCAAGCTTCATAGCTGCATCGATACCAGCGATGTCAGATACACCTTCCATCTTAATGAAAGCTGCTTCGTTGATCATTGGGATAAGGATACGGTTTACTACGAAACCAGCAGCCTCATTAACCTGTACAGGAGTCTTTCCAATGTTCTCAGAAATCTTCTTGATTGTCTCAACTGTCTCAGCTGGTGTATTAACACCTGCAATAACCTCGATCAGCTTCATGCGGTCTGCCGGGTTAAAGAAATGCATACCTACCATCGGACGAGTTAAACCATTACCAATCTCTGTAATAGAAAGACTGGATGTATTAGAAGCAAATACACACTCAGGCTTAGCAATCTTGTCAAGCTCAGCGAATGTTGTCTTCTTAACCTGCATATCTTCAAATGCAGCTTCTACGATAAGATCGCAGTCAGCACAAAGGTTTTCTTTCAAGCCCGGTGTGATTCTGCCAAGGATAGCATCTACAGCGTCCTGTGTCATCTTACCCTTCTGTACCAATCTGTCATAGCCTTTAGCGATCTTCTCTTTACCGCCATCAGCCCACTCCTGCTTAATGTCGCAGAGAGCTACCTCATATCCTTCATTCTGAGCAAATGCCTTAGCAATGCCCTGTCCCATAGTACCAGCACCAATAACGCCTACTTTCATGATATTACCTCCATATTTTAATTAATTTTTTGGGGAAACGGATGAAAATCCGCTTTGACTATAGTAAAGTGCCAAGGGATGATCACTCATCCCATGACACCCACCAATTCGATTTTAACAGTTTTTGAAAGGAACAACTTTAACTTTCTGATCCTTTGGAGCTAAGAAATTGCCCATTCCAGCTTTCTGATCTTCTGTCTCAAAGCAGTCACCAAATAACTTTTCTTCAATCTCAACAGCTTTGTCGATAGATACCTGAAGACCTTCGTTGATTGCTTTCTTGCAATTACGAACAGCGATCGGAGCCTGTTTTGCAATACCTGCAGCCATCTTCTGTGCTGCCGGGAGAAGCTCCTCTAATGGATATACCGCATTTACAAGACCAATGCGATATGCCTCGTCAGCCTTAATATTTCTTGCTGTATAGATCAACTGCTTAGCCATTCCAGGACTTACCAAACGAGCCAGTCTCTGTGTTCCACCAAATCCAGGTGTAATACCAAGACCAGCTTCAGGCTGTCCAAATACAGCATTCTCAGAGCAGATACGAATATCGCAGCTCATAGAGATCTCGCATCCGCCACCAAGTGCGAATCCGTTTACTGCAGCGATCACAGGGATTGGGAAATGCTCTAACTTAAGGAATACATCATTTCCCTTCTTACCAAACGCCTCACCCTCGGCCTTTGTGAGTGTACTCATCTCTCCGATGTCAGCACCTGCAACAAATGATTTCTCACCTGCTCCGGTAAGGATCAAGCAGCGAACTGTATCCAGATCAACTGCATCTAATGTAGCATTCAGCTCGTCCAACACCTGGCTGTTCAAAGCATTCAATGCCTTTGGACGATTGATTGTAATGGTTCCTACTGCACCATCTACTTCATATAAAATAAAATCCATGATTATGTCTCCTTTATGTGATTACTTTATCAACCGCGATCTGTGAATTACTCTTTCTCAACGATTGTTGAGCAACCCATTCCACCACCGATACAAAGTGTTGCAAGACCCTTCTGACCTTTCTCCATCTGATGCAGAAGTGTAACAAGGATACGGCAGCCTGATGCTCCAACCGGATGACCAAGTGCAATTGCTCCACCTTTCTTATTAACTTTAGACATATCGAACTTAAGATCCTTAGCAACTGCTACAGACTGTGCTGCAAATGCCTCATTTGCCTCGATAATATCCATATCATCAATTGTAAGACCTGTTTTCTTCAAAAGCTTGTTCGTAGATGCAACCGGTCCAACACCCATGATAGATGGATCAACACCGCCCAATGCACCGCCAATAAATGTTGCCATTGGAGTAACACCAAGTTCTTTTGCTTTCTCTTCGCTCATTACAACGATTGCTGCAGCACCATCATTGATACCGGAAGCGTTACCAGCTGTAACGACACCGCCCTCTTTACCGGAGCAGCATTTCAGCTTGCTAAGGCTCTCTGCTGTTGTTCCAGCACGAGGTCCCTCATCCTTAGAGAAGATGATTGGCTCTTTTGTCTTTCTATCTACACCTGTCTGAACAGGTACGATCTCTGCATCAAATCCGCCTGCAGCAATTGCAGCTTCACATTTCTGCTGACTGCTTGCAGCAAACTCATCTAACTCTTCACGAGTAAGATTCCACTGATCAGCAACATTCTCAGCTGTGATCATCATATGATACTGATTGAATGCATCCCAAAGTGCATCATTTACCATGGTATCTACTAACTTACCGTTGTTCATACGGTATCCGAAACGGCCCTGCATCATAGCATATGGTGCCATCGACATATTCTCCATACCACCAGCAACAACGATGTCAGCATCTCCTGCTTCGATCATCTGAGCTGCCATATTTACACAGTTCAAACCAGAACCACATACGACATTTACTGTAACTGCCGGTGTCTCAATAGGAAGACCTGCCTTAATAGATGCCTGGCGTGCTACGTTCTGTCCAAGACCTGCCTGGATTACACAACCCATATATACATGATCAACTTCTTCCTTTGGAACTCCTGCTCTCTTAAGAGCTTCTTCGATAACGATAGAACCTAACACTGGTGCCGGAGTCTTGCTCAATCCTCCACCCATTTTACCGATTGCAGTACGACATGCGCCTGCCAAAACAACTTTCTTTGCCATAACTAAATCCTCCTTATTTGATATGTGCAGAACAATCCATACAATATATAGCGTTCCATATGCACTCTTTGCCTCTATGATATATCAAATTGAAATAATTAGCAAGCATTTTTCTTTCATTGTTTGTGGAATTCCGACAAAATTTGTCAGCAAAGATTTCTCTGCGATTTGTTGCGAATAAAATGATTTCGTGCTATTTTATTAGATAAGAGTTTTACATAGGATCTGAAATTTTTTCTACACTTTCGGATCCCCAATTCAAAACAGATATGGAGGAGAAAGAATATGAACTTTCAAACAATGTACAACGAAAAGCTAACTTCCGCAGAAGATGCGGTCAAAGTCGTCAATTCCGGCGACTGGGTTGATTACGGATGGTGCACGGGTACGCCGGTAGCCTTGGATGCTGCTATGGCAAAACGTCTTCCGGAATTGACTGATGTAAACTTCAGAGGCGGTATTTTAATGCACGTTCCGGAGATTTTCAAAATTGACTCTCCTGCACAGCATATGACTTGGAATTCTTGGCATATGGGCGGCATCGAACGTAAAGCAATCGCACAAAATTTCTCATTTTATAATCCGATCCGTTACTCCGAGCTGCCGCGTTATTACCGCGACTCCGCTACCCCTTCCCGTGTAGCAATGTTTCAGGTAGCTCCAATGGACAAACACGGCTATTTCAATTTTGGACCAAACGCCTCTCATATGGCTGCTGTCTGTGAGCGCGCAGAGATTATTATCGTGGAAGTTAATGAAAATATGCCTCGCTGCTTAGGTGGATTTGAAGAGGGAATCCATATCAGTCAAGTGGCCATGATCGTAGAAGGCTCCAATCCGGCTATTGATGCAATGGGCGCTGCTGCTCCTGCTACAGAAGTAGATGAAGCTGTTGCAAAATATATCGTAGATGAAATTCCAGACGGTGCCTGCCTGCAGCTCGGTATCGGCGGCATGCCAAATGCAGTCGGTTCTCTCATTGCTAAGTCCGACCTTAAGGATCTTGGTGTACACACAGAAATGTATGTAGATGCCTTTGTGGATATTGCGAAAGCCGGCAAGATCACCGGCATGAACAAGAGCATTGATAAAGGCCGTCAGGTATATGCTTTCGGTGCCGGAACGCAAAAATTATATGACTACTTAGACGAAAACCCTCAGTGCATGAGTGCCCCGGTCAATTATACCAATGACATCCGTTCCATTTCCGCATTGGATAATTTCATTTCCATTAATAATGCAGTGGATATTGACTTGTACGGACAGATCAACGCTGAGAGCGCAGGAACCAAACAGATCAGCGGTGCAGGCGGACAGTTAGACTTTGTATTAGGCGCTTACCTTTCCAACGGTGGTAAATCCTTCATTTGCATGTCTTCTACTTTCACTGCTAAGGATGGCACCGTAAATTCCAGAATCCGTCCTACTTTGGCGAATGGTTCTATTGTAACAGATACACGTGCCAATGTTCATTACTTCGTAACCGAATATGGTATTGTTAATCTCAAAGGACTTTCCTCCTGGCAGAAAGCAGAAGCCATTATTTCCGTGGCTCATCCTGATTTCCGCGACCAGTTGATCGCAGAGGCAGAACAGATGAAGATTTGGAAACAGAGCAATAAACGCTAAGCGGAGCATTTATAAAAAAACAGCCGAAGATGGATAACGTCCCTACAAAAAACGGACGTTATCCATCTTATTTTTAAAAGTGAAATCAAAATACCTGAACAAAAAGGACCGCAAAATACTCTCCTAACAAAAAAACGCTTAAACCGTAATGTTTAAGCGTTTTTTATGGCTAAATCCTTAAGCTTCTTTTTTTGCTGTCAGAATTATTAAGCTTCTTTTTTGCTGTCAGTTTTTGCCTGAAATTTTTCATTAACGATCACAAAGCGCTCATGTACGCCTTCGCCGATCAGCCCTTTTGTATCATAAGCCTTTACTGTAAATACCAGTCTTCTTCCATCTACCTCTGTCAGTTCTGTCTCGCATGTGATCTCCATACCAACCGGTGAAGCGGAAACGTGTTTCACATTCATTAATGTTCCTACCGTTCCCATGCCATCCTCTAATTCTGCTGTAACACTTTTGTAAGCAGTCTCTTCCATCAATGCGATCATCGCAGGCGTTGCATAAACAGCAAGCTCACCGCTTCCCATCTCTTTTGCCGTAAGTTTCTCCGTCACTACCTGACGTCCGGTTCCCTTAATTCCTTTTTCTAACATTGTATCCTCTCTTTCTGTTTAATGTACTCTATCCTCACTATATTGTCGACTGCCCTGTGCCAAAATTTCATTTGTCAATGCATTACCATTTATCTTACACCGGACATTCCGACAGCACAGCAAAAACGCGTTTTGATGCTAGTTTTCAAATTCCACGACTACATAATAACCGCGGTCATTGTGGGTTACGTCCTTTACAATACCATCTCTGCTCTGTATCCTCTCATTTACCTTAAAACAGCCGGACATAGCAACAGCAGGCTCTATGATATAGGAATAATTCAGTGCTGTCTTTTTTTCACTGACATGCACTGCATCCCCTGCTTTCACCAGACCGGGACGTTCCATCTTAAACGTCATCTCCCGCATACCACTTCCTCCTTTTAACTCTTACGTATAAATTCTGTCCGACATTGCGGACACGTGATCGCAATCTTTCCTTTTCCTCTCGGCACACGAATCCGCTGCTTACAGGATGGGCATTTGTAAATACGATTCTCGCGCCGATCCTTGATGCGAGAACAAAACTTCTGCCAACGCTTACGGAATATACCCGCAAACATCAAATATTGTTCATTTTCGCGGTACCGCTTTGTGCAATTTCGTGACATTATACGGTAATCGACGTAGAACACTAAAAATAATGCAACACCCATCAACAGCGCACTAACTACCCGAATTGATATTATATTTCCGATAATATACATCGGAATAGCTACAATAAACAGAAACTCTGAATATTGATCCACTATCCCATAACGCCCTTGCATAAATCTTCTGATGCGTTCTTTTAATCTCATCTTGTATCCTCCATCTTCTATATCCAATAAATCCTGTCCTGCATACACAGCGCAGAAATTCATAGAATATTTGACGATAAGCCGTCCTGCGATTCTTAATTGCGAATCTTAAAACCACTTATAAGTCTAAAGGATCGTATAAATAATTCAATAGCTCTAATTATAAAATATTCTTAAAATTCTATAAAACTCCGTCACTTCGTTTCGAAGGAAAACTCCTGCAACAAATGAATTTCATTATCCATCGGCTGATACTTCACGTGCAGTACATCTCCGGCACTAATACGTATCAACGATTCATCTTCTTTGAACGCCTGTTTATATACCTGATGATTCGTATCTTTGATATATACCATAGTTCCATCATCCGAATCAATATACTCCACACTCTGCACAGTGATCGTATCCTCTTTCAGATCATTTTCCTCGGTTTCCAGCTTTCCATCGGAAGCTAGGAGCGTCTTATACTCTTCAAACACTTTTGTCTGAGATGTCGCTGTTGCAACAATATTGTACTGCTCCACATTAACCATCGCATACAATTTAACCAATCCACCGGCGTCCTTAAGAACCATAATATACGTTGGAGTACCCGACACATTGATCAGGCTTGGAAAAGATGCCTTATAGCCTTTTTCCTGCACCTCTCCCTCTGCAGCAGACATAGCAGAATGTTCTTCCGCACCGGACACCTGATAATATCTCGCCTCCGAGGTACGCTGATTCATCATCACAAATCCAATATTAGACTGATCCCCATTTGCCGATGTAACACCGGTATATACCCACACATCATCGCCAATGATCTTATATCCAAAATCATCCGTTGCCTGCTTACAGCCTTTCTGCCCGATAATACTGTTAATATATCCACCAGACAGCATACCATGCCAATTATACTTTTTCGTAAGCAGATGTCCATCATATACACTATCCACCCAAGATGGACAATCTCCAATCGCATAATATTGGCACTCACCATCGATTGGATCACAAATGATCACACCATTCACATCTATGCCGCCAAACAATCCAACTCTTGCTGTCATTGTCGGACAAATATAATATGGATTTCCAGCATCATCCACCTCAAATTTATATCCGCTAATGATCTTGGTTGGATAAGTAAGCTGCACATGACGCTGCAGATTATAATTAAAATATGCCGAGGGAACATATTTCATCGGCTTTGTCAATTTCACATACTTAGCCTCTGAATTCACCGGATTAACCTGTACATATCCCGGCACACCACTGTTTCGATTATTCCACCATTTGAAGAAACTCGCGTACTTCAATCCCGAAACTTTCATCGGCTGTCCTTTAATGCTGATCTGCGTATAATCCGCTTCGATCTCGTACTGGCTGACCACATCCGACAAAGAACCAATCTTACGATTGCCAAATATCCTTGCACTCTCCGTATCCATCAATGCAATGTCTGTAACTTGATCAGACTGCTCTATATCCTCCGTAAATTCCCGTTTATCTACCGGAAGCAGGTTTGCATAGGCACGTGAACGAAATAGCGTAGCGCCTAACGCCGAACCAACGATCAGCACACCAACACATACGATAACCAATACACTGCAAAGCTTCGCAAACCACGAAAATTCCTTGATCGACGGTTTCTTAGACAATCTTCCAACCATCTGAGAAATGGATGATTTTGCTCCCAGAATGATCGCCAACGACAAAAAAACAACGATCAATGTTGTCCAAAAAATCTCCAAATGTATATTGATCGCCGGGAAATAGGCATAATAAAACCCACCGATCACTGCTGCAAAAATAACAAACAAGGCAATTCTCACCTTTAATTTCATAATCATCCTCACTTTCTACAACTTATCAGCCTTCAAATCTGGCAGAAGACAATAATTCATTCTTCATTTTAAAATAAGATGGTGTCATATCAACATAATGTTTATGCGGGTTTTCAAAGCGCTGCTCTTCCTCCCAAATTTCTTCCGAAAGCTGACGTTCCACATATTTTGCGATCTCTTTTACACTTGGGGTCGTTCCTACAAAACGCCCGTCAATAAATACCGGCTGCTGCAACGGAACAAATGTACATCCGGTAAATACTCTGTGTTTCCAAGGCTTGTTCGGATCGACATACTCTACTTCCCCAGAAGTTTCAATCTCTTCGTCTCTTCCGGCTAACAGATCGGCAATCGCCTTATGATTTTCATCATACACACGATATATCTGTTTCCAACCCGGATTGGTAATTTTTTCCACATTCTCCGAAATCTTAATGCGAGGATCAAAGATACCATCCTCTTCTACTGCCGCAATTTTATAAACTGCGCCAAAAACCGGTTCCGATTTCGATGTAATAAGACGCTCTCCAACACCAAAACTGTCAATGCAGGCTCCTTGTCTGACAAGGGACTGAATAGTAAACTCATCCAAACTGTTAGATGCAACGATCCGGCAATCTTTCAATCCTGCATCATCTAACATTTTACGCGCCCTTTTGGATAAATATGCAAGATCACCACTATCCAAACGAATTCCCTTTAATCGTTTTCCCATAGCTCTAATACTTCTTTCGCCACACGGATCGCATTCGGTACGCCACTGTGAAGGACATCATACGTATCTACCAACAGAACCGTTGCATCCGGATATAATCTGGCATACTTTTCAAACGCCGTAAATTCATCCTTATAAAACATGACCCAACTATGTGCCATCGTTCCGCTGACCGGAATATCAAACATCTGACCTGCCAATACTGTAGCGGTCGACGTTGCTCCACCGATCACTGCCGCTCTGGCACCATAGACAGCTGCATCCATATTGTGGGCTCTTCTCGCACCAAAATCTGACACTGCTCTGCCTGCTGCCGCATTGCATATACGTCTCGTCTTCGTTGCGATCAATGATTGATGATTGACCTCCAGCAAAACAGCCGTTTCGATCAACTGAGCATCGATCAATGGAGCTACTACCGTAACGATCGGTTCTCCAGGGTACATCACGGTACCTTCCGGAAGTGCATACACATCACCTCGGAACGTAAAACGTGCAAGATAATCTAAAAAATCTTCTGCAAAAATCCCCTGCTCTCGCAAATACGAAATATCCTCTGCCGTAAACTGTAGATTACGAATATAATCTACAATCTGTTCTAATCCGGCAAAAATCGAATATCCGCCACCATCCGGATTAGCGCGGTAAAACACATCAAATACTACTCTTGTATCCAAATCCTGTCCGACAAAATAGCCATTGCTCATCGTCAATTCATAAAAATCCATTACCATGGACAGGTTTCTCGCATCTTGCTGCCTCATAACCATCACTCCCTTTATTTCTGCACGACCATCAACAGCCGCCAAAAAAATATTTAAATATAACAAAAAAGCACGAGACGGGATTCGAACCCGCGACCCTCGCCTTGGCAAGGCGATACTCCACCACTGAGCCACTCGTGCGTTCTTCTATTTAGAAGAATTACTCACTGTGCTTTTCGCAAGCACAATGAGTATTCTACATGATGTTGCATTAATTGTCAACACATTTTTTTAATTTTTTTAATTTTATTTGAAGTACTTCACACCAGACTCGAAAATATGCTGGTTCTGGTTACCATAAATGTTGATCGCAACACCTTCACCAATACGCTCAGAATGTGCCATCTTACCGAGTACACGTCCATCCGGGCTGGTGATTCCTTCGATTGCTGCATAAGAACCATTTGGATTGAAGTCTTCATCCATTGTTGGCTTGCCAGACAGATCAACATATCTGGTAGCAACCTGACCATTTGCAAACAATTCATCGATAACATGCTGCGGTGCCACGAAACGACCCTCGCCATGAGATGCCGGGATCGCATATACTCCACCTAACTCTGCCTCCATAAGCCATGGAGACTGGTTTGTAACAACTTTCGTATATACTGACTTAGAAATATGACGTCCAATGCTGTTCGTCGTCAAAGTTGGTGCATCTGCTGTCTGCGGCTTGATCTCACCATATGGTACAAGACCAAGTTTGATCAGTGCCTGGAATCCATTACAGATACCAAGCGCAAGTCCATCTCGCTTCTGCAGCAGTTCATGTACTGCATCCATGATCTTTGGATTACGGAAGATCGATGCGATAAACTTCGCAGAACCATCCGGCTCATCACCGGCACTAAATCCACCGGAGAACATTAAGATCTGGGATTCCTTAATGGCCTGCTCGAACGCATTTACCGACTCTACGATCTGGCTTTCTGTCATATTCTTAAAGACTACAGTCTTTACCTGTGCTCCAGCCTGCTCGAATGCCTTTGTTGTATCATACTCGCAGTTAGTTCCCGGGAATACCGGAATAAACACCTTCGGCTTAGCGATCTTATTCGCAGCCGTGTATACTTTACCGGCATCAAATACTTTATCTTCCAGTTCTTTTTGTTCCACATCAGAACGTGTTGCAAAAACACTCTCCAAAGTACCTGTCCAAGCCTCTAACGCTTCCTTCATCGCAATCTTCTCGCTGCCGATCACAAAGTTTGGCTGCTCCGTTACAAGCGCGATCTTCGTATATTCTGTCGTAATGTCTCCTAAACGGTCTGCAGGTACTTCTGCAATGATAGAACCATACTCTTTTGCAAAGAGATCATCAATCGTCAAACCGTCATCCATAACAGCACCCAGACCATTACCGAATGCCATCTTGCTGACAGCCTCACATATTCCACCAAATCCGATCGCATAAGCAGATTGGATCAGACCACTGTGGATCATCTCAGTGATCTTGTCATACATTGCCATTACCTGACCGTAATCCGGAAGATCGTATTCATCTTTCTTCATCGTGAACTTCACAAGTACGTTGCCCGCCTGTTTCAGTTCCGGTGAAACAACATTTGGAAGATGATCTACATCAACCGCGAAAGAACATAGCGTAGGTGGTACATCAATATCATTAAAGGTACCGGACATACTGTCCTTACCACCAATGGATGGAAGTCCAAGCTTCATCTGAACATCATAAGCACCTAACAGCGCTGCCATTGGTTCACCCCAACGTTTCGGATCTGTTCCCAGACGACGGAAATACTCCTGGAACGTAAGACGGATCTTGTGGAAATCACCACCCGCAGCCACGATCTTAGCAACAGAAGATACTACTGCATAAACCGAACCGTGATATGGGCTCCACGAAGATAAATATGGATCCATGCCATAACTCATCATCGTCACTGTATCGCACTTACCAGACAATACCGGAAGCTTTGCTACCATTGTCTGTGTTGGTGTCAGCTGATTCTTACCGCCATATGGCATATATACACTTGCTGCTCCAATTGAGCTGTCGAACATCTCAACCAGACCCTTTTGAGAACATACATTTAAATCTTTTAAGGTTTCCAGCCAAGAACGGCGAATGTCTTTCTTTGGCTCTGCCTTTGTAAAATAATTCTCCTCTTTCTTTGGCATCGTAACAACCGCATCTGCTTCCTGATGTGCTCCATTCGTATCTAAGAAAGCACGGGAAATATCTACGATAACTTTGCCTCTCCATGACAATACTAATCTAGGCTCCTTTGTTACCTCAGCAACAACTACAGCCTCTAGGTTTTCCTCTTCTGCAAAGCCAAGCATTTTATCAACGTCTTCCGGTGCTACGACAACTGCCATACGCTCCTGTGACTCTGAAATAGCAAGCTCTGTTCCATCTAAGCCGGCATATTTTTTCGGTACTTTATCCAGATCAACCTGCAGACCATCTGCAAGTTCACCGATTGCAACGGATACACCACCTGCACCAAAGTCATTACATTTCTTAATGATCTTGCTGACTTCCTCACGGCGGAATAATCTCTGAATCTTTCGTTCTGTTGGTGCATTACCTTTCTGCACCTCTGCTCCGCACACATCAATAGATTTCGTTGTATGTGCTTTGGAAGAACCTGTTGCGCCACCGATACCATCACGGCCGGTACGTCCACCAAGTAAAATAATGCGGTCACCCGGATCACTGTTCTCACGGATTACATTACGACGTGGAGCCGCACCCATAACAGCACCGATCTCCATTCGCTTAGCAACATAATTTGGATGATAGATCTCATTTACAAGACCCGTTGCAAGACCGATCTGGTTACCATAAGAGCTATATCCTTTGGCAGCTCCGGTCACGATCTTACGCTGTGGTAATTTACCGGGAAGCGTATCTTTCATAGATACGGTAGGGTCTGCTGCACCCGTCACGCGCATTGCCTGATAAACATAACCACGTCCGGACAGTGGATCGCGGATTGCTCCACCAAGACAAGTTGCAGCACCACCAAACGGCTCGATCTCTGTCGGATGGTTGTGTGTCTCATTCTTAAAGAATACAAGCCACTCTTCCTCTTTTCCGTCGATCTCAACCGGTACAACGATAGAGCAGGCATTGATCTCATCAGACTCTTCCATATCATCTAACTTGCCATCTGCTTTCAGCTTACGCATAGCCATCAAAGCAATGTCCATCAAAGAGACATACTTATCCGGACGATCTGCAAAGATCTCCTTGCGCACTTCCTGATATTCCTCATAACTTTTCTCAATCGGCTCACGATAATAACCATCTTCAAAAGTAACATTTTTCAACTCTGTTAAAAATGTCGTATGACGGCAATGATCCGACCAATAAGTGTCTAGTACACGAATTTCTGTTACCGAAGGATCACGCTTTTCCTCTCCGGCAAAATAATTCTGAATATGTTTGAAATCCTGGAATGTCATAGCCAGATTTAAGGATTCATACAATGTACGAAGATCCTCCTCAGACATACTTTGGAAACCGTCAAAGATTGCAACATCTGCCGGATCTTCAAACTGCTGTACCAAAGTCTCCGGCTTCTCTTCGTTCGTCTCGCGGGAATCCACCGGATTGATACAATATTCTTTTAATTTGGCAACTTCTTCGTCTGTAAATTTTCCCTCAAATACATATGTTGTAGCAGAACGGATCACCGGATCTTCTTTCTCGTTCAAAAGTTTCACACACTGCTCTGCCGAATCTGCTCTCTGATCAAACTGTCCCGGTAAATATTCTACAGAAAACACAAGTGCATCAGTATCAACCGCAAATGTCTCTTCGAAATATTCGTCAACCGGCGGCTCTGAAAATACAGTACCTAATGCCTGACGGTAAGTAGCATCACTCAGATTCTCCACATCATAACGGATCAATACACGTACATCCTGCAATGCCGTAATACCAAGATAGCGGACCACCTCTTCTTTTAACTCTTTGGCACGTACCGCATAAGCTGATTTTTTCTCAACATATACTCTCTTCACATTTCCCATTGTATGCCTCCATTTCTTTTGTAACAGGATGGGTTCCTGCTAATCATATGCCTCACTCTTATTTGGATTCGCTAGAGGAAGAATCCGCCTCTGCCATCTTGCTCAAATCATCTGCAGTTACAATACTTGTCGTAACCGTTCCAATCTTCACATCATTCCAAACACTATCATACTTCTTGATCTGGTGTTTCTTCTCAAGTTTAGCAAGCCATGCATTATAAGCAGTCTGCTTTGCTGATGTGATCGCTTCATCACATGCAGAATCATAGCTTTTGTTTGAATTGTTATTTACCATCTTGATCAACATGGTATATCCGGTAGAACTATCTGTGATCACACCAGAAATCTCACCATTTTTCATCTTTTTGATCTTCTTTAAGTTGGCATCGGACAGATAAGTGCTCCAGCCCTCTTTCTCTGTGAAATTACCACTATTATAAGTAACTCCACTCTCTTTCTCGCTGCCAAGAAGCTTAGTAAAATCTTTTGCGGTCTTTGCCTTTGCAGCAAGTTCATTCAATTTCTTAGTATACTCTTTGATCTGCTTATCTGTTAATTTTGTTTCTGTTCCTGTACTGGAATCCGTAGACTTCTTAGCAAAGGAATAATACTGTACATCATACTGACGCAGATCCTTCTTAGATACATTCTTGATCGCATCTTTCTCGTTTACGGTAGCATCTGTCGTTTTCTTCTGATCTGCCTTATAGCGATCTGCCAAAATACGTTTTTCAAAACGTTTTGACAACTTCTTCTCAGAAATATTAAGCTGTAATTTCTGTACGAAAGAAAGGCCCTTGACTGCTTTCTTAGCCTGTGATCTTGCATCTTTTTCTTCATCCTTTGTCAGCTTATATTTTGCCTTAACAGCCTCATTATACAATACAGCATATTCTGTTTCTGCATTGATGATCTCCTGCTTAAGTCCCTCTGCATTTGTAACATTGCTGTCAACTGTGCTGTCAGTTCCCATATATCCGGCATCCCAGATAGAAGTTCCTAAATAGCTTTCATAAATCTCGTTGGATGGCAGATATTTGCTCTCTCTCTCATAGATTGGGTACATCATATCATCCATCGTGATCTTCTCACCATCGATCTTTAACACTGTGCTTGGCTTAAACTGTTGAATTCCAACGCCAATACATAATATAAGGATAAGAGCGACACAAAATCCCCCTAAAACATAAGTTTTCATGCCGGGACCATCGCTGGCGCCGCCAAGCTTAACCTTTGAATTCGTCTTCGGTGCAGAAGACGTCGATATAGTTTCCTCCTTCTTCCCCTGATTCATAATTTTCTTTGATGCATTCATGGTAAATCCTCCAAATTGTAATTTCTCTTTTTCTGCCTTTTGTCCAAAACGCAGAAACGCTATCTTCTATTTTATCAAAAAACAACTATAAGTCAATTATTATATTGCAGTTCACAACCATTTCACACCTTGTTTTCTTTATGAATACTCATCTTCAAAAAATAAATGAACGAAAGTAAAAAAACAAATTGACAAATAGCGTATAACATGTTAGTATATTAGTCGTGCTTGCGGAAGTGCTGGAATTGGCAGACAGGCTAGATTCAGGTTCTAGTGTTGCTTAGCGACGTGAGGGTTCAAGTCCCTTCTTCCGCATACTAAAAGGTAAGTCATTATTGACTTACCTTTTTTCTTTAATTAATACAAAACTGCTGTTGCGTAGCGCGACTTCACCATGTCAAAAGGGGCATCATGCTGTTTGCATGATGCCCCTTCTATGACACATTCATAAAAAGTTCTTAGTACTTGCGCTTACGAGCTGCCTCAGACTTCTTCTTACGACGAACGCTTGGCTTCTCATAATGCTCTCTTTTACGAATTTCCTGCTGGATTCCTGCTTTCGCACAATTTCTTTTGAAACGACGTAAAGCGTTATCCAATGTCTCATTCTCTTTTACGATTACATTTGACATAGTCTCACACCTAACCTCCCCTCAGTTGTAGATTATGCTTCAATACACAACTGTATAGGGTAATATATTTTACCATGGAAATCGCATTTCCATACGCACGAAATATATTATAGCATAATTTGCCAAATAGTCAACAACTTTTTTCATTGTTTACCATCGTTTATAAGCTTTAGTATCTAGGAATTCTGTAGCTATATACACCTGAAGTCTTTAATGCTACCGTCTTCTTCCCGGATTTAACGTTTGGCACAATACGAATCCAATAGATCTTACCCTTTTTGAGTTTCTTCTTGCCATACTTCTTAATAACTACCTTTCTTTTAGAAGCCTTCACGGTCTTTACTTTCTTAAATCCCTTAGACTGCTTGGTTGAAATAGACACGGTATAGGATTTTGCACCGGTAACCTTAGACCACTTTACAGTAAGTTTCTTTGACTTTCTGTTATAGGATCCTGTAACCTTTGTTGCATATCCAATTGACTTAAATCCGGACCACTCACCGTAAATCTTCTTGGCACCACAGTCAATGTATGGACGTACACGGTACTGAATTGCCTTACCATTAATAAAATTAGCGATACGTAAAGAACTAGATGACTCCGTAACCGTCTTCTTTAATTTGCCATTTACAAAGAACTGCCACTGAAAACCATCAACGTTATAGTTATTGGAAACCGCCATATAGTATACATTAATATTGCTAAGTGCAGATGTAATTCCAAATGTACTTGTACTTACCTTCGGACGCATCGTCTTCATATAGTCATAGCTGTAGGAGCCTCTTGCAATATATCCAGAGCTGGAACGTCTGCATGGATATGCATATGTCCAATAACTTGTACCAGGTGTCAACTTTCTGGAAGTCTTAACTGTCGTTGATGTACTTGCTCCAAGCAGTACATCATTATAATAGATCTGATAATAGTTTGCACCAAACGATCCACTGAACGTACCGGTAAAGGATGTCTGGGTAGCACCTGTCTGTACGAACTTGCTTGCACCTGTCTCCGGAGCTGTAACTACATCAATAGATGCCGATACATTTGCCTTACCAACTGCCACAAGTCCTGCAGAGTAATTATAATCTGTACATGTACCTACGCGGGCATAGTATGTCGTTCCTGAAGTAAGAGAGCTTGCAGATAATGAAGATGGATTCGAAGATACATCCATAACAACCCAATTCCTGTTATCTGTACTAAGCTCTAAATAATAGTAGCCTGCGTCAAGAATTGCATTACACTGCAGCTTGACGCTGTTCTTGCTGTCATCAATCTGCTTTACACCGGTCACTGCAGCCTGCGTCTGCACTTTTGCTGTCGCGCCAATGATCAAACCCAAGGCAGCAACAACTAATAATCTTTTGATTTTTTTCATAATCATCCTCCTTCTTAATGATTAAATAAAATATAAAATAGCGAAGTGGAAATTTTCCACTCCGCTATTAGTATATAGGAATTTGTGTCTTTATCAAGGCAAATATTCATTTTTGTACTGATTTATACAAAATCCACTGTATAATTTTGGCAATTATCCATAAATACGCTTCCACTACGCAAGCTGACTTTCGACAACAGAAACGACTTTGGCCAATGCATCCGGGATTCCAGCAGGGTTCTTACCGCCCGCCTGAGCCATGTTTGGTCGACCGCCACCGCCGCCACCAACTAAGGATGCAATCTCCTTGATCAGATTACCGGCATGTGCTCCTTTTTGGATAGCTGCATCTGTTGCCATCGCAAGCAGAGTTACTTTACCGCCATTAGCAGATGCAAGCACAACCACGCCGTCTCCAATCTTTTCTTTCATCTGGTCACCCAAATTGCGAAGACCATTCATATCTACATCCGGAACATCCATCGCAAGTACCTTCATACCTTTAACTTCTTGGATCTTGCTGTCAACATCTCCCACTGCATCATTGGCTAACTTCGCCTTCAGTTTCTCGTTTTCACTCTGCAGAGCTTTCAGTTCTTCTTGCAACGATGTCACTTTCTGCAACAGCTTTGCCGGCTCTGCCTTAGCTGCCTTAGCAACTTCTTTCAGAAGCTCTTCTTGCATTGCGTAATGCTTCATCAAGCCATCACCGGTGAGTGCTTCAATACGGCGCACACCTGCCGCAACACCGCTTTCCGAAATGATCTTAAAATATGAGATCACACCGGTATTTGCTACATGCGTACCACCACAAAGCTCCACACTGAAAGCTTCCTCTCCGTCTGCCTTCATCTGTACTACACGAACTTTGTCTCCATATTTTTCACCAAACAACGCCATAGCACCTGTCTTCTTAGCATCCTCGACAGACATCTCTTCTGTGACAACCTGCAGATTTTTGGCAATCTGTTCATTAACGATTGCCTCTACTTTTGCAATCTCTTCGTCTGTCATCGCAGAGAAATGTGTAAAGTCAAAGCGAAGACGCTCTGCATCCACATAAGAACCTGCCTGCTCAACATGGCTTCCAAGCACTATACGAAGTGCTTTTTGCAGCAAATGTGTTGCACTGTGATTCTTACCGGTATTCTGTCGATTTGCAGCATCCACAGTCAAGGTAACAGTATCGCCAACCTTAAACATACCCTTGGTAACAACGCCAACATGTCCAATACGTCCACCCTGCAGATGGATCGTATCTTTCACTGCAAACTCATTATCACCTTCTGTAATCGTTCCCTTATCAGCAGTCTGACCACCCATTGTTGCATAAAATGGCGTCTCATCTACAATGATCGTTCCTGTCTGACCATCCGTAAGCGCAGATACTACCTCCTCTTCTGTTGTCAGAACAGAAATCTTGGAATCGTGTGTTAAACGGTCATATCCGACAAATTTACTGGTGATCGTTGGGTCGATATGCTGATAAACTGTCTCTTCTGCGCCCATATAATTGGTTGTCTTGCGAGCTCCTCTTGCCTTTTCTTTCTGTTCCTGCATGGCAGCCGCAAATCCTTTTTCATCGACCGTATATCCCTTTTCCTGCATGATCTCCAAAGTAAGATCCAACGGGAATCCATACGTATCATACAATTTAAATGCATCAGCACCTTTCAGTTCTTTGGCTCCGGACGCTTCCAGCTCTTCCTGCATCTGTGTCAGAATGGTGAGTCCCTGATCGATCGTTTTGTCAAACTTTCCTTCCTCCTGAGACAATACCTGCAAAATAAACTCTTTTTTATCCTCTAACTCCGGATAACCATCCTTAGACTCTGCAATAACTGTTTGGGCAAGTTCTGCCATAAACTGCTTGTCAATTCCAAGTTTACGTCCATGACGTACTGCACGGCGGATCAAACGACGAAGAACGTAGCCGCGTCCTTCATTACTAGGCATGATACCATCAGAGATCATAAATGTAGAGGAGCGAATATGATCTGTGATCAAACGAATGGAAACGTCTTTTGCTTCATCACTCTGATATGTTGTACCGGCCAACTCACAGATCTTATCACGGATTGCTTTCATCGTATCAATGTCGTATACGGAATCGACATCCTGTACAACAACTGCCAAACGCTCAAGTCCCATACCGGTATCAATATTCTTATTCTCTAATTCGGTATAGCCACCTTTGCCATCCCCATCAAACTGGGTAAATACATTATTCCAGATCTCCATAAAGCGGTCACACTCGCAGCCGACTTTACAATCCGGCTTTCCACAGCCGTATTTTTCACCGCGATCATAATAGATCTCAGAACATGGACCACAAGGACCTGCACCATGCTCCCAGAAGTTATCACACTCACCGTTCTCATCACGATAAAAGCGTGTGATCTTTTCACCCGGAACGCCAATCTCTTTTGTCCAGATATCGTAAGCTTCCTCATCCTCTCCATAGATTGATGGATATAATCTATCCGGATCCATTTTCAACACTTCCGTCAAAAACTCCCAAGACCAGGCAAGTGCTTCGTGCTTGAAATAATCTCCAAAGGAGAAGTTACCGAGCATCTCAAAGAACGTGAGATGTCTCGCTGTCTTTCCGACATTTTCAATATCGCCGGTACGTACACATTTCTGACATGTAGTCACGCGTCTTCTCGGCGGAATCTCCTGTCCGGTGAAATATGGCTTCAGAGGAGCCATACCGGCATTGATCAGCAGCAAGCTGTTGTCATTATGTGGCACCAAAGAGAAACTCTTCATTGCCAAATGACCTTTGCTTTCAAAAAAATTCAAATACTTTTTACGAAGTTCGTTTACACCATATTTTTCCATGGTTTTCGCCCCTTTTCTATATTGATTTCATACTTCTTCTAAAACGACCCGCTTAGCACAAACGTCTTATTTCGCACCTTCTGAAATTGTAGCAATATCGACGATAGATAACTTATCTTCCTCGTTTTCCAAACTGGTAAGCAGTGCATCTGCCGTATCCAAAGATGTTAAACAATTTACACCGGTCTCAATTGCTGTACGGCGGATCAGGAAGCCATCCTTTAACTTATCGCCGTGCGTTGGTGTATCGATAACCAGATCGATCTGATGCTCTAACAGCAGATCCATCAGTGTCGGTGACTCTTCATTGATACGGTTTACAGCCACAACCTGTACGCCATGCTCATTTAATACTCTGGCAGTATTTCTCGTTGCAAAGATCTCATATCCAAGAGCCTTGAAACGACGTGCAATATCGACAGCCTCTAACTTATCCGCATCCTTTACGCTGAGTATCATCTTTTTATGCTTTGGAAGATCAACGCCTGCGCCTAAGAACGCTTTATACAACGCCTCATTAAACGTCTTGGCAATACCCAGACACTCACCGGTAGATTTCATTTCCGGTCCCAAGCTGATCTCTGCGCCGCGAAGCTTTTCGAAGGAGAATACCGGCATCTTAATTGCCAAATATGCTGCCTTTGGTGCAAGCCCCGGCTCATAACCAAGATCTCTGATCTTCGCACCAAGGATCACACGAGAGGCCAGATCAACGATCGGGATACCCGTCACTTTACTGATATATGGAACGGTTCGGCTGGAACGAGGATTTACTTCGATCACATACACCTCATCCTGATATACGATAAACTGAATGTTGATCAATCCAATAACATGCAGTGAACGCGCTAATTTTCTTGTATAGTCAACAAGCACATTCTGAATCTTTTCAGAAATTGTCTGTGCCGGATAAACAGAGATACTATCTCCGGAATGAATACCTGCACGCTCAATGTGCTCCATGATTCCAGGGATCAAAATATCCTCGCCATCACATACCGCATCCACTTCGATCTCCTTGCCCATCAGATATTTATCAATGAGGATCGGATGCTCCTGATGATAACGGTTGATCACTGCCATAAATTCTACAATATCCTTATCATTCACGGCAATCTGCATGCCCTGTCCCCCCAATACATAGGAAGGACGGATAAGCACCGGATATCCAAGTTCATTAGCTACCTTAAGCGCTTCTTCTGTTGTAAAGACAGTGTCACCCTTTGCACGAGGAATGCAGCACTCCTCCAAAATATCATCAAAAAGTTCTCTATCCTCCGCAGCATCAACGTTCTTTGCGCTGGTTCCTAATATTTTAACGCCCATTTTCATCAAGGATTCTGTCAGGTTGATCGCTGTCTGTCCACCGAACTGCACAACTGCTCCATCCGGTTTTTCCAAACGAACGATATTCTCAACATCCTCTGGTGTCAACGGCTCAAAATACAATTTATCAGCGATATCAAAGTCTGTACTTACCGTCTCAGGGTTGTTATTTACAATGATCGTCTCATAACCTTCCTGCGACAACGCCCACACACTGTGTACAGAGCAATAGTCAAACTCAATTCCCTGTCCGATTCGGATCGGGCCGGAACCGAGTACCATGATCTTTTTGCGTTCGTGGTTATCTTCCACTTCGTTTTCGCCATCAAAACAGCTGTAATAATACGGCGTTTCAGAAGCAAATTCTGCTGCGCAGGTATCTACCATCTTAAACGCTGCGGTGATACCATACTCATAGCGAAGGTTCTTTATCTCCTCTTCTGTTTTTCCTGTCCAACGTGCGATCACGTTATCCGGGAATTCCATACGCTTTGCCTCTTTGAGAAGTTCTTTATCTAACTTGCCTCCACAAGCTTTGATCTTCTTTTCCATTTCCACTAAGATCGCGATCTTATCAATGAACCATTCATCGATCATTGTGACCTCGTGGATACGATCATAACTTGCAATACCACGGCGAAGAATCTCTGCGATCAAGTAAATGCGGCGGTCATCAATTACATGAAGCTGTTCTAATACTTCCTCATCAGACATATTATCATAATCACCGGTTTCTAAGCAGTCCACATGCTGTGCCAGAGAACGAAGTGCTTTCATCAAGCCACCCTCAAAGCTGGTACAGATACTCATAACCTCACCGGTTGCTTTCATCTGTGTTGTCAATGTACGTTTTGCCGTAATAAATTTATCAAAAGGAAGTCTTGGAATCTTGACAACCACATAATCAAGTGCCGGCTCAAAACTAGCATACGTCTTACCTGTTACCGCATTCGGGATCTCATCTAATGTGTATCCCAGCGCGATCTTCGCAGATACTTTGGCGATCGGATATCCGGTTGCCTTTGATGCTAATGCAGAAGAACGGCTCACACGAGGGTTTACCTCGATAACAATATATTCAAAAGAGGTCGGATGTAAGGCGAACTGTACGTTACATCCACCGGTAATACCAAGTTCATCAATAATACGGAGTGCAGAAGTACGAAGCATCTGATACTCTTTATCCGACAACGTCTGTGATGGCGCAACAACGATACTATCACCGGTATGTACACCAACCGGATCTAAGTTCTCCATATTACATACCGTAATACAGGTTCCGTTGCTGTCACGCATAACTTCATACTCTATCTCTTTCCAACCGGCGATGCAGCGCTCAACAAGCACCTGTCCTACACGAGAAAGACGAAGTCCATTTGATAAGATCTCCTCCAATTCTTCGCGGTTATGTGCAATACCACCGCCGGAACCACCCAAGGTGTACGCCGGACGAAGAACCACCGGATAACCGATCTTTTCAGCAAACGCAACACCGTCTTCAATATTTTCCACCAATTCAGATGGTGCACAAGGCTCACCGATGCGCTCCATCATATCCTTAAATTCCTGGCGTCCCTCTGCATTACGGATCGTCTCCGCTGTTGTTCCGAGAAGTTTCACGCCATGAGACTCTAAAAATCCGGACTCTGCTAATTCCATTCCTAAGTTCAGTCCGGCCTGCCCACCCATATTCGGCAAAAGACTGTCCGGCTTCTCAACCTCAATGATGTGTTCGAGCACTTCAACCGTAAGAGGCTCGATATATACTTTATCTGCAATATCTTTATCCGTCATGATCGTCGCCGGATTGGAGTTTACTAAAATAACCTCCATGCCCTCTTCTTTCAAAGAGCGGCACGCCTGCGTTCCGGCATAATCAAACTCAGCAGCCTGTCCGATAATGATCGGACCGGAACCTATTACTAATACTCGCTTAATTCCTTCTAACTTTGGCATACGAAAACCTCATTTCTTTTTGTATTTTATTGACTGTGTCTATTATTTACTCATCATTTTCATAAACTCATCAAAGAGCAGTTCGGAATCCTTTGGGCCCGCATTCGCCTCCGGATGAAACTGTACCGTTTTGATCGGTTCATTTAAGTATAAAAGACCCTCTACGGTTTTATCATTGACATTGATAAACCACGCTCTGCCACCGACTTGTCAATGGAGTCTGCATCAACCACATATCCATGGTTCTGTGATGAAATATATACCTTTCCTGTTTCCAGATTCTTTACCGGATGATTCGCACCACGGTGTCCATATTTCATTTTATAGGTTTTAGCATCATGTGCAAGTGCCATCAACTGATGTCCCAAACAAATCGCAAAGATCGGAATACCGGATCCTGCCAAAACACGGATCTGCTCGATCACTGCCGTACACTCGGAAGGATCTCCCGGTCCATTAGTGATCATAATGCCGTCCGGCTGCTCTGCGATAACATCCTGTGCCGCAAAATTCTGTGGATAAACAGTAACTTCGCATCCACGATTTAACAGACAGCGTATAATATTCTTCTTCGTTCCAACATCGATCACAACCACTTTTCGCTCTACCGGCACTTCCTCAGAGCCGATATCTCCCGGTTTGTATGTTTCTTTCTCTTTGCAGGATACTTTTTCTACTACACCAACCACTTTATAATCTTTGAGCTTTGGTAAAATTTCCTCAAGATCATAATTCTCATTTGTGGTGATCATTCCATTCATCGTTCCCTTTTCACGCAAGATCTTCGTTAAAGCACGGGTATCAATTCCGTAAATTCCCGGAATATCATTTTCTTCCAAGAAATGCTGTATCGAATCTTCCGAACGGAAATTGCTTGGCATACGGGATAACTCTCTTACGATAAAACCATCCGGCCAGCCTTTTTTCGACTCCATATCTGCATAACATACGCCATAATTACCAATCAAAGGATAAGTCATCGTTACTGCCTGCCCTGCATAACTAGGATCAGTCAGTACCTCCAAATAACCAGTCATCGATGTATTAAATACAATTTCACTGATCACTTCTTTCTGTGCTCCCATACTTTTACCTTCAAAGACAGTTCCGTCTTCTAAGATCAAAAACGCTTTTGTCATCATAGATCCCATTCCTTTCCGTTCAGTTCTAGTATCATTTCAGCAGTCTCAACCATGTTGGTACCACTGTCCATACTTATTTTTTGTATATAGTGATGTGCTTCCTCTTCTGTTATGTGGTTTCGATCCATTAACAGCTCTTTTGCCGTAACGATCTTTTTCTGATCCTGCTCAGAGCGTGCCTTTGGCTTTTTCTTTTGCTTCTTACGCCATCGATAATACTGTGATAGCATTATTTCCAAGGTGCTCATCAGATCCTGTACCTTAAAGGGCATCGGTAGTGCCATCAGACCGCGCACATCGCAGTCTGCCAGTTTTACCGGTGATGCCAGCAATAGCATCTGAAACCCCTTAGGGAGATATTCGTAAATCTCTGAATAGTGCATATCCGAGAAGCGATAACCACAAATAACAATTCCGCCATCAAGCGAATTTGCAGCACTTACAATCTGTGCACCACTGTCACACACAAGGGTGACATCATGACCATTTTTATTCAAAATCCGCCGAAGATTTTTAGCATCTTCAATCTTTGGAAAAGCGATAATAATATCTGCCATGCTGTCAGCAAACCTCCTATCGCGCTTTAAGAATGTTTATATCGTTCCCAGATATTTCTCTCTTTCCCAAAGTGTTACCTGCTTGCAGTACTCATTCCACTCTGCCTCTTTGGTGTGGATCATGTGATTCTTAATGTGGCTTTCTAACACACTACTTAACAGCTCATCCTGTTCAAACTGTTTAACAGCTTCATGCAGGGTTCGCGGAAGATTGCCCTGTGGATTGTTCTCTCCTTCACTTTCCTCCATTGACCGCGGTGGAACCAAGCCCTCTCGGATCCCTTGCAATCCTGCTGCCAGGCAGGCTGCAATCACGAGATATGGATTAGAAGCCCCATCCGGACTGCGCAACACGATACGCGCCCCGTCTCCACCAATCGACGTTAAACGAATCAGTGGACTATCATTGGTAAACGACCAGCCAACCGCAACCGGTGCTAAATATCCCGGTATCAAGCGCTTATAGGAGTTCACGATTGGATTTGTGATCAAACTCATCCCCTTCATATGACGAAGCATTCCCGCCATAAACTGATACCCATCCGCGCTAATGCCATGTTCATCACTGTCGCTGCAAAAGATGTTCTTGCCATTTTTGCTCAATGAAAACGTAAAATGTGCACCAGAACCTTTGACATGCTTACGAGGCTTCGGCATGAACGTTGCATGTACACCGTGTCGTTTTGCGACAGTTCGTACTACCAGACGAGTCGTCATGATATTATCCGCTACTGTCAGTGCATTATCGTGTGCCATCTCCAAAGCATGTTGCGCCGCCTCATCCGAATGATAGGAGCTTTCCACTTCAATGCCCATGTCTGCCAAATACAATACCATGTCACGTCTTGTATTCTCACCGCCATCAGAAGGCCCAATATCAAAATAGCCGCCCCGTTCGGATGACTGATTGGTCGGCTCTCCATTTTCATCCAGATCGAACAGGAAGAATTCATGCTTGATACCTACATCAAGTGTATATCCCATCTGCTCTGCCTCTGCGATGACCTTTTTTAGAATATAACGGCTGCTTCCCTTAAACGGAGTACCATCCGGCTTAACAATGTCACAAATAAAACGTGCCACTTTGCCGTTCTGTGGTCTCCACGGAAAAGTTACAAACGTATCCAAATCCGGAACCAAAAACAGTTCTTCATAGCCAACACCACGGAATCCGTCTACCGCTGCACAGTTAAATCGACACCGACCGCCTAGGATCTTGTCGATCTGATCAACTGTTGTTGCCATATTTTTCAGATTACCGGCAATATCGGTAAACTGAAGTCGTATAAACTTAACATCTTCTTCTTCAATCAAATCCAGTATATCCTGTCTGGTATACTTTGCCATCATGTCCTCCATTCTGCGCCTGTGTAAGGGGCTCATCATGCTAACTATGTCTTTCCATACGTTTCTTCTGTTATAGAACTGATATAAAACCGTATATTTTTTGACCCTATTATACCAATTTACACATTCATCCTATTATACCTATAAATGAGAAGAGCGTCAACACTTTTTGAAAGTGCGACGCCCTTCTTGTTGGATTTTGTTATAAAAGATCAAGGGACTAAAGTCCACATAATCTTATTAAAGCAAGGAAATGCTTTGCAGACTTCTTTCGAACTATTCCAGATTGGTATAGCCCATGAGCGCCTTATCTACCTCTTTGGCGACATGACGTCCCTCGTTAATACCCCATACGACTAATGACTGTCCACGGTGCATATCACCGGCCGTATATACTTTATCTACATTTGTCTTGTAGCTGCCCGGTTCCGTCTCTACATTAGTGCGGGCATTTAGTTTTACGCCAAACGCTTTTGCGATATAATCCTGTGTTCCCAAGAAACCGGCTGCGATCAACACGTAGTCTGCCGGGATCTCAAACTCACTGCCGGCGATCTCTGTCATATTCATTCGTCCGGTCTTAGGATCCTTTTTCGGCTCCAGTTTGACAAGCTTAACTTTCTTAAGCTTGCCGTTTTTATCGGCTATAAATTCCTTGACAGTTGCCTGATAAATACGTGGATCCTGTCCATATACAGCGATTGCCTCTTCCTGACCATAATCTGTCTTGCAGACTCTTGGCCACTCCGGCCATGGGTTATTCTGTGCTCTCTGATCCGGAAGTTTTGGCATCATCTCAATCTGTACGACACTCTTTGCACCCTGACGTACCGCCGTACCAACACAATCATTACCGGTATCTCCACCACCGATCACTACGACATTTTTTCCTTTAGTGTTGACCCAGTTTTTCTTTTCACCGGTTAATACGTTTTTGGTAGAACGCGTCAAAAAGTCAACTGCAAAATAAATGCCATCTGCCTCACGCCCCGGAGCCTTAATATCTCTCGGATTGGATGCACCGCAGCATAAGATCACACTGTCATACTGCTGCAACAGATCGGACGCTTTAATATCTTTGCCGACATTCGCATTGACAACAAATCTGATACCTTCCTTCTCCATGACTTTCTGCTTACGGTCGATCACCCATTTTTCCAATTTCATATTTGGAATGCCGTACATCAGTAAGCCTCCGATATGATCGTTTCTCTCATAAACCGTAACACTGTGACCACGTTTGTTTAACTGATCTGCTGCCGCAAGTCCGGAAGGGCCTGATCCAACGATCGCAATCTTCTTTCCGGTACGTACCTTTGGTGGATTTGCTTCCATCAAGCCATGTCGATATCCATACTCCACAATATAATTTTCGTTCGCCTTGCAAGTGACCGGTGTATCATGCAAACCGCAGGTACAAGCTGCTTCACATAAGGCAGGACACACTCTTGATGTAAATTCCGGAAAGTTATTCGTCTGACGCAGCATTTGAAGAGCTTTCTCATAGTTGCCACGGTAGATCAGATCATTCCACTCCGGAACCAGATTATTCAGAGGGCATCCGGAGGCCATTCCACCGATCATCATGCCCGACTGGCAAAACGGCACTCCACAGTTCATACAACGTGCTGCCTGCTCTTTACGGTCTTTTTCACGCATTGGTGCATGAAATTCATTAAAGTTTTTGATGCGCTCTAGCGGTTCTATTGCCGCATTGTCTTTTCGTTCATATTCCATAAATCCCGTAGGTTTTCCCATCGCTTTTTCCTCCATCTTTTAACTTATGCCTGTTTACCGGTTCTTGTGTGCGTAGAATGCTTCGATCTGTGCCTGCTCATAGCTTAAACCTCTCTCTTCCATCTGAGCGATCAATTGCAACATTCTACTATAGTCATAAGAGATAATCTTCTTAAATTTCGGAAGATACTCGCTAAAGTGATCTAACACCATCTGTCCCTTTTCGGAACCTGTTGCAGCAACATGTTCTTCGATCATTGCTTTCAGATCTAAGACATCATATTTATCCGTTACCGGTTCGCTGGATACCAGTTCCTTGTTTAACTTCAGATAAAGGTCACTGTTTTCATCCAAAACATAAGCAACACCGCCGCTCATTCCGGCTGCAAAGTTCTTGCCCGTCGGTCCCAGTACGACGACACGTCCACCGGTCATGTACTCACATCCGTGATCACCGACACCCTCTACAACAGCCGTTGCACCAGAATTTCTGACACAAAAACGTTCTCCGGCGATACCATTAATAAATGCTTTACCGCTGGTTGCCCCATACAGTGCAACGTTACCGATAATGATATTATCCTCTGCCTTAAAATTAGATCCTTTCTCAGGATAGACAACGATTGTTCCACCGGATAATCCTTTTCCCATATAATCGTTGGAATCACCAATCAACTCCAATTTAAGTCCTTTTGGAATAAATGCTCCAAAACTCTGTCCACCGCTGCCATGGCATTCTACAGTGATCGTATCTGCTTCCAATCCTTCATGGAACCTCTTGGTGATCTCAGAGCCGAGAATCGTTCCCAGGGAGCGGTTTAAGTTCGTAACATTCACGGAAATCTTAGCTTTTTCACCAGTCTCCAATGCTGTTTTCAACTTAGGAAGGAACACCTTTTCGTCCATTGTCTTCTCAAGTTCGAAATCAAATTTATTTTTTGGATTAAATTTATTTTCTTTGCGCTCACCCGCAAAACTTGCATCCAGTATCGCACTAAGATCAATGTGTTTTGCCTTCTCTTCTTCACCATCCTTGATCTTCAGCAGATCAGTACGTCCGATCAGATCATTGACCTTGCGAATTCCAAGTGCTGCCATATATCGCGAAGTTCCTGCGCAATAAAACGCATAAAGTCTCAACGTATTCCGGTTTGCCCATAAAACGCTTACGAAGTTCCGGATTCTGTGTTGCAACACCTACAGGACAAGTATCAAGATTGCAGACACGCATCATGACACAACCCATAGTAACTAACGGAGCTGTTGCAAAACCATACTCCTCTGCGCCGAGCAATGCTGCCACGAGAACATCACGACCGGTCATTAATTTACCATCTGTCTCGATCATAACACGGGATCGAAGGCCATTCATGATCAATGTCTGGTGAGTCTCTGCAAGTCCCAGTTCCCAAGGAAGTCCGGCATTGTAAATCGAACTTCTCGGTGCTGCTCCGGTACCTCCATCATATCCTGAGATCAAGATAACTGCAGCTCCGGCTTTGGCAACACCGGCTGCGACAGTCCCGACACCTGCTTCAGAAACCAGTTTAACAGAAATTCTGGCATCTTTATTACTGTTTTTCAGATCGTAGATCAACTGTGCCAGATCTTCGATCGAATAAATATCATGATGCGGTGGTGGGGAGATCAAGCTGACACCAGGTGTTGAATGTCTTGTCTTGGCGATCCATGGATACACTTTACCACCCGGCAAATGACCACCTTCACCCGGCTTAGCGCCCTGTGCCATCTTAATCTGAATCTCCTTAGCACTTACCAAATAACGGGAAGTGACACCAAATCGTCCTGATGCCACCTGCTTGATCGCAGAGCATCTGCTGTCCGGGGCACCGGCTGTCTCAAGACGTTCCAGACTCTCACCGCCCTCGCCACTATTGGACTTACCATGCAAACGATTCATAGCGATTGCCAACGTCTCGTGTGCTTCTTGAGAAATAGATCCATAAGACATTGCTCCGGTCTTAAAACGCTTCACAATCTCGTCCACACTCTCAACTTCATCGATTGGAATGCCTTTCTTCGGGAACTTGAAGTCAAGCATACTGCGCAGGGTCATCTTGTTTTCTTTTTCATCAACAGTCTTGGTATACTGCTTAAACAGATCATAACTTCCTGTCCACGTTGATTGCTGCAGCAAATGGATTGTTTCCGGATTATAAAGATGGGCTTCTTTACCGCCTCTTGCCTTATGCTGTCCTCTGCTCTCCAAATTCAAGTCTACGCGAAGTCCTAACGGATCAAATGCGGAAGAATGAAGTTCATCTACCTGATTTTGGATATCTTCCAAAGTAATTCCACCCACACAGCTAACTGTATTCGTAAAATATTTTTCAATGACATCCTGATCAATACCAATCGCCTCAAAGATCTTTGATCCCTGATAAGATTGAATTGTTGAAATACCCATTTTAGAGGCAATTTTTACAATGCCATGTAAGACAGCTGCATCGTAATCATCTACTGCTGCATAATAATCTTTGTCCAGCATTCCATTGTCGATCAATTCCTTGATCGTGCTATGTGCAAGATACGGATTAATAGCACTTGCACCATAACCCAATAAAGTTGCAAAATGATGCACTTCTCTTGGTTCTGCTGTCTCAAGTATCATATCAACGCTTGTTCTTTTCTTGGTTGTTACCAAGTGATGCTGCATCGTTGCCGTAGCCAGCAGAGACGGGATCGCAACGTGATTTTCATCTACACCACGATCTGTCAGGATCAAAATATTTGCGCCCTCTTTATACGCACGGTCTGCCTCTAAGCAAAGACGATCCAACGCTTTTTTTAACGATGTATTTTTATAATACGTGATCGGAATCTCTTCCACCTTAAATCCATCTTTATTCAGTGTCTTGATCTTAAGAAGATCCGTATCTGTAAGGATTGGATTTTTGATCTTGAGCATTTTGCAGTTTTCTGCCTTTTCCTCTAACAGATTACCATCCTGTCCAATATAAACACTCGTAGAAGTTACAATCTCCTCACGGATCGCATCGATCGGCGGATTTGTTACCTGTGCAAATAACTGCTTAAAATAGTTAAATAATGGCTGCGGTTTATCAGAAAGCATCGGCAACGGCGTATCTGTACCCATCGCTCCGATCGGCTCTGCTCCATTTTGTGCCATCGGCAGGATAGATGTCTTATATTCCTCAAAAGTATATCCGAATGCTTTTTGCAGACGAACTCTTTCCTCGTCACTCATCTGCTCTACTTTTTGATTTGGGATATGGATTTCCTGAAGAGTGATCAAATTGTTATATAACCATTCGCCATATGGCTGACGAGACGCATACTGCTCTTTTAATACATCATCGTCAATCAATTCACCCTTGACTGTATCAACCAAAAGCATACGTCCCGGACGAAGGCGGTCTTTCTTCACGATTTTTTCTGGTGGAATTTCAAATACACCAACTTCAGAAGATAAGATCAACTGATCATCTGTCGTAATGTAATATCTAGATGGGCGGAGTCCGTTTCTGTCGAGTACGGCACCCATATAATCACCATCGGAAAACAAGATAGAAGCCGGTCCATCCCATGGCTCCATCATCGTTGCATAGTACTGATAAAAGTCTCTCTTTTTCTGACTTACACTCATATCATTTTCCCATGGTTCCGGTATTGTGATCATGACAGCAAGTGGAAGTTCCATACCACTCATTACCAAAAACTCCAATGTGTTATCAAGTCTGGCGGAATCAGATCCGTTCGGATTAACGACCGGAAGCACCTTGCTAAACTCATTAGCGAGATAATGACTTTCCATTGTCTCTTCACGCGCTAACATTTTATCAGCATTACCGACAATCGTGTTAATCTCACCATTATGAACGATAAAACGATTCGGATGTGCTCTCATCCAACTTGGGTTTGTGTTCGTACTAAAACGGGAATGAACAATTGCAATCGCAGATTGATATTCCGGGCTTTGCAGATCTTCAAAAAACAAACGAAGCTGTCCCACCAAAAACATTCCTTTATATACGATCGTTCTACTGGAAAACGATACGACATAGGTATCATCGTTACTCTGTTCGAATACACGTCTCGCTACATATAACATTCTATCAAAGTCTAAGCCTCGTTCCACATCTTCCGGACGCTTTACAAATGCCTGCATGATGCATGGCATGCACTCTAACGCCTTATGTCCTAACACCTTTGGCGATACCGGAACTTCACGCCATCCTAAAAATTCCAGTCCCTCTTTTTCGACGATGACCTCAAACATCTTCTTTGCCTGATTTTTCTTCAATTCATCCTGTGGGAAGAAAAACATACCAATACCATAATCCCGCTCTTCTCCAAGCTCAATTCCTAATGGAGCAACCGCTTTCTTAAAGAAATTGTGGGAGATCTGTAATAAAATACCAACACCATCACCGGTTTTTCCTTCTGCATCTTTGCCGGCACGATGTTCCAGTTTCTCTACAATGTCCAATGCTCCCGAAACGGTATCATGCGTCTTATTACCTTTAATATTGACGATTGCACCGATACCACAGTTATCATGTTCAAAACGAGGATCATAAAGTCCTCTTTTTTCATGATCGACCACCTGCATTGCCTTTGCAATTTCAGATTGCGCATTGTTTCTCGCTTTTTCCTTAGCCATGTTATTCCTCCTATCCAACAAAAAAGGAGTCCAGCAACAGAGACCACACGCAAGCTCTTTCCACTTCAGGAAAAGCCCATGAATTCTCTCATTGCTGAACCCCTTTGTTCATCAACTTGTTGATATTATACGGTTTTTTTCTCAAAAAAGCAATATTATTTTGTGAATTTATATGTTTTATTTGTTTTCTAAAGCAAATAATCGTTTTACTTATTTTTCTTTTGTGTCCATTCATAAAGTTCCTCCATTTCAATTGATCAATTTATTTCAATAAGAAAACAAAGCATTGTTTTATGATGATCAAGGACCTTTGACGCCTTAATCCCATAATGCAAAAGATCGATGTTACACTCTTAAAGCGTAACACCGATCTATAAAATTTCATAACATGAAACGGAGAGTGAGGGATTCGAACCCTCGGTCAGTTCTCACCGACACATCATTTCGAGTGATGCACCTTCGACCTCTCGGACAACTCTCCATATATATAGCCCTTAAAGCTCAGTAAGACTCATTATCCTGAATCATTGTACACGATTCACTGCATATAATGAAGTTTCAAAGAAGCTCGTAAAATGAGCACACTTCTAGTATTATATCATAAGTATTTTCATCTGTCAAAATTACTGCTTCGTAAATTGTACTAACAATAATTCTACACCTATTTGATCCTCAATCCGTCCACGCTTAAACAGATATTCAGTCTCTACACACTGTTCCAGCATTTCCTTAAGCTTCGCTGTCGAAAAATGACGACTCTGACTTTGGTATCTCCCCACAGAAAAGGGCGGAATTCCAACTTTTCGTGCAATTTCTCCCTTTGGGACTCCACTCCCTAAATCATTTATCTGCAGTAATATATTAAAGTGTCTCGATAACAAGTACAAAATGGACATTGCACTCTCTCGAAGTTCCAAGAGATCCCGATACAATTTCATCGCCCGCTTCTGATCACCGGAAGCGACTGCATCCATCATCTGAAAAATCTGTCCATTCACTTGTACACACGCAATTTCATCGACATCCTCTTTCGTGATCTCCTCGCGATCGCCGACAAAACCGATCAATTTATCCAGTTCATTTTTCACATGATACATATCATTATCGATCAATCCCAAAAAATACTCTGCTGTATTCTCCCTCATCTGCTTTCCTGCCTGCTTGAGGATCCCTACAGTCCACAGCTTGATCTCCCGATCGTTCATCGGCTTCATTTCAACCGCATATCCGCATTTGTTGACATACTTATACAGGCGGTTACGTTTATCAATCTCACTCTCCACAAAAAGTAAGATTGTAGAGTCCGGCATATTTGGCAGATAATCTGCAAGATCATTTGCCGACTTAAACAGACCGGAATTTTCCACAATGATCAATCGATAATCACTAAAAAAGGGCAGTGTATCAGCAAGATCTTTGATCTGCACCACATCTGTTTCTTTACCTTGGAACCGCGTGCAGTTCATATCATCTCCGCCATTTAAAACAGCAGCCTTTAAGCTGTCTCTATAAAGACGTTTGAGATAATCTTCCTCTCCATAAAACAGATAGCAGTTCTTAAACTGTCTATTCTTAATATCCGCCTTTAGTTTTTGCAACTTACTGTCCGCCTTTCTCTCCTACTTATTTATAGAGTATAGAGCTCCGGTAAAGAAATTTCTTGGTGTCATATCTGCTGCTAACGATATGTTCTATATAATCCGGCAAGCTTACCTAAAATCTCAACCCGATCGACAATGATCGGATCCATTGTATCGTTTTCAGGCTGCAAACGATAATGCCCATCCTCTTTATAAAAAGTCTTGATCGTAGCAGAGTCATCCACTAAAGCAACCACAATCTCACCATTTCTCGCAGTGTTCTGCTTCTTTACCAATATCTTGTCACCATCATAGATTCCGACATTGATCATACTCTCTCCACGCACTTTCAACATGAATGATTCTCCTGTCGGTACATCCTCTGGAAGTAACGGAAAATATCCCTCGATATTCTGCTCTGCAAAAATAGGTTCTCCTGCTGCAATCTCTCCAATCACCGGAACATTTACGATCTCACGTCGTGCCAGATTAAATTCATCATCAATGATCTCAATCGCACGAGGTTTCGTTGGATCACGACGAATATAACCATTCTTCTCCAGCGTCTCAAGATGAGAGTGTACGGAAGAAGTTGATTTCAAATGTACCGCATCACAGATTTCACGTACAGCCGGCGGATATCCGCGCTGTAATGTCTGTGCTTTAATATACTCTAATATTTCTTCCTGCTTTGCAGATATTTTACCTTTAGCCATAAATATGCCTCCAATTCCTGTATTCGTTCTATCAAATAATCTACTGCGCATGTCCTGCATAATACAATGCATCTGCTCATCTAACAAACAATGTGTGTTATATATACTGCTGCACACGATATGGGCAGTCTCATCATTAACAGAGTAACACATATGTTCTATAGTGTCAAACAAATGTTCCGAACAAATTTTCTATTTGAAGGCTGTTAAACTATAGCGAGTCTGCCTGCAGCACCTTACCGTCTGCCCAAATACGCTCCAGATCATAAAACAGGCGATCCTCTTTATCAAAAATGTGCACGATCACATCGCCAAAGTCCATCAATACCCAAGTACTGTTTTTATTACCTTCGACACGTTTTACGGCATATCCGTTTTTGTGCATATGCTCCTCAACATTATTGATCATCGCTTGGATCTGCGTGGTACTGTCCCCACTTGCGATTACAAAATAATCTGCGATCATTGTAATCTCAGAAATGTCGATCAATTTAATATCATAACCTTTCTTTTCGTCTAATGCCTCATATACGATCTTTGCCATTTTTTTCTGTTCTGTCATAATTATTATATCCTTTCTACGATTGTTTATTGATATTGTTTATAATACTCATATGCCTGTTTGGTATTCGGATCAAAACATTTCATCCCGCGGCTGCTTCCTTTTAGATACGAAACTGTATTTTCTAACGTCATGCACACTGCCTTATCAATATCACAAAATGCTATCTGACGTATCTGTGTAAGTCCCGGTATCAATTTGCGGTTGGGCTCAATATAGTCTGCCAAAAATACTATTTTCTCCAACAAGGTCATCTCCGGTCTTCCTGTCGTATGCCAGCGAATTGCTGCCAATATCTGCTCATCATCAATTTCGTAACGATGTTTCGCATAATAGACTCCAAGTTTTGCATGAAGCAGCGACGGATTCTTCTGTTCCACCTCTGAAATCTCAATATTGTATTTACGGCACTTTTGAAGCATCTGCTCGCCACTGCAATATTTTGCACAATCGTGCAATACCGCTGCATACGCCGCCTTATCTAAATCTTCTCCGTAGCGCATTGCCAGCGCTTCTGCCGTATAAAGCACTCCTATCGTATGCGTAAATCGTTTTTCCGATAATTTCTTACTCAACTTACTTTGAATTTCTTGTATCTGTTGCTGCATCTCTAGTTTCCTTTCCTGCCCTGCACCGGATCCAGGTACAATCGCTGCTCGTGAATGTAAGCTGCAACCGCCTGCGGAAGCATCTCATCCACAGAATGCCCCCGCGCGATCATTTCGCGAATCTCATGAGAACTGATCTCGATCTGCTGCATATCGATCAATTGTATACGCGCATGATACTTTTGACATAAATATTCCTTGTGCTTACGCATCTGCTCTGCCGGAACATCATCCCGTCCCGCAGCCAGTATAATAGCATTGGCAAATATTCTTTCCGGGTGATACCACTGTTCTAATTGAAAAAAAGAATCTGCTCCCAAAATGAAGTACCACTCACACTCGGGATGCTCTCTTGTGAGTATCTGCAGAGTATCTGCAGTATATGTCGTCCCTGTGCGTCGTAACTCCAAATCCGAAAACATAAAATCATTATTTCCTGCCACAGCCAGTCGAACCATCTGAGACCGAACAGACTCCGATGTTATTTTAGTACTTTCTTTATGTGGAGGTATCTTGGTAGGCATAAATAGCACACATTCCAAAGAGGCCTGAAGTGCTGCCTGCCTCGCCATCGTCATATGCCCATTATGGATCGGATCAAACGTCCCACCCATAATGCCAACTTTTCTTTTGGCTGTGACTCCACTATCCTTCACTAACATTTACTTATCGCCCCAAAGATATTTTGCAGTGCCTTGATCTGTCTTAGACTTCTTCCCCTTAGCTACAGATCTCTTGTCCGGCTTAGAAAAACTTTTCTGTACTTTATCTGATTTTTTCATGTTTTTTGCACCATGACGGTTCTGCTTTTCACGTTTCAAAGCACGTTTACGCTTCTCCTCCAATTCAAAGTTTTTCTTATACAAAACAATCTTCTTGCCGATCACCTGCACGACCTCTGAACCGGTTCTCTCTGCCAATACCTGTGCAATCTCATGCGGATCATCCAAACAGTTTTTGAGTACAGATACTTTAACCAATTCTCTTGCATGCAAGGCATCCTTTACTGCATTAACCATCGCAGGCGTTAAACTAGCCTTTCCAATCTGAAATATGCTGTCTAATTTCATTGCCTGTGTTTTCAATTCTGCTCTTTCTTTACTTGTCATATTTATCCTCACTTTTATCATTTTTTCAGTCTGCTTCGCAGCCGCTTGTTTTTCTCTGCGGCCACTGTTCATACATCAAATTGCCTTTTTTCAAACTCGCAAATCCGCTCTTTCAGAGCTTATTCGCTTGTTTCACAAGCTTATTTGCTCGTTAATGAGCCCAGAAAAACAAATGTCTGCTTCGCAGCCGCTTGTTTTTCTCTGCGGCTCATTATATCACAAAATACCGGCAGAAAAAAGCAATATCTTTTTTTCTAATTTTCAATTTGATAAAATACACATATTCTCTCTTTTTGTCGCATATGTTGCTATAATTATATTTCATATCGTACTGATATTACTGCACTAACCTATTTGGTACAGAAAGGATTCTCACAATGCAATTATTTCGTTCCATCCTGTCAAGACGAATGCTTGCTCTTATATTATGTGCCGTACTTATTTATGTCAACGCCTTCACATCTGTCAAGGTTTTTGCGAAAGTATGCACAAATCAGCCAGCTTTTCGGTGCACAGCAAATAAACAAGCTGAGGCAGACCAAGCACATAATAATGATCTAGCAATCACTGCGAAAGCTGCCGTTCTGATCGACAATGCTTCCGGACGCATCTTATATGCCAAAAACAAAGATAAAAAATTAATACCGGCAAGTATCACCAAGATCATGACCCTCCTTCTGATCTTTGAATCTATCGAACAAGGGAAATGCAAACTTGAAGATAAGGTAACAGTAAGTGAATATGCCGCATCTATGGGCGGTTCACAGGTGTTTTTGGAACCGGGAGAGACGCAGGACGTCAATACAATGATCAAATGCATCAGCATAGCCAGCGCAAACGATGCCGCTGTGGCCATGGCAGAACATCTTGCCGGATCAGAGCAATCCTTTGTAAAACGTATGAACAAAAAAGCAAAAGCTCTCGGTATGAAACATACTCATTTCAAAAACTGTAACGGTCTGGATGACTCCATAGAGAGTGGACATTACAGCAGTGCATACGATGTAGCCTTAATGTCACAATCGCTTGTGTCCAAGTATCCGGACATTTCCAAGTATTCTACTGTATGGATGGATGCTATTACACATATCACCAAAAAGGGGAAGAAAAAATTTGGGCTAACGAATACCAATAAACTAATCCGTACTTATCAGGGGATTACCGGGCTAAAAACCGGATCCACATCGAAAGCAAAATATTGTCTCAGTGCTACTGCACAACGAGATGGAATCAGCCTTACCGCCGTCATTATGGCTGCTCCAGACCCAAAAATCCGGTTTGTGCAGGCGGCAGCCTGTTGGATTATGGTTTTGCAAACTGTACCGCCTTTCAGGAAAATCCGGACGATATCACTCTCCCCCCGCAAAAGATCTCCGGTGGTATCACGCCGGAAATAATCCCGCGCGTCGAAAAACCATTCCAATACGTACTTTGTGGAGATGAACAATCCTATAAGCCTAAGCGCAAGATTTTCTATCGCAAACATTTACAGGCTCCGATCAAAGAGGGGACAATCATCGGTTCTGTTCAATATACATTAAACGATCAGGAGATCGGTTCCCTTCCCATTGTAGCAGCGCAAAGTATCAAAAAAGCCTGCTATAGCGATATTTTTCTAAAACTACTGCAGGCCATTATTGGTAAATAACTCAGACAATTCTTCGGGCATGTATTCATCAGTGCCCTAGCAAAATAAGAAATCCACTCAAGAAAAACAGGAACAAAGCCGCAAACCCTGCTTTGTTCCTGTTACCGTTCTTATTTATAACCGATCATTCCATGAAAATTAGGAATCGCTACGGGAATACTTAAACTCCTCTTTGCCATCATAATCAAATACAAATTGATTCAACGCCTCCGCATTAGCACTGGTATCCCAGGCAGTTCCACCAGAAGTCATAACAATACATGACCCGCAAGAATACTCACCATTATATCCACTGCGAAAATATCCCTGTACCGGAATCTGCATCTGATTAATCGTGGTCGTTCCTAAGGAAACTGCATCTTTAAGATATTCGGTTATCTGCTCATTTGTCAGGTCTGTTGTTACTTTTTTGAGCACTACATTGGCAATGTCCAGCCAATCCGTCATCGGAAGCTTCTTAATCTTGTTAAAGACTGCGTTGATCGTCGTGCGCTGTCTCCAAGTACGTCCATAATCATCGCGAAGTCCATTGATCGTTGTAACACCACCCTTACGGATTCGACAGTAACCTAATGCCTGTGCACCATTCAAGGTCTGCTTTCCAACCTTTACATTACGGCTCTTTTTATTTCGAATATAGTTCGTTGAATTCAAATAACTTGCTTCTGACTCAGTAAGTTCCAACTCTATACCCCCCACTTTATCAATAATCTTGGTAAATGCGGCAAATCCAACCTCCACATATCCATCCAATTCAATATTGAAGTTCGTAGCAATCGTCTTATATAACAATTCTATGCCACCAAAAGAATTGGCAGAATTCAACTTATTCTTGCCATGTCCCGGTATTTCAACAACAAGGTCACGCATCAATGACGCTGTTTTGAGTGTCCCATGCTTCATATCCATCGTTGCAATGATCATTGTATCTGTAAGACCACTAGCTCCATATCCTCTTTCCTCTCGGTAATCGTTACCGATCACGAGAATATTCACAATCTGATCATCTGAATTCACATGAATTCCGCTTAGATCAACGTTAGCAAGTGCCGTATCATAATCTCGATTGATCTGATTCAAGCTGTTGTTATACAGCACCTGCGCCTTTGCCACAAAAAAACCTGCCGTAGCACTAAGAACTAATAAAATTCCCATTAATACTTTTTTCCACATTTGGTATTCCTCCATGTCGTATGCAACGTATCCAGGCTTTGCGGGGCTGCATATCATTATTCATCGTAATCTTTGCCGGTACTGCTCACCGTGCTTGTATCTTTTGGTTTATATTTAAATTCATCTTTACCATCATATTTAAAGATAAACTGACGTAACGCTTCCGAATTGGCTGTCCTGTCATAATCCGTTGTAATACCATTAGTCGGAACCAGACTCCATCCCTGTGCATCCGGAAATTCATTATTTTTGTCATTTCTATAATATCCGTTGACCGGAATCTGCATTTGATGAATCTGTGTTGTTCCCATCATCACAGCATCTTTCATATATTTTAGGATCGTATCATTATCCAGATCTGTTCTGACATTTTCTAACACTTTGTCTGCTACTTCCATCCATTTAGAAAGCGGCTGTGACTTCATCTTGTCAAAAAGAGCTGTGATCACTGTACGCTGTCTCCAAGTACGTCCATAATCATCTGCCAGACCGGTTACCGTTTTCACCGGTTTTCCAATAACGTCCATTCCTTTACGGATTCGACACCACCCTAGTGCCTGTGCACCATTTAAATGTTGTTTACCAACCTTAAACTTGCGATTTTTCTTTTTCCAGACATAATTGGTTCTATTCAGGTATTCAACCTCCGTATCCGAAAGCTCTACTTCAACACCGCCAACGGCATTTACAGCCTGCTCAAATCCCTTAAAGCCAACTTCTGCATACCCATCTACTTTAACATTAAAATTCTCTGCCAATGTCTTGTAAAGATTCTTCAAACCGCCAAACTCTTTCTTGCCGGCAGCATTAACTTTCATTTTCTTATTCTGACCGTATACATCAACGAGCGTATCGCGCATGATGGATGTCAATTTCAATGTATTATGCTTCATGTCCAGTGTACCGATCATGATGACATCATTCAATCCCGGAGATGTACTGCCGTCGTAAGTTCTATAATCATCTCCTAATAACAGGATGTTGATCACTTTACTATCCGTCTCCACATGAATATTACTCAGATCTACTGAACTCAAATCCGTGTCATAATCACGGTTCACCTTATTGAGACGCCCCTCGATCGTTACCTGCGCTTTCGCTGCGAAAAATCCTGTTGCAACACTAATGACAAGCAAAATGCTTAATACCACCTTTTTCCACATGTTAGTATTCCCCCTAAAACTCTTCTGTGTTTACGTACTAATCTGTACAATTATAGCAAAAATAATACGGTATGACAATGCTATTACCAAAAAAATGACAAATTCTTCATAGAAATGACAGATTTCGGCCTTGTAAAACTGCACTTGACGAACAAGTGTACTATCCTCTATAATTTATTTCTAAGTATATGTTATAAGAATGGAGGGTTACACATGGCACGTGGTGCTGGAAAAAATAATTGGGCACTTTTTCTCTTAGTATTGGCAGGTATCGTGATCGGAAGTTTTATCGCACAGGCTACTGCAGGTATCTCTGCTCTTTCCTGGTTAAACTACGGCAAAAACTTTGGGTTTACAACTCCTTTTGTCCTAGATCTGGGAATTTTGGTATTAACGTTCGGACTCAAGATCAAAATTACCATCGGAAGTATTCTTGGTATTTTGATCGCAACGATCATTTATCATTTTATCTAAACGTCATAATAACGATGCAAAATTCATAAATGACAAAATCATTGCTAACGAAAAGAATATCAAAAAAAGCTGCAGGCATTACAAGGTACACCGTAATGCTTGCAGCTTTTTCAATTAAAAATCATACTACTATATATTATTTGTGTGCTCTGTAGTAATTAATGAGGCAGCCCTTTGTAATGATATCACGCTCATCATCTGTCAGTGCTCCTAAGCTCAAAGTAAATTCTTTCATATCTTTACCGACTACATAAGCCTTGATCTCATCCTGCTTCTCTTCTACCGCTTTCTTAATATCTTTGACGAAGATATAATCACCATTCTCAAATGGGATCTCATCCGGATACAAGAATGGAAGCATACCCCAGTTGATCAGATTAGAACGATATCTCTTAGTTGCATACTCCTTTGCAATATTTGCAAGACCGCCTAATACTTTCTGACAGGAAGCTGCCTGCTCACGTGCAGATCCATCACCCGGCTTCACCGCATATACCATGCTTCCGATCTGTGTCTTAGCAGGATCAACATCGAATTTCTCATTGATCTTATCAAAAACTTCTTTTGCTTCCGGCAATGCTGCGAAAATATCCTCGCCGGCAACACGTGCTTTCTCACCAAGCTGAACAGCCTTTGCCTTGCCTACATACTCCGGATCTTTACGGGAAAGTGTAAACTCTGCCAGTCCCAAAGGATTTGAACGGAAGGAAGATGTCTCACCGGATGGGATCAACTCATCAGTTGTCGTAACCGGATCGTGAATTTCAGATACAACCTTGATCAAGATGTCATCTGTCAATGCAGACATCTCCGGCCAATCCTTAATGTTTGGTCCAAACTTCACTTCTTCATTATAATCAGGTTTTCCTACACCATCGTAAACACGGTTTGCATAAATATTTTTATCAAAGAAATACTTTGGTGTATTGATCGTTGCATCAACGTCCGTGGCAGCTGTCAAATAGCCCTTATTTGCTGCTGTTGCTGCAATAGAACGTGCATCCATCAATGCTACCGAAGAGATCTGACCGTTCTGGATCTTAGATCCCTCACGGTTCGGGAAGTTACGCGTTGAATGGCGAATACTAAAGGCATTGTTTGCAGGGGTATCACCTGCACCAAAGCACGGACCACAAAATGCTGTTTTCACGATTGCTCCGGTCTCCATAAGATCTGCTAACTTACCATTCTTAGCAAGCTCCATATAAATTGGGGTAGAGGCCGGATACACACTCAATGTAAACTCATCTGCTCCAATGCTTGCGCCTTTCAAAATATCAGCTGCAGCACAGATATTTTCAAAACCACCACCTGCACATCCTGCAATAATACCTTGATCTACATAAAGTTTGCCATTACGCACTTTATTCTTAAGCTTAAAATCAACTTGACCATCCAAAGATACCAATGCTTTCTTCTCGCAGTCATCCAAAATATCCATCAGATTATCCTGTAACTCATGGATCGTATATACATTGCTTGGATGGAATGGCATTGCGATCATTGGCTGGATCTTAGAAAGATCTACATATACCATACCGTCATAATAAGTAACTGCTGCCGGATTCAACTCTTTATATGCGCCGGCACGTCCATGGATTTCATAGAACTCTTTGATCTTGTCATCTGTTCTCCAAATAGAAGACAGGCACGTAGTCTCCGTTGTCATTACATCAATACCAATACGATAATCTGCAGACAATTTAGAAACACCAGGACCTACAAATTCCATCACTTTATTCTTAACATAACCGTTATTGAATACTGCACCGATAATAGCAAGTGCTACGTCCTGAGGGCCGACGCCAGGCATTGGCTCGCCATCCAGATAAATACCGATCACACCAGGCATTGGAATATCGTACGTACGCTCTAACAACTGCTTTACTAACTCCGGGCCACCTTCACCCATTGCCATAGTACCAAGGGCACCATATCTTGTATGAGAATCAGAACCGAGGATCATTTTACCACCCTCTGCCAACATTTCTCTTGCAAACTGATGAATAACCGCCTGATGTGGTGGCACATACATTCCACCATATCTCTTAGCACAAGAAAGACCAAACATATGATCGTCCTCATTGATCGTTCCACCAACCGCACATAAACTATTGTGACAGTTTGTCAAAACATAAGGAACAGGGAATTTATCCAATCCTGATGCTCTTGCAGTCTGGATAATGCCAACAAATGTAATATCATGAGACGTTAACTTGTCAAATTTAATCTGAAGATTATCCATACCACCAGAAGTATTATGTGCTTTCAAAATAGAATATGCAATCGTTCCCTCGGAGGCCTGCTCCTTTGATGGCACCTCTCCACATTTTGCCTGAATCTGTGCTTCTGCCTGGCCGTTATCTTCTACGATATCTGTCCCATTCAGCAAATACACACCATTATCATACAACTTAATCATACTGTTACCATACCTTTCTCTTAAGCCAGTGGTTTTAAGCTTTCATATTATGCTCTTGGCTCAAGTAATCATATGCCATGTGGTAAACACAACATACTGTTCTATTCTAATAGAATTAAATGTACTTTTCAAGTGCTACAGCGCTCTCCTGCAATTCATCCATCAAAGAGCCAACTTTGGCAGCCTGTTCGCTTGTCTGATATCCCATCTCCGCCGCCTGAGATGTATTAGCGGAAACTTCCTCGCTGACCGCTGATATCTGTGAAATACTTTCCACAATGGAGTCATTCGCAGTCATGATCTGGCTGATCTCCTCGGAAACATTTACTACATCCTCATTCAAATGATCCATCTGAGAACGGATCTGGGTGAAATCTTTATCCGTTACCTGGATCAAATTTTTCTCCTGTTCAGATGCTTCCAACACACCATTGATTCTTTCCTGTGTCTCTTCTGCATTTTCCTGTAATTTGGCAGTGATCTGAGAAATTCCTTCCGTCAACTGTCTGGTCTGCTCTGCAAGTACTCGGATCTGCTCTGCAACAACCGCAAAGCCGCGACCTGCTTCGCCCGCTCTTGCACTCTCGATCGATGCATTCAAAGCAAGCATATTTGTCTGACTGGAAATATCAAAAATATTTTGCGTAATCTCAGCCACTTCCTTGGTATTCTCTGTCAAAGCCCCCCATTAAAGTATGTACCTTTGCATTCTCAGCTGCAATAGCATCTGCCTGCTCAAGTAATTTCTGCATAGAGTCACGGCCTTTATCGATCGACTCCATACTCATCTCGGCAACCTGCTTCATTCCCTGAGATCGATTGCTGGTCTTCGTGATCATTTCCTGAATCTGTGAAGTCATCACCGTCTGCTGCTCAATGCTCTCTGCATTGGAACTGTTACCGGTCGATATCTCGTCCAATGCATTTGCTGTACTAACTGTAGACTGCTGCAACTCTTCCATCAAAGATGCAGCTGTTGAAGAATTTTCTTTAACCTGCTTGGAAATATGAAGAATTTCCTCCAGCAAAGTTTCTGATTTTTGCTGATTAGTAAGTGCACGACTTACTTTCTCGCTGTTAAGCTGTGCAGCAAGCTTAGTAATTGCGCAGACAACAACCATTGTAAGAACGACCGTTGCAAGCTGAAGGATCAGCGTACTCGTTGTAATATCAATTCCTGAATTCATCTTGCCATTGACTACACAGCGTACTACGTATGCCACATTGATAACGATCAAACCAATGCTGCTTCGCAGGATGAAAGCAAAGTCGAAATACAAAATGAAAATGCTTGCCATTGGAAAGGCAGCAATAAATACAAGGTCACTATTGGCGCCATACATGATCACTGCATATAACACACCATATCCAACCATAACCGCATGACGCAGTGCCACACTTCCATGATTACGAATATATAAAACCGCATTGATCAATAACCCTACTGCAACAACTGCAACTACAACGATCGCATATGTCCAGCTAATGTTTCCTACCGATGCATCCTGCAGATATCCTACTACAAAAAATGCATCCATCAAGGTCGCAAAAATGAATACTAAGAGATTAATCCTCTCATTTTCGCTTTTTGTTCTCTTTGAAATTTCTCTCATACTATAAATTCTCCCTTCTGTTAATATCCCACCTCTACGTCAGTACCTATATAGTACCATAAACTGCCTTTCTTCTTCAATACTAACTTGTCATTTCTTTTTCTTAAGTTAGCATTGTATGTCCCGAAATGTTGTGGTAATATATTGTAAAAATACAACGGAGGTACTTTTCATGAAACATCTAATCAGTCCCCTTGATTTATCAGTGGATGAACTGGACCACATATTGGCCTTAGGTCAGTCGATCATGCATGATCCGCAAGCATATGCACATGTATGTGACGGCAAAAAATTAGCAACTTTATTTTATGAACCAAGCACTCGTACACGTCTCAGTTTTGAGGCAGCCATGTTAAATCTTGGCGGTAGCGTGCTTGGTTTTTCTTCCGCTGATTCCAGCTCAGCGTCCAAAGGAGAAAGCGTCGCTGACACGATCCGCGTAATCTCTTCTTATGCAGATATCTGTGCAATGCGCCACCCAAAAGAAGGAGCTCCTACCGTAGCTGCAATGCATTCACGGATACCGGTGATCAATGCCGGTGATGGCGGACATAATCACCCGACGCAGACATTAACGGATCTCTTAACGATCAAAACACTGACCGGGCGTCTGGATAATATGACCATCGGTATGTGCGGTGATCTGAAATTCGGCCGTACCGTACACTCTCTGATCAATGCCATGGTACGTTATCCGAATATACATTTTATATTGATCTCTCCGGATGAACTTCGTATTCCGGATTATCTTCGCCAAGAAGTCCTGGTGGACGGCAACATTGATTTCATCGAAACCAATGAATTGGAAAAATATATGCCAAAACTTGATATTTTATATATGACACGCGTGCAGAGAGAACGCTTTTTCAATGAGGAAGATTATATCCGCTTAAAAGACAGTTTCATCTTAGATGCAGCTAAGATGCGTTATGCCAAAGAAAATATGTATGTACTGCATCCGCTTCCGCGCGTCAACGAAATTGCAACTGAAGTCGATGATGATCCTCGTGCTGTATATTTTAAGCAGGCGCAATTCGGTGTTTATGTACGAATGGCTCTGATCATGACTTTGCTTGGACTTGCAAAATAAAGGAGGTAACTATGTCACAGAAAGAAATTCCGGAAACCGGCAGATTAAATATCGGTGGATTAAACGAGGGTGTTGTCATCGATCATATTCAGGCCGGAGGTGCCATGAAAATATATGAATATCTTAACTTAGAAAAATTAGACTGCTCTGTTGCCATTATCAAAAATGCACGCAGCAACAAAATGGGCAAAAAAGACATTATCAAAATCGAGGGACCTTTGGATATTGATCTGAATGTTCTCGGTGTATTAGATCCAAACTTAACGATCAATATCATAAAGGATAACAATATCGTTGCCAAACATAAACTGGAACTTCCGGAAACCGTTACCGGAATTATCCGCTGCAAAAATCCGCGTTGTATCACTTCGATCGAGCAGGAGTTACCACACTCTTTCAAATTGACAGACCGCAACAGACGGATTTATCGCTGCATTTATTGTGAATCTAAATTCAAAGGAAGCTTGGTCAACTAACAGATCACTTTTCTTCCGATCTGTAAAACAATGTGTTGTTGCTCTACTTAAGTGAACAAAGAGTCGCTTGCGACTCTTTCGCGCTCGAGCGGTGCTGTTTGCAGCTAACTTCTTCTCCGCGAGATGCGCATCCTCGCGGAGCGTTTTTTGCTTTATAGGAAACGAGAAGTTTCCTATAAAGAAACAAAAAATGCACAGGAAGCATTCTGCTTTAGCATCCTGTGCGTTTTTTTTAATTCTATTACGACATTCCGATATCATATCGTGTTATGCCGTCTATTCTAACGTTTATTATCGTTTTTTTTGCTCTTTGTATCATCTGTTTTAGAATTTTCATGATCATTTGTCTTGTCTTTTTCATTGCCTGTCAGATCATCAACTGCATCTTCTGTACCATCTACAGCGTCATCTACAGCATCTTCTACACCATCCGTGGCATCTTTCACAGCATTTCCCGCACCATCTACAGCATCATCCACGGCATTTCCCGCATCATCTGCAGCATTATTGGTACTCTCTGGAAGTTCTGTCTCATTTGGCATATCCGTTGCACCATTACCGGAAGAAGGTGATGTAGCAGAATTATTTTTGGATTTATTACCGCATCCAACCATCAATGCTGCCGCCAAGACTGTAACCACCGCAAAACCTAACATTTTCTTTTTCAAAGCATTCACCATACCTTTCTGAAATTTCGTATGACACGAAATAGAATCTATTGCATTCCTTAGTATGGAATATGCTTTGTATTTTTATTCGCTATATGCATCGACTTTTTCAAATTCTGCAACAATTTCAGCACTCGGTGCTTTTGTTGCAAGACTAACGATCACATTAACAAAAAGGCTCAAAATAAATCCAATTAACAGAGAATAAATACCAGTCGTCACTGCAAGCGTCTTGCCACCCATCAATGGGATATAGTCCCAGATAAGAACCGTCAATCCACCGGTAATAATTCCGACAACCGTTCCCGGCATATTAGCGCGTTTCCAAAATAATGCCAACACGATCGCCGGTCCAAAAGCCGATCCAAGACCAGCCCATGCATCGGATACCAGACCCATAATACTACTCTCCGGATCCCAAGCAATTACGATTGCGATCAATGCAACAACGATGACTGTGATTCGAGTCACTTTCATGATGCGTTTATCGTCTGCATCTTTACGGATAAAACTTTTGTAAATATCTTTTGATACCGAAGATGCACAAACCAACAGCTGTGAATCTGCCGTTGACATGATCGCCGCCAAAATGCCACATAAGAACAATCCACCAACAAATGGAATTCCTATATTTTTGGTGAATACGCGTTCAATCATTGTGATAAAGACACTCTCTGTCTGTCCGCCTGTCAGTACATTATCGACCAGATAAGCTCTTCCGACAATACCAATAAAGCAGGCAGCTACCAAAGATAAAAAGCACCATGAAATTGCGATCACGCTGGATTTTTTCAACTCTTTCTCATCTTTTACCGCCATGAAACGTATCAGGATATGAGGCATTCCGCAATATCCTAATCCCCATGCAAGCTGCGATAAGATTTCCACAAATTTATATGGTCTGCCACCGTTCATGAACAGATTCATATATGCATCATAACCACCAGCTACCTGTGTGTGGTCAATGTTAGCTGCAAACTTGCCACTGACTAATGCAAAAGCAATGATTGGCACGGTCAGCAATCCGACTAACATCAACATTCCCTGTACAAAATCTGTCGTACATACGGCCAAAAATCCACCCATAAACGTATAAGTTAAAATAACTGCTGCACCGATGATCAGCGCAATATGATAGTCAATACCAAAGATCGTATGGAATAATTTACCACCCGAGGCAAGGGCTGACGCTGTATATACTAAGAAGAAAATAATGATCACGACAGATGAGATGGAAAGCAGCACTTTCTTTTTGTCATGAAAACGATTCTCCAAAAATTCCGGCAGTGTCATGGAATTACCTGCTACGATCGTATAGCGACGAAGTCTTTTGGAAATCAGCAGCCAGTTACAAACGGTTCCTAAAAATAACCCTATGGCGATCCAAGCCTGGCCGGTACCTAACGCATAAATCGAACCCGGCAGACCCATTAGCAGCCATCCGCTCATGTCAGACGCCTGCGCTGAGAGTGCTGCGACCCATGCATTTAAGCCTCTGCCTCCGAGGAAATAATCCTCTGAACTATTGGTGCGGCGCATACAGATTGCACCGATCACGATCATGAATAACAAATAGGCAGCAAACGCCACTAATATTGCAGCAATGCTGGAACTTGATACTGTTGTCATACAATTACCATACCTTTCTTATCTTTTTCCTGTATCCCTATAGAGATTACTTCTCTGTTGTCCCACGGTCTTTGGCATCAACAAACGGTCTGTGATGTCCAACATATTTGTATGCCGGACGAATGATCTTACCTCGATTTACAAGTTCTTCCAGACGATGCGCACTCCATCCTGCAATACGAGAAATTGCAAAGATCGGTGTAAATAACTCCTCCGGAATACCAAGCATTGTATAAATAAAGCCTGAATAGAAGTCCACATTTGCACAGATCGGTTTGACCACATGATTTCTATGAGATAGCAACTGCGTTCCAATGCGTTCTACTCTATCATAAAGACTGTACTCTTTGAGCATTCCTTTACTTTCGGCTAATTTCTGTGCATAATCCTTCAGGATCACCTCTCGCGGATCGGACAACGTGTAAACTGCATGCCCCATACCATAGATCAGACCGGAATGATCAAAAGCATCTCCACGAAGTACTGCCTGCAAATATTCCTGAATCTGATCGTCATCTTCCAGATCCGTAACATGCTCATGAAGATCTGCAAACATCTGCTGCACTTTCAAATTAGCTCCACCATGACGCGGTCCTTTCAAAGATGCAATGGATGCTGCGACTGCCGAATAGGTATCTGTACCCGAAGACGTTACTACGTGATTGGTAAATGTCGAGTTATTACCACCACCATGCTCTGCATGAAGCACAAGAGCTGCATCGAGTACACGTGCTTCTAATGGAGTATACTTTCCATTTGGGCGTAACATCTGCAAAATGTTTTCTGCCGTCGAAAGCTCCGGTTTAGCAGGCTTGATCACCAAACTGTCAAAGAAGTGAAAATGTCTGTATGCATGGTAATTGTAAACCGCGATCAATGGCAGTTTCGCAATTAACTGCAATGACTGACGAAGTACGTTGGATACTGTAATATCATCCGGATTAGCATCGTAAGAGTACAAAGTCAAGACACTTTTCTGCAATCCATTCATCAGATTTGCACTTGGCGCCTTCATAATAACATCACGCACAAATTGTCCGGACAGCTCTTGCAAGCTCGCAATGATTCCATGGAAAACTTCCAATTGCTCTTTATTAGGCAGATAACCGAACAGCAGCAAATATGTTGTTTCCTCAAAGGCAAATCGTTTCTCAATGCCATCTCCAACTAAATTTTTGACATCATACCCCTGATAGTACAGCATACCATCAGCCGGCTCCTTGACCCCATCTACAACACGGTATCCTGTTACATCTGAAATTTCAGTCAATCCGGTCAATACACCTTTGCCATTGCTGTCACGCAATCCCCGCTTTACATCATATTCCTGATATAAGTTTAGGTCGATTGCTCCTGATTTCATACAACTTACAACAAGTTCATTAAATTTTGCATCTAATGCATCATCTATCGACATCATTGAATTTGTTTTCATTTTCTAGTACCTCCTTCTATAGTTCCCCTCCGAGCACTCAGCTATCCTATGTATATCCAACAAAACAGAGGGGCGTGTCATCGTACCCGTGCATACGTGTATACACAAAAAAGTAATAGAGTCATCTATTAACGACAACTCTATTACTATACCTTATTTTACGCTATTCCGTCAAGTTTGTACCTATTATACTGCCATTTCCTGCCGCATAACACGCTCAGCAGGATTTACAGATCGTGTGTCTATCACATTCAGATCGATCAACAAGCCTCACGCATACGATACTCTAAACGCAGTTTATCCGTCAAAAGTGCCATAAATTCTGAGTTGGTCGGTTTGCCGCGATTTGCAGAGATCGTATTTCCAAACACGTGCTCTAATGTCTCCATATTCCCTCTGCGCCATGCAACTTCTATCGCATGACGGATCGTCCGTTCTACACTACTGGAAGAAGTATGATATTTTTTTGCAATGGTTGGATACAAAAATTTTGTAATATAGTGCAACATATTTTGATCTGCAAAAGACATCATAATGCCTTCACGAATATATTGGTAACCCTTGATATGTGCCGGCATTCCGATCTCCAGCAATATATTCGTAATGTCAATCTCCAGATTGCCGGTGTATTTATCCGACGGATCTTTGATCAAATGTTCTGTAGGTTTCACAACCTGTCTTATCGTTTTCTTTGAATCTTCCTTCACAGTTTCTGTATACTCCGGCACGGATACAAGCTGCTTTTCTTCGCTGTTATGTACTGCAGCTTGTCCCTCTTCCCCTTCGCCTACACTGGCTGCGATCTGTCTGATCCGTTTGATCAACATCGTTGCTGATAACGGTTTCATCATATAATAGTTTGCTCCCTGTGCTAATGCCTGTTCGATCAATCCCTCGCGTCGAAGTGCCGTGGCAATGATAAACAAAGGCTTGTACTCTGTAAATTCTCTGCATTCTTCTAATATTTCCAAACCGTCTACTCCCGGTAAGATCATATCCATGACTACAACATCCGGCTTTAACTTTTTAATGTTTTCCAGCGCTTTTTTTCCGTCTCCTGTTTCGTACACTACTTGGATTCCCTGTTCATTTAATAATCGTTTTTTGCTTTCTCTGTCCTGTACGTTGTTGTCTGCCAGTATAACACGGATATCATCTTTCATTTTGTCCTCCTAGTCCCTATCAATTGTTTAGAATCGACATTCCATTGCTTTTTTTCAGTTTCCATGTCTAATTATAGAACCTGAATTAGCATTACTATGGATTTCAAATGGAATTGAAATGGAATTAGAGGGTTTTTTTGAAAAAAAATGTATATTTAACGCAAACTTCCCATACCGGAAGTTATTCCAAAACCACATATTGCTTATTATGTCGATGGTTTAATTATATTTTGCAGCTGATATATAGTGGGTCCTGCCATCAAAAAAACTATAGAAATCGGCTTAATGACGCCATTCGATCTTCTGCCCAGCTATATTCCAGCATATAATCTCCCGCAAATGCGTCCTGCGCATCCTTTTCACGCTGTAATAGACGGTACAGATCGCATTCCAGCAGATCCGTATTAAGACGTTTGATGCCTCTTCCTGACACGATAATATCCTCTACACCATACTTTTTTAATTCATTGATCAATGTTTTACCGATCTTGCTGCATAAGCTCTGCGTTGCTTCATCGTTCGGACGGTTCTCCCACAATGTTCCAATGATCTGATCTGTCGTCACAGTACCTCCTTCTCGATCCACCAAAAGAGCCAACAGCTCTTTTGCTTTCGCACTGCGAAACATAACCGGACTCCCATCAATATACAGATCAAAATGTCCAAACGTTCTTGCAAAGATTCTTTTATTTCTCTGTAAAGCAAGTTCATTCGCCTTCTTGACGACAAAGGTGAGTTCTGCCGCATTTAATGGCTTCATCAAATAAAAGTCCGCTTCTACATCAATTGCATTGTCAACGTACTGCGCATTACCTGTTGTATAGATCAACACGATCTGAGGATTGAGCTCCTTTAACTTTTTACCCAATTCAACACCATCCATACAACCATGTATACATATATCTAAGAATGCCGCCTCGACGGCACGCTCCCGAACACACTGCAGTGCCTCCCCTGCATCAAGACACTCTCCGACAATCTCTACACGCTTGTCACGCTCTAAATAGTTACGCACTAATTTGATCGCCATGATCTCATCATCGACAATGATCGTTTTCATACCATCCCTACATTCCTTCCATCAAATTTTAATCAAGATCCATCGATCCGAGATGTTTAGGTATTCTGACCTTCCGCCTCTATCGGTAATGCAAATGTAACAACCATTTCATCACCTTCGATCTCCCAGCTAATATCTCCTTCTACCGAAAAGCTCCACCATATTCTCAATTTTTGACGTATCAGCTCACCTTCGTCCGCTTCCTTTTTGGATAACTCCTCATACGAGTTGCGAATGGTAAGAATATACTTATTTTGACAAACCCCACCAAGAATTTTAATTTGACGTCTTCTGGTCGACATACACTCATTGACAGCACGCGACGCATATAATGCAATCCCCATCGGCGGCACTTTCAGATCGCAGTCACCAACATCCCACAATACCGTCATCCCTTGAAACCGATAGTTTTCCATAGACAAATACGTTCGCATGAACTTTCTTTCCTCACGAAAAGATACTGTTTTATTGACGCGAAAACATTGAAACTGATAACGCAGGCAGTCCGCAAAACCATCCAGCAGCTCCGGCAGCAATACCTTCTCTAATATCGCAGCCCCTTTGATCGCATTTAACGTATTAAATAGAAAATGCTCCTGCAGTACGACAATTTGCTGCTTCAGATCTTCCTCATCCACCTCTGCCATTCCTTTGACATCAATAATCACACGTAAGGGTCCAGTTTTTCTCACTTTTTATTTGTCCTCCAAATCCTCAATATTCCTTGATATCGTAAGCAATATATGATCCGACAGCATCTTTGGATGTGCGAAGTGTGAGTAAATTTATACGCCCAACACGCTATGGATCATCTCTAACAACGCTGCATAATTTACCGGTTTGTCAACATATCCATTCATCTCACATTCAGTTGCTTTCATTTTCGCTGAGGGAAGTAAATTAGCGGTAACAGCATATATTGGAATCTCTTTACTATCTTGCCTGTCTGCATTACGAATGAATTTTGCTATATCATAACCATCCATACCGTATAGATTCAGATCGATCAATATAAACTGATATGAAAACGGTTCACTATTCTGATAGCTTTCTAATGCTTTCTGTCCACTCACAAACGCATCTGTATGCAATCCAAAATCATTAAATATTGTCTGCATGACTTCCAGATTAATTTCATTGTCATCAATGATCATAACTCTTTCTCCATGGAACGAATCAATGTCAGCAAGACCATCCCAAGTCAATATATTCATGATCCTATTCCTCCTGATATCATCTATTTTACTCCTTCTCAAAAAATCCGTCAATCATGCCCTTTGTATGCTTTAAGCTGTTCTCCTCAAATCATCCACAATAGATACGATACTTAACGCGACTCTGAAATCATACAAAACAAGAACCATTTTCCTCTTTATGATACTGCAGATAATACCCTTTTCCATATTTGGACACAATAAAAAGCCTTGTTCCATATAAACGTTTGCGCACCCGCTGCACAACACCATCCAATCTTCTCCGGCTGTGCACAGATACTTCGCTCCATAAATTCTCCACCAATTCATCCCGATATACCACAGCTCCCTCTGCCTGCAGCAACCGCTTCAACAATATACATTCCTCTCTCGACATATGAATAGGATACCCGTCTATCTGAACTTGTCCACCCTCGCTATCCACTATAACACGTTCCCATTCCGTCATCGGGACATCTGATACGACATTTTTCGACACCGCCCGTACTATACGACAGGCTGCCAGATCGGTCGACTGCTCCGGGCAGACACATTCTGCCGCTCCGGCTCGCAAAAGCTGTTCTTCCAACCGATCATCTCTTTGCTGTAAAATCACGATAATTGGCACCTTCTGCCATTCCGCAAATTCTCGAAAAGCCTGCAGGCACATACTGTCACCTGCATCTTTCGTTCTCCATCGATACGCCTCCGTCAACTCTTCTTCCTGTATCATAATGGCCGAGCACGGAGCCTGCACCTCCCATAACGTCTCTGCATGATCGATCATCTGAGTCTGCCATTCTTCCTGGCTCAATTGCTCCAACAATCTTGCGATCCACTCTTCCTCTAATGCGCAAACAATCATCTTTCTCTTTCTCATATTTTTCTCTCACCCACGATCTGTTTCTTATATTTTCGATAATTGACATTAGATGTTTCCATCTTCGTTCTTCACACGCTGCTGTCTTCTACCTTACTTTTGGGAATTACATGATGGCCTTTTGGACGACTTCATAACCTTTTTCCCGTATCTGCTGTTCGAAAGACTTGATCGTCTCCTGCTGACGATGAATAGTGTGCTCATCATAAACGGCGTATGCACCACGCAATGCCTCGTCAACAATATCAACAACAACAGCGTTAGCCCCCGCCTGCAGTGCCTTCTTCCGTCCATCGTGCATCGCCTGTTCCAAACTCGGATCTGCAATAAGAATACTTCCCCGAAACATCAATCTTGCAATTGCCATCAAGTATAATACCATATCCGCATTACCACCGCGTTCCCGTTCAAATGGCGTATGTTTTGCTGCCAAAAATGGTGCGATCTGTATCATCTGTGGCATAAACTGCTTCATAAACAGCAGATCTTTAGATACATTCTCTATCGTCTGATAAGGTGTTCCGACCAAAAATCCTGTTCCTGTATGATATCCCATCTCCTGCAGTTCCCACATTCCCTGCTTGCGCCGCAATAATGACATATTAGCAGAGTGCAGCCTCTTGAATTGTAATTCATTCGAGGCATCATGGCTAAGCATAGCTGCTCCGGCACCTAAATGCATCCAATGTAAATATGCCGCTTTGGTATGATCCCCCACATTCAATATGATCGTACAGTCCGGGAAATGCTTATGTACCGCATCCACAATTTCTGCAAAATTTGCTTCCGAAAAATAAAAATCTGTCCCACTTTCCAGCAAAAAATTGCGAATCCCCTGCCTGTAACCCTCGTGACAATACTGTAATATTTCTTTCATATTCATACGATACCGCTTCACAAAACGATTACTGCGTCTTAACCCACAGTAGTTGCAATCATTTTTGCAGTAATTAGAAAAAGGAAGTCTACCCCACAGATAGACTTCCTTATCAAATTGCTGTTTTCGAACCTCTTCTGCCTTTTGAAACAGATACTCGGTTGTCTCCGCATTACGATATCGCAACAGTTCTGTAAATTCGTCTGCTGATAACGTTCCAAGCATCATCAGACGATCTACATGCTCCTGCATTATCTCGCCCATTATTTTCTCCATTTCCAGCGCCTCGCCAAATACAATACCACTTTATTCTAAGGAGCCACTACTCCTGTTCCGTATCCGCGATCTCAAATTGGCTGATAATGCCACAGATCGCCGTATTTAACTCCGGCTTTAACTCTTCCAGGGTGACCGGTTGCTTCTGTAGAATAACATTATAACAGGTTGCATTTACCAATTCAACAATCATAAAGATCATTAAATTCTGCTGTCGAAATTTGCGCCCGGACTGCTCTAGCAGCTCCTCGAAGATATCCATGCAGTTCCGATTGGACATACCGGCAATACGAATATTTGAAAAAACACCCCAGCTTAAGTTTTTAGAAATAAATCGTAATAATACAGGGCTCTCATTGAGCTGATCAACAATATGTGTTGCAAGTGCTACAATACACTCCTCTAAGCTGACCCAATTGGACTCATCATTCAATTTGAGTTCTTCATTAGCTCGGTCAAACAATGCACTCGCCTGTCTTGCGATCAACTGATCGCGAATGTCAAATTTATCTTTGAAATAAAGATAAAAAGTACCTTTCGCCATCTTTGCCCGTTTTACAATTTCAGAGATGGACGTATTTTGAATTCCTTTTTCTGTGAACAATTCAAATGCAGAGAGCAGAAGTGCTTCTTTCTTCTCTCGCTTTTTTTGATCGATCTTACTCATGCGTCCACCCCCCTTAATATATTACTCATCTTTCTTAACTTCCTGTGTTGACAATACAAACTTTACACTTCCGTTCATGTCGTTGTCAATTCCGGAGAAACTCTGGTAATCCTCAGAAGCTTTCTGAATACCTTTTATACGGTCAATTGTTCCGTCCAGTCCATCTGTTACATCCGTGATCGTTGTTGCCAACTTATCAATGGCATCTTTCTTGAAGGTATTCATTCCGTCATTCAATTTATCAGAACCTTTATACAGCTTGGAAATACCACTTGATACCGTTCCTGTAGCCTTGTCAAGCTGCTTTGTGCCTGCAAACAAGGATTTGGTTCCTGCTGCCAATTGTTTGACACCCTTGCGCAATACAGAACTGTTCTTCGTTAATTTCTTGCTGTTCGTCGTGATCGTTGATGAATTCTTTACGATCGCAGCTGCACCACTCTTTAACTTCTTGTTGTTCGCTGTAAGTGTCTTGCCACCCTTTGAAAGCTTTGTAATATTGGTGCTGATCTGAGTAATTGCGTCACGGACAGTTTTCTCACCATCCAAAAGCTGTGTTGCACTTCCTCTAAGCTGTGCAGCATATCCGGACATCGTCTGTGCTGTTGTATCTAATGCTGCTGCACCGTTGTATAGGTTCTGCTCCTTGGATTTTGTGTCTGTAGCAGCCTTGATACTTGCAAGACCGGCTGCAAGATCTGCTTTGCCATCTTTATCATATTCGCCATCTGCTTTACCATTTGTGACGATATCTACGCTGCTCAATGCTGTGAGTGCTTCTTTGACCGCTGCTTTCTGCTCTGCTGTCAGGCTGTCATTAGCAAGAAGTGCTTTCAGCTCATTTTGCTGCTGCAATGCATTCTCTACCAGTCCATTCACCTGTTTCATGCCCGCCTGTAACTGCCCTACACCATCATCCACAGATTTCACACCGGCTTTTAATGCTGCAGTTCCATCGGTAAGCTGCTTCATGTTTTCCTCGGTCATCAGCTTGCTTACTGCACCAACGAAGGTCTGTACGCCATCACCGAATGTCTTGTACTGTTTCGGAAATGTCTTGGTTGATTTGTCCAGTGTATTTAATCCATCGGCAATCTGTTTTGCACCGTCGGCATAGGAATTTACACCCTGACCAAGTGACTTGGCACCTTTCACATAAGAGTTGACCCCCTTTAACAACTGATCGGTTCCTTTTGTATATGCATTGGTTCCTTTCTTCAAAGATTTAGCACCTTTGTTCAATGCCTTTGCTCCCTTATTGGCAGACTTAATCCCCTTCGCATACGTTGCAAAGTTCTTATTCAATGTATTTAATCCGTCTTTCAAAGACTTAGTGCCATCTACCAGCTGCTCGCCGGCATCTTTCATGTCATCGATCTTGTCATCCAATTTATCAAGATCGTCCACACGGTCAATATCGATATCCTTAAATAAGTCTGCCGTTGCTACCGTATAAGTCTGGCTCATAGAGAAATCTTTGACATCGGCTGTGATCTTAACAGAGTCCGTAATCTTGTCGTTTAACTCATCGGTATCGACATCCACATCATCTCCAAGATCAACATTTTTCAAGTCCAAGCTCTCAGACAGACCCGGCATACCATATGCGATCACGATGTTGTTTTCTCCCTCAGATAATACCTTACCATTGTCAATATCAATATTGTCGAATTTATCGACCGGAAGGATCATACCGGTTGCCATCAAAAATGGTGTGTAAATATCTTTCTTCTCACCTGCTACCGTAACCTGTTTCTTAGAGGTGTTAGAATACTTGATCGTCATCTCTAACTTACCGCTCTTGCCAACGATATCTTTTGGAGATACTTCCTCACCATCCAGTTTGTACGTGATCTGCATACCAACCGGAAGCTCGCTTTTTTCTGCTGTTCCCTGATAATAAATGTCGCTTTTTGAAGTGTCCCATGTAAGGCTGTCACCACTCTGTGTAAACTTCTCATTACCCTTTGTATTTGTAATATCCTTCAATGTAGAACTATCTTTGACGCTATCTACCTGTCCGGAATTTTTGAGCCAGTCGGATACAATGACATCCGTCACACCACCGTTTGCATCCAAGGTTGCGTATACGGTTTCCTCTTTGCTAACGGTACTCTTTTTCTTCGATGAAGCAAAACTTGCTGTCTGCTCTACTACTTTATTGTTAGCAGCCATTGCCTGCACTTTGCTGTCGTATCGATACGTATGTGTCGCATATTCTATATTTCCGACAACCAGCCCGGCAACCAATAAACTACTGATTCCTGTCATTACTACACGTTTCTTTCCACTCATTTGTCGCATAATGCTCCTCCTTATTTGCTGTTTGCATTTTCCTGCATCTCGATATCATTCATTCCAAAATGTCTGATATCTGTTTCCATCATTTCTTCTCTGCATCTCTCTTTGCTACATTTGCCTTGATCATGTTCCAAGATGTGCGTTTGATCACACCATCAAAGATCCAAAGCATTGCCGGCAGAACACAGATAACAACGATCATACTGATGATTGCACCACGTGAAAGCAGTGTACAGATCGATCCGATCATATCTACCTGCGAATATACCGACACGCCAAAGGTTGCGGCAAAGAAGCACAATCCACTGGTAAGGATCGACTTGATCGATGTCTCATGCGCAATGCGGATTGCATCCTTCTTACTCTGTCCACGTTCTGTTCGCTCTTTATGATATCGACTTGTCATCAAAATCGCATAATCTACGGTCGCTCCAAGCTGAATCGTACCGATAACGATACTCGCCACAAACGGAAGCGACGTATTCGTATAAAACGGTACTGCCATATTACATGCAATCGCAAATTCGATGACCGAGATCAAGATCACCGGAATGGAAATCGACTTAAACGTGATCAAGATGATAACAAAGATCGCCAAGATGGAAATATTATTTACTGTCTTGAGATCGACATCCGTTACATCCTGCAAATCTTTCATCATTGGCGCCTCGCCGATCACCATACCATCATTTTGGTATTTTTTGACAATCTTGTCAATCTTTGCTAATTGAGAATTTACCTCATCAGTAGCAGAACTGTAATCAGAGCTTACAAATTCCAGTTCATAATTGTCTGTCTTGAGCATCTTCTTGATATCGTTCGGTATCATAGACTCCGGTACATTGGAACCTACTAACGAGTTCAAACCGATCACCCATTTCACACCGTCTACCTTTTCAATTTCCTTGCTCATCGCACTCTTTTCTTTAGCAGAAAGACCATCTTTCAGAAGGATCATATGCATGTTACTCATATTAAACTCCTTCTTTAATTTCTCATTCGCCTCATTACTTGGAATGTTCTTCGGCAAAGACTGATCAATATTATAGTAAATCTTGTAATTATTATTACCGTGTATTGCCGGTACTAACACGATCAGGAACAACAGCAATGCTACATAACGTCCCTTGACAATGCCATGTGATAGTTTATCCAAGGATGGGATCAGTGATCTGTGCGTCGTCTTCTCGATCGCTTTATCACAGGTAAGGATCATTGCCGGAAGTACCGTTACACAAGTAAGCACACCAATAACAACACCCTTAGACATTACAATACCGATATTAGTGCCAAGCTTAAACGTCATAAAACAAAGTGCTACGAATCCTGCAACCGTTGTGATCGAACTTGCCGTGATCGATGTAAACGTATTGCTGATCGCATGTGCCATGGCGCGTTTCTTGTCGCCTTCATATCGTTCCTTGTTCGCTTCGTAACTCTCTAACAGGAAGATGGAATAATCCATCGTCACCGCCAACTGAAGCACCGCAGCTAACGCCTGCGTGATATAGGATATTTCTCCTAAGAAAACATTACTTCCTAAGTTAAATACGATTGCCATTCCTATATTCAACAAGAAGATCAATGGTGTCACAAAGGAAGTCATTGTCAAGAACAAGACTACCAGTGACAGCAAACCTGCAATCACGACGTAGATCGGCATTTCCTGCAATGCCAGGTTCTTAATATCAGTAACTACACCGGACATTCCGCTTGCATAAACATTCTTGCCTACGACTTTACGTATCTGCGTGATCGCATCCATCGTATCATCTGCTGATGTCGTATCGTCAAACAACGCGATCATCATCGTCGCTTTTCCGTTAAAGAATGCTTTTCGCAGATCTTCCGGAATCATTTCGGTCGGCACCGAAATATCCACTGCATCGTCATACCATAAGACATCTTTGACATGATCGATACTTTCTAATTGTTTCTCTAACTTTGCTGCATCTTTCATCGGCATATCTTCCACGACTACCATGGAAAACGCTCCCATACCGAACTCATCCACCAGAATATCCTGTCCCTTGATCGTCTCCAAGCGCTCCGGCAGATAACTAAGTACATCATAATTCACACGTGTACTGACATATCCGATCCCAGCCGGAATCAGCAGGATAAACGCAATAACAAGAATGATATTCTTGTGTTTTGTGATCCACTTGCCAATGTTAATCATCCAATCCCTCCTAAATCTTAATGAACCAAGCTGTCAAAAGCATCTGGATACCATGACAATCCGGTCTTTATTGAGAATAAATATCAAAAATGACTGACAGTCATTTTTAACTCTTGCTGTATACTACTACAAAAATGACCAGTAGTCAATCTTTTTATTTTAAATTTATAAATATTTTAGATTTTAGAAGTAAGGTGGCAAAGCATCCTCGCGGAGCGTTTTTTACTTTATAGGAAACGAGAAGTTTCCTATAAAGTAAAAAAGGGACAACGCATACACGCCATCCCCATTGTTACTACATTCTTCTATTAGTTGCCGACCAACATCATGGTCCCTTTTATTTAGCAAGCAGCATCATGATCTCGTTGCTGCGTGCTACAAATTCTGTCATTTCATCTGCTGCAAGCGGCTTATGCGCTAACATCGCCAGATCATACAACTGTTTGCAGAACATATCCACATTCTCACCATCTTTGTGCTCCAAAATATACTGCACTAAAGCATTCGATGAATTGAGCACTAATGTCTCTCCTCCTCCGAGGCCACCCATGCCCATGTCCATGCCGCCCATACTGTACATTTTCATCATATCCTGCATACGACGCATTTCTTCTGACAATGTGATCATTGAGGAGATCTTTTCATTCTTGAGTTTTTGTACTTTTACTTCAAGCTGATCCTTACCCAATGCTCTTTTGAAGATTTCAGACAACGCATCCGTCTGCGCTTTTAATGTATCCTCGTCTTCCTCATCTTTCATCGTATCCGTCAGATCTGCATCAATACGCTGGAATTTCACCTTCAGATCTCCCTGTTCTAACTGTGAAATAAACGGCTGATCGATCGTATGTGTTAATACGACCGCATTCAATCCCTGCTCCTTGAACAGATTGACATACTGGCTCTGCTGCTGCAGATCTGTTGCGTAGTATACCGTTGTCGGTTCTTCTTCCTTGTCTGCATTATCAGCATCCGCACCATTCTCGGCATCTGCTGTTTCATCGCTCTTTGCTTCTGTACTCTCTGTCTCTTCTTTTGCAGGCTCGTTTTTCTTAGCCTCTTCGATATAATCCGGCAAGGTGATGTACTTACCGTCCAAATCCTTAAATATCAGATAATCCGTCATTTTTTCGCGGAATTTCTGATCTTTTAAGCAGCCATACTTGATAAATGAGCTGATATCATCCCAATATTTCTCATAATTCTCACGGTCTACTTTGAACATACCGGACAACTTATCGGCTACTTTCTTCGTAATATAATCCGAAATCTTCTTTACAAATCCGTCATTCTGCAATGCACTTCTGGATACATTAAGCGGCAGATCCGGACAATCGATCACACCTTTGAGAAGCATCAAAAACTCCGGGATCACTTCCTTAATATTATCTGCAATAAATACCTGATTGTTGTAAAGCTTGATAACACCCTCTAAATTATCATATTCTGTATTAACCTCGGGAAGTACAAAATACCTTTGAGGTTAAATGGATAATCCATATTTAAATGAATCCAGAACAACGGCTCCTTGTAATCGTTAAATACCTTGCGGTAAAAGTCCTTGTACTCGTCATCGGTGCACTCATTTGGGTGTTTCATCCAAAGTGGGTTCGTATCGCTAATAGAAACCGGACGTTTATTGATCTTTGCCTTTTCTTTACGAGGGCTGACCTCGACCATCTCTTTCTCGCCATTTTCATTTTCGCGTTCTTCCGTCTTCGCTTCCTCTACAATCGTCTCTACAACAACATCATCTTCACGAACATCGGCTGCATCGATCGTTTCATATTCCTGCTCTGCATTTGCTTTAGAAAGGAAGATCTCAACCGGCATAAAGGAACAATATTTGTCCAAAATCTCTCTGACACGATACTCATTCGCAAACTCTAAGCTGTCCTCGGAAAGGTACAGGGTGATCGTTGTACCAACAGTATCTTTTGTGCCGTCTGACATTTCAAAATTGATACCGCCTTCCGATTCCCAGCGAACCGGTGTAGCATCCTTCTGCCAAGACAACGTGTCGATCGTAACTTTGTCAGATACCATAAACGCAGAATAAAATCCCAGTCCAAAGTGACCTATGATCTGCTCTTCGTTCGTTTTGTCCTTGTATTTCTCTAAGAAATCCGTTGCACCGGAAAAAGCAACCTGATTGATGTACTCGTCCACTTCATCTGCCGTCATACCAAGACCGGTATCTGTCAGAGAAATTGTCTTAGCATCCGGATCAACAACGACCTGTATTTGTGCCTTGTAATCCTCCGGCATATCATATTCGCCCATAATTTCTAACTTCTTCAACTTAGTAATGGCGTCGCAGCCATTGGAGACTAACTCACGAAGAAAAATGTCATGGTCAGAATACAACCATTTCTTAATGATTGGAAACATATTTTCAGATTCAATTGATAAGCTACCTGTTCTGCTCTGCATAATAATCCTCGTTTCTGCACACTTTCCTATAAAAAACGAACCCTGTGTCAAGTGCGCCGAGACACTGATCCGCCGCATCACCGCCAGATGCGTCCGTCCTTGTTAGCACTCTACCCTTATGACTGCTAACAACATCTAAAAAATATATTAGTATCATTCTGCCAAAATGTCAAGAGCAAACATAACATTTTACGAATCTCACCCCCAAACTTCGCATACCCACTGTTATGTTCTAACCACATATTGCTTATTATGTCAAAAGCTGCTATACATTTTGCAGTTCCCAGAGACTGAATTCTGCCATAAGGGATCTATAGAAATTGCCTTGCCGCATTTACGTTTTTAGTGATTTCTAGATTTTGTTGTCTCTGATGTATGATTTACATGCCTTACGGACAACTCGAGGTCCCGGAAGCAAGGTATTCATCATTTTTGAAAGGGACTTTGCGCTCGTCGTTACTTATGTCTCGTACTTCAGAGACATTATGTAACGTGACGTAGCGCATCGTAGCGAAAGCGTCCCGTCCAAAAATGGATGATACCTTGCTAAACCGGGACTTCTCAGACAATCCTTCAGGCATGTATTCATCAGAGACTTAACAAAATAAGAAATCACATAAAAACTCTGCGTTCTGCGGCAATTTTCTTAGATCTCTTATGGCAGAACAATTAAGTTTATCGACTGCAAAACTGCTAATTTGCTGCTGACATAATAAGCAATATGTGGGTGAAAGACTGTTGAGGGTATGCGAAGTTTGCGTCATATACTAAAATTGGGGAGATCGCCCGGAACCGGTTTGGTCATCCATTCTTTTGCTGAGTATCCGCTACATAGCAGAAGCCACAGTTTCATATACATTGCTACCGGCGATGCCATCGGCAATACGATCATTCCGTATTTTTCATAGACGTATGTGCTTTCGTAAACCATGTCCGCATCCATGCCGCATAAAAAAATGGGGATTTTCCGGTTTGCCACCTCATAAAAGAATTTATCCGCTTCTGGTGTTTCACTGCAGATCGTGCCGGCATGATACGTATGATGCAAAATTGCCTGTATTCCGTCAAAGTTCATCGGATAACGCATCCCCGGATGTGGGTAGATCAACCCGATCGGTGCATCCCAGTGATCCGGTGCCTGCAGGGAAGGTCTATCGGTAAGCCTCTCTGTATTGTTCCATGCATAGTACACTTTTCCGGCGACAAAACACTTGGTGCCTTTTTCATAATGACCGTATTCCATACCACCAACACTATACACTTCATCACTGTAAGGCTGATGTCCAATGATCGCTGTTCCTAAGTGAATCCTTGGGATCCCATCCCCATTCTGATACGAAACATACACACCTTTTTGCTTGCAGTCAAATGCTAAGAACTGCACAGCATATTGAAAATTATAAGCACCATTTGCTCTTGGATCTGTCAATACATAGTTGCTGGACACAAAAACCATCGGAATGTCACAATCGCCAAACAGATATCCCATCGCAGCCGCTGAATATGCCAGCGTATCTGTGCCATGCATAATGATCACTCCATCCAGTCCCGTAAATACGGATGTTCCATCTTCTGCTTCCCCTTTGTTCCCTAGCGCCACCTTTGCACTGCCTGTATACTTCGCCTCACTAACCACTTCTCGGATGCTCTGAGCCAACTGTGCGATCGTTAATCCGGTACTATTTTCACTGAGAAGTGTATACGGATGATATACCTGATAGGTAATTTCTTCCACATGACCATCTCGTTCTACACAAGGCAACGTGTCTAACAGACCATCCGCTGCTCCGGTTTTCGTACCGATCACATCTCCGGCTAACGTACTCCCGATCGTCCCTCCGGTAAATAATACAGCGATATTCATAACGCTCCTCCTTCCAAACATGAAAAGCCCATTTCCAAGGCAAAACATTAACCACCGTTCCGCCAAGGAAATGGACTATTAACATCATAAAATACTATTTCGCAACGATCGTTTCATTGCTGCATGTTATTTTGCTACAATATTAACGATACGCCCCGGCACATAAATCTCTTTGATAATGTTACCACTCAATTTATCACCCAAAGCTTCTTTTGCCTTAGCAAGCACATCGTCTTTCGGATCTTCTTTGCCAATAGAAATTGTTGCTTTGGTCTTACCGTTGATCTGAACAGCGATCTCCACAGTAGACTCTACGGTCTTCTCTTCGACATACTCCGGCCAAGACTGCTGGTACAATCTGCCCTGTCCCCCAACGATTTCCCAAAGTTCTTCGGTAATATGCGGTGCAACCGGATTGAGCAATGTAATAAGTGTCTTATATTCTGCCTTATTGATCGAATTCTTCTTATAGAAGTCATTGATCAACGACATCATTGCCGCGATCGCTGTGTTAAACTTCAGATTCTCGAAATCACCGCTGACTTTCTTGATCGTCTGATGCATCTTGATCTCCATATCTGCGGAATACTCATCACCTTCTGTCAAGAGTGTCTGCAGCTTCCAAACTCTCTCTAAGAAACGGCGGCATCCTTTCACACCATCTTCAGACCAGGAAGCGCTCAAGTCAAACGCACCGATAAACATCTCATACGTACGCAGTGTATCTGCACCGTAATCACGTACAATATCATCCGGATTTACAACGTTTCCTCTGGACTTACTCATCTTCTCACCGTTTTCACCAAGGATCATGCCGTGAGACGTACGCTTCTGATATGGTTCCGGTGTCGGTACAACTTTCTGATCATACAGGAATTTGTGCCAGAAACGGGAATACAGCAAATGCAGGGTCGTATGCTCCATACCACCATTGTACCAGTCAACCGGCAGCCAATATTTCAATGCTTCCGGACTGGCAAGTGCTTCTGTATTGTGTGGATCCGTATAACGCAGGAAATACCAGGATGATCCTGCCCACTGCGGCATCGTGTCTGTTTCACGCTTTGCCGGTCCACCACAGCATGGGCATGTTGTATTTACCCAATCCGTCATTGCCGCAAGTGGCGACTCACCGTTGTCCGTTGGCATATAACTGTCTACCTCCGGAAGCAGCAGTGGAAGCTCACTCTCATCAAGTGGAACGTACCCACATTTCTCGCAGTGTACGATTGGAATAGGCTCTCCCCAATATCTCTGGCGGGAGAATACCCAGTCACGCAATTTATAGTTTACTTTACGGTTACCGATCTTATTCTCTGTCAGGAAATCTTTTACCTTTTCCTTCGCTTCTTCTACGCTTAATCCGGTCAGAAATCCTGAATTTACCATCTGTCCGGTTGCTACATCCGTAAATGCTGCTTCATTGATATCAACAGGACCTTCTTTGCCCTCTACTACCTGAATCATTGGAAGTCCGAACTTCTTCGCAAACTCCCAGTCACGGTCATCGTGTGCAGGCACTGCCATGATCGCACCGGTACCATAAGTCATCAATACATAATCAGAAATCCAGATTGGGATCTCTGTATTGTTGATCGGATTAATTGCCTTGAAACCACCTAACACAACACCGGTCTTATCCTTAGCAAGCTCTGTACGCTCAAAGTCAGACTTCTTGGCTGCCATCTCGCGATACGTGGCAATGTCATCCCAGTTTGTGATCTCATCCTTGTATTTATCAATGATCGGATGCTCTGGAGATACTACCATATAAGTAGCACCAAATAACGTATCCGGTCTGGTCGTATAAACACGGAGTTTATCTTCTTTGCCGGCAATACTAAAGTCAACCTCTGCACCTTCGGAACGTCCGATCCAGTTTCTCTGGGAAGTCTTAACGCGGTCAATGTAGTCCACGTGATTCAGTCCCTCTAATAACTTATCAGCGTAATTTGTGATCTTAAGCATCCACTCACTCTTTACTTTGCGGACAACTTCAGAACCACAGCGCTCACATACGCCATTTACTACCTCTTCGTTAGCAAGACCAACCTTACAGGATGTACACCAGTTGATCGGCATTTCCTTCTTATAAGCAAGACCCTCTTTGAATAACTTTAAGAAGATCCACTGTGTCCATTTATAATATTCCGGATCTGTCGTATTGATCTCACGATCCCAATCGAAAGAATATCCCAAAGAGTGTAACTGCTCCTTAAAACGAGCTACATTATTCTTCGTTACGATCTTAGGGTGAATCTTATTTTTGATCGCATAGTTCTCTGTTGGAAGACCAAAAGCATCCCATCCCATTGGGTAAAGTACATTGTAGCCCTGCATACGACGTTTTCTTGCGACGATATCCAATGCCGTATATGGTCTTGGATGTCCTACGTGGAGTCCCTGTCCGGATGGATATGGGAACTCTACCAACGCATAAAACTTTGGTTTCGTATAATCGTTTGGTGTATGGAACGCTTTCTCATCATCCCATACCTTCTGCCATTTCTTTTCCACTGTGTGATGGTTGTACATTTCTGCCATAACTTCCTCCGTTCCTGTGCGTACTTTCTGCAAAGACTGTTCACAAACTGATCACTGCCGGCTTATGCCTAAAGTCTCACTGACAACCAAATCACTGCTGTCCGTACGCCCGACATATCTAATAATTCATAAAGGTACTGTGCAAAATTGCCACAGTACCTTTCATTGTACTATATTGCGTAAATTTGTCAATAATTAACCCGGTGACTTCGGCAATTTATGAACCCGGCAACTCCGGCAATCCTGTAATCAACTCAGCGACTTTGGTAATTCTATTCGTATCTGTGTACCAACCTGCGGTTCACTCTTGAGAGACAAAGTACCATGAAGCTGCACAACAATATGTTTTACGATCGCCAAGCCTAAACCCGTACCGCCTGTTGACTTTGATCGGCTCTTATCCACTCGGTAAAAACGTTCAAACACGCGAGTCTGATGCTCTTTTGGAATACCTATACCGGTATCTTTCACTTCCAAATATGCGGTATACTCATCTGCCATTCCAACGTTCAGGCACACCGATCCATCCTTTTTGTTGTATCGGATCGCATTGTCCACCAAATTGTACATCAATTCATCGATCATCTGCAGGTTTGTTCGGATCACACAGCTTTCCGTCTGCGTCGTCAATTGCACCTGATGCTTCTGTGCACTCATCTGCAGCAGCTCCACACAACGCCCTGCTGCCGTCTGCAGATCAACGTCTTCTAACAGAAGTTCCGGTCCGGTCGAGTCAAGCTCCGACAAACGGATAATATCATTAATTAACGACAACAGCCGATTTGCATTTTTATGGATCTTAGCAGCAAAAGCGAGTACATCATCTCCCTGCACCATCCCATGACTGATCAACTCCGCATAACCGGAAATTGCAGTAAGTGGCGTTTTCAACTCATGCGAGACATTTGCCGTAAATTCCTGTCTGATCTCTGCTGTCTGCAATATCTCTTTGTGCTGCTTTTGTATTTTTCGCACAAACGGTCGAAGTTCCTTATACACACTCGTCACGTCCGAATCGTTAATATGCTGTGCAAGTTCATCGATCGGTGACACAATACTTTTCGTGAGAAAATGCGCCACGAAAATACATACAATGATAACGATACATATAAACGATAACATGATCGGCAGTGCTGACATTAAAATTCCTATAATACTACTGCTATTCTTAGCCAGACGAAGTATATTACCATTGTCCAAACGCACCGCATAATAAATCGTATTGTCTCCGATCGTCTCTGAATGACGTATCGTATTTCCCTCGCCATATTTGAGAGCTTCCTTGATCTCCTCGCGGTTTTTATGATTCCCCATCGATGCTTCATCTGCCTCAGAATCATACAATACCGCTCCGTCTGTATCTACCAGAGTAATACGAAGAGGCGTTGCGATCTTAACCTGACCGTTTTCCGCTTTTTGATCTGCGTACACCGTCTTTTTTAAGGTCTGTGCATAAATACGCAGATCATCGATCACTTCCTGTTTCAGTACTGTATAATTGACAATAGTGGCAAGCAAAGTCGTTACTATGATTGCCACTATCGTCAACAATACGAAAAGCCAATTAATTCGTTTTCGCATGGTTCATTATCTCCTATCACTCTTCCAATTGATATCCTACGTTACGCACCGTTCGGATCTTTTTACCTGCATCCCCCAGTTTGTGGCGCAGTGTTTTGATATGCATATCTAAGGTGCGGGATTCTCCCTCGTAATCCATGCCCCAAATACGCACCATAATGTCCTCTCTCTGCAGTACGATCCCTGTATTGCTCATTAACATTTTTAATAGTTCATATTCCTTATAAGTCAGCGTGATCGGCTCTCCCGACACTTTAACCTGACGTTTCTCATCGTTAAGTTCGATCTCGCCAACCTTCATCTGCTTGATCTCATGATTTTGCATGCTTCGACGTAATAATGCCTTTACGCGGGAGATCAACTCCATCACGCCAAACGGTTTTGTAAGATAATCATCTGCACCACGATCCAGCCCCTTGACACGATCTAATTCTGTTGTTTTGGCCGTCACCATAATGATGGGAACATAACGGGATTCTGCCCATTGACGCAGCTTTTTGACAATAGATAATCCGTCCTCATCCGGCAACATCACGTCTAACACGATCAGATCCGGTACCTTTTCATAAATGCGGCTCCAAAACTCCTTGGCAGAACCAAATTCCTCTACGGTATATCCGGAATTTTTGAGGGAAAACGCCTCGATCTCCCGAATATTCACATCATCTTCTACAATATAAATATGTGCCATTGTCTTTCACCAAACCTTTCCTTTGTGCACTATGATGGCAACCGATATTCTTTGCAGTACTCTTCAAACATCTGTCCAAAGAACGGATCTTCATCCTCTTTCAATTTATCCAAATACTCATGCATTTCATAACCGTCTGCCTGCGTCTGTATCAAACATACCGCAATGTTGGAGCAATGGTCTGCCACACGTTCAAAATTAGTCGTAAGATCCGATAATACAAAACCAAGTTCGATCGTGCATTTGCCTTTACGCAGACGTTTTATATGCTTTTTCTTGATCTCATCATTCAAGCGATCGATCACTTCTTCTAACGGTTCTACCCGACTCGCCTTGATAATATCTGACCGATCATACGCATCAAAAGTTATATCTACAATATCTTTTACTGCGGCTTCATAAACACGCAGCTCCTTTTTTGCCTTATCGGAAAACTTTTTCTTCATATTATGGAACTGCTCTGCCGATTCCATAATATTATAGGCATGATCGGAAATACGCTCGAAATCACCGATACAGTGCAATATAAGCGATACCGACTGTGAATCCTCATCCGACAGCTCCGCATTTCCGATCTTCATCAAATAGGTTCCGATCTCGTCCTCGTAATGATCCACGGTCGACTCAAGCTCTGCCACTTTTTTTGCCTGTTCTTCATCATACTGTTCAAACAGGTCGATCGCATATCTGATTGAATTTCTGGCATCCTCTGCCATCTGCAATGCCGCTGTTTTGGCCTGTGCAACTGCAAAAGACGGTTTTTCTAAGAAACGCTCATCCAACACATGTAACGTTGTCTCCATCTGCTTCTCTTCGGCACTTTCCGGGATCGTCCAAGTTGCCAGGCGCACCAGAATACTCCGAAATGGAAGCAGCAATGAAGTTGCTAATACGTTAAAGCACGTATGCACGATGGCAATACCCATGACACCTGCTGCCTGACCCATAAAGGAAAATCCGATGAACGCATTTAACAGATAAAACAACACCATAAACAAAATCGTACCAATTAAATTAAAGTAAAAATGTACTAACGCTGCTCGCTTTGCATTTCTGTTGGCTCCTACCGCAGAAAGCAATGCAGTAATACAAGTTCCAATGTTCTGACCCATGATGATCGGAATGGCCGAGGAATAGCTGACCGCTCCCGTCAGACACAATGCCTGTAAAATACCTACCGATGCGGAAGAACTTTGGATCACAGCCGTTAATATCGTTCCGGCGATCACTCCTAAGATCGGATTCTCAAATACCGTAAACAGTCTTGTAAACTCTGGCACATCTGCAAGTGGTTTCACTGCTTCACTCATCGTGTCCATACCAAACATCAATACCGAAAAACCGATCATGATCGTTCCAATATCTTTCGGTCTGCTCGACTTGGCAAATAAGATCATGCTAACACCAACAATTGCTAAAATCGGCGTAAACGAACTTGGTTTGAGCAATTCTACGAATAAATTGTCACCTTGAATACCGGTAAGACTAAGCAGCCATGATGTCACCGTGGTACCGATATTGGCTCCCATAATAATGCCAACCGCCTGATTGAGTTTCATGATCCCGGAGTTGACAAATCCAACCACCATAACGGTTGTTGCCGATGACGACTGGATCACCGCCGTCACACCGGCACCCAAAAGCACCGCTCTCATCGGTGAACTGGTAAATTTTTCCAAAATCTGTTCCAGTTTACCACCGGAAGTCTTGGCAAGCCCATCTCCCATCACATGCATTCCATACAAAAACAAAGCAAGCCCGCCTATCATTGTCAATACGCCAAATATATCCATGCTTATCCTCATTTCCACGCACACAAGTTATCTGGTTCTGGTGCGTTATTTTTACATACATTTTACATAGTAGTTGCAAAGTCCAAATAAATCTTATGTAAAATCTATGTAAAGTTTTTTTACATTCACAATTTTTGGCTGTATTGTATACCCTACTCAAACTTCGCACATCAAAAATGATGAATACCTTGCTTCCGGGACTTCGAGTTTCCGAAGGGCATGTAAATCAATCATCAGAGACAACAAAATCTAGAAATCACCTAAAACGTAATTGCGGCAAGGCAATTACTATAGTTCTCTGCTGGCAGAAATCGCTATGTTGTGGCTGCAAAATACTTAGTATTCTGACATAATAAGCAATCTGTGACCTGGCAGTAGCTTTGGATGTGCGAAGTTTGAGTACCTTACATGATCTGTAAGATCAGACAATCCCTAATGCCTGTTTTGCCAGCATATCTGCCATATCGTTATAGTGATCCCCTGAGTGCCCCTTTACTTTCTGAAAAGTCACATGTACCTGGGACTTGATACTATCATAAAATGCTTTATAAGCCTGTGTCCCTTCTTTGCCAGCTTTCCATTCGCCCAGACACCATTTTGCGATCCCCTCATAGTCGTGCACGATCGTGATCTCTGACAGCCCCTCGGCAACTGCGTATCGCATCGCACATTCTGCACCCTTGATCTCCCCTGCGACATTATGCATTGCAGCAAGCGACGGATCATTTAACTTCTCCTGAAAACAGAGTTCTTTCCCATCCCGTAAGATCACAACGCCATAAGAAAATTCCCCGGTCCCGCTGTGATAACTGCCATCTACATAGGCAACCACGCCGGATCTTTCGACCTGTTTCGTCTCTCCTGTCACAAAGGCAAGCGCCTCTGCCGCCGTCGGAAAGCTTTTATAAACGGCACCGGAATAGCCATCCACTTGTGCTTTACAATCAGCCCACGTTCCATAAACTCCTGGTGTTCGTCCTGTCTTTACCGCATAAAACTTTTTTGCCATGCAAAATCCCCTTTCTGACACATATATCTTTACACATTTTCATTTACTGTAGCATACTATCTAAACGGATGCAATTTTGATTCATCTTTTCAAATGAGCAATAATATCGTAAAATAGAAAGTGCACTTACTTTGTGCAACAAAAAGAAAGGTGATGTATAAATATATGACTACACAAAATAATCGATTGACACCCGTTTTATCGAATAATCTGGTACAATCCGATGGAGTCACGAAAACGCAAAAGCAAACCATCTTTGAAAATATGAGCGACGGCATCATTACCGTAACCGCAGACGGTTTGATCAATTATGTCAATTCTGCCGCAACACAGATCTTTGATCTGTCGGAAGAGTCACTGGTAGGGCAATCCTTTGCAGAAACACTGCTCTCTTCCCGCAAAAACAAGGCATTTAACCGACTGTTCAAAAAATGTTCCAAAAAGAACTGCCCTTCCTCCAAAGAAACGGTAACATACACAACCCCAGAAGGCCAAAAGCATCTGCGCATTACTATCAGTCTGGTCAAACAATCAACAGGTGCAGATTCTGAATATGGTATGCTTATACTTGTTGAAGATATTTCCGATGCCGAAAATCTTAAGCAGCACGAGCGCGACTGTGCACTACTGTTTGCCGGTATCGTGATATGCATTACACTGTATCTTTCCGCTTGGAGCCTCATCCGCTTCACCTTACATATTCCACTAAAAGCCTCCTTTTATACACTAATGATCGAGGCAATGACATTGATCTTGTTTTTGGAGATCATCTTTTTTACGAGTTTTTCTCTAAAAGATGTCGGTCTGATACCGCGAAGAAAAAATATTCTTTCCAATATAAAGCAAACGGCAACGATCTGTCTTTTTGCAATAGCCGTACTGCTTGTGGCTAAATTATTTTTACGTGTTCTTGGTGCTCCGGTCAAACAAAACTTTATGGGTGGCTCTGTGCATGGTGCCGTCACGTATTTATTCACTGCACTGCTACAGGAGTTTTTAGCACGTGGTGTCATTCAAACCAGTGTCAAAAACTTAATGCGTGTCAAACACCAGATCCCGGTCAGCATCTTTTTGACGTCGATGCTCTTTACGTTAATGCATCTTCCTTATGGTTTTATTTTCATGATGGGTGCTTTTTTGCTAAGCATTGCGCTCGGAATCCTCTTCGAACAGCAAAAAACAATCTGGGGCTGCTTCTTCCTACACTGGAGCATCGGTTACCTAGCCATGTGCCTATTCTTTTAAGATCAAGGCATTCAAGCTTCCCATACCCCACTATCTCACACGGCCACATATTGCTTATTATGTCAATAATATAATAGCTATTTTGCAGCCAACAAAGTAAATTATCCTGCCATCAAAAAAACTAAAGCAATTGCTGAAGAACGCAGAGTTTTCATGTGATTTCTTATTTTGTTAAGTCTCTGATGAATACATGCCTGAAGGATTGTCTGAGATGTCCCGGTTTAGCAAGGTATCATCCATTTTTGGACGGGACGCTTTCGCTACGATGCGCTACGT
>NZ_QUFB01000080.1 GCF_003478335.1 Clostridium sp. AM49-4BH
CAGTAGCTAAAGCGGCCGCATTTTATGACTGATTTGTCAATAGTTTATTGCAAAAAAAATCCCACACCACATTTCTGTGATGTGAGATTTCCTTAACTTAATGCCATTGCACTTTCTCCCAGTCCCCTTTTTCATACCGGTACTTTCCACCATTTCTTGCCACGGAATTGAATACCAGATGCATGTGCATATGGTCACGGTCTTTATGAACTGAGCAGGCATAATCATAACGATCTCCCAGATATTCCTCTACCCACTCCCGGATAAAACTCAAAGCATCTTCCGGTGCGATCGTTTCATCCTTTGAAAAAGAAAACTTAAAATGATACCCCTGTCTGGTTCCGTGCGTGGGATGCATCTGCTTCGTCAAAAAGAAGGTATCCAGAATCTGCTCCGGTGTAATGCCTGCATTACTAAAGCACAATCCATCCGTTTTCCTCTCATTCATAATGTAGGGAATGGACTTTCGTAAATGTTCCTCTGTCTTAATGGTATCCATCTTAATAATGAGCGACATTGCGATCACCTTTCATAATCCGTATGGTATGTTTCATCATTCCGTAAACTTCATCCAATTTGCAGAGCAGTTCTTCACTTGGTTCCACATAATTGTGTTCGTTATACTTTTTTGCAATCTGATTGATATTGACACCAATCTTGTTGATCTCATAGATCATCCGCACGATGGAGGATTCAAACTCATCCCTCGTTACATCCGGCGGACACTTTGCCACGCTCCGAATATATTCGCTCATGGTTTTATGATGCAGGCTTGCCTGCTCATTCAGTGCTGCCTTTTCCTCCGGTGTCATTCGTACTCGGAGAATCTCTGTTTTCATGTCATTCAAACAATCACCCCTTTCTTCTGTCTGGACATAATGTCCAAACATACCATTTTTGCTGCTTTTTTGATGTTCATTTTTGGCACTTAAAATGTGCTTTTTATCTCTTCATTCGAGCCTTGCAAGATACGCATGATGTGGACACATCCATGCACATATCTTGTAAGGGGATACCCCTTATACCCCATTATGCAGGTAGTAATAGCGTTATTTTTTATGCTTTCGTCCGGAACTGACTTTTGACGACTTTTTCTTGGCTTTTTTTGTCTTATGTGATTTCTTTTTCGCTTTCTTCTTTTTATGAACCGCCTTTTTCTTTTCCAGTTTTTCCCTTTCCGCCTTTTGCTGCTGTTCCAGTTTAGCCTGTTCTTCCTGCACTTCCTTTTCCTTCATCTGATTGACTGCCGCTTCATCGTATGATGTGTCTGAAAGTAACATCTGACAGCTTTTCAGATTGTAATTGCACTGATAGACACTGCCATCTGACAAAAGAACAAAACTGGTTACATCAAATGCCTTCGTCTGCTGATAGGTCAGTTTTTTGACGGATCTGCATTTCCTGTCCTGACAAATCTGAATCAACTGATTTTTCAAATCTTCATAAGCTGCGTCCGACATAAATCCTAAAAAGGTATTAAGATTTGTGGTATCCACAGAAATCGCTTCTTTGGTTTCTTGCGGTAGTTCACGATCCGGTGCTGTCTCTGTCGCAGCTACAGATGCCCCCGATGCTGTTTCTGTAACGACCGCTACACCGGTTGCCGTATTGGTTTTATGAACCGTTTGCAATCCTGCATGATGACCTCCCATCATACTTTTTATGATAGCTGCCACAATAATGGCAACGAAAAGAAAAAATACCAACACTCCCATAACAGTCTTTCTTCCCTGTCCCCTGTCTCTTTGCTTCCAATAAAATCTTCGTATGTTTCTTAACATGACTTCCTCACTTTCTATCCTGTTTGGACATAATGTCCAAACGCTATTTTTTGTCCTATCCCTTTATCCGTCTGGACATTATGTCTAAACGCTGCTTTTTGTCCTATCTCTTTAACTGTCTGGACATTATGTCTAAACGCTACTTTTTGTCCCATTTCTTTAACCGTCTGAAATAAGTAAAATTCGTATAAACACCAAACATCGGTCCCTCTGTATTTCCGGTCAATGAAGAACCGCTGGAACTGGTACAATGAAGCCAAACCACTCTGCCATCTTTCATTTTTCCACAATAGATCCCAACATGATTTGCTCCACCGGTTCCACCTGTCTTACTTTTCAATCCGATGTCTCCCGGCTGCAACTGGTCAGCAGATATGTCCTGAAACTTTTTTGAACCGATAAAAGTTGCTGTCGTAGAACCATATGGCACACTGGTCACTCCTGCTTTATGAAATGCCCATGCGGAAAAAGCAGAGCAATCCAAAAACTCCGGTTTGTCCCGTCCATCCGACTGTCGTTTCTCCATGCTGTATTTCACCGTTCCAATTAAAGAAGCACCTTTTTCGATCACATCCCACGCCTCCTCCGGTGCTGTATTATTTTTCTTCAATTCTTCTAAAATCTTTTTGGCTGATTCATTGGATACACTGGTTTCTTCATTCATCACATAGTAACGAAGTACATGAGGTACATACTCGGTATCACCATAAGAGCTGTACCCAAGTTCCGCACACATCTTCGCTGAAAAGATTCTGGCATTTTCTTTGGTATAACAGCCATAGTTTTTTGATGCCCAGTCTATGTAACCATTTCCAAAGTTGTACCCCTGCAGGGCAAGGGAAATTCCTTTTATGTCATTCGGACTTTGACACTTCGCTTTTGTCAGGCAGTCAGATAATTCATGCGTTCCACAGTCAATGCTTTCTTCTGTACTGTCAATCGGCGGATTCACATTGTAATAGGATTGTGCCGTCTGCATGACATCCGGTTCCGTTCCACCGCTTTCCTGTTCGATCACGGCAAGACACAGATCCACATAATCATCAATTCCATATTTTTCACAGTATTCCGAGACAAGTTCACGGAAACTTTCTGTCTTTCCAGATACCTGTGCCTGATAGGTTCCATCCTGTGATTCATTAGCAGCACCGCCGGAACCAACCACTGCTCCGATTGCTCCAACGATAGCTGCCACAAGAATAATCAAAAGAAGTGCTATCCATACAGCCGGATTTGCCGCTACTGCCTGAACAACACTTTGTATTGTCTTTACCAAAGATTTTCCTGTCTGTGCTCCTGCTTTTGCTCCCGATCGAACAGCCTGTGCCGATTTCTCCGTTGACTTTCTTGCAGCCTTTCTTTTTTCCCTGCTTTGCAGCTTTTTATGCACAAGCGTTTTCATTCCGCCTACTGCTGTATGTGCACCTTTTCTGGCAGTTTCTTTAGAAAGCCTAATGGGTGTGTCTGTTGTATGATCCGTATTTCTTTCTTCATAAGAATCATCCGCCACACTGCTTCCAAGCAGCATCAGATGCATGGACTGCACCATAAGCTCCCTTGTTTCATGAATAGAAAAAAGGACACGCTCACTTTTGGATGAACTGCCCTTCTTCTGCTTTTTGCCTTTATTTAGTTTTTCAATGCCTCTTTTCTTAAACCGGCTCTTTTTCCGCCGTTTCATTTTTTCAGCCTTAGCCATTGCGCTGGCTTTCTTTAACATTCGCTGTTTGGAACGATAATCCAGACTTTTGAACACACGCTTCGCCGGTTCACTTAATGATTCAATGACCTCTTTGTCAAGATGATCCATTCGCTGCCACCTCCAATTATATTCAGTGGGCTGTATATTTGTTTTTGATTTTTCTGTTGAATGTTTTGGGGAAATATGATATATTGATATTAGAAAAGGAAAGTACCCACTCCAAAGTGGATGCTCCCAAGATGGATTAAGTGTCTTTACAGACACCGCCTATCCTGTTTGCCGACAGGATAGGCATTTTTATTTTCGCTTGTTTCTCTTATTGAGAAAGGCAAGCAACGCTATAACAAGACTACCAAAGGCACATAACAATGTTAATATGCCGATGAAAATCGAAAGGATTTCAAAAGCTGTCATCTGCGCCACCTCCCTTCCTATGTATTCCGGCAAGCCGGTCATTCGGTGTTGGGAGGCTACCACCCTGTCATGGGTACTTTCCTATGGCTTACGCCATGCAACTAATATATCATTTTTTCCGCCATAATTCAACGATTTTCGTCAATTCATCTGCCCTTATTCTCTCTTATTTTTTCGATGTTTGCTTCGCATTTCTGTCATTAACCATTTCATGGAAATTGGTATTAAATAACTGATAAAGACTACTGTCTTTTTCCATTGTATTATCAAACGGGACAATCTTATCACCAAACCGGATAAGTCCCATTCCCGGCTCTGCTCCATTCACACAGGCAAGCTGCTCGGAAGAAATATCAAACAAATCTTCCACTGCTTCCTTATCCATTGTTCCCTGATCCAGCAAAAGCATAAATTCTGAGTTAGAAACCATTGTTTTGGTAGAACGGTTTCTCTGTGCATCGATTAAGTTCTGGCTCATCCCAGTACAAATACCACCACGCTTGCGGACCTCACGCCACATCTTCTCCAGTGCATGTAAACTGTATTCTTCTCCCCAAAGTTCGTGCATCTCATCCACATAAACCCATGTAGCAACTCCATCCGACTGGTTATATTTGATCTTAGCCGTGATACTTTCAATCATCACAAGCATTGCCATTGCCCGCATTCGTTTTCCCAGTTCCGAAAATCCATACACGGTAAAACGGTTCTCATCGGATATGGACTGCTCTCTGGCAAAAATGTCAAGCGTACCATCTGCAAATACTTCCAACTGGTCTACGATCTCCTGTGCTGCTTCATTCCCCTCGTAATGCTCAAGAATATAATCTCTCATCACCGGAATTGTCGGAGATTCCGGACGGTTTCGTGTCCGTCTTTTGTCTTTTCGCTTCTTAAAGTATTCCTCATACATATGGCTCACTGCTTTATCAATCACAGCGATGTGTCTGCTGGTAAGCGGCACCGGCTTCAATGCCTGTTCACAGATCGCATAGGCAAACTCTGCTTTTTCCGCCACAAAGCGGTCAATGTCCGGCACAACATCCGGTACATGAAACGGATTGACATAAAAGACATTTTCCGCAGACTGTGTCAGATTGATATACTGACCACCCCAAGCTGCAGCAATGTCTTTGTATTCACCCATTGGATCTACCACGATAATGTCATCCTTTGAGAAGCATAACACCTGCCCCATCTCCGATTTCTCATTATAGGACTTCCCGGAACCCGGAACACCAAACACCATCCCGTTTCCATTCTTTAATAATTTACGGTTTCCTATGATCAGATTTTTGGATACCTTATTAAAGCCATAGCAGTATCCCAAATCATCATGAATCTCCTGCACATTAAACGGAATGAAAATGGAAAGTTCCTCAGAGGTAATTGTCCGCATTGTATCAACAAATCTTGCTCCCGTCGGCAATGATGTATTTAAGGCATCCAGCTGTCGATAGGAATGTGGAACAATATCCATGTTGTGTGTTTTTCCAATGATACGCACCTTTTCTGTCCGTTCCTCCAGTTCTTCCATTGAAGCAGCTTTTACCACAATGGTGATCCCCACATAAAGAAGCCGTTCATCAAATGAAGAAATACGGTCAAGCATCTCTTCCGTGTCTCTTTGCTGCTTTCTTCTCTCGTAATTGATGTTGGTAGAATAATCTCCATTTTCGTTTTTCAACTCCTGCTCACGGTTAATACTTCGCTCATTGGACATATACTTTTTCATCACCATCTGATATGCCACATCATTGTCAAGTGGCTCCACATCCATCGAATAAATGATCGGGAAGTCCATGTTTGTCAGTTCATTTAAAAATTGATCCGTCAAACCGTTCGGATATTTTCTGATAAACATCACACAGGCACAGCTTCCACCCTCCATTTCCAGATATTCCGGATGCTCCCGCAAAGAAGTATTGATAATGTCATTTCTCCAGTCCCGTTTCAGATGCAGATATTCATTCCAGTCAAAAGAAAAAGATGCCTCGTCACCCATGCGATAATAACTGTGTAATGCTCGCAAGCGTTCCGTGGCATCCAATGGTATCAGGCAGCTTCCCAATCGGTGAAATAACTGCTGTATGGAAAACTCTATGGTGTTAAAATAATTTCTGGCACTTTCATAATCCGGCTTTCTGCAACTGACAATGAAATACATGGATTGCAAAAGTCCTCCCCGCCCTTCCTGCAATCGCTTTTCAATCAGCTTGTGGTATTCTTTCGCCAAAGGCTCCATTTCTTTGCTGACTGCCTTCTGCAGAATTTCTTCCCGCAGCCTTCCATTATCGGCATAATGATTGGATGCAATCACCTTGTAGCTGACATTCATTGACCGAAGCAGCGTTTCAAACCGCTTTCCGGTTTCTTCTTTTTCTTCTTCATCCTGCGTAGAAAAGTTAATATCCTCAAACAGATACATCCTGTCAAACTGATGAATCTTCTTTTTCCCTCCGTCTTTGTTTGTCGGACTCTCCAGTTCAAAGATACCGTTTTCTGATATTCGATAGATTGGTATCGTATCCTGAATACACAATGGCACTTTGTAAATGCGTTCTGTCTGTGGAGTCAGCGAGTCCTTTCTGAATAATTTTAGCATTTGTTTTAACCTCCTGTTCTTATTTTAAGTATGAAAAAAAGAACTACTGAAGTAATTCTTTTTCTAAATATATTGTTATCGTTCATTAAACAAAAAAATATTTTATTTTCACATCACGAATCTTGTTTTTGAATATATAAAGATAACAACTGCATTTGACAACTATATTTTTGTTTTCCAATTTCATTTTCCGATATGCCAATCACCTGATCATCATCAACAACTTCACAAATACAATTAAATTCTTTGCACATAACATCCAACAATTCACACATGTCAGATACTTCAATTCTGTTATCATCTCTTGTCATATCAGTATGGGCCAAGAATTGTCTTCTCATTATTTTTACTGTCTCTTCAGTTTTCCTATTCCCTTTTTGTTTTTTCACTTGCTTATCAGGACAATTACAATTTCGCAATATGTCATTAACTGTATTCCGGAATTTAGGAATAGTATTAGCTTTAGAATCATTATCATAATATATTTTCCATAATGTCAATTCTAAATCTTTTTGCAATAAAAAAACAAACTGATTACTGATATTTATCACCTTATTATATAAATCCGGTCTATCTTTTTG
>NZ_QUFB01000081.1 GCF_003478335.1 Clostridium sp. AM49-4BH
TCTGTTCAATAAGATTTTTACTAACCGCCAAGTCAGTAGTCTTATTGTACTCTGAGGTATTTTCAATTTTCAACATCCACATTTTTTATTATACAGGAAGCTCCTTTATAAATTAGATTTGTCTATTCAAGACACCCTTTTCTCATCTCTAAGAACCTTTATATCCGAAAGATAACTCTGAGGCATCTCATCCAAATCTATATGTAACATATAAATTTTCCATCTCCCCAAATTGTATCATTGCAATTTTTCAACAACCAAAATGTCTGTTCCGCAATCGTCCCACCTTCAATATTATACAATTTTCATGTTATCTATTTGTGTAATACTATCACATATTATAGTAAAAATCAGTTCCTTTCCTTCGACACAATTCGACATATAAACGGTATTTCTATATGTCGAATTATAAAAATTGTAACCGTCTCTCCACTTCCCTCCATTCTCCACGGCATCTACCTGATACGATATGTCATGTTATTCGTATTTCCTTTCATCTCAACAACACCTAGTTCAATCAGAGTCTTCATATAACGCCACGCAGTTGTTCGTGATTTCTGAGTTATTTTCATTACTTCCTGAACTGTAATCTCTTTTTTTATTTCTAGTTCTCTGATAACATCCACTAATTTTTCAAAATCCTTTAGTTTCAAAACTTGTTTCAAACTTGTTTCAAAACTTGTTTCATTTTGCAACAAGTTTTCATTTTCTATTTCGTTTTCTTCCAAAAACGCCGGATGAATCGGTATTCTAATCCTCATAGCTCGTCTATCTTCATCCGTAAAGAATTCTGCTCGTGGAGAACCGTTCTTTTCCAGTTCTTCTTGTATTGTCGGAATCCCAGAAGAATGACCTTCTGACAAATCCAATTCCTTCAAAAATTCCCCCAATCTTCTATTACGATAGTATCTTGAAACAAATCGCTTACCTTCCACTATAGTCTTTTCAGATATAGACCGATCAATTCCCGGGAAATTCATAATATTAATGCAATCCGGCTCTATCTCTATTGTTACCGGCTCACAAGACATATAATCTCTATGGTAAAAAGCATTAACAACAGCCTCCTCAATTGCCTGATACGGATAATTCTTAATCCTCAAAGCCTCCATCTGATTTGGAACCTTGATTACTTTTTCTCGTATAAAAAGATTTCTAAATCGTTCCATTGTTGCCTGAATCATCTGTGGTACGGATCCCGTAATATTAGGAAAATCCTCGCTTACACTTGGATTTTCTACACTCCCCTGCGGAAATGACGTCATCTGAACATAAGTGTATGGGAAAAAACGGTCCGGATGCTCACAAAACATCATGATTGCTACATTTTGAATGTGCGAGGAATATTGTAGATGAGGAAATGATTTATCAATAAGGAATGAGAATGGCGGAAAACAAGTTTAAAATGGCTAACTTGAAAAAGTAAATTCCAGTGCAGGGGTAAACAATTACAAATCAACCCTTTTAAGTTTATTACTATTTGAAACAAAAACTTCTGGATATACCTTCCTTGGATACCTTTCTTCAACTATAGTAATAATGACAGCTCCACCCTTGCCTAGACAAGACAATATCTTTTCATATTCATCTGGATTAATGAAATCATCAGGGTAGCCATAGAAAGCAAATAAACAATTAGTAGCAAATGCAAAACTATTATACTCTTCCTCATTATTTTTTGCTTTTCTAAATTCTGATTCTTGAATAAAAATCTGGCGCTCGTCATTTATATCTGCATTTACAATAAACTCAACCTTCATGGCATTTTCCTTTCTATACTCTTAATGTACTACTTCCAACTTATGGTTCGAATTTCTTTTCTTAATTCTTCAAATTCATTTTTATCAATTGCAATCTCCGAAACAGCATATTTGGTTTTAGAAACTCCAAGATTCTTCTCCCATTTCAATTTTTGGTTATAGTAATATCTCCACACTACACCATTGGTATAAATAAAATGCGTCACCTTTTTCATTTGTTCCAATACTTGAACAGTATCGGCTAATGAAACGCCCGCTGCCTTCACTTCAACAAACCCATATACTTTACCAACATCTTCTTGTTTAAATATAAAATCTGTCGAAAGAATTGCTATGTCCGAAATACCCGCTCCAGTCAATAATCTGCTATCTTGATTTTTCCAAATTCGATTAATATCTACAAGAGCAAAATCATCCCTAGAAATACATTCATCCAATAAGTTATATACAAGTATCTCAATTCCTGCCTCAATAGGACATTTAACAATTACGTCATTTATCTTCTTCTGATAATATAAGTGATCCATTTTGCACCTTCCTTTTGTTTCCGCTACATTCAGTATACCTTATATCGGCAGATTAGCATATCCATTTTTTGTCATATTTCTGCAATATAAAAGGTCAAACCCGTCAAGCCCGATGGTTACTGACGAATCTGACCTTTTATAATCAAATTTCTGGATTTTTTCTTCCATTACAATATGTGTCAAATCAGGATTTAATTTATCTCGTCTTTATCTTAAATCCGTTCTTAAAAATGAATAGTATATCATCCTTTGACTTTACCTCCACTTCCTGCACCAGACTGCTCCAAAGTCCCTCATTGAATTCTTCTAACAAAGCACCCTGCTTTTCCAATGCCCGGATGAATTCCTTGAATAATTCCCTCTGAGCCTTTTTGCTTTCAATCTGTTCTGAAATCTTGTCATACTCTGATTTGATGGTATTGTACCTTTCTGCAAGGTCGGCATATCTTCTTTCATATTCATTCTGGTCAAGTGCCGTCCGGCTGTTCTCTGCTATGGTTGTTTGCATCTGTTCTGCAATAATTATATATTACTCTCCCCACAAATAGAGCCAAACTAGAGCCATTTATTAAAACAAATGCCGGAAACCCGCATAAATACAGGCTTTCGGCATTTTAATCCGTTATTCAAACTCGCAAAGTTTGGTTTGATTCTGGTTGTTTTAATATGGTTATCTATACTGTTTTGTATTGATAATATGTGTCTTTTCCACACATTATTTTTCGTTTCACATATTTTTAGTACCATTCCAGTACCATTGCATTTTTTCATTATTGTGTGCAGTTCTGGTGGTTTGCAGGTTGGTTTGCTATTCACAGAATAATATTCTGTCGGTTTGCTTGTCCACCTATGGAAATTATAATCTGCAACCGCTAATTCTGCAATAAGAAATTTTGTGGTACTAATGGATAGCATCATCCTTTTTCATATCATTCATCAATTTATCAAAATCACTTTCATATTATAGTTGGCAAAATAAACAGGATATTTTTGTTATGTAAACTAAAAAGGAAGTAGAGATTAAATCCCTACTTCCCAATCATACAGTTTTTCTTTATGATATTTCTGGATTTCTGTAACCATCTGATGTGATCACGCAGTTCTTCCCAGGAAACATCTTCCGGTGATTTGTGAAGAATATTTGTCAGATAATCCAGATAGGCACGAATGTAGGTACAATAGTTTCTTATTTTTTCTGAGAGAAAAAGTATCAAAAAGGTATCAAGACATAAAAAGACCTGAAATCATGTCTTTTTAACATGATTCCAAGCCTTGTAAAATATTTAGCATACTGTATTTTTCTATTCAGATACCATCTTAATTTGCACTATCTATGCTAACCGAAACAACAAAGTGCTTGACATTCACAAGTGTTTGCTGTTTACATGTCATTTTTTTGTTTTTTAAATTCTATACCCACCAGTACAACAGATAGCATAAACGCTGAAAAATCAGCAACAGGTCCCGCAAGCAATACTCCCATAATTCCGAAACGAAGCGGGAGCAGCAGGGTAAGCGGAATCAACAAAAAGGTCTGCCTTGTTAATGCCAACAGAGCACCTCTTAACGATTTTCCTATTGCGGTAAAAAAACTGGAAGAAAGCAACTGCACACCATTTACCAACACCATGAAAAGATAGGTACGCATGAACAAAACAGCAAATTCAAAATACAGCTCGTCCCCATCTCCGAATAGCGAAATGATAGATTGCGGGAAAAATTGAAATGCGACGAAAGCAATAGTGGAAACAACAAGGTTCCATTTTACCGCAAGCAGGTAAGCCTCCCGTACACGATGGTATTGCCTTGCCCCATAGTTGAAGCCGATAATCGGCTGTGTTCCCTGCGAGATTCCTACAATAATCGCAAGGATTATGGCATTTGTTTTCATAACGATTCCGCAAGCAGCTAAGGGAATATCTGTTCCATATTTTGTTAATGCGCCGTAATAAGTCAACGAATTGTACTGAATGATTTGAATCACGGTAACTGCAATCTGGTTTGAGCTGCTGCTGATTCCCATGCTGCAAATTTTCATGCTTTCTTTGATGTCCAATAAAAACGACTCTTTTTCAAAATGGATTGTTTGGAAACGCCATAGATAACGGAGTGCGAGTATGAAGGAAAAAATTTGCCCAATAACTGTTGCCCAAGCTCCGCCGGCAATCCCCCAATCGCAAGCAAAAATAAAAATAGGGTCAAGAATGGTATTGACAATAGCTCCCATAACCATGCAAACCATTGAATACTTTGGTTTTCCATCTGCTCGAATCAAATTGCTCATACCATTCGTTACAATAAGAAACGGCATTCCAATCAATGTTATGCTAGCATACTTCTTTGCATATGGAAATACAGCTGTCGTTGCCCCAAATGCCTTTAGGAGCAAAGACAGAAAAGCTTCACCAACCAACAAATAAATAATTCCGAAAATCCCCATCAGAACAATACCATTTCCCGCTGCTTTGGCGGCAACTTTCGGCTCTTTCCTTCCAAGACAGAGGGAAACACGGGAAGCACTGCCAATTCCAACCAGCAGTGCAATAGCAAGGCAGATGGTAGAGAACGGGTAGGCAACATTGGTTGCTGCATTTCCCAGATAACCGACCCCTTGACCAATAAAAATCTGATCCACAATATTGTAGATTGAGCCGACAAGAGACGCCACAATACTGGGAACAGCAAAATTTTTCAACAGCTTTGAAATTTTTTCATAGCCCAGAGGATTTTCAGTCATTGAACTCCTCCCCCTTTCTCTCTATATGGAGTTCCGATGTGATATTTCTGCCCGCCTGTATTAAGAAATCCATAAAAAGGTTCTGCTCGGATTCGCTCATACCCTGCAATAAAAGAGCTTCTGTCTTTTCGCATACCGTCTGTACCTCATCAATTACAGACAGCGCACGTTCCGTAGGATACAGCTTACACGTCCGCTTATCCTTATCATTTGGGGAACGCATAATCATTCCCTGCTTTTCTAATGCCGCAACTGTCCGTACAATATTGCTCGGATGAACATAAAACATATCCATTAAAGAATCCTGTAAAATGCCGGGCGAACGACAGATTTTGATTAAGAACATATATTGACTGTTGTTGATTCCATAGGGGGCAAGTTGCTTGTCCAAATAGATTTTGTAAAATCGGTCTGTTACGGAAAGCCATTTTAATAGTTGCATAGATATATACCTCCAATCAGAACGTATTATACATCAATATGCGTGCGCACGCAACTACTTTTAACATTATATCTGCCGCTTTGTCCTCCTAAACACAAATCAATTCTACATCTATAATCTCTACTGCTCTGCTACGAATATTATTCATTTTCCCGACCCATTCAAGCTGATTTTCTGCCTTTAGCTGTTCTGTTACTCCCTGCCTGTCGGCATATTCTTTTACCAGCCGAGAAAACATATCCTCTGCCTGTTCATCCACGCTTGCAAGGTATTCGTTCAACCTGCCGCTTGTCAGCAGATTAAGATAAACAAACTGCTTATACTCTTTGAGATACTGCAAATGCCTTTGCCCCCATATTCCTATGGGCTTTTCTTTTTCGGAAGGTAATGCAAGCTCTGGAAGGTAATAGTCGCCCTGCTTTGCATACCAAAGACCGTTTCTTTCATCATAAATCCTGTTTTCCATAATGTTTCCTACCTTTCCTCTTGATTATTTCTAAAGTGTTTCCCACGCTGTTTAGACTGTTGTACTGCCTTTGCCTGCTCTAAAAGGCTGTCCATCTGTTTACTTCCGAACGCCTTTTTCAGCAGTTTATAATTTTTGTTTTCCGCACGGAGGTTTTCATTCTCTCCCGCTAATTTCTCATTCGTTTTTGTCAATCTCTCATTTTCACGGTGAAGATTGCTGTTTGTGATATTCAGCCGATAATAGCTGTCATACGCTTCAAAACATCTGATAAGAGCCGTTTTAACAAGCGATTTCAGCTTTTGTACCAAAGGCTCTGCCAGTTTATTTTTATACGTTTTTGCAGACATCAACCCCTGCGGCTCTGGTAGCTGATATTCAGGAGAAGTGTCAAGCACCTGCTCAAGCGTTTTTAAGTTCTCAATGCCCTTATCATAATTCTCTACCCTGTCAGACAATATTTGAAATTCCTCTTTCTTCTCCAAAATCTGCCCCTCAAGCTGAACAACCTCTTTTTCCCGCTCCTGCTTTTTATAGTCAAGGGCAGATAAATGTTTCTCATGCGTACCCTTATGCTCCCACTCAATGCCGTGCCGCTCCATGACAGCGGAAAGCTGTTCTTTTTCGGACTGTACCCACTGGCTCCACTCTGTATCTCCACGACTGCCGCCCTTAAACCCCTGCTTGGCTAACGCCTGTTTGAGTAGCAGTTCATTTCTGTACTGTCAATATCATTGCTAACTTGAAAAAGTAAATTCCAGTGCAGGGGTAAATTCCACCTCACCTTAAAATTACTTGATTTTTTAGAATTTCAGAGAGCTAAATATCTATAAAACTGTTATAAT
>NZ_QUFB01000082.1 GCF_003478335.1 Clostridium sp. AM49-4BH
TCTGTTCAATAAGATTTTTACTAACCGCCAAGTCAGTAGTCTTATTGTACTCTGAGGTATTTTCAATTTTCAACATCCACATTTTTTATTATACAGGAAGCTCCTTTATATCAAAAAATTTTGTAATCCGTTAAATACATAACCAACCACTATAATTCCGATTGCACAGATAGCAATAAAAATTCCAAGAAGTTTTGGTTTAATTGCTTTTCTTAGCATAATCAGAGATGGGAGCTCAATGTGGTTACCGCCATCATAAAAGATAAAATAGTTCCAAGTTGGGCACCTTTTGCAAGCAGAGCCTCTGCAATCGGTATTGTTCCGAAAATGTCAGCATACATTGGGATTCCGATTAAAGTTGCCAATATTACACCAAAAGGATTATTACTTCCAAGAATACTTTCCACCCATACTTCCGGAATCCAATTATGAATCAATGCACCAATACCCACACCTACCAGAATGTAAGGAAATACTTTTTTAAATGTAGATACTACTTGGTCTTTGGCATATTCCAGTCTTTCCTTTTGTGTTAATGTTGGAGAATCAATATCTACTGCACTTGCATTTCTTATAAAATCCTCTACATAATTTTCTAAATGCATTTTTTCTATGAAGGTGCCTCCAACTACAGCAATCACAAGTCCGAATATAACATATACCACTGCAACCTTTGTTCCAAAAATACTCATCAAAAGAATCAAACTGCCAAGGTCAACCATCGGAGATGAAATCAAAAAGGAAAAGGTTACTCCTAACGGTAGCCCTGCGCTTGTAAATCCTATAAACAAGGGAATAGATGAACAGGAACAAAACGGTGTTACCGTTCCAAGCAAAGCGGCAATACAATTTGCTGATACACCTTTAAATTTTCCCATGATTTTCTTACTTCTCTCTGGTGGAAAGTAACTTTGAATATAGGAAATCACATAAATCAGGAAACAGAGCAATACTGTAATTTTCAACACATCATAAATAAAAAATTGAATACTGCCACCAAGTCTGGAATTAACATCCAATCCTACTACCGTAAGTATTTTTCCTATCAACTCATTGAGCCACTTCATCCCCAGCATCTGATTCTGAATAAATCCCCAAATCATAAATTGCAACAACCCCCTTTACCACCAGAACAGGATAACCCTTCAATAAACTGTTTATATTCCTTTAATGTTTCACAGTTTAAAGAATAATGACTCCATTTTCCTTCCTTACGTGCATTTACCAAACCACACTCTGTTAATATTCTCATATGATGAGAAAGAGTTGGCTGAGTAATTTCAAAAGCTTCTAAAAGTTTACAGCCGCATTTTTCTCCCTCTGATAACATTTGGACAATTTGTAGTCTATTGCTATCTCCAAGTGCTTTACAAATAAGAGCAACATCCATAGTATTCATTACAATCACCTCACATAGATATTTATCTATGTGTTATTATATGCAATACATAGATGATTGTCAATGTATTATTTTAAAAAAGAATATGAATCACTCGACTCATATTCTTAATCATCTAATTCATATTCTCTTATTTATTACGAAAATCCCGATTTATAAGTACAATTTGTTTTCCTTCCTGCCGGAGCAAACCTTCTTCATTGTCTGTCCAGCGATAAAACTGACAAGCTTACTGTAATTTCTTGCTTTCTTCGGACAGACTGCTACGCAGTGCATACAGGAAATGCATTTATCCTTATCGGTCAGCTTCGGATTATCCAACGAAATGGCACCCGCCGGGCATTCTTTTGCGCACAGACCACAGGAAGTACATTTTCCATTTGCAACAGGTTTGAGCGGAACACCGTCATATTCTCGATATGGTCTGTTACCGGGGAATTCAGGTGTCTTTTGCGTTTCGCTGTTTTGCAGAATCTTTGCAGCAAATTCAAGCAATTCCTTTTCGTCCTGCTGATCCGGGCGTCCGGTTCCAAATTGGTTCATCAGGGAATGCTCTGCGACAGCCTCCATTCCTGCGATGCACACAAAACCTGATTCTTCCAGAACATCCTGTAACTCCAATAAAGTATCGTCAATCGCACGGTTTCCAAACACCGCCACAAGAATTGCCTTCGTGCCGTCTGCCTTTACATTGCGGAACATATCCGTTACGACCGAAGGAATACGCCCACCGTAGGACGGAACAGCAACCAAACACAAGTCCTCTTTTTCAAAGCTCACCTTCATGAGCTTATCCGGTTCTTTGATCAGGTCAATTTCTTTCGTGTACAGCTTCGTCCCTTTCGCAACAATATCCGCTACTTTCTTTGTGCCACCGGTTGGGCTAAAAAATATGTTATAAAATTTCATAATCTTCTCCTACTGATTCCTATTTATCCAATTAAACAAACTGATATTTGACGCTCTATTAATGCTATTAAACCCAATCAATAGCATTCTTTACAAGTTTGACAAATGGTTCATAGGTCAGATTTTGGGTAGTGTGTGCAGGAACGATACAGCAGATTTTTCCTTTGCCATAGGTGTGAATCCATACAGCAGGCTGAACGCCGTTCTTTGAAACGGTTTCTGCAAGAATCGTTGTATCAGCATTCGGAATCATTTTCATTACATAATGTTCGTCAAACTCAGGGAATGTGAATTTGCCAATGCCTTCAATAATCGGATGTTCTGCTATCGGTTTTACAGTAAGCAGACATTGTTCGGGATGAGTGATAAAGTTACTTCTTACAACATTTGTGAGGATTGCGTGATTTTCTGTGTAATCAGTAAGTGATGCGTGAAGCATAATCGTTCCCATACCATTCTGAACATCATTCAGAAATTTCTCCATCCATTTTTCATCACACCAGATTGGAGTAGGAATCTGATCATTTTCAATAGGATCTTTGAAAGACAAAAACAAATCAAACTGCCCGTTGAAATAATCATTTGGGTTCTTTGTGAATGTTACTTCATAATCTGCGTTAAACAGATAGTCCATCATAGGCTTGATGGAATCATCGTGATGCCAGTAATCGTGTACCAAAACAAATACTTTTTTACTCATAAGTTATACGTCCTTTCATCACCATTTTATGGCTACGTTTTTGTGAATTCTCGTTTTTTAGATGTGCGTTAAATTCCGATTGAACAAAATCGCTGCGCGATGGCCTGCCAAGGCTGTGGCGCAGTTTTATTTTTATTAAAAAGCAGTGGAATTACTTTCCATAATCCGTTATTGTTAAGTTACCACACGAAACAACTGAACTAAGAAAGCTTAACTTCTACATCTATGTGCTTTGTGGATTTTAGTTTGGACAATAAAACGCACGTTTCCACGGATGCAACATTTTCCCTTAAAGCATCCATGACCTCATCACTGACTGGAAATGCGTATTTTATCTCTTTTATCGGATTCTTTCCTTCTTCCCATGTTTCCTTTGGATGGAGCTGTACTTCCAATATCATACTTTCAATCAGCTTACGTTTGTCTGCATCATTCATTTTATCAAAAATCTTATCAAATACCAACAACATTTTATACACATTATCTTTGGTTAGTGTATTCTGCTCTGCCGATGCTTTTCGCATTTCACAGTCTGTAATCTGGTCTTCGATACTGTAAATTTCTTCATAAATCTTATTCAGGCGATTATTCATATCCCTGCGTTTACGCTCTGCATTTTTATCATCATCATAGATGCTGTCGATGTCCTGTTCCAGATTGCTTTTACTGCGTTCCAGCTTTGTCAGTTTCTTTCGGTAATTTTGAATCTCTATATCAATTTCTGATACATCCACCTTTTGACCTATCTGGCTTTGAATATCCTCTGCAAACTGCTGATTGCGTACTAACAGTTTGGTGTACTCAATCACTTCTGCTTCTATCCACTCTGCCGATATAGCATTTTTCTTACATTGACCGAATTTAGATTTTGCATAGTGTCCGCACTGGTATTTCCATTTATATCGCCTTGTGCCGTCCTTATTCGTCCATGCAGATGTATCTGAATACATGGAAGAACCACACATTGCTTGTCAAATAGACTGGTCATCATCGACATCAATAATATCAATGTTTTTCTTATAATACAACAATAATCTACATCTCTTAATAAGACTAACGTCTTATATAGAGTATAAATATAGGTGGTATATTGAGAAACTCCTTCTATTTCCTCTTCTTATCGCCTATCGGCGTAACAATGAAATAAATTAACCGCAAAGCTCCTATCGGAGCAAATACGAAAAATAACAAACGAAAGGAGGTACTACGCATGAATCCAAGCGATGATTTTGTAATGGAAGAAAAAGCACTAAAATTACTCGCCTCTCTTCACGAACTTACTTCTCTAAACATCGACTCGCAGAGTCAAACAACGTGCAACTTCTGTATCAGAAAAGTTCATTCTGTCATCAATGATACCATTCCATTTGAAGTAGCATGTGCTCTTCTGGAAGATGTCGAGAAAATCGTAACCATTCTTCAAACTACAAGTAATTAGAACACAGGGTATGGTTCGCCGTACCCTCCCCTATCGGGGAAATATCGAAAAAATAAACTGGAGGTACCATTTATGAATAACACAACACAAACTAACAATTTAACAACAGCGAAGCTTTTTGATGTAACAGCATTGGCAACATATATACGTACTCATCCGACATCTGGTGTAAATGAAATACCTCTGTCATCAACTTAAATATCGCCAGCGGTGTTGTAAAATACTCTGCTCCATAGGCGAAGCTTTCTTTTACCTGAGGCTGGTATGCTTTGTTCTCGTATTTATGATTAAATCATATGTTTTAATATCCATGTGCTGCTCCTTTCAAAAGAGGACTACCGAAGATTCCGATAGCCCCCATAAATCATATTGCTGTTATAAAGTTACTGTTGTTTTGCATTCTGGAATTTCTCAATCAATTCCGATACAATCAGTGCGGATGCATTGTGATAATCCTCGATGCTGTAATTCTTCTGGACGTATCTGTTCATTGCTTCCTGTGATGTACCAGCTTCTCCCATCAGCTTTTCAAGGTAAGCTATCTGTTTCTTTGTTGCTGGTTTTTTTGATGATGCCTTTGGTTTTGAATTCTGCTTTAACTCTTCGGGATTCTTACCGCCTACATTATCAGGTTCCAAATTCATGTCCTCAACATCCTGGGTGAAGCGTGCCGATAAATTGCCGACGTTTAATGTTGCATCAACCATAGCTCTCTTTTTCGCCATTTTGAGCACCACATTCTGCACACTGTAGCCATTGCTCTTATATTCTATTATCGGAATAAACGCAACGAGAAATTAGCTCTACTATTTCGGTTACCTAAGTCGGCAAAACACCGACTCAGATAACCGTATTACTCATATTATGCTTTATTTTCAGTTTTCTTTTTTCTTATCAACGTAGATTTACTAATGCCAGTCATCTGTTCCACCTGCCGATAGGAATGATTCTCTAACAGCGATAGTGCATGATTTATCTGTGTATTAGAAAACTTCTTAGGACGACCTTCTCTAAAATCAGGATTCATTTTTGCAATCGCCTTACCCTCACTGGTACGTTCAACTATCATGTCTCTTTCAAATTCGCTGAAAGCCAACATAATATTTCTTATGAGCTTGCCAGTAGGGGTATTATCCATTAAGCCCATATTGAGTACATGAACCACAATACCTTTATCCAGCAGCATTTCAATAAGTTCAATCCCTTGTGTAGCACTTCTGGCAATCCTATCTAGCTTCGTAACAATTAGCGTATCGCCTGACTGTAATACAGACATTAGTTTGTCTAATTCAGGGCGTTTTGTCCTTGTACCAGTAAACGCATCAGCATATATCTTAGTTGCTCCTGCTGACCGTAGGGCGTTTTCCTGTGCCTCTAAACTGTTACCGTCTTTTGCCTGTCCTCGCGTACTTACTCTTGCGTATCCATAAACCATAATGTGTATCTCCTTCCGTAATTTAATTTTGAGCATCAAAAAAGAAGGTATATTTCAACCTTCTTCTCTGATACTTATGAATATAAGAAATGACACCACTCCAACCCTTGATTTATCGTCAGGGGCGAAGCAGTGTCAATACTTAAAAGTTTTGAATAGCTCATTATTACAAATATTCATAATACTCACATTGTAATAATGAACTATTTATATTAGTTTCTATGTCTCTCTCGTTTAGGTTATCAAATACAAAGTCACTTAACAAAGTTTCGTATCTAATCCTGTTAATTTTTCAAGATATACTATATTAGCACCATTGTTTAACATATTATAAATCGCTGTCTTTTTATAACTTCCTGCAGGATAGATATATTTATCTCTTTTTCCACCAGATACTTTTTCTAACATTTCAACCAATCCAAGCCCTTCATACACTCTTGGAAGAGTTCTGTTAATTCCTTCTCGCTGACCTTTTTTATTCTCGCAAGAATACAAATACTCGAAAATTTTATCCTCTGTAGAATATTTTACTCTGTACTTCATTTCTGCATAATTTACAGAATTGATTATATCTTTTCTCAAATTATTAGGCAGCTTTACTTTTACATCATTATGAATTATTTTCTCTAAATTGTGTTGACCTAATCAACCCC
>NZ_QUFB01000083.1 GCF_003478335.1 Clostridium sp. AM49-4BH
CCTAAATCACTTCGAAAAAAAAGATATTGGTTTATACAATGAAAAGTCAATGTCTATATATTGGGTGTAAGAAAAATCTCTGCAAGTGTAATCTTCGTCTTCGTTAATTTCTACATTTTGAAATTTTGAAAGGGAATTCATAAATACCTCTTTTCTATCAATAATAATGATTCGTAAATTTTTCAAAAAACTGACTGATAACTAAAAATTATCCGCCACAGCACATCTCTCCGTCCGATAATATTCAATTATCAGTACCATTCCATTATACCACCCCCTTACCTTCTGTTTCAATATGTTTCTCTAAAATTTCCATTCGATTTCTAGGATGTTTCATTTTCAAAATCTCCATCTGCTTTTTTAATGCAACCTCAGCATAAATCTGCGTTGTCATGATTGACGCATGCCCCAACATTTTCTGAATAAAACGTATGTCAACTTCTTCTTCCAAGAGTAATGTAGCAAACGCATGACGAAACATATGTGGCGTAATATGCATTTCAATCATTGCTTCTTGAGTGTAGCGTTGGATCATTCGACGTGCTGACTGCTCAGAATATCGTTCCCCATAGCGATTTAGAAAGAAGAATTCACTCAAATTCAATTCCTTTTCCCAATGCCTCTTGTATTCTTTCAACTGCGCTAACACTTCTCCCGTTCCTATCTGCAGATAGCGTTCCTTCCCACCCTTTCCTTTTATGCAAAATATCCCCTGTTCAATGTCAATATTTTTTTGCATCAAATTACACAATTCCGATATTCTTATTCCTGTAGAAAATAAAGTTTCGACTACCGCTATATCGCGATTTAGCAATTTTTTTTCAGATATTGTACTCTCTATGCTTTTTTTTGAGTACATACTACTTAATAATGACTGCAAGATAGAATACGGAATCGAGCGTGGTAAAATTTTTTCTTCCCGAAATTCTGTCCGAATCTTTCTCAAAGGGCTATCATCTATGATTTCTTCATCCTCTAAATAAGAATAAAATGCTTTTATACTAGCAACCTTACGTTTTACTGTCTTTTGTTTGTATGATTCGTGTAGATGCAAAATGTATTGACGAATTATTGCTTTTTCAGTTACCAATTTCTTTTGAACACAAAATTCAGAAAATTGTCTTAAATCAATTCGATATGCACGAACTGTTTTCTCGTCCAACTTTCTTTGTTTTAAACAATAATACAAATATTCATCTATTAGTTCCTGTTGATTCTTCATGATATTCTCCTTTTTCAAACAAGAATACCACGCACACATATTTTCTGCAATTTCGACTCCTTTAAGGACAACTACATTGCTGCATCTCCAGCCACATCCCCTTCTTCTGCAGCACCTGTCCTTCCTCAATCTCCGGACGAATGATGGACTTGATCACACCCTCCTCTGCTCCCGCCTGTAGCAGTTCGCGGATTACTTTTCTTCTTGTCTCGCTCGTCCACTCGGAAGCATAGATATCAAGCAGTGCGAGTTTATCAAAGTTTTCGATAAACCATGCTTTTCGTTCTTCCGCTTCCCGTTTCATTTCATGATTTACCGCAGACTGGATCATGCCGGCAGTAATCGTCTTTTCCACTTCTGCTCCTTTGACATCTTTTGGCGTGGAATGAATCTTCTTCTCCATCACATCCAGATCCATCATCATAAAGGAAAAGGCGTCCAGTTCATACAGCCGGATGTTTTCATTTTTCGATTGCTGTTTTTTGAGATATTTCAATGACTCTTCCCCGATAAAGTCACATTCTTTCATCTGCTGTTTCTGCTTTTCTTTCTGCACCACCGGGACAAAAGCACCACATTTTCTTGCTTCCAGATATACTTCATGTTCCCACGGGAACCATTTCTTATCCCGGATTGGATTTTCCCCACGCACAAAAATAATACATTCATCATCCGGCAACAGGCGAAGCTCATACTCTAACATCAACTCCCTGCCAAGCACATCGTAATTCTCACTGTAAGAACGCTGGTTCCTTTGCTTTCTCCACTGGTTCGTTTGTCGATCGTCCATTTTCCAAGCAGCTTTGAGACATATTCATAGGTGCTTGCTTCGTTACCACCCAGATAGATAAAGGTGTCGCAGTTTCCGACAATGCCTTCCCATGCTCCGTCCGTAAAAAGCGTTTTTAGCTGTGCCAGAGACTGTAAGATTGGCACACAGTACACACCACGGCTTCTGCAGGTGGCAAGGATCTTATCAAAGTTATTCGGCATCTTGATATTCGCCATTTCATCCAGCCAGAATCCCACATCCATCGGCAGTTTTCCGCCAAAGAATCTCGCCTGCCGGTACAGTTCTTGAAAAAGCAGCGTATACACCATCCCCGGTACGAAGTTAAAGGTATCGTCATCATCCGGAATGATGATAAAAAGGTTGCTCTTTGTTTTCCCGTCTCCATCCATTCCCGTTCCAAACTCATCCAGCGGGATGTCATTGGATGAAAAGATCTCCAAAAGTTCCTCATTATCAAAAGGCTGCATCCGGGCATTGACTGTCATAATGACGGAACGGATCGTTTCATCCGGACCGCCTCTATAACGCTGGTATGCTTTTACGGCCGGATGATCCGGCTTTTTCTTCGCCAGTTCTTTCATGCGTTCATCTAACTTTGGCGGCGTATCTTCATCCACGAACTGTGCCTCATCTAACAGATAAAGAATGGATTTCCAGTTTCTCTGTAGAAGTTCTGCCTTTCCTCTTTTTGGGTTATATACCCCCTTCGGACACTCCATCCATACATAGAGAAAAAGGCTTTCTAGGAACATCCGCTCTGCCTTTTCCCAGAAAGGATCCTGAGAAGAATTTTTGATATTTGCTGAGTTTGTATTCTGGATCAGATTCGTCACCAGCTTCGTGATATCGCTCTTACTGCGGATATACGGAAACGGATTGAAATGCATGCTTTTCTCCATTTCACACAAGTTCAGCGTATATACTCTGGTATCCTTCTGTTTCGCCAGCCATGCTCCCAGCTCCTCCGCAAGGCTTCCCTTCGGATCCGTATAGATGTTGCAGTCGTGTAACGACATCAGATTGGGTGTCAGGAAGAACGCTGTCTTGCCGGCACCACTGCCCCCAACAACCACGATGTTGTTATTGCGAAGAGTATCCGAGTCGTAGCGGAAACGCACATTTTGCGATAACACTTTGTTTTCCGGAGACAGACCGGACTTTGTTTCTTCTGTCCTTGCGGCATACTTTTCATTGAACGCCCGCACTTCGCCCCATTTGGCAGAACCAAACTCATTGCCGGGCATCCGGTTATGGTCGCTTTTACTGTATGCCTGAAAACTGCAGATCATCCACAGCAAACCTCCCACCAAAACCATACTGTAACTTTTGTCATTATAAACTTTCAACGGATGCAGCAGACACCAGACGATCTGTTCTTTCAATTTTGATATTTCCACATCCACAAGATACAATCCGCTAAGACTGTAAAACAAATAAAGCGTGGGCAGTAACAAAACCGCACACACTTTGAATAATTGGTGTAATCTTCTTTTTCTGCTGTCACCGGCAACATACGTTGCACGGGAGCATTCTTTCTTTCGTTTCATATGGATCCTATATTCCTTTCTCAGCCCACAAAGTTTGAGCCAAAACTATAAATTCGCAGTGTGAAAAATCTGATCATTTATTTCACACTGCTTTCCTATCGTTTCTTAAGGTTTACATCCGGTTTGTGCCGCAATATCTCTTCCGGTACCGGCTGCCTCTCTCTCCCTCTGCTTCTCTGATACTTCAGACACTCTGCCGCAATGTCTTCATTCTTTTTGCTGTATTTTCGCAGTTCTTTTCCCTCCAAATCAATTTCCCGAACCTCAGAAGTTTCGCTTCGCTTCAGGTATGCCTGCAGCCGTTTTCCATCCTCCGAAACACTTACCGCTGTCTTATCCAAAGAAATACACCGGATAAAGTCTTTGGATTCCTGTGGCTCCTTTGGAAGATTGGCAATATAGAGATTCGGGGATTCTGCCACCATCTGTGTTTCCATGTCAAAGGTTACCGGGATGTATTCCGGACTTTGATAACGCTCTTTCATTTTTTCCAGAGACAATACTTTTCCCACTGTTTGCTCTGGAACCGGTTCAGGGACAGAAGATTTTTCTTCCATCTCCTGTCCCTGATTAAAAGAGGGAAAGATCGCTGCATACTCCGGTTTCAGTTTTTCGATCATTTTCACACGGTCATTTTCCACCGGGGCAAATGCTTTTTCCAATTTTGCAATATCCAGTTTCACTTTTTCTTTCTCATGAATATTCTGACTTTGATCCAGTGCATATCCCCAGATGTCTCCCTCTCGTTTCAGGCAGGTGATCACAGTCTGTCCCTCATCCAAAAGAATACAGTCTGACTTTTTGATCCGTATGGCACTGGAAAGATTTTCTCCTAATCTGCCACGGGGAATACGAAACAGATAAGCATCCTTTTCTTCACGCAAAAGAAGAGATTCCACATTGATACTGATTGGAAGATACTCTCTATCCTGTATCCGCTGCTGAAGCTCCTCAAGCTGCTCCTCATGTATCCTGCCTTCATATCCTTTGGCGGCAAGTTCATCCAGATATTCCAGTTCTCCGGGACTTGCCATTCCCATATATTCGTCCAAATCGATCTCTTTCGCTTCTTCCCTGAATTTCTTTTTATAGTATTCAATGACCATCCGCACGCTCTCCACCTGCTCTGGATTGTATGCGATCTGTGTATAGCCGTCTCCCAGATTTAAGTCCGGCAGCTCCGCAAAAGCTACTTTCATCTTTTTCAAGCGGTCATAAAAAGGGATCAGCTCTTTTTCCCCTTCCAGAGGAATATTTAAGATTGTGTATCTTCCGCCGGTCATTTTCTCCAGATCAGACAATTTCATGGTATTGTGTGTCCCCTCGCTGGCATAATGAAGTTTCATTCGATGCTGTAATGTTTTCACCTGTGCGATCTGCACTCCTTTCTCGGCTCCCTTTGCCGAGAACCGTATGGCTTTTCCCAAACCTTCCAGACCTCTTCCATATAATTCTATGATCTGCACTAACGATTGTAATTCTTCACTCATTTGCTTGTCCTCCTGCTTTTCTTTACATTTTCCTGTTTGCCTTTTTGCTGCATCATTTCATAAAATTCGATACATCGTCGTATCTCCATCACATCCTTTCGCTTCTTTGCCATTTCTAAAATGTCCTCTGCCGGCATTCCTGCTTCTACCGCTTTCCGAAGCTGTTCGATCTGTGCTGCTGACAGGTCACTGTCCTCAATCACATACTGCATCACACTTTCATAACCACTCTCCGGTTTCTTTCTTTGGAAATGATTTTCTAGCATAAACTGTATTCTTTCTGCAGGATTTTGAATTTCATTGGTTGCTCCTTGCGTTTCTGAATCCATCCCCAAAAGAATACAGAGCATCTTTTCATGCTTTGCCAATAGGTCAGTAGTATTCATCACAAGATAGCTGTCTATCTGCTGTTCTGACAACCCATAGCCGACTCCCATAAAAATCAATGTCCACTCGGCATCCGTTGCTTCAATCTCATGCTTTTGGATCAGTTTCTTTACTAATGCCATCTGTTCTGTTGTCATAACTGTTTCTTCCTCCTCTGCTGCATCGTTTTGATGAGTTCTTTCTGCACTCTTCTTGTCTCTCTTCGTTTTACATACACACCACATTGTTTCGTCTCATTTTTCATTTTCCGAAGAATACTGACACTTCGTTCATGGATGTACAGCGGCGTTCCGGTTCGCTGATACAATCTTCTTGCCTCCAACACCTGCCGTACCATTGCCTTCTGATATTCCGACATTTCTTTATACGGGATAAACTGATAATTCCGGCTCATTGCCCAGTCAAGTTTTGTATTTCTCTTTTCTGCTTTCTCCCGTTTCACCGGAACTCTGTTGGCAGTCTTTGAAGCAATACGCTGGTCAATGTCTGCCGGCATATAGCCCTCACTTAATCGATAGGTACGAATAGCTTTTCCTCTCCCCGACGGTGTCAGAGCAAGATAGACACCATGCTCTCTTGATACTCCTTCCCGCAGTTGGTAATCATAATCCCGCACCAGACGCTTCTTGAAATCTGCATAAGATCTGCTTTCCAAAATGCACTGGTCAATATCCTGCTCCACCCGTTCTTTTCCCGTCATTGTTCCTTGCTTCCTGTCGTAATCGGGTAAATAATCCAGCGCCGGATCTTTCTCCTTTAATGGTCCGGTATGGTATTTTTCAGCCAGCCGGTTTGTAAGCGGGCGTATCACTTTCTCCCAATGGCATTAAGTTAAGGCTAATTATGAGAGAAGTTGGTATCTTTTTTCGATACTAACTTCTCTTTTCATTTTCTTGTCACAGATTAAATTCCATACATTAATCAAAA
>NZ_QUFB01000084.1 GCF_003478335.1 Clostridium sp. AM49-4BH
GTTAAGAATACGAAATTCCCTAAATGGTCCGTTATTTCCTTCGTTATATGAAATGGGACAGGTTAATATAATTAAAAACAACAATATACGTATTGATGTAGAGGATTTTAGAATAGAATTACGTTTAATAGGTGAGAATATTTTAAAACTAAGTGATAAATTTCGGTCATAGTAGATCAAATTAGGCAACTTTGGCATGGATAAAGAAGTGCCCACTATTGGTGACTTGAAAAAGCAAATTCCAATGCAAGAGCAAATCCCACGGACTTTTGAATTTTGTTAATTTGCAGGGGATTTTAAAAAAATCGAAAGGCTGTTTTTTGCCATATGATATATCGTTAAATTCACAAAAAATATTTTTCATGAAAAAAAGTTGCACAAAAAATGATTTATGATATAATAATGATAAGTAAATAGGAAAAGTGACTTGGAGGAATGAGCCATGATTATAGAGGTAAGAGCAAAAAACTGTTACGCATTTGAGGATGATATTACATTTTCAATGAAAGCAGATATGCGAAATAAAAAATTTGGAGCAAATGTTCACAAAGAGAATAATTTTAATGTCCTTAAAACGGTAGGAATATATGGACCAAACAATGCTGGTAAAACATGTCTAATTAAGTGCATTAGGGCAATAAGTAATGTACTTTTAAATAAGAAGAATGGACTGATGCCAAATATATTTACTGATAGTGATGTATGCGAGTTAGGCGTTACATTTATGGCATCTGGAAGAAAGTTTTCTTATGATTTTAAGTATGATGCTGAAAAAGAAGAATATATATATGAGTCATTTTCGGAGATATTTAAAGATCAGTACAACAACGAAAAGGAAGTTTGTTGGTTGAAAAAAGATACTGTTAGTGAAATATATGAGTGTATTGATGAATCTGTTCAGAATATGATTTCAGTTGTATCGAAGAATAATTTGCTATGCTATGTAGTAGATACAAGTAAATTTGAACATGTCAACGAGATGAAGCAGATTCTTGTCGGATTTGCAGAAAAAATTGATGTCATCAATATGAATAACATACCTATGCAACACACAATTGAACTCATGAAAAATAAGAATCAGTTACAGCAAAAGGTTGTTGAGTTTATAAAAAATGCAGACCTGTATATGGATAACTTTGAATATGTGGATATGGATAAGATACAACTGAAAACTGGAGAAGGGGATGAAAAGCCAGATGAGAAAGTGCTTGATATTCCGGAGAATATTATGGATCAGATTAGGTTAGTTTCCACATATAAAGGTGTTCATGTACCAAGTATGATGTTTGATTCCACAGGAACAAAGAAGATTGCAGCTATTGCCAGTTATGTAATTGAAGCACTTGAACAGGGCAGAATATTAGTGGTGGATGAGTTGGATAGCAGTATTCATTTTAAGCTTACAAGGGCGATTGTTGCGATGTTTAATAATGAATTAAATACAAGTGCACAGATGATATTTACAGTTCATGATATAAATCTTATGGACTGCAAGAGAATGTTCCGGAAGGAGCAGATTTGGTTTGTGCATAAAGATGAGGAAGGTGTATATGTATATTCACTTGCTGATTTTACTGCACAGCAGGGAGTGAGGGATACGACGGATGTTATGGAAAAATATAGAAAAGGTGCACTTGGTGCTTTACCTGATCCTGAATTGATTAACTCTTTGCTTAGTATTAAAGGTAATGTAAAGGGGGATGATGCCGATGCCAAATAAACTCCCTAAGTTTTTGGATAATCACAAAATCTGCATTATCTGTGAAGGCAATGAGGAATTTGAGTATCTAAAACGATTAAAAATTTTAAAAGTATGGAATGAGCAATATGATATTTCACTGGTAAATGCTGGTGGAAATGGTAATATCCCAGCGAGGTATCAGGACCGATATCAAAATGGAGCAGATGAACTTGTGCTTGTGTTCTGTGATACGGAAAAGAAACCTCACGAGCAATATGAGGACATTAAACGCAAAATTAATGAGTTTCATGGTGTGGATAGTGCAGCGAATGAAGTGATTATATTTGGTAATCCATGTACGATGCAGATTATATCTAAGCATTGGACCGATGAAAATCTGAAATCTCCAGCAAAACCAGTAAATGCTCCGTTGATAAAGGAATATACCGGAGTAGAAAATTACAAAGGAAGAGCAGACCAGATTCGGGAAGTTATGGAACATGTTACTGCGGAGAATTATAAAAATATGAGTCAGCGAGTGAGAAAGTTGGATTCAGATGATTCTGTTACTGGTAGCAGTAATTTTGGAAAGTTCATAAAGCTGTTTGAGAGTGATGACAGTGGGTGGATTGAGGAGATTAATGAACAAATAGAGTAGTATAAGGAATTTAATATGTCATATCGAAATGCAAATTATAGTGCGTTTTATGTTTCGGAACCATTTAGTGAAAGTAATTTAGGGGCAAATTTAACACATGATTTTGTTTACTACAATATGCTAAGAATGTGGAGAGGAGAGGATAATAGTTTTCCCTTTAATGATGCACATGATAAGACATATAATGTGCGAGATGGTAGTGATTGGGAAAAGACTCTTAAGCCTAGACTTCATACAAGACTTGACTATTCTAAGAACATTATTTTATTTTTAAGTTCCATTACTGCCAATAGTCGTGCATTGAGGGAGGAAATGAATTATGGAATAGGTACAAAAGGTTTACCAGTAATTGTAATTTATCCAGATTACGACAAGAAGTCAGATATAGTTGATAGTGATGGAAATTTCAAGAAGCAGATTAAAGATTTGTGGGATAAGTTGCCTGCTTTCCGTGATAATATGTCTTCTGTGGCTACATTACATATTCCGTGTACTAAGAGTCTTATTACGTCAGCATTGAAAGATGAAGATTTTATGGTAAATACAATGGCAGATGCTAAAAGATATTTTTATAAATTGTAAACAATGGCATTTTGAGAATGACGAAACTTGTGGTGGTTGCAAAAAATCATAAAATAATGAAGAATACATAGAATATCAAGAATAATTATACAAAATATAGTAATATAAAACTTAATTAGACACAATATATAGTTGCTGAAATCGAGTTTGAGTAAGTGAGGAGTGCGGATGAATAATGTGAGAAGTTCGGCAGAGAAAATCGTATTAATAGAGTTGATATATGTGTAATGTGGATGCGGAGTGTAATGCTCCGTATTCTTAAGTCTTTGGTGCAAAATAACTTCTGTTATGATATGCTTATTTTGGACTGAGAGAAAACTTTGATTTTTACAAAAGGAAACAATGAACCATGAATAAAAAAGAATTGTTATTTTATGATGATTACGAAGCCTTTTACACAATGACAAAAGAATCAAATGCGTTCCAGTCTTTTTGCAAAGATGCTTTTGGTGAGGACTTTTCACAGGATGGTTTTAGCAACAAAGAGCAGATAGATATGATTCTGAAATATATACCGCACAATGATGATGTACATATTTTGGACATTGGCTGTGGTAATGGGAAAATGCTAGGATATTTGCAAGAAAGGACAGGGGCACATATATATGGTTTTGATTATTCAGAAACGGCAATTACCACTGCAAAGACTCTGTTTTGCCAAAATGCCGAATTTAGAGAAGGTATCATTGGTCAAATAGAATATCCTCAAGAAAAATTCGATGTGATTATTTCTATGGACACCCTTTATTTTGCCGCAGATATGACTGCATTTGTGGCACAGGCTCGAAACTGGGTAAAAAAGGATGGTGTGTTTTTTGTTGGTTACCAAGAAGGTGATGTTATACCAAAAACATCTAATGCTCACACTACGCTGTTGGTAAAGGCGTTGCAGGAAAATAACATGACATATGAAGTCACGGATATTACAAAACAAACTTATGAATTGCTTAAGAAAAAGCGGGAATCGGCAATGAAATATCGTACGCTGTTTGAAGATGAGGGTTATAGTCAATGGTTTGATATGCTGATTGGTCAGACAGAATATATTAATGTACCGTTTGAACAGTTCAAAGAAAAATGGCAAGATACATCTATGTCATAAGAAAATAGAAAAATCCCAACTTATAGGGAAGTGAAACTTTCAGCTCTACGATGTGTCTAATTTATTAAAATGCCGAAAGTTTGTATTTATACGGATTTCCGGCATTTGTTTTATCAAATCGCTCTAGTTTGGTTTTATTTGTGGGCGAAGTAATATAAAAATGTATGTTGAGAATTAGCATAGAAGGGAATAAAAAATGTTTAAGGTTACAATATTACAAAAATGTGCCATTCATGTATAAATTGATAAGAATATTGAAGGTAAGTATGCAGATGATAGGATGGCATATACTAATGGAAAGCAAGATATGATAGATATTATTTTGAATTGTAAATAGATTGTTGACATGAATTGCCAAGATTGGTATATTATTCAACAAAAACAAGGAGAACATACACATGAATCAGAACTTATATTCAAGACGTTATATGTACATGTATTACAGACGTACACGGTTATAAACATGCAAGGTTAGTGCATTAGGTTATAGCGTGTAGGTCTTTTAGTCTAGTGCATAAAACCAGAATATAAGAGAAGATTTTGCATACATTGCATCTTATTAAATTGGAGATATCGCACTAGACATTGAATGTTTGGTGCGATTTTTATGTTTACAAGAAAGAGGTGCAGAAAATGAATGATGTAATTGAACTGAAATTGACAACAAGAGAAGATGCAGAATGTCTGTATAAGGTGAGGCAATTTAAGGAAGAGGATGCGGGGGAGGTCAGAAATCTTATTGTCCGGAATTTCTTGGAGGTTAACAGTAAAGATTATGGCATATCAGCAATGGAGAAACTTGCAAAGGATTATGATGTGGAAAAGGTTCTGAATGTGGCAAGTTATGCGCATATGTATGTCTTTGAATTTGATGGAAAAATCGTTGGAACAGGTTCTATCTCAAGTTTTTGGGGAAGCGAAACAGAAAGCATACTTCTGTGTATTTTTGTCCTTCCGGAATTTCATGGAAAAGGAATTGGAAGAAAAATCATAAATACATTAGAAACGGATGAATTTTATGTAAGAGCGAGTAGAATTGAGATACCGGCATCCATTACAGCAACGGAATTTTATAGAAAATTTGGATATGATTATAAGAATGGTGTTAAGGAATTGGATGATGAGAATCATTACAGATTGGAAAAATTTAAGGAGGCAGGATTGAAATAACAACAGCAGAGCGTAGAGGTAAAGATACAGATAAGGAATTGTTGTAGAGGGGATAAAACCCTTCTATGATATTATGTTGGCAACTATAGGTTGCGAAAAAGAACTTTAAAATTGGTTGTACAAATAATAAAGATTTTGTACAATGAAATCAAACATAGCAGGAGGTAATCATTTATGAAGTTGTCTGAAAAAATAATCGAATTGCGAAAAGCAAATGGAATGACGCAGGAAGAACTTGCAGCAAAGTGTAACGTAAGCAGACAATCCATATCCAAGTGGGAAGCGGATATTGCGTTGCCCGAAACGGAGAAATTGTTAATACTGGGAGAATTGTTTCATGTTTCCATGGATGTGTTGTTAAAGGACGAATTGACACTAAGCGAAGTGAAGGAAGTGCATGGTTGTGGAAATAATGCAATTCAAGGGAAGAAGCAGGAAGTATATGAAGGAGTCTTGATTAAAGAAAGTGTAACAGATGATACTATCATTGATTTGCTGAATGTACATAAGATTGAATTATGGAATACCGGTGAAAAGCCTAAATATTGGACGGTATTGTTTTTTATCAGTGATAAAAAGGATTTTCCGGAGCAAGTATCCAAAGTAATGGGAACTGACCCAGATAACGGTGGGAATTGGTTTGTTGATTTCAAGGCTGGAAATGTGAAGTACATTGTTTTCAAAGATAAAATATTGAAATATCAGATTGGCAATCAGAAAGAAAAAGATTATGTATGCAACATAAGTCAAATCATCTCCAAGTGCAGCTGCGGATGAATTAATAGAAATACATAATGTAGTAATCATACAAATTGTAATTAAGCTTAGTAATTTCTTCATAGTGTTTTACCTCCTGTTATTTGTTATCAATCTTTAATTTCCCGAGAGAATAAAAGTATTGCACACGCGATATAAATAATTGATATAACGAGCTCTAAAAAAATCAGTGAAACAAAAGGTTTTGTATTTATTTCATATAATGATTTTATGCAAAATATCATAATCATTGCATATCCAATTAAGGTTAAGTGAAACAAAAGGTTTTGTATTTATTTCATATAATGATTTTATGCAAAATATCATAATCATTGCATATCCAATTAAGGTTAATAAGATATTTTTCTTGGATTTATTTTTC
>NZ_QUFB01000085.1 GCF_003478335.1 Clostridium sp. AM49-4BH
TATGTCTCGTATTTCAGAGACATTAAGTAACGTGACGTAGCGCATCGTAGCGAAAGCGTCCCGTCCAAAAATGGATGATACCTTGCTAAACCGGGACATCTCAGACAATCCTTCGGGCATGTATTCATCAGAGACTTAACAAAATAAGAAATCCCTCAAAAACTCTGCGTTCTGCGGCAATTATCTTAGTTCGCTGCCGTCAGAACAAGTCAGACTACAGGCTGCAAAATAGTTTATTTGTTGCTGACATAATAAGCAATATGTGGTTTTGCAATAACTTCCGGTATGGGAAGTTTGAATAATATTGTTATTGCTGTGGAAAATTGGAGTCAATAAAGTGGTTTAAGTTGATCTGATTTCTTGGGAATAGAATGCTGCGTCCTGCAAACGAACGGAAAATGCCATTCATTGCATGGAACAACAGTGTTCCGATCAGGATTCCCAACAATGCCAAAGTGTAATCGTCAATCTGTCCGCGTCCCAGTCCACTGACTGCCTGAGAAATTTCCATAGCAGCAGGAAATGCAAGATACAAAAACAGGCGGAATATATAATTCCATTTCAAGAAGTAAGCACAGATATAATAGCCGAATGGAATATAGAGACACACTGCCTCTGCTAAATAACAAATAAGCGGAAACAGATCAGAACCATTTCGCAGTGCGGATTCCAGATAATTACCGGTTGCCATAAATGGTACAAAGTTCTGTGCGCCAAAGGCAGGCTCTTTGTAAGGCGGAACGATCGGTGTAATGTAGTATTGCTTGATCAGTGCCAATATATAGCATACGAGCAGCACTATACTCATTTGGATAAAGAAACGTCGGTATCCCTCGAAGTGCGGCGTTGTATCATACAGATCGCGGATGGAACAGTATAGAAATGGTGTCAACCAGTTTACTAAGACGAGCAGTACCAGATAAAAGCTGTAGTGCAGCCACGGATTTGGCTGGATACAGTATACGATTACCGCATAAATGAACGCTCCGATCGTCATAAATGCAGCGTGGAGCACATTATAGGAATAGCTAAAGGATGATTCCAAAAAAAAGTGTGATAATGCGAGAGATACTAATACTGCAAATACGATCGACCATATTGGTGATGGCAAAAAATAATATAAAAATCCCTCACAGATCAGCGAGAGCAGTGCCAGTAAAATAACGAGACTGCTGATGTTTACGGTACGTGCATTCATAAAGTTCCTCCATTCTGCCATCTGTTGACGGCAATGTGTTTTAATCTTTGTTCTGTGAAAACTAATTGCGGCTAAGTAATTGCTATAGTTTCTTGATGGCAGGACGCACTATATAGCGGCTGCAAAATATAATTAGGCCATCACATAATAAGCAATATGTGATTCTTATAGCAACTTCCGGTATGGGATGTTTTAGTAAGCCACACTTTTTTATTATACGAGAAATGATGAAAAAATTCAATTTCTCCCATGGAATAACTCCAATTGACCTTGCAAAACATGTATTTTCCAAGTATAATGAAACACGGCAAAGGGATGGATGGACAAACTTAGAAAAAATTTAAAAAAAGCTTGACAATACAGAAAAGGTTTGATATATTATACAAGTCGCTTGAAATTGTACGGGATCTTAGCTCAGCTGGGAGAGCATCTGCCTTACAAGCAGAGGGTCACAGGTTCGAGCCCTGTAGGTCCCATTAGACTGTATCAAGCACAGTCATTTATTTTAATATGGCGGAATAGCTCAGTTGGCGAGAGCACATGGTTCATACCCATGGTGTCAGGGGTTCAAATCCCTTTTCCGCTACTAAATGAAGAGCAGGTATAATTGATATACCTGCTCTTTTTGTTAAATCAGGAAATAGCAGAGAAGGAGTGCGATAAAGCAAGATAGATGCTTTTGAAGCATTAGTAGGAGGATTACTATGCGCGTTGGAATGGGATATGATGTACACCGTTTGGTAGAGGATCGACCGCTCATCTTGGGAGGGGTAGAGATCCCATATGAAAAGGGATTGTTAGGACATTCAGATGCTGATGTACTTTTGCATGCGATCATGGATGCTTTACTCGGTGCGGCAGCACTGGGAGATATTGGAAAACATTTTCCGGATACAGATGCTGCCTACAAAGGAGCATCCAGCATAAAGATGTTAGAGCATGTTGGCAAGCTGCTGGAAGAAAAGTGCTATATGATCGACAATATCGATGCAACGATCATTGCACAGAAACCTAAAATGAGAGATTACATTGATACGATGCGAAAAAATGTTGCTGATACGCTGGGGATTGAGCTTGACCAGGTTAATATTAAGGCAACAACAGAAGAAGGACTTGGATTTACCGGAAGTGGAGAGGGAATCTCTTCGCAGGCGATCTGCAGTATTTCTTCTTATTATGAGCACATGGTAAACAATGCCCCGGCAGGATGTGCTTCCTGTGGCGGCTGCGCAAGAAACTGATCGGACAATAACAGATTATGATGTTGCCGTCAAAGGGTATGTAGCCCCTGACGGATGCCATGGCATATTCTCTGCATCATACTATTTTACGGTGATCTTACAACTAACTGTGGTACCGTCCTCTTTCACTTTGATCGTGGCGGTACCTTTTTTGCGTGCGGAGATCACACCTTTTTTGGTGACAGAAGCCACAGAAGAGTTGCTGCTGGAATAGGTGGGTGCATTGCCGGAAGAAACTTTGGCAGTCAGTGTTTTTCGTTTTCCTTTTTTTATTGTTAATTTAGAAGCACTTAATTTGATCGTGGGAGATTTTACGGTTATTTTGCAAGTTCGTGTAACGCCATCTGCCTTGACGGCAATGGTTGCCGTGCCATGTTTTTTGGCAGTCACTACTCCGGAATCCGAGACAACAGCGATACTCCTAGCGCTGGAAGACCAGGTCGGAACGGTTTTGTTTGATACGGATGCCCGCAGTGATATGTTCTGACCGCGGAACAGTGATGCGGCTGTTTGGGATAGAGTGATAGTTGGTTTAACAACGGTAACTTGACAGTGCTGTTCTGTCTGATCTGCTTTGATCGTAATCGTTGCACTGCCGGGTTTGAGTGCGGTGATCAGACCGGTAGAAGAGACCAGTGCGACACTTTTTTTATTGCTACGGTAAGTTGGGACACTGCGATTTGATGTCCTGGCTGTCAATTGGAATGTCTGCTGCTTTTCCAGTGAAAGTGCCGTTTTGTTGAGGGAGATTGTCGTTGGAACGACTTGAATCTGACAATAGGTTTCGGATTTACCGGATTTGACTTTGATCTTGCAGGTGCCGGCTTTTTTGGCAGTGATCACTCCATATACATTGACGGAAGCGATGGAGGAGGCCGAACTGGTAAAGGAAGGGTAGCTTAGGTCAGAGGTGACGGCAGACAAGACCATTTCCTGACCGATCTTTAACGAAGAACGATAACTGGATAAAATGATAAACGGAGATGCAGCACCGGAGTGGCGGACCATAGCAGGGGCGAATAACCCTGTAAGCAGTGCGGCGATCAATACCATAATAAAGAAAGTGCGGTTGACAGATGTGTGTTTGAAAAATTGTTGTTTCATTTCCATAAATACCTCATTTCTGCGCATGAAAACATATCTGATCGGGAGTAGAACGATAGCTGCGCCGGTTGCTATGTACGATAGGAACAAAAGAATGTGAGGGAAACACTCTTGACAGTTAAAAGATAACATGCTAATTTGTATTTGTCAACACATATGGTAATAAAAATATTTCACAAACAGACTCATTTGTGCTATGATTGTGAAGTAAAATTTGTGAAATTACAGGCACAACAGTAAAAGGAGGATAATGCAGTGGACAAAATTAAGATGACAACCCCTTTGGTAGAGATGGATGGAGATGAAATGACCCGTATTTTATGGCAGATGATCAAGGATGAACTGCTGCTTCCATTTATCGATCTCAAGACAGAATATTACGATCTTGGTTTGGAGTACCGTAATCAGACAAATGATCAGGTTACGATCGACTCTGCAGAGGCAACGAAGAAGTATGGTGTTGCAGTAAAGTGCGCAACGATCACACCAAATGCTGCTCGTATGACAGAGTATGACTTGAAGGAAATGTGGAAATCACCAAACGGTACGATCCGTGCTGCATTAGACGGCACCGTATTCCGTGCACCGATTCAGGTAAAAGGCATTGAGCCGTGCGTTAAGAATTGGGAGAAGCCGATCACGTTGGCAAGACATGCATACGGTGATGTTTATAAAAATACAGAGATCAAGGTGCCGGGTCCTGGTAAGGCTGAGTTAGTATTTACCGGAGAAGATGGCAAAGAGATCCGCCAGACGATCATGGATTTTGATGGTCCGGGAATCATTCAGGGTATCCATAATAAAGATAAATCTATTGAGAGCTTTGCCCGTGCATGCTTTAACTATGCATTAGATACAAAGCAGGATCTTTGGTTTGCAACGAAGGATACGATCTCTAAGATATACGATCATAATTTCAAAGATATTTTCCAGGATATTTTTGATAAAGAATATAAGGAGAAATTTGATGCTGCCGGGATTGAGTATTTCTATACATTGATCGATGATGCCGTAGCACGTGTTATGAAGGCAAAAGGAGGATTTATCTGGGCATGTAAGAACTATGATGGAGATGTTATGAGCGATATGGTATCTTCTGCATGCGGTTCTCTTGCTATGATGACTTCGGTATTGGTATCTCCATCTGGCGTATATGAATATGAGGCAGCGCATGGAACAGTACAGAGACATTACTATAAACATTTGAAGGGTGAAGAGACTTCTACTAACTCTGTAGCAACGATCTTCGCTTGGACCGGAGCACTGCGTAAGCGTGGTGAGATGGACGGTATTCAGGAACTGCAGGATTTTGCAGATAAATTAGAGAAAGCGACACTGGGTACGATCGAGTCCGGTAAGATGACGAAGGATCTTGCTCTGATCACCAGCCTTGAAAATGTGACGGTATTAAACAGCGAAGGATTTATTAAGGCAGTTCGTGAATCGTTAGAGCAGGAATTGGCATAATAACAGCTAATGGAGGATTTCTATGAAAGAGCCATTTTTTCAATGCAAGACAGCATTGCCGGACCAGGCATTCACGCATGGTGCGAAATTTCATTCAGATGATGTATTTGCGACAGCATTTTTGCGATTGATCAAACCGGAGATTCAGGTAACACGCGGTTTTGAGGTGCCGGCAGATTTTGACGGCATTGTGTATGATATAGGACGCGGCCGTTTTGATCATCACCAGGAAGATAAGGAATACCGTGAGAACGGATGCCCTTATGCTGCTTTTGGACTGCTATGGCGCGAATACGGTGCACAGTGCATTGGTGAGGAAGAGGCAGTGCGTTTTGATGAGTCTTTTGTGCAGCCGTTAGATGAATCCGACAATACCGGATGTCACAATGTTTTGGCGTCCATTATTGATGAGTTTAATCCTTCTTGGGATTCCGAAGAGAGTTATGACGATTGCTTTTGGCGCGCGGTGAAGATGGCAGAGGAAATCCTGCGTAACCATTTTGAGGCGGTAGCCGGTATTGTACGTGCGGCATCGCTGGTTCGTAAGGCAATGGAAGAAAGCAACGGCAGTATATTGATCCTTCCGAAGTTTGTTCCGTGGAAGAATGAAGTGATTGGAAGTAGTTATCAAATGGTGGTATATCCGTCGAATCGCGGGGGATATAGCGTGCAGGGAGTTCCGATAGAACATGGTGATACAGCACTGGTATGTGCAATGCCGGAAGAGTGGCGTGGTAAAGACGCACCGGAATTATCGCAGATCAGTGGAATTGCTTCGCTTCGTTTTTGCCATGCAAGCGGTTTCTTGGCAGCAGCAGATACGCTGGAAGGCGCTGTACAGGCTGCACAGACTGCAATTGCACGTAAGGAATCCTAGAGAAAATGTATGAGGGATTGCAAAATTACCGGGTCATGCAGCATTTTGCAATAGTAAAGTATTCAAACTCCCCATACCGGAAGTTATTTCAAAACCACATATTGCTTATTATGTCAGCAACAAATAAACTATTTTGCAGCCGGTAGTCTGACTTGTTCTGCCGGCAGCGAACTAAGATAATTGCCGCAGAACGCAGAGTTTTTTGGTGATTTCTTATTTTGTTAAGTCTCTGATGAATACATGCCCGAAGGAATGTTTGAGATGTCCCGGTTTAGCAAGGTATCATCCATTTTTGGACGGGACGCTTTCGCTACGATGCGCTACGTCACGTTACTTAATGTCTCTGAAATACGAGACATAAG
>NZ_QUFB01000086.1 GCF_003478335.1 Clostridium sp. AM49-4BH
TATCGGGGCTTGTTACTACTATAATTGTTAATATAATAAATAAATATATACCTATACCACAATTATTTAGTGCATTTGTAGCATATGTAAGACATATTATTGCTGAAATATGGACAATGTTATGCTGAAAAGATTTTCACACAATTCACATTTTCGATGTGTTATATTTTGTATAAGGAGATTTAAGGCACTCGCCAAATGGTGGGTGTCTTTTTTGTGTGCAAAATAAGGAGGATGGTTGAATCATGGCTTATTCCGCATCTAAGGGATTGCTTGCTTTGCCGATAGATTATAGCAAAAGTAGTGGCTACACCTATCAGAAGCTATCGTACAAATACATACAGCCTAATGGTGCGTTGACTATTACCCCTAATCAGATGCAGGATCTTGATTCTTACGTAAATGGTGACGGCTATTTGAAGCGTAAGGTGTTGAAACACAGTCGTACAAAGATTGAGTGGAACACGCCATATTTGACTTATGAGGATAAATGTAAATTGATCTTGGCAATACGAAAGGGGTATAAGCAGGGGGATGGTGACTACTCTTCTCGAACTATTCGTGCAAGGTACTACAACGACTGGGAAGATGATTACTCCACGGGTAAGTTCTATATGCCTGATGTACAGTTTCAATATGGCGGGTTGTATCACGGAGCACCAATGTATTTGCCAATCCGTTTGGCGTTGATTGAGCATTAGGAGGATGATTGTAATGATTGAATTGACTGAACAGCAAAAAAGAGCGTTCTACTCACAAGGGTATTTTAATCGATACAAAATGTATTTTCCGGATCTTGATTTAACGATCGATAATGAAACAATCCACACAGAATCTGTGAAGATTGAAGAGAGTATTTGCAGTAATGAAGATTTAACGCTTGGTGGCTGCATTGCATCTTCGTGCGAATTTGAGGTGTCAGAGATCTTGCAGAATGATCTTAGTGGTATGGAGTTTATGTCTACGTTGGAGACAGTGGACGAAGAAGGCAATGCTGTGGCAGAGATCCCAATGGGAAAGTATCGTGTTTATTCTGTAGGAATGGTGGACGATAGGGACTATAAGAGAGTTGTGGCATATGATGCGATGCACAATGCTTCTGCTAGTATATCTGATTGGTATGAGGGATTATTTCCGGTGATCTCATCGAACGCGGTCACTAAGACCGATGATAATGGCACCGAGATCACGGTAATAGTGAAAAACTATGGGACGACCACGCTTAAAGCAATGCGCGAATCATTGTTGCAGCACTTAGGGATCCCGTATGAAGAGCAGTCATTAGTCAACGATGATATGATCGTCAGCAAGAGTCTGCAGCCATCGGGAGATAATTGCACCGGATTAATGATGCTCAAGTGGATGTGCGAGATCCACGGCGGTTTTGGCCGGATGAATCGTAATGGCAGATTTGAGGTAACGACCTTGCAATCTTCCGGGCTGTACCCGGATGAAGATCGGTACCCGGATTTAGACCTGTATCCGGAGAATGGCAATGCATCCTCAGTTGCGCTTGGCATTTCGGACGAGAAACCGAGAGCAGAGTACATAACGGCAAAATTCGAGGAATACATGACAAAATACATTACCGGCATCAATGTACGTACAGAGGACGATGATGTTGGATGCACAGTCGGAACAACGGAAAATCCATATATCATTTCCGGAAATGCTTTGCTATTTGGAAAGACGGCCGCAGAACTAAAACCAATAGCCGAGAACATTCTGAATGTAATCAAGGATATTATTTACCGCCCAAATACAACGGAGTTGATCGGTCTGCCGTATGTAGAGGTTGGCGATGTATATTCGGTCGAAAAAGAAGATGTGGTGGAATCTTATGTGCTAAGCCGCACACTGTCCGGCATTCAGTTATTAAGGGATACCTACGAGGCAAAGGGTAGTGAAACACGATCCAATAACGTGAGCGATTCTTCGGAGTTGATCCGGACGAAAGCCAAGATCCTAAAGATTCAAAAGGATATTGATGGCGTGCGGATTGAGATGTCAGATCTGGAAGAGGAGACATCATCACAGTACGAGCAGACCAACAAAACAATAGTGCTTAAGGTGACGAATAAGGGCAAGATGGTTCAGGTGGGTTTGGGATCAGACCCGGATAAAGGTACAGAATTTAAGGTGGGAGCCGATAATATCGAACTGTCGGCGGAAGAGGTTATTGAACTGTTATCTGGTGGCACGATTAATTTGTCGGCCGGCGAGGGAATAACCATTGAGGCCCCGAATTTTCAGTTGAGCAAAGAAATCATAAAGATACTGACTAAGAATTTCACGCTAGACGAAGAGGGCAACGTAACAGCGGCTAACATTACGATCACTGGCGGCCACATCAAAATTGTATCAGACAGCAATGAGCCTTTGATCGAGATGCAATATGGCACTGACGACAATATGGTTACGGCCGGATTGTCACCAGAAGGCGTGTATTATACTAATGTAACGGACACATGGGAAGAACGCAGCACTAGTGGTCTGATGACAAAGTATCGCACAGCAGTCAGTACAGAGCATAAAAACGGAACATGGCAGACAAACATGATAAAACAGCGTACATTTGGCGATGCGCAGGACTGGGAGACAATCGAAGAGTACCCTGCGGCAGAAATTGCTTACCATGCTGTAAGTGGCAAGGAGATAAATCGCTTTTACAGCGCGCAGGTGAGCAGTTATTTCGCTTCCACGGCACCATTTTTTGACGCTGTTGATCTATGGAAAATTGATACGATCAATTGGGTTATGGCGAATGGATTTACCATAAATGATGCCTATACATCATGCTTTAAGCTGGCAGACGGCGTGGTGCATCTTGCCATGGATGTGAGAGGTACGATTCCGGCCGGTAAATGGACAACGGTAGCTATGTTCCTGCCGGATGTATTTGCAGGATTCAACATTGCACCGGTAACGACGACCGCTAAGCAAACAGTCATGTATCCCATCTTGACTTCGCAGTCCGGAGCTGGGGCACAGGCGGTGGCACGGTTGACCTTGATCGGACCGGAGGTTGCCATAGAAATATATCAGTATGGGACCGCGGCAGCAGAATGGGCGCAGATAACGATGGACTACTGCATCGAATTGAAGGAGAGTGATTAACGTGTACGAAAAAGTAACGCATGATCCGATCGGATGGAAAACAAGCGTGTAGGGGGTACTAGCTTATCCGCGGAGAACCTCAACAAAATGGACGAGGACATCACCAAGATAGCAACGCAACTGGACAATGCCTACCAAGATTTATCGGGCAAGATCGAAGAAACGTCAATGCTGGTAGATACTATCAATGGGGAGGTGATCTAGTGGGAACCCTAAAAGAAAAGCTAAGCTACCTGTCTGAGACAAAAGAAGCAATTAAGCAGGCTCTTATTAAGCAACAGGTTACGGTGACGGATGAAGATACGTTTCGGAGCTATGCAGATAAGATAGCCGGAATAGAGGGTGGCGGCGGGGGCAGTAAGGTTATAAGTACAATGCCGGCAAGTAACGCTGGAAGTATCAATACTGACAATATGATCGAAATATGTTCAAGCGATGGTGCAAATTATTCGAGTGAGATCGAAATACAAAACATCATGGCTAACAGGGTTTTTGCAAACGCAGAGGAAGCACAGGGTTATGCGTTCGCAAACTCGATATATAGCAGTGACAGACAGCCATGGAAAGCTTTTGACGGAAACACATCGACATTGTGGTCGACTGAAAGCACGGACAACCAGGACGGAAAGTATTTAGGTTACAACTTCCACGATGTGGTGTATGAGGCAATAATCAGTTTGACGCTAAGCACGGATAACGCAGGAACACCTAAATTTAAGATACAAGGATGCGAGAGCGCTACCATAGATGAGAACACAGTTTGGGAAGATGTATCTGACGTGGTGGAATTAGGTTCCTATGAATCTACGCAAACACGAACCTATAGTGTAACCAATGGAAAAGGATATTGCGCATTCCGTGTGCTGTTGCTTGCAGGTGGTAGGCAAAGCAGTACATATGGATGGGCGATATACGAAATGAGCATAAAAGGTAAAAGAATGGAGGGATAATATGCTGACTAATAACTTTTATCTTGCAGTAGCAGGGCAACTTGCATGCAATACCGAAGCAAATAGATATGACATGATAGGTACGGATGGAAAGAAAATAACAAACAGAACTTCTTATGTAACGCCTGATAATTTCAATCCATTTCATTACGGAGCTATGGCGTTTTTGGCGAACAGAAATCAATTAACAGGTGCAGCAGGAAGTCCAGCAATAGGGATCATTATAGGTGATGGAACTACTCCGCCAACTGTTGATGACTATAAGCTGGAAAATCAAATAACAGATGGCTTTGGCTGTGTCACTTCATATCCGTCTGATGTAAACCAAGTTTATAATAGTCGTGGCATCATTATATGCGCCAGCATTACGAACAACAAAGCTGACGATCTAGTGATCAAAGAGATTGGATATATCAGATCACAAAGTACGTATTGGACATGCCTATATGACCGCACGGTACTGGAAGAACCGATCACAATTGCACCAAACGAAACGAAAACTATAGAATATAGGCTTAAAATGCCACAGCCGTAAGGCGGAAAGGAAGGTACATTATGGACAAATTACAAATCTATGCAACACAGTTAGGGCTGTCAACAATTACGGCAACCATTGCGTCAAAGTGTGGATTGCTTGGATGGATGCTAGTGGCGGTAGCTGCAGCAATGGTCATTGATTTTCTGGCCGGCATGGCCGCAAGTGCCAAGGAGGCAGTGGAACACCCGGATGATAAGTCATACGGATGGAGCAGCAGGAAAGGAATGATAGGGATCTTCAAGAAATTTGGTTACATACTTGTCATTGTGGCATCAATGATCGTAGATTTCCTGATCTATAAGCTGTCAGGAGTATTGTCGGTCACACTTCCGATGACGATGTTCTTCTCCACGCTTGTGACGGCGTGGTTCATTCTGAACGAATGCTTGAGCATCACGGAGAATGCCGGGAGAATGGGAGTGAAGGTACCTGCATTTCTGACAAAAGTGATTGCTGTCCTGAAGGGAACAGTGGAACATGAAGGGAATATATTGAAGGAAAATACAGAAATGGAGAAAACAGACTATGAAGAAAGAACATGACGTTAGAATTGACAGAACGAAGCTGCACCCTTGGCTGGATTATAAATTGACGGTGCTGCTGAAAAAGTGTGCAAAAAAGAAAATATATTTGATCATCACAGAAGGATTTCGGACGAAGAAATATCAAGATCAGTTGTATGCTAAAGGACGTACAAAGCCGGGCAAGGTAGTAACGAACGCAAAAGGAAGCACATACTCTAGTCAGCATATGTGGGGCATTGCGTTTGATATTGCGATTCAGTACAAAAAGGATCTGTATGATATTAACACGATCAAGAAAGTAGCAAAAATTGCTAAAGGTATCGGACTTGGTTGGGGTGGAGATTGGAAATCCATTGTCGATACGCCACATTTCTACTTGCCAAAATGGGGTAGCACGGCAACGGAATTGAAAAGAACTTACAAAACACCGGAAATGTTCAAAAAATCATGGACAAAGAGGGTGGTAAGAGATAAAGGACTGCTGCTCTGGAAAGCCACAAGTAAATTGACCGGTAGCTATTTGCGAATTCCAAAGGGGGCAAAAGTTGAAGTACTTTTTGTGAGTTCCAAATCTTGGTATGCTAAAGTACGATACAAGGGAAAAGTAGGTCACGTAAACAAAAAGTTTATAGAATAAACAAGGTTTATATGATAAAATAGGTTTGTTACCGCCTCCTAGATTGGTACGGGAGTGAGGTGAACTGCGTGGAATATATCATTTCTCTTATTGTCATTGTTGCGGCTGGTGTAATTTGCCATTACATCATCAAATGGTTGGACGGTGACAAATAGTCGGTAGCCAGCCTGTGGAATTAAGCCGTTCCACACCAAAAAATAGGAATA
>NZ_QUFB01000087.1 GCF_003478335.1 Clostridium sp. AM49-4BH
ATTGTTTTCAGATACGGAGATACGCATGCTGCATGACAGCATATTATTTTCACCCGGCGTGGACGATGGATGTGCCAGTCGGATTCTGGACAAATTAAAACGATGTGCAAGCAAATATTTTGGAAGCTGGTTTGAATATGTGAAATACCGGGAAACATTCAAGCGATGCCAGTGTGAGCGGCTTTTTCAATATCTAATGGAGATCGGAAAAGCAATCAAGAAAATCAGAAAAATAACATTCCGGTATCGGAAAAACGGGAAACTATCGGACAGAGTATATACAGTAACACCATATTTCCTGGTCATTAGCGGCGGCTGGTATTATCTCATTTGCAATACGGATGGGAAGGACAATCTGTCGCATTACCGCATTGACCGGATGCTGCAGGTGGTGATGCACCCGATGGAGCAGGGAAAGTGTATGAGTCAATTGGAGGGTATCGATTCTTCCTTTGAATCTCACGATATATGGAGGAACATCCGAGAATGCCCTATGAAAAGCCGGTGAGTGCCACGCTTATGGTGGAGGAATATCTTGTTGAAGCAGTGGAAACGGAATTTCGGACCACTTCTAAGATAAAGACACAGGAGCATCTTTTTCGGATACGGATCATATCCACCAAGACGGCAATCTGCAACTGGATCATAAACCTGAGTGAACATATCAAGATCGAAACGACATCAGATCCGACCATTATAAGTATCGAAAGTTGGATGAAAGCGATCAGTGCCGGGGGCGGGGTATATGGATGCATTGCTGGAAAAATAGGATAGGGAGAAGAGTACATCATGAAATTACCCAAATTACGAAAAAATTAAAAATGGTTGATTTTTTCTGGGAAATAGCATAAAATAATAATAACAGGACTCCCCGCACCTCTCACATATGTGATGTGTCCCATGGGGAGACATTTTTTTTAAGGAGACAGGGATTGGATAATTCAAGTAAAGTAGAAGTGGATTACAAACAGGATAGTCATCACGAAGAAACAGTAATGATGAAATCACCTAAAACTTATGAGGAACAGGTTGAAATCATAAAGAGGAAAGGATTTATCGTGGATGATGATGAAACGTGCGAATCTTTTTTAAAACAGGCAAATTATTACCGCATATCGGCATATTTTCTGCCATTTAGAAATGCAGATGGAACATATTTTGAAAATATTAATTTCAACAGAATTAAACGCATATATGAGTTTGATGGTCGTATAAGAAATTTGATATTTGAATGTATCGAGACAATAGAATTGTATTTGAGGACACAATTGGCATATTATTGTGGACATGCATACGGTGCATTGGGATACTTAAACTCAGATATATATAATGAAAGGCATAATGATGACAAATTTAAGAGGCTGCTTGACATTTGCATTGAAGAGAACAAAACGACATTAGTGGTGCAGCATCATAAGAAAAAGTATAACGGACAATTTCCAGTCTGGGTAATTATTGAATTTTTCTCAATGGGAATGTTGTCATATTTATATGCTGATTTGAAGTCGCCGGATCAGAAACAAATTGCAAGAGAGCTATATCATACATCCAGCGTGTGCCTAAAAAGCTGGTTGCGTTGCCTGACGGATTTGCGCAATCGATGTGCTCATTATTCTAGAATATATTACTGGTCATTTCCGGCATTGCCTAGGATGCCGAAAAATGTGTTGTTTAAAACTAACCGGAAATTGTTTTCACAGATATTGACACTTAAATTTTTATATCCCGATAAAAATGAGTGGGAAAGCAGAATTATGACAGAGTTAAGAGCATTGATGGAGGAGTATGGTGATGATATTTCATTGTCACATATAGGCTTTCCTGAAAACTGGGATGAAATGATATAAATATCGTTTCTGGAAGAGTATACAGATTTTTAAAATAAATAATTACCACAATAGAGAGCCGCAGTGCGGCTCTTTTTGCATTGAAAATGATACGATAAATCATACGATTTTGTACGAAACATATCATCTAGCAAAATAGTAGATTCCCATTTATACTGGTATTGTGTCCACAGGAAATAATCCTGTCAGACACAGACAACTGAATACGATGATTTTGCCGGACGTAAGGAACCGTTACGCATTACGCCGTGCCACAGATGCGCCAGGATCGGTAAGACAGCCAAAGGAGATGGTTTATTATTTCCTTGATAGCTCTGTCTGATGTGAGATGCCGGGAGCGATAACATCCATGCAAAAGAGGAATTATGGTGATTCCGTGGTTGCGACTGTTCTATGATAATGATACTCCCTTTATGGTCTATAAGAGATGGTGCGAGTCCAGAGTGTGCTGCTAACCACAGTGACCGGTGATTTCAACTGGAGATTATATATATCAACAAGAGATTATTTAATTAACACTTGACTAAATACGCATAGCGTATATGGCGTTGTTATACGCTAAAAGTTGCAGAAGGACAAAAATGAAAATATCAGGCTGTATGAACTGGATGCTTTTTCGTTTATGATGATGGATCTGGATGAGATGGAAAAAAAGATTCATTCTACTCCGAACGATAAAAAGGGAAAGGCAGGAGAGCCGACCATCACTGCCGGTATGATACAGTCAGCCCTTCATGCGGAAAAAGAACGGGAGGAAGCGGAGCGAAAAGCGTGGTTTGTAGAAAACTTTGATTCGCTGACGCTTCTTGACATTTATGCTTCCGAGTGGATCGGTGAGATACGAAGAAATGTGATAAGAGATCTGCTGCAGGCACAGGCTCCGGAAGAAGTGATAAAGTCAATCATCCGCCCGGAGATAGAGGAAGGACAGGTACTGCAGAAAAAGGCGATGTGGATGGAGATGGAAGGGGTAGTAATTGCTTCAAAAAAAGGGGAAAATCCACTATAACTAGTAAATTATAATAATATGATTTTGTACTATTCTGAGTTTGGCATATGATAGATGATTTATAGTTGTTAGACAGTAAAGGAAGTGATAAAATTTAATTAGTAATGTTTTAATGTGGAAGTATATGTAGAAGATAAGTAGATTACTATGGTTGTTATTATGCTACAAATACAAAACTACACTAATTTTAGTTTTAAGAAGAAAGGGGAGATACAATGGATAGAATTAAACTTGCAAGTCATGTTAAAAAAGGTGATACACTATATACTCCGTATACAGAACCGGATGGTTAGGGAAAGCCTTAAAAATAACAAGTTGGTCAAAAAGTTGGTTGCCAGAGTTTATGTGGATTGGATTAATAATAAGTGAGCTTGGTCGCAAACAGGGATTGGAACAGTTATACAAAATAATAGATGAATTGCAGGAGAATAAAATATGTGTACCATATTTTTCTAAAATTAAAGGATTAGATAGAGAAAAGAGGAAGTTGTATTGGAATATAGTGTGTAGTTATATTTCACAACAGGTTTTATCACCTCTTACAGTCGTGGTTACACCAGATATAGATGATATATTTTATAACAAATTTTTTGATTTTCATTTGACATTGATGATTGTATATTAAATATGTTTAATGTCATAAAGCAGTGTGATAATTTTCATGATGAATTAACCACTGACATATGTTTTGTAGTCGATTGGTTTTATGTTAGAGGTGGGATTTTAAAGATTTCAAGTAATATTAGTATACTACCAGAGGCGCTGACGGGCTATTACAAGCATAATCATGATGAAGAAATCATGCAAACGTATAGACCGATTATTCGCTCGACTTTTCAGGGTATGTGTGGAACATATAATAATGATTTTTCAAAAATGATGTGGAAACGTTTGGGTGAAGTTAGTAATTGTAATCCGTTAGTAGTAGTGTGGAAGGGAGAAGATGATATGAATTTTTTTGAAAAAACGGAAAAAACTATTGATTATATTGCATCTGCAAACGAGGATAAAAAGATGGAAACAAAATACGCAATTGTAATGGGAATCGTTTGCTATATATTAAATATATAAGAGATAGTGGTGAAAAATCTTCAGAATGACATAAGTGGACATATATTATTTAGAACAATGTTGGAGACATTTATAAATTTGAAATACATAATGTTACAAGAAAATGATATTCCGGATGTATATGATAGGTTCAAAGCATACGGAATTGGAAAATATAAATTAGTAATGGCAAAAATAAGAGAAGAAAAATATTTGATCTCCGATGAGTCTCAGTTGCAACAAAAATTTATGGAGTTGCTTGTGAATGAGGATATGGATGAAGCTTTTGTTAATACAAGTTTTGGGTATTTTGATCGTACAAATATTAGCAAAAAATTTATTGCATGTGATGAGAAATTGTTATATGAGATATATTATGAGTATGGAACAAATTTTACACATGGCTTTTGGGGCGCAATAAGGGAGTCTGCGATGTTAATTTGTGATAATCCAACACATAATTATCATACAGTTCCTGATTATTATGCAGAACAAAATATACGAAGCGTTGAGAATGATTGCGAGATGCTTATGCAAAAAGTATTTCAGCAAATTTCAGAATATATTGAGTTACCGGATTTTTACTATGACAAATGAATGGAGATTGAATATGGTAGAAAATAAACTTTTAAAGAAAATATCTACAAAATATCAAAATCTTCTTGAAAAATATGAAGATAAAGTGGAAGAATTGTCGATTGAGGATATAAAACGATTAATTGGAGAAGTGCGTTTATTTTGGTATCGTCAACAGACATGTGTTACATATATACTTTCAAATATTGAAAAAGATGATAATGTTGCATATTTGGCAGGAGCAATGAGACTTGACATAGTTAATGATGGTCATTTTGATTTTGCCCTTGTAGGAAACTATAGGGTAATCAATGATCCTATAGTTAGGTTTACATCGTTTTATTTTAGAACAGAAAGTGAAATAAATTTTGATTATCTAAACAAGTATTTTAAAAGATTGCATAAAGGATTTATTATTACTTTTTAAAAAGTAAAGTGAAATAAATTTTGATTATCTAAACAAGTATTTTAAAAGATTGCATAAAGGATTTATTATTACTTTTTAAAAAGTATCAGGATGATTTTTACATATTGCCCATGGAGCCAATAAATACACTAGATTTGAAACAATATTATTCTATATTATCAGATGCGGCTGAGAATATGGTATTAGCATTGTTTGATAACAATTATTCTTCTGTAGATGCTATTATGGAAGAGTGTTGTAGTTACGAGGATGTAGATGGAAGATTGATGCCTGAGATGAGAGATCGTTTGGTGTATGATTCTTTGGAAGACTCTAGATTACCGTTAAGAGATAAATGCTTGCAATATTTAGCAAATAACAAAAAAATCTTGTCGATTATTGATGGTCTTTCTGAACCGCAAATTTTTTTTATCATTACAAATCAATATTGTATGCAAGCACTGGGGATAGGAAATCTAATGAAAACTTATAATGTATATCCTTTTATTAGAAATGATATAACATTTCAATTTTTTTTAATGTATATCCTTTTATTAGAAATGATATAACATTTCAATTTTTTTCGTTGTTATTCTATTCTAATATTATGTCTGATTTGTCGTTCTATTCTAATATTATGTCTGATTTGTCG
>NZ_QUFB01000088.1 GCF_003478335.1 Clostridium sp. AM49-4BH
TAACTGTTCCTAGATTCAAAGCCCGAGGTTAATATCAGCCACCGTAAGCAACGCTTACGGCTGTGTCCTTGAAGGCACACAGAGGCAATGCTAAAATGCTGTGATGCGACGGAAAGAATGTAACTGTTCCTGAGTTCTTCGCCGTCGGTAATACGATCAGAGCATTGCTTTTGTGCGCCCTCAAGGATGGCGTCCGTTATCAAAAACATAAATATCTGCAATTTTCAAGGTTCATTTGAGCCTATTTTTCTTCGGCTCGTTTTTCATAGCTTACTTGACACTATCATTTTTTCTTTAATTCACTTACTCGTTTCATAACTAAATAATCGTTATAATCTTTTCCTTTTGGTGGTGGATAATTTTTCACCTCATATTCCAGCAATATAATTTTCAGGGTTTCGGCCGCTTTCCTACCCGCAAAATCATTATCAAAATATACCATGATTTTCGTTGTTTTGTGTTCTGCAAGATACCGTTTCAAAGCAACCGGAACGGTACTTTTTTCAATTTCTTTTTTGGGCTGATAAATTCCTCCCAGCGAAATATAATTGCCATCCCTGTAATCTACTCCTTGTTCTTTCAATAAGGTAAGGTAAGAAAGTAAGTCAATCGCTGCCTCGTATAAATGAAGAACAAGATTTTTTCCGTTACCAGCCGAAAAGCAAACTGCCTGTCCAAACCATATACTGTTTTTTTGAAATCGGAATCATCTGTTGCCCTTAAATTGATACATCGGATTACTCCATTTTCGTCATATCCAATAAAAGCAACCTCATGATTCTCCGTTTCCTTTATCAGCTTTTTTCTAAAGCAATCCATGACAATTTTCCAGTCAATCATACGCTGTTCGATCAGATACCAATATGCTGTCGTAGGACTTGCAACCATTTTGGGTATGATAAGTTCTCCCCTTTCCCTTTTTTCTTTCTGTGGCATTAGGACAGGCGGTCTGACTGCCGCCTGTCCTAAAATAATTTCTACCGCTTCCAAAAAAGGAATATTTTGTACTTTAATGAGATAATCAAGTGCTGACCTGCCACCGATTCCTCTTGACCACCAACACCATTTTCCGTTGGAAATTTTCAAACTGTCATGCTCCTTCGTACAATACTCGCCACCTGACAGTTTGACAAGTTGTCCTGGTTCATAGTTTTTCAGATAGGTCAACAAGTCCATTTCCTTTGCTTTTGCAACCAGTTCTGGCTTGATATATGACATTGTTTCACCTCCATTCCATATTTAATTTTTTCCATATATTAAAATAAGCCGATAGATCCAATAAATCCTTAAGTGCCTTCTTATGGTTGTTAATCAGAGAAGTACACACAATAATCTGATGCGTATCCCCGCTCTGTGTCTGAAACTGTAAATACACCGTATCCACATCAATTTTATCCAGATATTCTACCGTTGGGTGACCGATTCCAGCTTCGTTGCTGTTATAGTAATGATGTTGTCATGGGCGTCTTTCTGTAGCACAATGACACCGTCTTCATTGAAATAGGTACGGAGTCCGTTTTTGTCACGGAGAAGGTATTTGCAGGCAATGCCGTCTACGGTCTTATCCCAGTCCTCCAGTTTGATATCATCATAATCGTAGCCTTCCAGTCCTTTGATGGAATAGGTCTTTGTGGCGTCATCCGCTTCGGTTTCGATGTAAATGACCCTGGCACTGCCATAGTGAAGGTAAGTGGGATTCTTTCCCCAGCCTTCATCCTCAGTCAATGTGACAGTCTCAATCCACGGGAAATCATACCGCCAGCCGCTTGCCAGTCCATAGACGTTGTGCCCCTCATTGCTGACGATCTTGGTGCGCTGGGTATCATTTTCATAGTGCTTTTCGCCATTAACGGATACCCCTTTCCAGCCTTCGCCCTTTTCGTATTTCACTAACAGGTTTTTCAAGGCATTCTTATGGTTTTTCCAGATGGCGGCGTTCACGACAATGCGCCTCTGGGAACCGTCTGACGCTGTGTAGTAAACCCAGAGGTATCTACCTCTAACTGTTCAATATATTCCACTGTGGCATGGCCTAAGTTGGCTTCGTTGCTGTCGTAGTAGCGGTTCAGTTTAAAGTCCATACCGCCGGTTCCGTCCAATGACAGGTCATTACGGGAAAGCATCAGATGACCGGTGGCGGTATCTACTCCGTCGATTCCTTCCGCTTCTAACGTGGAGCCGGCAAGCCTGTTTTCATAGACGCTCCGGAAGGTATCTCCGTAAGCGGCTTCCAGTTCGGTGTCATAGGATTCTCCTGCCGCTAGGCAGCTGTTACTACTGACAAATACCGCCATTCCACACAAAAATGTGATTGCCACTCCTGTAATCATCTTTTTGATCTTTCCCATAGATATTCACTCCTTTTTCTGTACTCCTAATCATTTATATTTATCACGGAATTTTTTCGGGTGGTTGTCACCCTACCCGATTTTCCTTTCTTTTAATTTCACGAGCCTTTCGCCTCTTTTTTTGTTTCTGCTTCTTGTCTTGGATTTAGCCATTCTTCTTCTGAAAAACTCCAGGCTCTGGTTCCTTTTGCCCATCTTTCCGGATGTCTTTCTTTCGCTTTTTCGTAAACCTCTTTTCGCTTCCTTAAAACTTCCTGATCCAATCCCATATGTCTCTGTGATGGTGTCACATAGTTTATCCCACTATGACGATGTTCGTTATTGTACCATTCCACAAACCGCTTTACCCACAATCTTGCTTCTGTCAGTGTGGCAAATCCTTGCGGTTGAAAATTCGGCACATATTTTAATGTCTTAAACAAACTCTCTGCATATGGATTATCATTACTTACCCGTAGTCTACTTTTCGATGGCGTAATTCCCAGTGCATACAATGTTTCCAACATTGTCGTTCCCTTCATCGGACTTCCATTATCAGAATGCAGCACCAATGGTTCTTTCTGCATATTTCTGATATATATCTTTTCATCCCGATAAATTCGTTTCACCAATTCACTCGCATGCTTTGCATCTTCACTTTCCCAAACTTTCCAGCCAACAATCTTCCTGCTGTATAAATCAGAAAACATATATAAATAATAATGCATTCCTTTGATCGGTCCGTTTAAGTATGTGATATCCCACATCCACACCTGATTGGCTCTCGTTGCTTTGTGCGTTGATATTGGTCTCTTATGTTTCCGCTGCTCCCGTCCTCTGTGAGTCAACTGTTTTGCTTCCTTTAACACTTTGTAAAATGTACTTTCACTTGCTATATAGCCTCCTCTGTCCGCAAGCATTGGAACAATCTCACTTGGTGTTTTTGATGCAAACTCTTCTGTATTGCATATGTCCAATATCTCCTGCCTTTCTTCCTTAGTCAGCTTATTCGCCGGCTCTGGTCTTGCACATATCGTGCGTTTGTCTATATAATCACTGTCTGTATTCTTCCAGTGGTTATATGTTCGCTTACTGATTCCAAGCTCTGCGCATGCTTTATACAATGCTGCTCCTGAATCTACTGCTTCTTTGATCAACTCTACTGCTTGTCTGCGATCTGAAGCGTTGATCATTCGTCCTCTTCGTCCGTTCCCCAAATCGCATCTGCTTTTTTTCGTAGCACTAATAATGCAATTGCTTCAGCCAATGCCTTTTCTTTTCTTGCAAGTTCTTTTTCTAACTTCTCCTTTTCTTTCCGTTCTGCACGGAGTTCTTTGCCTGCCTTTGTGCTTTTTTCTCTTGCGATATCATTTGCGTTTATGCAAGCCTCTTTCCATTCTTTAACCTGCTCCGGATAAACACCTTTTTCACGGCAATACTCCGAGAACTCTATCTCTGTTAAATTTGCAGTTTCAAGAACAACCATGAACTTGTCCTGACTGCTCCATTTATCTGCATTCTTATATTTTGTTGTTGCTGATAAGCCCTTTTGATGCTTAGCCTGATCTCTCCATCTGTACAGAGTATTGATCCCTACTCCTGTATCTCGCTGGATGTCCATTACTGTTTCATCGCCTTCAAGCATTCTTGCTATTATGGCTTCCTTCATTTCCTTTGGATATTTGTTATAACTCATAGCAATCACCTGTCCTTCTGATACTTATCATATCAGCTTGGGAGGTGGGTGACAACTCCCCTACACTAGAGGTTTTTTATAAATAACCCCATTGAAATACCACATTTACCACCATCCTTCATAACTCATATGCCCATAAGTATATTTGGCAATCTTTTTTACATTTTTCCCTTTGAAATTCATGAAATAAAGAGCAGGTGTATAATCATCATTGGCATCTTCAAACCCATCCTTATCAAACCACTTGTCGTATTTCTGCACATAAAGCCCTTTTTGGGTACAATCCACTTTGACCGCTTTAATTCCACTGATTATCTTATCTTTGCCTGTTTTACGGTTCTGCCTGTGCAGTCTGAATTTCTTGTCAATATAAAAATAGTATTTATTGCTATAAACAAAATTACGGATCTCTCCCTTGCCGATCTGCTGCATCTTACCACCGAACGATGGAATGGAATATGCTAATGCACTTGTATATTCATATTCCCCATATGTCCTATAATAATAAATCTCTTTTCCTTTCATTATCAGTTCATCGAAATAATAACTTTTTCCAGGCACAGTGCAGCGAAACACTTTTTTATCCTTATTGGTTGCCATATCCCTGCACCGGAATGTAATAATTTGTTTTTTCCCCTTCCCTTGGTATGCAGTATAATATATTTTTCCGTCAGCAATATTAATCAAGCCTGGATCAGAGAATGTGTTTAACAGATTGCCAGAAGACAACTCATATTCCTTTACCTTTCTTATATACCTAGCCTTTACCTTCATTACATAATTAGCATAAATTTTATTTTGATACAGATACACATCCATCCAACTCACATCAATAGTAGAAGCAGGAAATTTACACGTACAAATTGTTTTTATGGATTCCTGCTTAAAATCCACCACGCCAATTTTTATCATATGATCATCTTCATCACTAAATTTCACATATAATTTCCCCTCATGCCACCCGAATGCATTCCATCTATATCCCCATCCTGGGGATTCATATGTATATTTAAATGATCCTACTTTTTTCCCTTTATCCCGATACACTGTATAACGATTGTTTTCTCCTGTTTGCCGCATATAATAGTAATGCCCGTCTGCCACCTGGGCATACTCACCCGGATAATTATAGCGTATTAATTTTGTGGCAACATGTTTCACCGAATCCATAGTAAGTTTCCTTTTCACACCCGACATATCCTTAACCGTGGCCTGGATTTTCGCCTGTGCAGTAGCCTCTTTCGCATTGCCGACACACCCCAATAATAAACTGATGGTAATGAAATATGCTATTAGTCGTTTCATGATTATCCTCCTTTTATAAATGAATGGAAGTTTATATATATTGTTCTTAAAATAATATATATAAATAGCGCAAACAGAAAGCATATAATATAAAGATATTGATAA
>NZ_QUFB01000089.1 GCF_003478335.1 Clostridium sp. AM49-4BH
CAGAGGGTGCTTTGAACGAAGTTCACTCTATGCTTCAGAGAATGAACGAGTTGGCAGTTCAGGCAGCTAACGGTACAAACTCTGAGTCTGACCGTACAGCTATCCAGAACGAGATTGATCAGTTGACAACTGAGATTGATCGTGTATCTGAGACAACCAAGTTCAATGAGACTTATTTGTTGAAGGGTGATCAGGATGCAACACAGAAAGCAAGCTTCAAATATGGCACTAATCAAAATGCTGCCGCTGCAACAATTAATGCTGGTGCTGACATTACTGGAGCCAATGGCTTAAAAATCAAATTTGAATTTGAAGCTACAGCTAGCCAAGATAGTCAAAATGAACTTGCAAAAGCAATTAAAAATCAGGGTGTGACTGTTGATTTTAACTCAACTTTTGATGGTAAGGCTGCTCATAGTACATATAAGCTCAAATTAAATGGAGCTGATAGCAACTTTTCAATTGTAGCAGATGCAACAACAGCAGGAAAGTTTGAAATTCAAGATACTGATGGTAATACAATTGCAACAGCTACGGCTAGTGGCGGTACAGCTGCTACTGATGCAGCTGCACCTGTTTCAACAAGTGATAACATTACTGCAACTAAAGCAACTGCTGCAAAAGTAGCTACAGAAAAAGCTGCTTATTATGACCGCGACGGCAACAAAATCGCAGAAAACGCTCTTGATGACTATTTTTCTATCAACAACGATGGAGATGTAGTTAAGCGTATTGATGCACCAACAGTATATGATGCATTAGGAAATGTTGTTGATTTGGATCCAGATGAAGTTGCTGGTCAAAAGGATATTACAGGTTCCTTAAAACTTAAATTACATGTAGGTGCAGACGCAACTTCTAACAACCAGATTACTATTAACATTGACTCTATGAGTTCTAAGGGACTTGGCATTAATGGTCTACGTGTAGATGGTGCAGATGACACTAACGCACTGAACGCAATCGATACCATCAAGGAATCCATCCAGAAAGTATCCGATCAGCGTTCCGCACTTGGTGCTGTTCAGAACCGCTTAGAGCACACAATCTCTAACTTGGATAACGTTGTTGAGAACACCACATCCGCTGAGTCTCGTATCCGTGATACAGACATGGCAGAAGAGATGGTTAACTACTCCAAGAACAACATCCTTCAGCAGGCTGGTCAGTCTATGCTTGCACAGGCTAATCAGGCAAACCAGGGTGTATTGTCCTTGCTTCAGTAATTAACCAAGAATTCATTGTTTTCGAATCGTTCAAACAGAAACATATTTTTATTACAAAATGGAAGAGGAAGTCGTTTCGGCTTCCTCTTTTTGCTGTTTGACTATTATTCTATTAACGCAATTCATGTTATTAAGACACTTCTACTCGCTCCGGCACTGAACACTGACAAGGCATCACCAGATACCGATCAAGCCTTTTCGTCCTGTCCGATCAATACCTTTTTCCCTTCAAAGGCAAATCCGTAATGCCGGATCCGATCTGCTGGTATTCCCTGTGCTAACAATTCTGCGTCATAATTTTTCTCGGTAATTTGGTCTAATGCGGACTGAACAGCCTCCTCCAGAGTTTCCTTTCTCATCCGGCTGCACACCTTAAATTCAATAATGATCGCAGGATATTTCTCACGCTCCTGCGGAACCATCATAATATCGTACCTTCCAAATCCACTCTCCCGGTTAGATCGTATCATGTAGATACCCGAACGTTCTGCGATCAATCCGAGCACAAATCCGTGATAAAAACGCTCCGGCTCCGGATCGCTTCCATGTTCACTTCCCACATCAAAATAGCTGAATGTGGCAAGAGCAACTTTATTCATATAATAATTCATTGCTTCCAGATCACCAGCAATCAAGGCTTTCATAAAGTAACCATAGTTCGCATCTTGATTTTGAAACCAATTCTGAAACATTGTCGTAAACATACTCAGCGTTTCAACGTTCGTTATATCCAACGTATACCACGGCTCTCTTGTAATGCCGCGATAATCAACCTGTTTCACTTTCAGATATCCGCTGGCAAGCAAAAGACTCCAAATGGCATTTACGTTATGATCTAACTGATTATACACGATCTGCTCATCGAAATTTACGATGATCTCCTGTCCGTTCAAAAGATCCTCCATCTTCTCTTTCACATCGGCAGATGACGTCTGGATCAGTCGGCTCACAAGACCATTGGAGCTGGTGGATGCCCAGTATGGATATAATTTGCGTTCGTCCAGATAATTTGTAATGGACCACGGATTGTAAATATCTCTGTGCTCCCCAAACGTAAAACCGTCATACCACTGTTTCACTTCTTCCTTTTTATCTCCCATACCATACTCATCCAGTGCAGCAAAAACTTCCTCCTCCGTAAAACCGAAACAATCTGCATACAGATTAGAAGTCGTCGTCACGACACGTAAGTTATTCAGGTCAGAGAAAATAGGCTCGGTTAATACCGAGCCATTAGAAGTTTGCTCTGCAAACTTCACACGTTTTGGATACCGGACTCTGGTAATTCCCGTCATAATAGCACGCTCTAAATAAGGATTCGTCTTAAATGTCGCATTGAACAGGCTTCTCACAAAAGTCGTAAATTCATCCCAGTATCCCTGAACATATGCTTCTTGCATCGGCGTATCATATTCATCCAAAAGAATAATGACTTTCTTACCATAATAGCGTTCCATCCAAACGGACAAAGTTTTCAACGCATTCTGTGCTGTTGTATCATCCATTCGAATTGTTGTACTATTATACATTTCTTGCTCATTTTCACTCAGTACATTCTTCCCTAACAAATATCTGTTTTCTTCATACAGCCTTGCAATCTCCTGTTTAATCTGCGTTTTGGCATCCTCCAGATTTCCGGCTTTCACAGCAGCAAAGCTCAAAAAGATCACAGGATACGCTCCCTGCAGTTTCCGATATGTCTCGTCCTGCCAGATAGAAAGTCCTTCAAACAGATCTGCTCGGTTGGCATATTTTTTTGAAAAGAAACATTCCAACATACTCATATTTAAGGTCTTACCAAAGCGGCGCGGGCGTGTGATCAACGTTACAACATCCCGATTTTCCCACCATTCTTTTATAAAATTTGTTTTATCTACAAAAAAGCAATCCTGCTCCCTCAGATCAGAAAAAACTTGTATTCCTATACTAATCGTCTTTTTCATATGCCCACCTGCTCTCCTGTCGTTATCTATTTATGATTTTGACCCAATATCATATTTATTACATTGTAACGGCATTACCCAAAGGTTACAAGACAAATCACCCATTCCATCCACCCAAGATCACCTGTTTTATGGTGCAGGATCTTTTTGTGTTTTGAATATTATACCGCTAAAATAATTCTACCCGCCCCAGCAACAGATCAATCAAATTACAGTGAAATATGCCGTCTTCGTCATAAAAATGATGTGGTATATCCAATCGAACAATGATCTTCTTAAAGAAATCCTTCGTCAGCATTAGTGATGCTTTCTCCGATGACACTTTCTTATCATTCTCCATCTGAAAAGCCGACTGAATATATATTTTTCGGTCCATATCATTCACCACAAAATCAATCTCTCGCTGCACATTTTTCCCAGCGGTCCGGTCCGTCACAACCCCCACATCCACACTATATCCGCGCCGCAAAAGTTCGATATAAATGATATTTTCCATGATATGCCCCGGGTCGAATTGACGATAATTTAACCGTGCATTTCGCAAGCCAACGTCAACATAATAATACTTATTCGGATACTCAAAATATGATTTACCCTTGATGTCATATCTTTTCGCCATCGAAATCAAAAAGGAGTCTTTGGTATGGGTAATATAATTAGATACCAACGCCGAATGGATCTTTTCTCCACGCATACTCGTCAACGCATTTGCAATATTTGTAGGATTTGTCAATGAACTGATCTGCGAAGCCAAAAAATCCAAAATATTGTTCAGTATATCTTCACGTGTGATCTGATTGCGCTCCACGATATCTTTAATGTACACTTCATCAAATAAAGTGGACAAATATTCTTTCTTTTCCCGCTCATCCTCCATTGTCAAAAGCCGCGGCATCCCACCATATAGCATGTAATTATCCAACGCCTTACGTTCATCACCGCCAACCGCTGCATAAAACTCCGCAAAAGAAAGCGGATATACATGAATCTGCGTTGCACGTCCACGAAATTCCGTCGCAATATCCTTTGATAATCCCTTTGAATTACTCCCTGTCACATACACATCCAAATTGTCATATGCCTTCAGCTCGTTCAACATATCATAAATAGTAACCGGGATTCCTCCATTTTCTTCGTCGACTACACTTGTAGTGAACTGTACTTCATCGACAAACAGATAATACTGCTCTTTCGGCTTATCACAAATAATCGACTCCACGTACTCACAAAGTGTGATAGGATTTCGATACTTACTATATCTTCTCTGATCCAATGAAATCTTAATAATATGACTTTCTTCGACTCCCTGCGCCAGCAAATACGCATAAAATAGTTCAAAAAGAATGACAGACTTGCCACAACGACGTATTCCTGTAAGTACCTTGATCTCACCATTCCACATGGTGTGTATCAGCCGATCGATATAGTTATCTCGTTTCATATATGTTCTTGCGTTAATCATAGTCTCACCTCGTCCTTTTTATATTTTCATCGTAAACTTGCGACGTTATCGTCATAACTTTACTATATTATATCAACATATGTACCATTTATCAAACAAAATCGCATCTTCACCATTTGCTATTTGCTTTATTATTCCCAAATTTCTATTTATTTTGCAAGGGAGCAACAGGTCACAAGTATCACCGTAAACTTACGACGCAAACGGCAATAAGCCCTTAATTTTTGCTACGTACGAGCAAAATGCAACACTTTGTAAACTTTTGTTTCATTATTGTACGAGAGGAGGCAGCTCAAAATCAATGAAAACTCATGACATAATGAGCACTTGTGTTCATCTTAAAAGTTTCTGCGAAACTCCATTCTGCGCCAAATCAAGCACAGAATACAAAGTCTGACACAATCGGCACAGTCCATTTCTCATTATTCATGAAACAATTAACTAATCCACCGGGGCGAAAGGATTCACCCCGAACATTTAACACAAGGAGGTAACTACTATGATAGTACAACACAACATTACAGCGATGAATTCCAACAGAATGTTGGGCTTAACAACTAACTCACTTGCTAAATCTACTGAGAAGCTTTCTTCCGGTTATAGAATCAACCGTGCAGCTGATGATGCAGCAGGTCTTTCTATTTCCGAGAAAATGAGAAAGCAGATCCGTGGTTTGGATCAGGCTTCTACAAACGCAGAAGATGGTATTTCCGCAGTACAGA
>NZ_QUFB01000009.1 GCF_003478335.1 Clostridium sp. AM49-4BH
CGATACTACAAGATGGTGCTTAATAAGTATAAGAAACATAATGTAGCCAAAACAGCAATCGCAAGGGAACTTGCATGCTTCATGTGGGGCATGATGACAGATAACATTGCCTGACGTGGGTATAACATCGTGCTGCTACTGTCAAGACCAAGCCGCCTATGGCGGTGCTTACGCAGCCTTGACATCATCATCCCGCTGTTATGGTGGGTAATTAAGCAGATGTAAGATGGCTTACGCCACATACATCTGGCCAATACAAAGTAACAACTGAAGACATCTTGAAAGGGCTTCGGCCATTTCAAGGTTCGAGCTATCTACGATTCAACTATGTCGGCACAGAGAGATCTGTGATCCACGCTTTTAGACGGTAGAGCTCACGGCGGACCATTGACCTGTAGGTAACCAATCCACGTATATCAGAGTGGCCAAGGCCGAGAACTGATACTCCGAGGCTCTTTCTGGGTGCCTTCAGCAACAATTAAATAAAGTTTGTGGTGATTTCTGTTAATTTGTACTTGACAAGAGGTCATTACATATCAGTTGACTGGAATTAGGATTTTAGGAATTTTAGCTTGCTTATGTGTGCTTTTTTATGGATATATGTTTTGCCCTCAATGTTCCAGTTATTTAATCACTTTTTTTCATGACGATTAAGGTGTTAAAAAGGTTTGAATTTTCCTTGCGAGTATTTTGTGAATCTTCAACCAGATATCCATCAATTTCGCTTCTCAAAAGGGGCGAGGTTTTTTTTATAGATGATCAGATATGTCCAAATTCTTAAGAATTATTAAGATTATGCTGCTATTGTTGACAAGGTAATAGATCTATGGTGTACTAAAGATGTAACTAACGGAAGTTCTGTATAGAGTGAATTATTTTTTGTATCTAGAGTATCTATTTTTTACATGTGAGAAGTGACATGGGTAAGGAGGAGCAAATGAAAAAGAAACGAGTAAGGAAAGGGATCGTGGTCAGCATATTGGCGGCATCTATGGTCCTTGGCGGGGTACAAGAGACATTTACAGTTCGTGCGGCAGCGCACAAAGAAACAGCAAAAGATTACATCGTGAACGTGGCAGATCGACATAAGCTTGACAAGCTGGCAGAAGAGTATGACACTGTGGATCACAATGAAAGTACAGCAGAATTATTGGAAAGTTCCGGCTGTGTGAGCTTGGCACTAACCGATTCACAAGCACAGCAATTGGAACAGGAGTCCGGAGTGGTATCCGTAGAACGTGACGAAATAGTAAGCGGCTGTGAATCGGATGAAGCAGACCAGATCATTCAGTTTGCTAAGGAAGCATGGAATATTGATGCGGTCAATGTGGAGCGTGGAGTATCTGGCAAACCGAAGAAGGCAGAAAACGGCAAAAAGAAGATCGCTGTGATCGATTCCGGGGTAGACATTATAGAAGATATTGATGTGGCTGACCGTGTGGATCTTCTGTACGCCGGGGAAGAATCCTCTTTTCTATGCTGTGATATGACCGGTCATGGAACGGCAGTTGCCAGTATCATCTGTGCGAAAGATGATGACAATGGTGTGACGGGAATCGATGATGATCTGGAAGTCTATTCCGTGCGGATCTTGGATGAAAACAACGAAGCACCGATCAGCAGAGTGGTTGCGGCGCTGCAGTGGTGTGAAGAAAATGGTATTGATATTATCAACATGAGCTTTGGTACGAATTACGATTCCGATATTTTAAGAGAAGAGATCAAATCTGTTGCAGACAAAGGCATTCTGATGATAGCAGCAGCGGGAAATGATAAAGAAGCGGATCAAATATTATATCCGGCCGCATATGAGGAAGTCATGGCTGTTGGCGGTGTCAGTGCAGATATGTCGCCGGCAGACTGTTCGGTACAGGGAGCGGGAGTTGAACTGTCAGCACCGGGAGAATATATTCCGGTACTTGCCCAGTTGGGAGGATTGACCGTGGAATCCGGCACCAGTATGGCAGTACCGCATATTGCTGCGGTAGCGGCGAAGCTGTGGGAGAACCATGCAGACTGGTCCGCCGATAAGATACGACAATGCATGGATGTCAGTGCCAAACAGCTTGCTGATGGGAACGGAAAGATCGTAGACTATAAAGCTGCATCGGAGCTGGCGAAAGATTTTGATGTTGTTTATAAGCCTAATTGCAGCACAAGTGATCTGCCGGAGTGTGGGAGCCATGTTACTGCAGAAGACCGGTATGTGATACCGGGAGTGGTGGCAAAGTGGATGGAAAAAGGACACAATAGTCTTATTAGCGATGCTGTATCGGATGCGAACTTGAAATCAAAATACACGGATAAAAAGATAGCTGTGCTAAAAGCGGTTAGTCTGGCAGTGGATACCTGCAGTGGAACAAGCGGGGGTACCACAGTGAATCTGGCAAAGGATGTACCGAACCTGCATGCGCATAAATATACCAATTATATTACAACAGCCTATTACCTATATAAGATCGCATATTTACAGAAAACTAATCAGGGGAAAAGCATTACGGCGATCATGAACAGTGATTCTGCCAAAGGTGCAGTCATTGATCTGGCAAATCTGTCATATATCAATAAGGCGATCAATATTATCTGCACCAAAGAACTTAAAAAAGGCGGTAAGGCTTATAACATCCCAAATGCCTATACCGGGACCAATGCGGCTGCCAATAACAGAGCACTGCGGGTGCTTGGAATGGCACTGCATGTAGCAGGGGATGCATTTTCTCACAAATCGATTGTGCCAAATGATGATTCTATGCGAAAACAATTGTGGAAAGACGTTATTGGTAATGGAGGGGCTGACTTGTTTATGACGTCAGAGTGCGATCAGATCATAAGAGACATGTATGGCAGTTATATAACATATTCTGCGTTAGATCAGAAGATCACACATGAATATAATGGCAAATCAGTCAATGATAGAAGACGAGAATCTCATAGACATTATGCAGATTATCCGGGATCAAATAGAAACCGTTATCAGTACGGAGCTAAGCATGCGGTGTCAGGACTGCTGCAAAATTATTATAACAAGCATAACAAGTTTAATATTAATGCTTTTAATAATTTTGGAGCAAATGACTCGAAGAATCCAAAGAATGATATTTGCTTATACAGGGTATATACTTATGCGAGAAAATTAGATAAGTCTATCAGCACAACTTCGGCATGGAAAACATATTCACGTTGTGATTGAAACTAGGAATATTAGTATGTGGAACATGATAACAAAAAGTATAGTTGAACAGGAGGGATTCGTATGAAGTGGAAAAATTATCTTTTATTAGCGGTCTTTTGTGCATTAGTTGCAGTGTCTTCCTCAGTAACAGTACATGCACAGCGAGACTACGTGCCGGTGGATGACAGGTATTTGACGTTATTTCAAAAATTCTTTACCATGAAAGAAGCAGAGTGTGGCAAGTGGGGTCAGAAAAATGGGTTTACTTATCTTTATTCGGAAAAAAATAATACAGCTAAGATCGTGGGAATACCAATGGATCAAAAAATAGTCAACGTACCGGAAAAGATTGACGGAAAAACAGTAACAAAGATAGATTTGTATGATGTATTTAGAGCATCAGAACAGCAAGATTATCGTTATGAATTATATGATGTGGAAGAGGGAACGTGGCTTGTACCAAAGGTGGAAATATTAAATATTCCTAAGACGGTTAAATTGATCGATGCGTATGAAGGGGGATCGTTGAATGAGGGGTATTGCAAGGGAATGCAGTCATTCTTAATGCATCTGAAAAAATTTAATGTGGCATCCGGTAATAGGTGGTATAAGTCATATAAAGGGGTTTTATATACCAAAAATGGAAAGAAATTGATTTCAGTTCCTAGAAAATATACGGCAAAAACGGTTAAAGTAAAAAAGGGAACAACAAAGATAGCAGATTCCGCTTTTTCTTTCTGCACCAACATCAAAAAGGTGATCCTGCCGGATACGGTAAAGATAATTGAACAGAATGCGTTTGTGCGCTGTTCGTTGAATTATATTAGGATGCCTAGAAGACTGAAGATATTGGAGGTGACAGCATTTCGTAGCTCTGCGTTGAAGAAGATAACCGTATACGGAAAGGTGGAACTAGATCAAACATTTTCAGATTGCAAAAAGTTAAAGTCTGTAGTGCTAAAAAAAGGAGTTAAGAAACTTGGAGAATATGTGTTTATTGATTGTCCGAAACTGAGGAGTGTGACGGTTCCTAAAGGCATAAAAAATCTTTGGTTGTACATTGACAGCATATTTTATTATCGTGGATTAAAGTGTAACCTTTCCAACATTACCATAAAAACACCAAAGAATTCAGAAATGTATAAGGAACGTAAATTTTTGAAGAAACGATACAAAATAAAAGTGAAAGTCATCAAGTAGCATTTGCGATAAGTGCTAATAGCGAACAAATTACAGAGCAAAACCAGCGTTTTGCTCTGTTTTTGACTTTATAGGAAACTTCTCGTTTCCTATAAAGCAAAAAACGCTCCGCGAGGATGCGCATCTCGCGGAGAAGAAGTTAGCTGCAAACAGTACCGCTCGAGCGCGAAAGAGTCGCAAGCGACTCTTTGTTCTGTGGAGCTTCTTTAATATTGTGTTCGCAACCCTTTTGGATAATGATTTTTCAGTGTGCCTTTTGTGGCTTTGGCAAACCCTAATGGAAATCCCTGATAGCACACAAGCACCCATCCTTGCAATGAGGTAGAGGTCATCAGCGTCTCTCCTTGCAGATACCTTGCAGCTTCTTCCTCTGTAGTTTCATAAGAAAGCATAGAATCTGAACGTAATGCTTTGGCAAGCGCATACGATGGTTCGAAACGATTTTTCTTAAGGGTTCCCAAGTGTAGTCCCGGACGAATTACTTTGAGTCCCTTTAGAGATGGAGTCTCCGCTGGGAGCGCATAGAGTTCATCTCCAAAAACAGTAAGGGAGTCCATTGCAATATCTATGGGTTCATTTGTAAAAACTTGTTTTGCAAAGTCCGTAAAATAGGACAGATCAAAAGTGCTTTTTGACGCTTTTTTCGAAATTTTTTTGGTTCGTTTTTGACGTGTGTCGATCGGATCAGAAGTATCCAATGCTGTGTGTGGATCGCCCTGCCCCTTGCGCAGACGCACAGCGAAGTGCCCTTCACCAGAGATCAGATGGGGATATAAACGCATGGTACCTGCAATGGTGCCATCTTTAATGCCACAGTCTGTCGGAAGAAAATCTTCCCACGGTTCGATAAAATATTCGTCATGTTTATCCAAAAAGTCGGACACTTGTTCTTCATCTTCCTGCGGCGCAAATGTACAGGTAGAATACACCAAGACACCGCCGGGTTTTAACATGGCATCGGCATAAGCTAAGATCATTTTCTGACGTTCTTTGCAAAGTGTGACATTTTCTGGTGACCATTCAGAAATGGCACCGGCATCTTTGCGGAACATCCCCTCCCCGGAACAGGGAGCATCCACTACGATACGATCAAAAAAGAGCGGGAAATGCGAGGCAATACGTTCCGGTGATTCGTTACAGACCAGTGCATTGGTAATGCCCATTCGTTCTACATTTTGAGATAGGATCTTCGCTCTGCCGGGAATGATCTCATTGGAAACGAGCAGTCCCTGCCCCTGCATACGAGCAGCAATCCCGGTACTTTTGCCGCCGGGAGCCGCGCAGAGATCGAGAATACGCTCGCCCGGCATCGGATCTAGCAATGTGATAACAGACATAGCACTTGGATCTTGAATATAATATGCTCCGGCCTCATGTAATATATGTTTGCCGGGGCGTTCGGCGCTGCTTACATGAAATCCTTCCGGATCCATGGGACATTCGTCAAGGCAAAAGGAAGGACTGGGATGATCTCATCCACAGTCCCTTTTAAAAGATTTAAGCGAAGTCCATAAGAAGTATCCGCATCATAGGATGCGACAAATGCATCATATTCCGCACCAAGCTGTTTTTTCATACGTGCTAAAAATGCTTCTGGTAAATTCATAGGAGTTTCTCCAAATCTATTTGATCAAATCAGTAATATCGATGTTATCGCCAGTGATTCCAACATGTGCGCCATCTGCTGCTTCAGCAGTATCTTTATGAGCAAGAAGCCACTTGTTCTGAGCCCACAGAAGATTATCTTCTGCATTCTTAACGGTCAAAGCAGGCTTATCTTCGTTTGTGCCCTTAGGGAGTACGATAACAACACGGAAACCTTCACCAAGCTTGGCACTGCATGGCGCATAATGTAAGGTCGTTGCGTAGAGCTCAACAGCAGTTCCCTTTGGACATAAGAAAGCTTCTGTCTTGGATGAATCAATCTTGCCATCCTGTATATCCTGCTGTCTTGCTACCAATAAGATGACATCATCGGCAGCAATATCGATCTCGCTGTCACGATGATATTCAAAACAATTTAACTTGGTATTTGTTCCATTGCAGTAACCGATCTGGATCGGCATACCACCATAGCAGTTGATCTGAAGATCCTTGTAAGCAGGTGTTGCCTCTAACTCAGCACAGCCCGGAACGTAGATCACAGAATCGGCAGGCTTCTCAGAGCACTTCTCCAAGGTGGCAAGTAGTTCGGCATAATCGTAACCGTCTACGACGCGTCCATATACTTCAAATGCTTTGTCATTTACTGATTGTATGTTCATTTTTTCCTCCATTCTGAAACGTCTCTATACGGAGAGAACATTTCGATAAAATATTGTGCCTCAAACTTCGCACATCCGAAATGATCATATCGTCACATATTGCTTATTATGTCAGAATACTTAGCATTTTGCAGCCACAACATAGTGGCTTCTGCCGGCAGAGAACTATAGTAATTGCCTTGCCGCATTTTTGTTTTTGGTGATTTCTAAATTTTGTTGTCTCTGATGATTGATTTACATGCCTTACGGAGAACTCGACGTCCCGGAAGCAAGGTATTCATCATTTTTGAAAGGGACTTTGCGCTCGTCGTTACTTATGTCTTGTATTTCAGAGACATTAAGTAACGTGACGTAGCGCATCGTAGCGAAAGCGTCCCGTCCAAAAATGGATGATACCTTGCTAAAACGGGACATCTCAGACACTCCTTCGGGCATGTATTCATCAGAGACTTAACAAAATAAGAAATCATAAAAAAACTCTGCGTTCTGCGGCAATTATCTTAGTTCGCTGTCGGCAGAACAAGTTCATTTGTTGGCTGCAAAATATCCCCTTTATTGCTGACATAATAAGCAATATGTAACCTGACAGCAGCTTCGGATGTGCGAAGCTTGTGTATTTCGATTATTATAGCACACATCTTTTTTTTTGACTATGTATTTATCATGGATCTTCGAACTCTAATATGTTGAGTTGTCAGATTGTTCAAATTTTCCTTGCAAAAACTGTCGCAAATCATATGGAGTTGTGCTATACTGAATAAGATAGTGGGAAGATAGATTCTTAATGAAATGCATCGAGAAAGGTTTGGTGATTACAAATGCGGATAGCACTTGGACAACTGGACATGGTGTGGGAGAATGCAGATGCATCTATAGATAGAGCGGAGACGTTGATCAAGCAGGCAGCGGAAGCCGCGGCAGAATGCATTATATTTCCGGAGATGAGCTTTACCGGAGTCACTCTAAACACGGCAAAAGTGGCAGAAGATCCTAAGGATTCTCGCACAGTGCAGCGAATGAAAGAATTGGCAAAATCTTACAATCTTGCCATTGGCTTTGGATGGGCAGCAAGCCCGGAGGGAGAAGAAAAGCTTGTAACCAATCGCTTTACACTATTGGACAAAGAGGGAACGGTAGTCGGAGAATATAAAAAAATGCATCCGTTTACTTATGGGGGTGAATCGGATTGTTATGCCAAAGGAAATGAAATTGTTACTGTCCCGTTTTTGGGACGGAAGATAGCCCTGTTTATCTGTTATGATCTACGTTTTCCGGAGATCTTTCAGATCGCAGCACGGGAAGCGGATGTTTTGCTGGTGATCGCTAACTGGCCACAGATCAGGCGGGAACATTGGCAGACACTACTGCGGGCACGTGCAATCGAAACACAGTCTTATGTAGTCGGCGTGAATTGCGTGGGAATGCATGATGGCTGTGCGTATTCCGGAGACAGCATGGCAGTAGATTCGATCGGTAATATTTTAGGAATGCTGTCCGGCAGGGAAGGAATTCTTGTTTGTGATCTGGATGACAGAGCGTGGTCATTGCGTCACAAATTCAGCACTAGGGCAGATCGCAGAGAAGATCTGTACCGCACTTATTTTGCTTTAAATAATTAAAGTAAATGACATGGAGGAAGATATGAGACAATATGAAATAGCGATCCGCATTGCACAGGTGCATCATTTAGCGGAAGAAAGAAAATATAAGAAAGCATTGACGGTCATCCAGACGTTAGACATGCGTCAGGTTCGTAATATCAGTGACCTCAAGGTATTTGCGGAGGTGTACACCCGCACAGAGCAGTTTGAGGCGGCGAAGGCAACTTATCTGCGGATTTATAAAAAGTCCAGAACACGCCGTATTTTATATCGTTTGATCTATTTGGCGATACGCACCAATGAACTGGACGATGCAGAAAGCTATTATAAAGAATTTGTACGCATGAATCCAAATAATAGAGATGCTTTGATCTTACGGTACCGCATTGATAAAGCTGCGGGCGTGCCGATCAGTCAGTTAATCGACACATTAAAGAGTCTCAAAGAAGAAGAATACATAGAAGAGTGGGCATATGAGTTAGCGAAACTGTATCAGCAGGCGGGGCGCTACGAGGAATGTGCGGAAGAATGCGAAGATATTAAGTTATGGTTTGGTCAGGGCGAGATCGTAGAACGCGCCAAGCTTTTGCTGGAGCATATTGAAGAGAAAAATCCGCTGCCTTTTATGGATGATAAGGATTTTACGGTTAAGACCGAGAAACCAAATCCGGATGATACCGGATCACTTCCGGCGTTGAATGAATATTTGGAGGCGGGAAATGAACAGGAGATGAAATATCTTAAGAAAGTAGATCCTGCGAAGTTTGAGGAGACGATGGTTAAGACAATATCTGAGGAGGAGCAGGAAAGTGAGTCGGAGATGGACGAACAGTCTGCATCGACAGAGAGTACAGAGAAGTCAGCAGAAGAGGAATCTACAGATATATGGAAACCGGAGACTCCGGTGGAATCGGCTGCGACAGAAGAGGCGCAGGAAATCTTTTCGGATGCTCCGGTAGACGCAGAGCCGGAGAACATTGCAATGGAGACTGCGTCAGAGCCCGCTAAAGAACCACAAGAACCTAGGGCGGCACAGACAACGGTTACAGCCCAACCGGCAGACAATAAGTACAGCGCGATCAATCCTGCAGATTTTCCAAGAATTTCACAGTCAGGAACCGGGATCACACAGGACCTTGCGGCAGAAATCTCTGCTATTTATGAGGCGGAGCAAAATGAACAGTTAAAAGAAAAAGCAGTTGCTGTATACCAGGAATTGCCAAATAAAACAAATGAAGTATTTGAGCGTATGACAGAATCATCTGCACAGACACCAACAAAAGAGTATGTTCCACTCTCTTCTCAGAACAAAGAAGTTACAGCAGAAGAGACAGATATGGCGCAGACGAATGTCATTCCGACCGTGGATGTACCGGAAGAACCGATGTTTCAGGAGACAGTGGTTATTCCACCGGAGGCAGAGAGAGAATCTTTACCGGAGCAGTCTGCAGAAGAAAATGTATCCGGCAGTGTAGAACAGCCGGTGAATGACGATGTCGTTGATGCAGCTTTCAACGGACAGACGGAACAGGATGCGGCAATGACTGCCGAGTCAGAAATTAACACATCAGAGGAAACACAAATACCAAACGAAGATGGTGATTCGCTGCCAGAGCAGCAGATCGCTGGCACAGAACAAACAGCGGAGGCGGTATTAATGGACGAATTAGAAAAAGAAGTACAGCAGCAGGACGCAGCGATCAGCCAGTCTTTGACCGGAGAAACGCTGCCGGAAAAGGATTTGCCAACGACACGTGCGTTACATCGTTCTTTTGCCGATATTTTGATTTTGATCGGAGGAGAACTGGATCCATCTCATTTTGTTTTGATGGGGGATGGAGAAGAACGTATTCTTGGAATATCCAAGAAAATAGCAATGGTTATGCGGGAAACCGGATATTTAAGTGCAGGACGTATCGCGCGTATTGATGCAGAACAGTTAAATAGTATGGATCTGATGCAGTTTAAGTCACAGCTCAAAGGAAATTGTCTGTTAGTTACCAGAGCGGCAGATCTGTTATTCCCAACGATCACGAAGATTTTCTCCATTATGGATGAATATTACGGTGACTTTGCAGTGATCTTATCGGATGAGGGAGCGACGTTGGATCAGTTGTTCCGCTTTGTTCCGGCGTTGGCAAGAAGATTTAAATATATTATTGATATTTCACAATATACAGAGCAGGATTATCGATAAACAATCGTGGAAGTTAGACTTGACTGGATTTTGAAGTCAGGATATCAGATGCATGGAGGTTAAGTATGTCATATAAATATGAATCCGTTGTGAATGTGATCGGTCATATCAATCCGGATACTGATTCCGTTTGCTCAGCGATTGCATATGCGAATCTGAAGTCGCAGAGTACCGGAGAAAAATATATCCCGAAGAGAGCGGGACAGATCAATGCAGAAACGCAGTTTGTGTTGAAGCATTTTGGTGTGTCGGCACCCGACTATATGGGCGATGTCCGGACACAGGTTATTGATATTGATGTGCAGAGAGTGACTGGTGTTAGTCAGGAAATATCTTTGAAACGTGCATGGGAGTTGATGAAAACAGACACGCTGCAGACACTTCCGATCGTCGATGCTTCCCAAAAGCTGTTGGGGTTGATCACGATTGAAGATATTGCGAAATCCTACATGGATGTGTATGACAGCCGTATCATTTCAAAAGCAGGGACACCATTTCATAATATTGTAGAAACCTTAGATGGCGATATGATACACGGTGATATGGATGAGGAGATTACTTCCGGTAAGTGCCTGATTGCAGCCGCTAACCCGGATCTGATGGAAAGCTATATTGAAAAAGATGATATCGTCATATTGGGAAACCGTTATGAGTCGCAGCTTTGTGCCATTGAGATGGGCGCAAAATGTATTATTGTCTGTGATGGAGCATTGGTTTCTTATACCATCAGCCGTCTTGCAGAAAGCAGGGGCTGTTATATTATCAAAACGCCTTATGATACGTTTACGGCATCACGTCTGATAAACCAGAGTATCCCAATCCGTTTCTTTATGAAGAGTGAAAATCTGATCACGTTTGGTCTGGGAGAATATTTGGATGATATTCGTGACACGATGGCGAAAAAGAGATACCGGGATTTCCCAATCTTAGATTGGAATGAGAATTATTTTGGTATGATTTCCCGTCGAAGTCTGCTCGGTGCGCGTAAGAAAAAGCTGATCTTAGTAGATCATAATGAGCTGACACAGGCAGTAGATGGCATGGAAGAGGCCGAGATTATCGAGATTATCGATCATCACCGTATTGGAAGTATTGAAACAATGGGACCGGTATTTTTCCGCAATCAGCCGTTAGGCTGTACGGCAACGATCATTTATCAAATGTACCGCGAGTCAGGTGTGGAACTCACAGAGAAGATTGCCGGGTTATTGTGCTCCGCAATCTTGTCCGATACGCTGATTTATCGTTCTCCGACCTGCACAGATACAGACCGCGAGGCGGCAGAGGCGCTGGCAGAGATTGCCGGCATTGATACGGAACAGTATGCGGCAGAAATGTTTGCGGCGGGCAGCAAATTATCTTCGAAATCTCCGGAAGAAATTTTCTATCAGGATTTCAAGAAATTTGTGGCAAATGACCTTGTCTTTGGGGTTGGACAGATCACTTCGATGGATCGTCAGGAACTTGTTGCGATCAAGGATAAATTGTTACCATATATGGAAAAGGCGCTTGCCAACCATGAGGTGGAGATGTTGTTCTTTATGCTGACCGACATTTTGCAGGGTACGACAGAGCTATTGTATCATGGCAATGGGGCAAGAGAATTGGCAGTGAAAGCATTTCATCTGCCTGAAGATACGAAGCAGATCATTTTGCAGGATACGGTTTCTCGTAAGAAGCAGATCATACCTGCGATGATGATCGCAGCACAGGAATAAAAGATAAAGCAGGGAGTATAAATATGTGTCCATTCCTTTGGCAGTAGATGAACGGATACATGGAGGATGAGTATGATAAAAATAGCATTATGTGATGACAATGAGGTGGAAAGAAGATTACTTCGCAAAATAGTAACGGCAGTTTTACAGGAACTACATCAGGAAGTGTTGATCGTGGAGTTTTCCTCAGGTGAAAAGTTACAGCGTAATTTTTCAAGAGGAGATTATGACCTGATCTTTTTGGATGTTTTTATGAAAGAGATGGACGGTATCGCTACCGGACGTGCGATTCGTAAAAAAGATGTCAAAGTGGAGATCATATTGGCAACCGGAAGTGATCAATATCTGCGGGAAGGCTATGAACTGCATGCGTTTGCATATCTGATGAAACCCTATGATGTTATGCAGGTACGTGCAACGATATGTGATTACTTTTCGAGAAATCAGGTCAGTACACATGATGAAGATATGGAGTTTTTGCGTTTCAGCGTTCAGCAGAAGAAATTCTGCATTAAACAGAGAGAAATTAGTGTGATAGAGTCGGAGGGGCGCGTGGTATATATTTATCATGGAGATGAAAAATATCGTGCATATCAGCGGCTTAACACGATCGAGCAAAAACTCAATATGAAATATTTTTTACGCTGTAACCAAAGCTATATTATTAACGTGGAGCAGGTCGATGGCGTCATTGATTACGATTTTCATATGAAAACGGCATGGTGATCCCGATCCGCAAACGCGATAAAAAAGATATTGTACAAAAATATTATCAGAAAAAAAGTGAACTGAACGATTGACAAAGTGAAAAGATAGTATTAAGATTACGAATACAAAGAAGTAAAAACGTTGATGAGACGAGTACATTTCATGCGTGATGACAGAGAGAGATGGGAATCGGCAGTTGCCGAGGCGCTGGAACATCTTATCACAAAGAAGTGGAAAACTACCTCGGAGTGACCCCAATCCGGTTCGGCTGACACCGTTATCGTCGAATGAGTTGCAGTGACAGAAGATGCTCACTGAACAAGGGTGGAACCGCGCTGATATTACGTCCCTTCTATAGAGATATAGAAGGGACTTTTTTATTTTATAGGAAACTGCTCGTTTCCTATAAAATAAAAAAGCTCTGCCCTTTCCGAACAATGCTTACAACTTCGCCGTCCGTGTGCTGCCTGACGGTGTAGTTATAATAAATAACACGCAGCACAGAAAAGAGGAAAATCATGAAGATTACATTAAAAGATGGCTCTTTCAAAGAGTATGAGAGTGCAATGGCAGTCATTGATATTGCAAAAGATATCAGTGAAGGTCTGGCACGTGTTGCTTGTGTCGCAGAAGTAGATGGAAAGATCGTTGATCTTCGAACTACCGTAGATAAAGATTGTACCTTGAATATTTTAACCTTCGATTCTGAGGAAGGTAAGAAAGCATACCGTCATACCTGTGCACACGTTATGGCAGAGGCAGTAAAGCACTTGTATCCGGACGCAAAGCTGACGATCGGACCTGCGATCGACAATGGTTTTTATTATGATTTTGATATGCCAAGTCTGACAAGAGAAGACTTAGATTCGATCGAAAAAGAGATGAAGAAGATCATCAAAAAAGGCGATAAGCTGGAGTATTTTACATTGCCTAAGGATGAGGCGATCAAGCTGATGACAGAGCGCGATGAGCCATATAAAGTAGAGATGATCAAAGAGCATGGAGATGATGAGACATTATCCTTCTATCAGCAGGGCGATTTCATTGAGTTCTGTGCCGGACCACACTTGATGAGCACAAAGCAGATTAAGGCATTTAAGCTTACTTCTTCCTCAGGAGCTTATTGGAGAGGCGATGAGAAGAACAAGATGCTGACTCGTATTTATGGTACAGCATACAATAAGAAAGCAGATCTGGAAGAATACTTAGAGTATCTTGCAGATATTAAGAACCGCGACCACAACAAACTTGGCCGTGAGATGGATCTGTTTACAACGGTTGATGTAATCGGACAGGGGCTTCCATTGTTCATGCCAAAGGGAACAAAAATGATCCAGAAATTACAGCGTTGGATCGAGGATCTGGAGGATAATGAGTGGGGTTATGTTCGTACTCGTACACCACTGATGGCGAAGTCCGATCTGTACAAGATTTCCGATCACTGGGGACATTACAAAGAGGGTATGTTCATTCTCGGTGAGGATGATGAAGATGAGGAAGGCAACAGCATTTCCGGTAATGACATCTTTGCACTCCGTCCAATGACCTGCCCATTCCAGTATTATGTATACAAGGCTCGTCAGAAATCTTACCGTGATCTGCCATACCGCATGGGTGAGACATCTACCTGTTCCGTAATGAGGATTCCGGAGAGATGCATGGACTTACTCGTGTACGTCAGTTTACGATCTCCGAGGGACATCTGGTATGTATGCCGGAGCAGATCGCAGACGAATTTAAGAATTGTGTAAATCTTGCAAAATATTGCTTGGAGACACTTGGCTTAGAGGAAGATGTAACATATCGTATGTCTAAGTGGGATCCGGAAAATCCGGACAAATATCTTGGTGACGCGGCAGAGTGGGACCGCGTTGAGGGCGCAATGCGTGAGATTTTGGATGACATCGGTCTGGAATATACAGAGGAAGCCGGCGAGGCTGCTTTCTATGGCCCTAAGCTTGATATTCAGGCTAAGAATGTATATGGCAAAGAGGATACGATGATTACGATCCAGCTTGATATGTTCTTGGCTGAGCGTTTTGATATGTATTATATTGATCAGAATGGTGATAAGAAACGTCCATATATCATTCATAGAACCTCTCTTGGATGCTATGAGCGTACCCTTGCATGGCTGATTGAAAAATATGCCGGTAAATTCCCAACATGGCTTTGCCCGGAGCAGGTTCGTGTACTTCCAATTTCTGAGAAATACGCAGACTATGCCGAGAAAGTTTTGGCAGAACTCAAGAAAAACGGTATTGACGCAACGGTGGATAACCGTTCTGAGAAGATCGGTTACAAGATTCGAGAGGCAAGACTGGATAAGCTTCCTTATATGCTCGTTGTTGGTGCAAAAGAAGAGGAAGAGAATAAGGTTTCTGTTCGCAGCCGCTTTGCAGGTGATGAGGGCGTGAAAGATCTGTCCGAATTTATCGATGCGATCTGCAAGGAGATCCGCACAAAAGAGATCCGCAAGGAAGAGCCACAGGATCAGGATAACAAATAATGTGATTGTGGGAACCTGCAGTCAAACAAAAGTTTTGTGTGGACAGACCGCATAAGCAGGAGTAGAAGCATGGTCAAAAAGAAAGAATCCGGCGGAGTGTATTACTCCTCCGGAGAATTTGCACGAATGGCACAGATCACTGTGCGTACAGTGCGTTATTATGATAAACAGAATATCCTAAAACCGTCCCTTGTCACGCCGACAGGGGCGCGTTTTTATACGGAAGAAGATTTTGCCAGACTGCAGCAGATCATGCTGCTAAAATATCTTGGTTTTTCGTTGGAAGATATTCGTGAGTTGACAGTGAATGACAGCGATTATTCGTATTTGGAACATTCGCTGGAACAGCAGCAAAATCTTGTGCGTGACCGTATTGAGCAGTTGCAGCTTGTGGAGCAGGCGATTGGTGAGACGGTAACGGAGATCAGGCAGCAACAGAATGTAGACTGGAACCGTATGCGGGAATTGATCCATTTGACGGGCATGGAAAACAGTCTCAAGGCGCAGTATCGCAACTCGACCAATATATCGGCAAGGATCCGATTACATCGTCTATTTTCCAGCAATAAGCAGGGGTGGTTTCCTTGGATCTATGAACAATGCCAGATCACAGAAGGCATGAAGATCTTGGAACTGGGCTGCGGCAATGGCCGTCTGTGGATAGAGAATAAAGCCAAGCTTCCTGCAGATTGTGAGATCATTTTATCGGATATTTCAGAGGGAATGATTCGAGATGTCCGTCGTGAACAAAGTCTGCAGGATGATCGATTTTCCTTTGCGGCGTTTGACTGCCATGCGATTCCGTATGAGGATGCATCCTTTGATCTGGTGATTGCAAATCATGTCCTCTTTTATTGCAAAGATGTGGACCGTGTCTGCAGTGAGGTTGGCCGTGTGTTAAAACCGGGTGGACGATTTGTGTGTGGAACGTATGGTGTGGCGCATATGCAGGAAGTGAGCCGGCTTGTTACACAGTTTGACGATCGGATCACGTTGTCCGGCGAGAATTTGTACGAGCACTTTGGCAAAGAAAATGGTGCACAGGCACTTGCACCATATTTTGCGGAGGTGGACTGGCAGCAATACGAGGATGCACTTATCGTGACGCAGGCAGAGCCGTTGATCGAATATGTGTTGTCGTGTCATGGCAATCAGAACCAGTATATTTTGGAGAAATACAACAAATTTCGCAAATATGTCGAGGGACAGATTCGCAATGGATATACAATCACAAAGGATGCCGGGATATTTATCAGTGTAACGGATGCAAACGATTCGCAATGATCGGTGAGAGATGATTGACGGTAAATGATTGATAACAATATACAGAAGTTGCATCAATTGATACAGTTAGCAGTAATGTGCAGAATTATTTGGTGAAATACCACAAAATCAGACGTGCAATATTGTATACTATTCACAAAAATGAAAAAACTACTTGAAGGTGACGTAACGTCACCTTTTAGTATGCAATTAGACAAAATAAATTGCAGAATAAGAGACAGATGCTGTTAGGATAGAACGTTCAGTTATCCGGAGCATCAGAAACAGTTTAAGTTTTTCATAGGAAAGGAATGGTAACACAATGAAGGGAATAATTCTTGCCGGTGGTTCCGGAACCAGATTGTATCCATTGACGAAAGTAACCAGTAAACAGCTTTTGCCGGTTTATGATAAACCGATGATCTATTATCCATTGTCTGTATTGATGGATGCCAAGATCAAAGATATTTTGATCATTTCCACTCCGGAAGATACACCTCGTTTTGAGGCGTTGTTAGGAGACGGACATCAGTTTGGAGTGCAGTTAAGCTATGCGGTACAGGCAAGCCCGGACGGTCTTGCACAGGCGTTTATTATCGGCGAGGAATTTATCGGCGATGACTGCGTTGCTATGGTGCTTGGTGACAATATTTTTGCCGGACATGGTTTTAAGAAAAGATTGCATGCGGCAGTAGAGAATGCGGAACAGAAGAAAGAAGCTACGGTGTTTGGATATTATGTGGATGATCCGGAACGCTTTGGTATTGTTGAGTTTGATGCGAATGGAAAGGCAGTTTCCATCGAGGAGAAGCCGGAGAAACCAAAGAGTAATTATTGTGTCACCGGACTTTACTTCTATGATAATGATGTTGTGAAACTTGCCAAGAGTTTGAAACCATCTGCGAGAAATGAGCTTGAGATCACGGATCTGAATAGAATGTACCTGGAACAGGGAAGACTGAATGTAGAGCTTTTGGGACAGGGCTTTACTTGGCTGGATACCGGTACTCATGAGAGCTTGGTAGATGCAACGAACTTTGTCAAGACGGTTGAAGTGCATCAGCACCGCAAGATTGCCTGCTTGGAAGAGATCGCATACCGCAATGGTTGGATCACCAAGGAAGATGTATTGGAAGTATATGAAGAAGTTAAGAAAAACCAATATGGTAAATATTTGATGGATGTACTGGAGGGAAAATATTATGAGTAAGACAATTATTGTGACAGGTGGAGCAGGATTTATCGGCAGCAACTTTGTATTCCATATGTTGAATACATACCCGGATTACCGCATTGTATGTTTGGACTGCCTGACGTATGCCGGCAATTTATCAACATTAGCACCGGTTATGGATAATCCGAATTTCCGTTTTGTAAAAGAAGATATTACCGATCGTGATGCCGTTTATCAGTTGTTTGAGGAAGAGCATCCGGATATCGTTGTGAATTTTGCGGCAGAAAGCCACGTTGACCGTTCTATCGAGGATCCGGAAGTATTTCTTCGCACGAATATCCTTGGTACGGCGGTACTTATGGATGCATGCCGTAAATATGGCATTGAGCGCTATCATCAGGTATCTACCGATGAAGTGTATGGAGATCTTCCTTTGGACCGCCCGGATCTGTTCTTTACCGAGGAAACACCGATCCATACTTCCAGTCCATATTCTTCCAGCAAGGCATCTGCGGATCTGTTAGTATTGGCATATCACCGCACATACGGTTTGCCGGTAACGATCAGCCGCTGCTCTAACAACTATGGACCATACCATTTTCCGGAGAAATTGATCCCGCTGATGATCGCAAATGCGCTGAATGATAAGCCGCTTCCGGTATACGGCAAGGGAGAAAATGTCCGTGACTGGCTGTATGTAGAGGATCATTGCCGTGCTATTGACTTGATCATTCATAAGGGCAGAGTCGGTGAAGTATATAATGTAGGTGGTCACAATGAGATGACCAACATTGATATTGTTAAGATTATTTGTAAAGAACTTGGCAAGCCGGAGAGTTTGATCACATATGTTGCTGACCGTAAGGGCCACGATATGCGTTATGCGATCGATCCAACAAAGATCCACAGTGAGCTTGGATGGCTTCCGGAGACAAAGTTTGCCGATGGTATCAAGAAGACAATCCAATGGTATTTGGATAACCGTGAGTGGTGGGAGACGATCATTTCGGGAGAGTATCAGAACTATTATGCAAAAATGTATGGAAATCGTTCCGAGGAGAAATAAGAAATGAAAGTATTTGTAACAGGAGTCGGCGGACAGCTTGGCTATGATGTGATGAATGAATTGCACCAAAGAGGAATAGAGAGTATCGGCAGTGATGTTTTGCCGGAGGTGACCTCTATTGATGCACCGTATTATTCACTGGACATTACGGATGGGGCTGCTGTGAGTGCGATGCTGGAGAAATTGAAACCGGATGCGGTGATCCATTGTGCTGCTTGGACTGCGGTAGATGCTGCAGAAGATGAGGATAAGCAGGAGACCGTACGTAAGGTCAACGTAGAGGGAACGAAAAATATTGCTACTGAGTGTGGAGCGTTAGACATCCCGATGATGTATATCAGTACAGATTATGTGTTTGACGGTCAGGGACAGACACCTTGGAAGCCGGACTGTAAGGAGTATGCACCGCTTAATGTTTATGGTGAAACGAAATTGGCGGGAGAGCTTGCAGTGGCAGAGTTTGCATCTAGATTTTTCATTGTGCGTATCGCCTGGGTATTTGGCTTAAATGGCAATAATTTCATCAAAACCATGTTAAAAGTCGGAAAAACGCATGACACGTTGACGGTTGTAGACGATCAGATCGGAACACCGACTTACACATATGACTTGGCAAGGCTGTTGGTTGATATGATCCAGACGGATAAGTATGGTTATTATCATGCGACCAATGAAGGTGGCTATATCAGTTGGTACGACTTTGCGCGGGAAATCTTTGCACAGGCGGCAGCGCTTGGTCACGAAGAATATGATGCAGCGCATTTGACGGTAAAGCCGGTGACAACGGCAGAATATGGAGCGTCGAAAGCAGCAAGACCGTTTAACAGCAGACTGGATAAGAGTAAGCTTACCGAGCAGGGATTTACACTGCTCCCAACTTGGCAGGATGCGCTGACACGGTATTTGCAGGAAGTGCTGTAATTGAATGTATACTGAAATGTTCGTAGGACAGAGAGTTGCTGTGATGTAATGGTGTGTCCGTGGAACAGAAAACTGTTATAATATAAAGGTGTGTCCGTGGGACAGAAAACTGTTATGATGTAAAGGTGTGCCTGGGGATCAGACTACAGGACGGGAAAGGAATATGGGATTCATATGGGACAGATAAAAGTAGAGAAAAATGCAGGTGGTATTGAAGGGTTGTGTGTGATCGAGCCAAAGGTATTTGGCGATAACCGCGGTTATTTTGTAGAGACTTACAATAAGCAGGATATGGTGGCAGAGGGACTGGATATGGAATTTGTACAGGATAATCAGTCCCAGTCTACCAAAGGAGTGCTTCGTGGTCTGCACTTCCAAAAGCAGTATCCGCAGGGAAAACTTGTGCGGGTCACCAAGGGGCGTGTTTTTGATGTAGCAGTTGACTTACGTACCGGCAGCAAGACCTATGGAAAATGGTTTGGTGTGGAGTTGTCAGAGGACAATTTCAAGCAGTTTTACATTCCGGAAGGATTTGCACATGGATTTTTGGTATTGTCGGATATAGCAGTTTTTTGCTACAAATGTACAGATTTTTATCATCCGGGAGACGAGGGCGGTCTTGCTTGGAATGACCCGGAGATTGGCGTGGACTGGCCGGAACTGAAAGGTGAGTACAAAGGAACTGCCTCAGCGGAAGGATATGCTTTGGCAGACGGTACCCCACTTAACTTGAGTGATAAAGATCAGTTGTGGCATGGTCTGAAAGATACGTTCCACTTTGATATGTAGTGAAAAATATGGGGATACGAGCCTTGGCGCTGTGTGCAGAGATGTGCGCAGCGTCTTTTTTTAATGTGCGCCTTGCGGCGCACGTCGCTAATGGGTGAAAGTCCCGAATCCGCCCTAGCAGTGGGAAGGACTGGACTTTAGGAGATGTGAGTAAATGAATGTAACCAAAGATGGATTTAAGAACAGACAACTTCATATAGAGGACTATCTGCAAATGGTATCTGCGTAACAGAAAGAGTATACAGAAGTGTTCACCCATTCAAGGATTACTGAAAAAATCACAAAAAAGTCACCAAAGTTTTTCTTTGAATTTTGTGGATAATTTACAAAAAAATATGATAATAAATGCCAGTTACTTGTTTTTGTTGCGATTATTTCAGTGTATTTCGAGTTTCTGAAAAAGATGTTTGTTGTAAAATTTCGGAAAAAAGTTGTACATGCCATGTGATATGCTTTTTTTGCTGAACGGTGTAAAGACTTATCTGGCATCGTTCCCTCGCATGAAAACAAGGACACGAAAAAAGGAGGAAAAAGAGATAAATTTCTGACCAAGGTGCTGCATTAAAAATGAAAAAGTTAGCTGTTTTTTATTTTTCTTTTGCATATGATAGTGGGCATCCATACGGAATGGATTATGCAAAAGAAATTACGGAAAATGAAAATATTTATGTTGACTTTAATGCTATAGTTGGTTGGGCTCAAAAAGAAGGAATAGTTGATAAACAATTCAGATAAAGGTAGCGGCAATACACTTTAGTCGAGTAGTCAAGCTGCTGAAAAAACAAAAGTTCAAAGTATCTGAATTATATTAAATCACAATATTAAAAGAAAGGAAATGTGTGGTAATTAATTTTATAATTATCATACAAGGAACATATGCAAATATTTGACGTAATAAAAGGTGAAATAAATAATAGAACATTCGTATGGAAGTTTCCAGGAGAAGATTTTAATACTCATTCAACCCTGATTGTACATGAAACACAAGAGGCAGCTTTTTTTAAAGATGGTCAGTTGACGGATATCTTTCAACCGGGATCATATAAGTTGCATACTAAAAATATACCTATTTTAAACAAGCTTATCAATTTGCCGAATGATGGAATATCGCAATTTCATTGTGAAGTATATTTTGTAAACAAGACGGAACAAATGGCAATTAATTGGGGTGTGGGAGACATAAAATATAGTGATCCAAGCATGAATTTGCCGCCATTTGCTATTAGTACGTCCGGTGAAATGAGTATTAAAGTAGTAGATTCCAAAAAAATATTATTGAAATTGGTTGGAACGGAGACGCAATTCGATCAAGAACATATGATGAGATATTTTAAGGGGATTATAATTTCATGCATCAAACAATGGCTTCCGGCAATTTTAAGAGAAGAAAATGCTTCGATTTTTAATCTTGAGAGTAATCCAATGGGGATTGCAGAACAACTTAAAAAGGCAATTTCCAGTTATATGTTTGAATATGGAATAGCGTTGGTGGATCTATACGTGAATAATATCAATGTATCTGCTGATGATCCTAATTATCAAATGTATAAACGTTTGTGGTCTCAAAATACTTTCTTGGATCTGGAAGAAAAAAATCGGATAAAAGAAGCTGCAATCAATGCAAATGTCAGAATTACGGAGCATATGGCAGATGAGGAAATAAAAAAGCGCGATGCAATCGCTCAAAGTATTGCTAATAAAACTCTTAATATGACAGAACATCAGCGAAGAGGATTTGGGGTGATGGATATTGCGGCAGCTAATGAAGGAATTGGAAGAAGTAGCGCACCAATGATGGGAGTTGGAATGGGAATGGGGATGGCACCATTTATTAGTCAGACAATGGGTAGTTTTGGAAATGAAATTCAGGGAAGTAGTCTAATGACACCGATTTCAGACAATGATAGTGCAAATATAAAGGTAACCCCTAGCAACGTCAACGAGGATAGTGATGATATACCGGGAATGATTCATTTGAAAACACCAGGAGAAAATACATCCAATGAAACACATCACGTTGATGATGAAGAGTATATGAAAAGGTTAAGACGTTTGAAAATGGCTTGGCAGGAAGGATTATACACTGACGAGGAGTTCAAAATCGAACGAGAAAAATTAAAGGATTTATTATAATGAGGAGGTACTTATGATACTAAAGTGTGAAGTATGCGGAGCAATATTGATTTTGATGAAAGTACATCAATAGCAACGTGCAAGTATTGTGATTCGAAAATGATTGTATCCAAAAATAAGGATAAAATAGAAAATTTATTTAATCGTGCTACGTTTTTAAGACAAAATCTGGATTTTGATGGTGCAATATCTGTTTTTGATGATTTACTTCGAGAAGATTATAAAGATTCAGCGGCTCATTGGGGAATGGTTTTAGCCGATATGGTATTGAGTATGTAAATGATATTGGGGGAGAAAGGAAGCCAACATGTCATAGAATACAGGATCATTCTATTTTTGATGATCCGGATTATAAGGCAGCATTGCAAAATGCGGATATATACGAATCTTATGTTTTTCAAGAAGAAGCGAAAAAAATTGACGAAATTTATAATAAGTATATTAAAATTGTTAAAGAGGAGAAGCCATATGATGTTTTTATATGTTACAAAGATAAAATGGAAAATGGAGAGCCTACAGAAGACAGCATGATAGCATATAATATTTATAACTCGTTAGAGCAGGCGGGATACCGCACATTTTTGCAAAAAATCATTGGAAAGTAAGTTGGGACAAGAGTATGAACCGTACATATATGCTGCATTGATGAGTGCAACGGTAATGATTGTTTTGGGAACTAAAACGGAATATTATAATTCTACCTGGGTAAAGAACGAATGGTCTCGTTTTTTGGAATTAAAGAAAGAAAATAAGAACAAAACACTGATTGCATGTTTTAAGAATATGTCTCCATATGAAATGCCAATGGAATTTTCAGCATTTCAGTCTTTTGATTTGAACAAAATAGGCTATGTGGAATATCTGGTAGAGGGTGTTAATCGCGTTATTCAGAACAGCAAAAGAAAGAATGGGATTCTCCCGAATGAGGAAACATCTGAGGTGAACCGTTTAGCAGCCAATGCGGAAACCTTTATGAGACTGAATGAAGCTCAAAAAGCATATGAATTATACATTGAAATGCAAAACAGATATCCGGAAGATTATCGTGGTTGGTGGGGAGTACCTTATGTACAAAGTGAGCGTTTAACTCGTTTGGACAATGAGTTGGCTTCTGAGATGCAAAATATGGTACAACATGCAATTACTGTTGCAAATCCAGATAAGGCAAAAATGATACAGGAGGAGTGGAAAGACTATATAAGAAGACTACAGGAGCAGAATAAGCGACTGAAAATAAGTGAAGCAGAAGAAGAGAAAAATAATTATCAAAATCAGATTGCAGGATATAGTGATGTATCGCTGGAAATCAGTCAGAAGAGAGAACAGGCTGATATGTTGCAGTTGCAACTGAACGAACTGAAACCTAATATAGAGAAATTATCGAAACCTCATGATTTCAGATTATCATTTATAGCATGTATAGTTTGGGTGTTGTATATCTGTGTTACAGAAAACATAATGGATGGTGTGTTCACAGGTGTAGTAATCTTTAGTCTATGGGGAATTTTTTATCGTGGTGTTGTTTGGCGTATTGAATCACTCACAAAAAAGCCAATGTTGCGGAAGAAACAAAAAGAATATGATGATATTGCCCTAAAAAAGCAGGAAATTGAATCTTGTATTGCTGATTTGGGAAAACAAAAATACACGTATGAAACATGCGTAAATAAAATAAGAGAATTAGAGGATTATATACAGGAATTGAGAGGTTAATGAAGTATGGCACAGGTGTATGAATTAGCAGATAATCGTTTCTTGGCAGTTGATATGCTGGAAATTGTTACTTTCTCTGACACAACTTCAGATTTTGAAAGTGTTTTAGGAGAGTTGTATAGACTTGAAAATCAGAATGTTGCTTATGAAATTATTTGGTTGACTGAGAAAGTTGATAATCAATCATATATCTCGAAAATCCATATTTATATTGTTGTACGTAAGATAGACAACGTCAGTGCAGAAGCCGCATCGTGCGTTAAAATGCTTATAAATAACATTCGAAATATAGTATCGGATTTTGGATATTCTTATCAAGACTCAGAACATTGCCGTCAGACTTTCGATGATCTTTGGAGACAGAATGTAAAAAGTCGGGTATATGCTGTGGAGAAAAAGGAAAAGGTGGTTATTAATCCATCCGGTGTTTGTCCATTTTATTATACAGAGATCATTCCATCAAATAATACTGAGGGGCTGGCATCTTTGATCAATGCCTTGAGTCAGAGGGAGAACTGTGGTATTTCGTTTAGCATAATACCAACAAAATTGTATGAGAACGAAGTCGCAATATTAGTGCAACATTGTTCTGAACTGGAAGGATTATCAAAAGGAATATCTGTTAATGGACAACTTGTAAAGGATTCATGTGCTCAGGAACCTTTTGAAGTATTATCTTATTACAAAGATAATCGGGATGCACCTATGTTTTTATCAAATATATTGACTTTTGGAACTAAAGAAGATTGCGCTGTATTATCTAACAAAATTATCAGTCTTTTACAAGGTGGAGACAGTAATATTGGTGGTTTTGAAGCGAGTTATGTTGATATATCAAAAAGTATTGGTAGCATAATCAATGAATTTCCTAACTATATATGGAATGTAAGTGCATTATTAATGTACAAATATAGAAATGTGAAAATTCGTAAATACATTCCACTCTCCAATTATTTGTATCGGCTTCCGTTGATGATGACAATCGAAGAATTGATTTCCTTTTTTCGTTTACCGGTTTACGATGGAAATATGTCAGGTGTTGAGGGAACCAGATATAAAAAGCAAAGAGAACAGTTAAAAGAAGAGGTCGTTAGTGATTCTAATATAAAGTTTGGACAATTAATATCATCAGATATGAAAAAGGTTACTATTGGTTGTGATGAAAGAATACTGTCAAAGCATGTATTGATTGTGGGAATGCCAGGAACCGGTAAAACAACCTTTTCTATTAATTTGATGCTGCAATTTGCTGAAAGAAACATTCCGTTTTTGATTGTCGAACCGACTAAGACAGAGTATAGAGCATTGATAGAACAACTACCAGATATACAAATTTTTACACCGGGAAATGTTAGTGTTTCTCCATTTATTATTAATCCGTTTATCCCATTAAAAGGAATTACGGTGGAACAATATAAACCTGTTTTGGTAAGTGCATTTATGGCTGCTTTTTCTATGCCATCACCATTAGATTTATTATTCCAAAACGCTATACAACAATGCTATACGAAATACGGGTGGAAAGATTACAGTACGTCTGATGACAGTGATGTTACTATATTTGGCTTACACGAATTTATTTTAGTGTTTAAGAAGTTGCTCCAAACATCAAATTATAGCAAAGATGTAAAATCAAATTTGGAAACAGCAGGTGTAATGCGATTGATGAATTTAATTGATATGAATAGCAATATTTATGATTCAATCAATACTATACCTATTGAGGATTTAATTTTAAGACCGACTATTATAGAACTAAATTCTATAGAAAACATGGAGCAAAAAGCATTAATAATGGCGCTATTGTTGGTTGATGTTTGTGCATATACCAAGATAAATAGTTTAAGTATAGGAACCAGACTCAAAAATGTTTTGATGATTGATGAGGCACATGTTCTGTTATCTCCGGAAGGAAGGGGGGATAATTCGGATATCTCTGCAGGATCATCAACAGTAAGTTCGTTACAGAGGATGCTTAAAGAAATCAGGGCGTATGGGACGGGGGTTATTATTGCGGATCAATCACCGTCAAAAGTGACTCATGATATCATTGCTGCCACAGACACAAAAATTATGTTTCGTCTTGTGGAGGCATCGGAAAGGAGACTGATTGCTAACAGTACCAATATGGACGCAGAAATGGAAGAAACTCTCTCCTGTTTGCAAGTTGGTGAAGCGTATGTTTATTCTACAGCATTTAATAAACCGCAACTTGTGATGACGGAGGATATAAGAGAAAAGAAACAAATTAAATTAAGTATAGACAATGATTTGATTAGAAAATTGATGCATTACTGGGATAATAAGCAAAAATTATTATGTCCATACAAAGAGTGTTATTTGTGTGGATTATATGGTGATGGTTGTAATTATAGAATCAAGGCAGATGCAGAATATATTTCTAGCGAGGCCTATGCGGTTTGTGTTGATGCATTATATAAGAATACAGATAAGAAAAGAACAGTTAGAGGTGTGTTTTTAAGTATTCCATCTCTTTTTGCTAAAAAAATAGCAGCGATGGGATATGGGAATGATCGGGAATTTATTATTTGTGTAAGGATCAAATTGTTTCGAAAACTTCAGTTGAATGATAGATTATATAAAATGGATGATAAGGAAAAAATTAAATTGATTACCTTGTTTATGAAAGGAAGTGAGAAGAATGGATGATATGAGTTGTGATATGGAATATGTTGATGATATCGGTAGTGAAGTTGCAGATGCCCCAGTGTTGGATGACATGATTGGTATTACAGATATGGAGTATGATGCAAGTGATGTTGACTATGATGAGGTTGCAGAATATTACCCTGATGAAGTCGACATTTCAGAGGACTATGAAGATGTTGGAGATATGGAACCCGATGTCAGAGAAGATTATGAAGAACAAGATATTTCTGATGAATTAAGTCAAATGCTTGACGAGTGGGAGGAGATGGGGGAGGCGGAAGACCCAGAGGTTTATGAGTATGTAAAAAAAAAGACGATCTAAATTCATATGAAATGAATGGATATTCATATGAAAAAGATGATGAGGAAAGAATTATTTTGGCGGAGGGAGATTTGCATTTGGGACAGGGGGTAAGAGATACTTCTGCTCAATTAAAAGCAGGAGGGGAATTTCGGCGTGATACGGACGAAGGGGGACATTTGATTGGCAGTCGTTTTGGTGGAAGTGGTGAATTAAATAATTTGATTGCACAGAATCGTTTTATAAATCGGAGTGCATATAAAACATTTGAAAATGCCTGGGCTGATGAATTAGAGAGCGGTAATGATGTACATGTTAAAATTGAACCTTATTATCAGGAAAAAACAAAGCGTCCGCATGCAATAATGGGACGCTATACGATTACAGATCAAAGAGGCCAAAAACAAGAAGAAGTTTTTTCTTTAACAAATGAAAATCTAAATGAAGAAGAGTTTGAACTTTCGGAAGAAGCAGACGATATATAAATTATTGAGGAGTGGCATATCATTAAAGTTACTTTCTGCATTCCGCTGGCAGCTTGTCTGACCTAGGTAAGCCCATTGGCAGTTTTACTTTTGGCAATGCCTTCAAGGCTTTGTCAAAACGACGTCTTGCGTGTGCCCAGTAGCATTACGCGAAGGGTGGCAATCGTACAGTACGATCTGTCTGTCCGTATACATCCTACCCGATTGATAGGATCAAGGTGCTGTGTAGCGCCGCATCGCCAAGGATTGTTTTGATATGTTCTTGAGGTTAGTCTTGTCTACTATTGATAAAAAATGTCTGATAATATTGACTTTTTTCGTACAAATGCTACAATAAAGGGTGAGTTTTGGCATGATAAGATGTGGAAAAATGCCAAGGTAAATCAACAGAAAGGAGAAACGGAATGAGTATAGCAACATTTCGTGGGGGTGTACACCCTTACGAGGGAAAAGATTTATCCAAGGACTTACCGATCAAGACTGTACAGCCTAAGAAAGAACTGGTATTTCCGATGGGCCAGCACATTGGCGCACCGGCAACGCCAATTGTCGCAAAAGGCGATAAAGTTTTAGTTGGTCAGAAAATTGGAGAGGCAAGCGGATTTATTTCTGCGAATATCTGCAGTTCTGTTTCGGGAACGGTAAAGGCAGTGGAGCCAAGAATGCTCCTCAATGGTTCTCAGGCAACTTGTGTTGTCATCGAAAATGATGGAGAATATGCAGCAATTGAAGGATTGGGAGAGGATCGTGATTACACGAAACTTTCTGCTGATGAGATCCGCGACATTGTGAAGGAAGCTGGTGTAGTCGGCATGGGTGGTGCCGGATTTCCAACCAATGTAAAGTTAGCGCCGAAAGAGCCGGATAAAATCGATTATATTCTGGTCAATGGTGCGGAGTGTGAGCCGTATCTGACTTCGGATTACAGACAGATGTTAGAAAGATCAGAAGAGATCGTTGGTGGTTTGAAAGTGATCCTGCATATTTTTGACAAGGCGAAAGGACTCATCTGCATTGAGGACAATAAGCCGGAGGCAATTGCTAAAATGCAGGAGGCTGTCAAAGATGAAGACCGCATTGAAGTGAAGGTGTTAAAGACGAAATATCCGCAGGGCGGTGAGCGTACACTGATTTCTGCTGCAACCGGACGCAAGATCTATTCTGCAAAACTTCCGGCAGATGCAGGATGTATTGTGGATAATGTATCCACGGTAATTGCAATTTATCGTGCGGTGTGCAAACAGACGCCACTGATCACACGTGTTGTAACATTGACAGGTGAGGCATTCAATACTCCGATCAATGTAGATGTGCGTATTGGATGCAGTCATGCAGAACTGGTGGAAGAAGGAGATGGATTTAAGGAAGAGCCTAAGAAGATCATTTCCGGTGGTCCAATGATGGGATTTGCCATGTTTGATCTGAATGTTCCGGTGACTAAGACGTCTTCTTCTATTTTGGCAATGACAAAAGACGAGGTAGCAGAGAATGAACCGACACCATGTATCCGCTGCGGTCGCTGCGTAGAGGCATGTCCGGGCAATCTGGTACCACAGAAGATGGCAGAAGCCGCTATGAACAAAGACTATGATACTTTTGTAAAGTTAAATGGCATGGAGTGCTACGAATGTGGCAGTTGTACGTATGTATGTCCTGCTAAGCGTCCATTGACACAGAGCTTTAAGCAGGCAAGACAGTATGTCGCAGCACAGAGACGTAAAAAATAATGTATGAGCTCCCGGAATTGCCTTGGGCAGACGTTTCAGGAGTACATACTACAAATAATGGAGGATTAATATGAGCAATTTATTAAACATATCATCATCTCCGCATGTGCGTGACAAGTCGTCTACGAGAAGTATCATGTGGGATGTGATCTTTGCCTTGATACCGACGAGTATATTTGGCATTTACAATTTTGGTATTCGGGCAGCAGTTTTGATCGCTGTCTGTATTGCAACCTGCCTTTTGTCCGAGTACATATGGCAGAAATGTATGAAATTGCCGCTTACCGTTAATGACGGAAGTGCGGTACTTACTGGTTTGCTGTTAGCATTGAACCTGACTCCGACATTCCCGATCTGGATGGCGATCTTAGGAAGTGTTTTTGCAATTATTATTGTAAAGCAGTTGTTTGGTGGTTTGGGTCAGAACTTTATGAACCCTGCGCTTGGTGCAAGATGTTTCCTGATGGTATCTTTTGCAGGACAGATGACAAGTTTTGCACACGATGGAATCACCGGTGCTACACCGCTTGCAATCATTAAAGCAGGCAGCAGATCAGATTCTATTCAGAAGATCTTGGCATCCGGTGATGGTAAGACACAGGAGGCAACTTCCCTCTTAAAGATGTTTATCGGAAGTACCGGAGGTACGATCGGTGAGACTTGTGCGATCGCACTGTTGATCGGAGCTGCGTACTTGTTGATCCGCAAGATCATTTCTTGGAGAATTCCGGTATGTTATATCGCAGTATTTGCAATCTTTATCCTGCTCTTTGGCGGCAGAGGATTTGATCTTACTTATCTTGCAGCAGAGTTGTGCGGTGGTGGATTGCTGTTAGGTGCATTCTTTATGGCAACCGATTATGTAACAAGCCCGATCACACCGAAAGGACAGATCATATTTGGTGTACTGCTTGGTCTTTTGACCGGAGTATTCCGTGTCTTTGGTGCATCCGCAGAAGGTGTATCTTATGCGATCATTATCTGTAACCTGCTTGTTCCATTGATCGAAAGAGTAACGATCCCGGTTCCATTTGGAAAGGAGGGTATCAAGGATGGCAAATAAAGAAAAAGAAGAAGTTAAGAAGAAGAGCACATTGGTGCATGACACCATTTGCTTATTCCTGATCACATTGATCTCCGGTCTGCTTCTCGGTGCAGGTTATACGATCACCAAAAAACCGATCGCAGCGCAGGAGGAAAAGAACAAACAGGAAGCATACGAAGCTGTCTATCAGGGAGCATCTTTTGAGGAAGACAGTGCTCTTAACAAGTCATTGGAAAAGTTCAATAAAGACCTTGCGGCAGGCAAGGTAAGTTCGAAGGCTCTCGGTTCCTTATCTGATGTTGAAATTGCGGAAGCAATGAAAGCAAAGGTAGATGGAAAAGATGCCGGTTATGTTGTTTCTTGTAGCGGCAAGGGCTACGGTGGAGCAGTAAGCATTGCACTTGGTATTGACGAAAAGGGCGAGATCAAGGGCATTCAGATCACCGATTGTTCCAATGAGACGCCGGGTCTGGGACAGAAATCTTCGGACAAGGAGTTCAACGGACAGTTTGTTGGCACCAATGCATCACAGGATCTGAACGTTGTAAAAGATGGCAGTGGCAGTACCAAAGATGGTACGATCAATGCGATCACCAGTGCAACGATCACCAGTAAGGCAGTTACAAGAGCCATTGATGGTGCATTTCAGTTTATTTCATCATTAGAATAGGAGGGTTCCCATGAATACATGTGTAGAACGATTAAAAAATGGTATCATAACGGAGAATCCTACGTTCGTTATGATGTTGGGTATGTGTCCGACCCTTGCGGTAACAACATCCGCCATTAATGGATTGGGCATGGGACTTACGACAACAGCAGTGCTTGTGTTATCCAATGTATTTATCTCACTGCTTCGTAAAGTGATTCCGGATAAAGTGCGTATTCCGGCATTCATCGTTATTGTTGCATCTTTTGTAACATTGATCCAGTTGTTATTACAGGCGTACATCCCATCTTTGAATAAGTCCTTGGGTGTGTACATTCCGCTTATCGTAGTAAACTGTATTATCTTAGGTCGTGCTGAGGCATATGCGTCTAAGAACAAAGTGATTCCATCTTTGTTCGATGGACTTGGAATGGGTCTTGGATTTACATTCGGACTTACTTGTATCGGTATTTGCCGTGAGATCTTAGGATCTGGTGCAATCTTTGGAAAGACATTTATTCCGGACGATTATCACATTACGTTTTTCGTATTGGCGCCGGGTGCATTCCTTGTGTTAGCATTTTTGACAGCAATTCAGAACAAATTGAAGCTGCCATCAGCGACAAATGTAGAGAATGATTCAGACATTGCCTGTGGTGGTAATTGTGCATCCTGTGTAGGCTGTGCAAGTGTTGCCAATAAAGGCATTTTAGAAGCAGAGCGTGTTGCGGCTAAGGCAGCGAAAGCGCAGGCAGCCAAGGAAGCTGCTGCCAAAGCGAAAGCAGCCAAAGAGGCCAAAGCAAAGGAAGCTGCTGCAGCGGAAAAATCCGAAGGAAAGGAGGACTAATTAGATGGGAGAATTATTTGTTATTGTTATTTCATCCATGTTAGTCAGTAACGTGGTATTAAGCCAGTTCCTTGGAATCTGTCCTTTCCTGGGCGTTTCCAAAAAAGTTGAGACAGCAGCCGGAATGGGAGCTGCAGTAACGTTCGTTATTACGATCGCGTGTATTATCACTTACCCGGTTCAGAAATGTATTTTAGAGCCGCTTGGTTTAGAGTATTTACAGACGATTGCATTTATTTTGATCATTGCAGCATTAGTACAGTTTGTGGAGATGGCACTCAAAAAGTTTATGCCGGCATTGTATGAAGCACTCGGTGTATATTTGCCGTTGATCACAACGAACTGTGCCGTACTCGGTGTTGCTATCAAAAACATTTCCAATGGATATGGATTTATCGAGAGTGTTGTTTGTGGTTTCTGCACGGCATTTGGTTTCCTGATCTCTATCGTGATCATGGCAGGCATCCGTGAGAGAATTGAACACAATGATGTTCCAAATGCATTTAAGGGAACACCGATCGTGTTAGTAACAGCAAGTTTGATGGCAATTGCATTCTGCGGCTTCGCAGGATTGGTGTAGAAAGGGGGACGAATATATGATACAGAGTGTGGTATTAGCATCTGCAGCAGCAGGCGTCCTCACAGCAGCAGCCGTGATCGGTATTACCGGTCTGTTGATAGCCGTACTTCTTGGTGTGGCAGCCAATGCATTTGAGGTACCGGTCGATGAAAAGGCAATTGCGATCCGTGATGTTCTTCCGGGAGCCAACTGTGGTGGTTGTGGTTATGCCGGTTGTGATGCGATGGCAGCAGCGATTGCTGCAGGAGAAGCACCGGTTAATGGCTGTCCGGTAGGTGGACCGGCTGTCGCTGATAAGATTGGTGAGATCATGGGAGTATCTGCCGGTGAAGACGTAAAGAAAGTTGCGTTTGTAAAGTGTGCAGGTACTTGTGATAAGGCAAGTGTCAAAGCAAACTATTATGGAATTTCTGACTGCAGAAGTGCTGCAGCAATTCCGGGCCGCAGCGATAAAGCATGTGCATACGGCTGCATGGGATTTGGTTCTTGTGTTGCAGCGTGTGGCTTCGATGCGATTCATATTGAGCATGGCGTTGCAGTTGTGGATAAAGAAAAGTGCGTTGCTTGTGGAAAATGTGCTGAGGAATGTCCAAATCATTTGATCGAACTGATTCCATACGATGCTACGAAAGTGGTATCCTGTTCCAATCAGGATAAAGGACCAAAAGTGATGGCAGTTTGTGAAGTGGGCTGTATCGGCTGTGGTCTTTGTGCAAAACAATGTGAAGCGGAAGCAATTACCGTTGAGAATAACATTGCACATATTGACCAGTCTAAATGTACGGGCTGCGGTAAATGTGCTGAAAAATGTCCAAAGAAGATTATCTTGGCACATTAGTTCGGCTTATCAATATTTTCGAGTATTAAGACCTCCGGGGACTCCCGGGGGTCTTTTCTCATTTATCAGTCAGCTCAAACTTCGCACTTCCAATGCTGCTGTCTGGTCACATATTGCTTATTATGTCACAAAAATAATAGCTATTTTGTAGCCAACAAGCTGACTTGTTCTGCCGGCAGAAATCGCTATGTTGTGGCTGCAAAATACAATATAATCATTGACATAATAAGCACACTGTGCTTATCTTGGGAGTTTCTTTGAAACTCCATTATGCGCAGAAATCATGCGCAAGTATTATGACATACCAAGTAAAGTAAGGAGGGTGGGGTCGAAAGCATTTGGAAATTGTAGAAGCTTAAAAAAAATGAAGATGCCTAAATCTGTGAAAAAAATAGAGAAAGATGCATTTAAAGGCTGTAAAAAGCTTACACTTTATGTGAAAAGGGGGAGTTATGCGCACAAGTATGCCAAGAAATATCATGTAAAGCATAAATATTGGAAATAGAACTATCAGCGTGGAATAACGGAGGCTCAATGAGCAAAGGCGGGACAGATTGACAGTTGCAGAATATGATGATAAACTAAAAAATAATGCCCACATTTCGCATTTTTTGTTGAAAGACTGTCTGATATATAGCAGTCAGCCTGCGAAAAGTCGGGATAAATAGGAAATGGAGAATACCATGGACAAAGAGATCATGATGGAAGACCGGATTTCGTCAAGACGACTTACTGCGACGATCACGAAAATCTGGTGGGAACGAATCATTGTGCATATCGATTTACAGCTTACGTATGCGGATGAGTCGTTAAAAGGTGAAAAATTTGATGTATATGCCGTGGATCAAAACTTTCATGCCAAAGCACGATTTAAGCAGACAATTGTGGATGAAGAGCATATTCGACTGTCAATGAATATGACAAATCCGGGGAACTGCGAATGTCTGCCGATGGGAAGTTATTTCTTTTATGTTTGCCGCAAGCAGGAGATTTTGGCAAAATGTGTGATGGCGCATGAATTGGTTCCGGAGGCAGAAAATGTATCGCGTTCTTTCCTGCATAACAACCGGACGAGAGGTTATCTTGTAAACTTCTATGTCACGGAAGGGGAAAATGATCTTCCGCTCCTGATGCATATCATGGATGCGATGAAGGTCAGCATGGAACAGGAAAGCAATGGTGAGATCGTGAAATCTGCGGTGACAGATCCAGCGATCAAAATGAAGAAAAATGCAGGCCGGATGCGTTGGAAAGCGTATTATCACAGTCAGGTTAAGAAGTATAAAGACCGTCAAAAGGTGATCATGTTTATGACGGAGCAGAGCGATACGCTCGGTACGAATCTGCAGGCGGTTTATGACCGTATGTGTGAACGGGGATTGGATAAGGAATATACCATTCTTTTTTCCGCAAGACCTGCTTCTTATATCAGACAGGCGCGCAGCTCAACCAAAGAGCTGCTCCACAAATTAGCACAGTGCGATATGGTATTCATTGACGATCATGTACCGCTTTTTGACTGGCTGACATTAGATAAACGGACAAAGCTGATACAGCTATGGCATGCGGGAGCGGGCTTTAAGTCCTCCGGTTACAGCAGATGGGGACACTTGGGATGCCCGGCACCAGTGAGCTGCCATAGACAATACCGCTATGGAATCGCCGGTTCCAGACAGATCGGGAAGTTCTTCTCTGAGGTGTTTGGCATTAATGATGATCAAATCTTGCCAACCGGTATGCCGCGTATGGATGAGTATCTGGATGAAGCCTTTCGTGAGAAGAAAACGGCAGAGCTTTATGAACAGTATCCAATGTGTAAAGGCAAAAAGGTGATCTTGTTTGCACCAACCTACCGTGGCAAAAACCGTAAAACAGCCTATTATCCGTATCACATGATCGATTTTCAGCGATTGTATGATTTCTGCGGAGAGGAATACGTTGTGTTATTCAAGATGCACCCTTGGGTGAGTGAGGCGGTACCGATCGAAGAGGCTCATAAAGACCGCTTTGTGGATGCTAATAAATATCCAAATATCAATGATCTGTTTTATATTACAGAGATATTGATCACGGATTATTCGTCCAATATATTTGAGTATAGTTTGATGCGTAAACCAATGCTGTTTTTCGCATTTGACAAGATCCAATATTCTTTTTCAAGAGGGTTCCATCGTGATTATGAGGAAGCGGCACCGGGTAAGGTCTGCTATACCTTTGCACAGATCATGGATGCACTCGAACAAAAGGATTATGAATATGAAAAAGTTGAACAATATGTAGACAAGCATTTTGACTATATTGATAGTCATGCGTCAGACCGCGTGATTGACTGGATCCTGCTTGGAAATATTCCGGAGGACATTCAGAAAAAACTGCGTCATATTGAGAAAGTAAACCAAAGACTTCCTCTGCTTAATTTTAGCGCATTGGAGGAAGAAGAAAGGAGTTAATTATGAATATTGCAATGATCTTTGCCGGTGGTCGTGGAGTTAGAATGGGTTCCGGTATTCCAAAACAGTTTTTGGAGATTCACGGAAAGCCGGTACTTGTGCATACATTGGAGCTCTTTCAGGAGCATGATATGATCGACAAGATCTATATTTCCGTATTGGAAGACTACATTGGTAAGACACAGAAATTAGTAGACCGTTATGGATTGGATAAAGTAGTATCGATCATTCCGGGTGGTGCAACTGCTCAGGATTCCATCTACAATGTGTTGAAAGATGCAGAGAAAGAAAATGATGGGGATTCTATCGTGCTTTTGCATGATGGCGTGCGTCCGTTTGTATCCTATGATACGATCAAACAGAACATTGAAAGTGTACAGAAGTATGGCAGTGCGATCACCTGCACAGCTTGCTACGAGACAATCTTACTCAGCAAGAGCGGTGAGAAAGTAGATTCTGTACCATATCGTAAAGATACCTTTGCGGCACAGGCACCACAGAGTTTCCGCTTAAAAGATATTATTGCAGCCCACGATGAGGTGCGTGCGATCAATCCTTCGTATGAAAATATGGTAGATGCCTGCACGATCATGACAACGCTTGGCAAAGAAGTACATATGATCTCGGGCAATCGTGGTAATATTAAGGTTACTACACCAGAGGATGTATATATGTTCCGTGCGCTGCTCAACTACAAAGAGAATGAGCAGACGTTTGGTATCGGCCTGACGAACGGAATTCGTTAGCAGACAGTTTAAGAGAAGTATGAAGTATAAGAAAGTAACAGATGGACGACAGAAATGTTTGTGAAATTTGATTACGGATGGAAAGGAAAACTACATGAGTAGAATAGAAAGTCCGGATAACCGGGTGCTTCAAGAAGATTTAGAGCGTGCTGCAGCGCTTGATCTGCCAATTGAAGCGTTAGACGGCAGTCGTATTTTTGTGACAGGTGCAACGGGATTGATCGGCTCACAGCTCGTTAAGTTTTTGTTGTGCCGCAACCGTATCTGCCATTGCAATACGACAGTCATTATTTTTGCGCGCAGTAAAGAAAAAGCGTTAAAGGTATTTCCTTATTTAGAGGAAGAGGAGCATTTGGAGATTGTGCTTGGAGATATTTCAGAGCCGATCTGCTATGATGGAGACATAGATTATGTGATCCATGGGGCAAGTCCAACGAGTTCCAAATATTTTGTCAGTCATCCGGTAGAAACGATCGGTGCGGCAGTGGATGGCACTCGCTATGTGTTAGAACTTGCTAAACAGAAACAGGTAAAAGGTGTTGTATATCTGTCATCACTCGAAGTGTATGGAACTCCTGCGGAAGATGCGGGTATGATCACAGAGAAAGATTATGGATATATTGAGCCACTCAGCGTACGAAGCAGTTATTCGGAGGGAAAGCGTATCGTTGAGTGTTTGTGTGCATCTTATGCGAAAGAATACGATGTTCCGGTCAAAGTTGCCAGATTATCGCAGACTTTTGGAGCAGGCGTAGCTTACGATGATGGCCGAGTATTTGCTGAGTTCGCACGCTGTGCGATCGAGGGCAAAAATATCGTGCTCCATACTGAGGGCAAGACGGTTCGTACATACTGTTACACGATCGATGCTGTTACGGCATTGCTTACCATTTTGGCAAAAGGGCAGGCTGGAGAGGCGTATAATGTTACGAATATGGATACGGCGATCTCAATATATGATATGGCGAAGTTAGTCAGTGGAATCTTGCCGGAGTCGAATATTGCGGTGGAACGTGACATTCCGGAAGATCTGGCAAGTTTCGGATACAATCCGGAGATGATCGTCAAGCTGGATAGTACGAAGTTACAGGAACTTGGCTGGAAGGCGACGGTTGGCTTGCGTGAAATGTATGAGCGCCTGATCGAAAGTATGAGTCTGGTACATTAGATCTGAGTAGAGTTTAGAACGTACAGGCAGAGCATATTGGTATTGACAGAGCCGGTACATGGATTTGAGATCAGAGGCTTGAACAATAGAAAGAGAGGAATACTAATTATGGGAATGACAATGACACAGAAAATTCTTGCAGCACATGCAGGTCTTCCTTCTGTAGAAGCAGGACAGTTGATCATGGCAGATCTGGATCTGGTATTAGCAAATGATATTACAGGACCGGTTGCTATTCATGAGGTTCAGAAGTTAAATAAAAAGACAGTATTTGACAAAGATAAAGTAGCATTGGTGCCGGATCATTTTGCACCAAATAAGGATATTAAGTCTGCAGAACACTGCAAATGTGTTCGTGAGTATGCCAAAGAGCACGACATTACGAATTATTTTGAAGTAGGTCAGATGGGTATCGAACATGCGCTGCTTCCGGAAAAAGGATTGATCGTAGCAGGTGAGACCTGCATCGGAGCAGATTCACATACATGTACTTACGGAGCGCTGGGAGCATTTTCTACAGGTGTAGGTAGTACAGATATGGGATGTGGCATGATTACCGGACAGGCATGGTTTAAGGTGCCTTCTGCCATCAAGGTAGTGCTTACCGGTAAGCCATCCAAATGGGTAAGCGGTAAAGATGTGATCCTTCATCTGATCGGTATGATCGGTGTAGATGGAGCGTTGTATCGTTCCTTAGAGTTTACTGGTGATGGAGTGAAAAATCTGTCTATGGATGATCGTTTTTCCATTGCTAATATGGCAATTGAGGCAGGTGCTAAGAATGGAATCTTCCCGGTGGACGACAAGACGATCGCTTATATGGAAGAGCATTCTACAAAGAAATATACAGTATATGAAGCAGATGAGGATGCGGTTTATGATGAAGAGTATGTCATTGACTTAAGCAAGTTAGAGCCAACGGTTGCGTTCCCTCATCTTCCGGAGAATACTAAGACGGTGAAAGAAGCGGGAGACGTTAAGATCGATCAGGTTGTGATCGGATCTTGTACGAATGGTCGTATTGAGGATCTTCGTACAGCGGCAGAGATCCTCAAAGGCAAAAAAGTTGCCGATGGTATCCGTGTGATCGTGATCCCGGCAACACAGGCAATTTATATGCAGGCAATTGAAGAGGGCTTAGTGCAGACCTTTATTGAGGCAGGTGCTATTGTCAGCACACCAACTTGTGGACCGTGCTTAGGTGGCTATATGGGAATCCTGGCAGCAGGTGAGCGTGCAATCTCTACAACAAATCGTAATTTCGTCGGACGAATGGGTCATGTGGATTCCGAGGTGTATTTGTCCAGCCCGGCAGTGGCAGCAGCGAGTGCGGTGACCGGTAAGATTTCTGAGCCGGCAGAACTTGGTCTTTAATCAATTAATGTGAGCAGTGAAAGGAGATAAACATGAAAGCTTGTGGTACAGTACATAAATATGGAGATAATGTAGATACAGATGTAATCATTCCGGCAAGATATTTGAATTCTTCAGATCCGGCAGAGCTTGCTAAGAGTTGTATGGAGGATATTGATCCGGATTTTGTAAAGCGTGTGCAGAAGGGTGATATTATGGTAGCCAACAAAAACTTTGGCTGCGGTTCTTCCAGAGAGCATGCTCCGATCGCGATCAAAGCATCCGGCATCAGCTGCGTTATTGCGGAGACATTTGCACGTATCTTTTATCGCAATGCGATCAATATCGGTCTTCCGATCATTGAGTGCCCGGCTGCAGCCAAAGAAATTGAAGCAGGGGACACCGTTGAGATCGATTTTGACAGCGGTATGATCTATGACAAGACAAAGGGAACCGAGTATCAGGGTCAGGCATTCCCGGAGTTTATGCAGAAGATCATCAAGGCAGAAGGCCTCATCAACTACATTAACGAAAATACAAAATAACAACAGCACACATAACATGTATGCGGCAGGAATTGACATCAATTCCTGCCGTTTGGGTTATTGAGAAAAAAAGGAAAGATTTATTGATTTTGAGATATTTTTTTAATTTTTTTGACACATATTGGCGGTAGAATGGTGAACGAAAATAGATGTCTTGAAGATAGATTGGGAGGTATCATGAGAATATGAGATTAGGTGGTTTGAGTAAAAAGTTGATGGCTGTTGCATTGTCGAGTGTTATGGTGGTGTCCGGTTTTGCGGGGCTTGCACCAGCCGTTTCCGTGAGTGCAGCAGATGGTACTGCAAAGTTACGTATGATCTTTACATCAGATCTGCATGGACAGTTGACGACAGAGGATTATGAGACCGGCAAGGTCTACACGACGGGTGGTTTGTCGAGAACGGCAACATTGATCAAGAAAGCGAAGGCAGAAGTCAATGCAAAGAATTCTTTGTTATTTGATCTGGGAGATGTTCTCTTTGATTATACAACGGATTACATATACGATGTAAATAGTTCGGCACAGCAGCCGATGTACACTGCGATGGCCAAGATGGGATACGATGCGATCACACTTGGAAATCATGAATTTGATTATACACTGGATTATATTCAAAAACAGTTGTCTTCTACCGGGATGTCCGGCAAGGTGGTATTGTCGAATGTTACAAATGTCAATACAGGAGCACATATTTGGGCAGAGAATAAGATCATTACTAAGAATCTGGTAACAGAGTCCGGTAAGACAATTTCAGTCAAGGTAGGTTTGATCGGTGAGACAGTTCCCACTTTGGCTAAGAAACGGACCAATTACACCGGAGTGCTGAATGGAGAAGATATTGTCAAAAATGTCAAAAAGGAAGTACCGATCCTGCAAAAGAAAGGTGCAGATATCATTGTCGTACTGGCACACTCCGGTATTGGAGAGCAGAAACCGGCAGAGTTAGATGCCAATACGGGATATGCACTGACGAAGATCAGTGGGGTAGATGCGGTACTCTGCGGTCACCTTCACAAAGATTTCCCGGATGCCAATGGCACAAAATATGATGATTATCCGGGGGTCAATAAGACAACGGGTATTGTGAACGGCAAACCGCTTGTCCAGATCGAAAACCGAGGAGCAAGCATTGGTATGGTTGATCTGAATATCGGTACGAAGAATAACAAACCGACGATCACAGGAAAGTCTACACAGATCCGAAAAGTTAATGCTTCTACAGAGGTAGATCCAACGATCAACGCAGCATTTGGAAACTGGACCAAAACATTTATGGCGGATAGCAGCCAGATCCTCAGTGAGGTAGCGGCAGATACACAATTACAAAATTATTTTGGTACGATGGAAGATAATGATGCAATCCAATTGTTGAATAATATTAAGATCAGTTATGGATTGCAATACATCAATAAAACGAAGACACAATACAAAAATCTCCCGGTAGTTGCGGCGTCTACTTATCTAAAATACGGATCGTCCGACGGAGAGGATTACATAGATATTCAAAATCAGTTTAAGAAGGCAAATATTTATGATCTGGTCAGTTATCGGACAGGCTTGTATATCTACAAGATGACAGGCGCACAGATCCGGGAATGGATGGAGTGGTCCGCAGGCGGTTATGAGCAGGCCGGCAAAAATCTGTTGGGAGACAATGCACCGGCAGAACCGACAGCATCACCGGCAGAACCGACAGCATCACCGGATGTAGCAACCGGATCAGCAGTGTCTGCGGGGACGGCAGACAGAGAGGAAGAGACATCTTCTCAGGCGGCGGTATATGAGTCTCAGACAAATACTGCGCCGGCAGCGCAAAGTAGTTTACAGCAGAAAAATGCTTTGCTTCAGACCAAGGGGCTGCCATCGTTAGGAGATATCTTAAACTATGATTCCAGCAAACCGTTTCAGTTCGTAATGCAGGATGATTATCTGACGGATTGGTCACAGTATTTTATATTTGATGGATTAGAGTACAAGATAGATACGACAGTAGCGCCTCGTTATGATGCAGCGGGGAGAAAGATCAACGATACCCATCGTATCGTATCCTTGACACGCAACGGAGCAAATATTTCAAATACGGCCTCCTTTATTGTGTTGTCTAATAAATTGCCGAATAACAATCTGTTTAAGACGATGAAGCCGACAATACTATCCATTAGCAAAAAGGCGTTGTATCGCAGCTATATTCAGTCCTTTATCGAGAAGATACAAATGGCCAGCGGTACGATCAAGCCGATGCAGGATAATAACTGGAGTGTAAAATACTCGGATAACTATAACTATATTGTACAGAGTGGTGCTAAGGCGTCCCGCTATTTAGGCAGCAAGGGATGGATTAAAGCATCGATCGGTGGCGATAGTAATGTTCGGTATTACGTAGCAAATCCAAACGAAAAGTCTACGACGGATACGACAGGACCTTGCCTGACGGCTGTTGTGAAAGATGAGAGTGTTACGAACAAAAAGATACAGGTATTGATTCAGGCGACGGATCCTTCAGGAATTGCGTCCGTTCGTTATGCGGCTGGCAAATATACGGCAGACAATGCAATTTGGAAGACGGCATCAAAGATCAATGGTAACGTATGGTCTTGTGACCGCAATGGAACCTTTACCATTTGCGCAACTGATAAGAAAGGTAATAACAGTGTTGTCGTACTCAAAATACTCAACATCAATAAGAGTATGTTGTCGGCACCGGTAGTAGATGGTTATACAAACCGTAAGACGAAGATTACCGGTAAGGCAGAAGCCTATGCCAGAGTATATTTTAAGGTTGAAGGGGGCGCAACGTATTCTACCGTTGCAACCAAGAGTGGTACGTTCTCTTACAAGATGCCGCCACAGAGAGCCGGCAAACGCATCTTTGTATATGTTGTTGACAGTAAGGGAATGACAAGTGCACGTACGATCGTGACCGTAAAACGAACCGGTCCGAATAGGCCGACACTTCACAAAGTTAAGACGAACAGCAAACTGGTAACAGGTAAGGTAAACGACAATTATGCTTATCCAATGATCCTTGTAAACAACAAAACAGTATATGTACCAAATCAGAACGTCAAGGCATTGTACCGTAAGTCTTCGTTCTACAAGAAGAAAAACAAGGTCAAAGTGGGACGTATTGCACTGAACAAGAATGGATCCTTTACGTTGACGCTGCCGTCTACGCTGAAGGCCGGTACAAAAGTTGAGCTTCGAACGGTAGATGCGGTATCCAGATGCAGTTTGTCGACACATGTGATCACAAATCAGGCGGTGCCGATCAGACCGACGATTTCGCATGTCAGCAATAAGACGACGAAAGTAAAAGTGTATGCCTATGAAAAATGTAAAAAGGCAGTTGTAAAGATTGGCAAGAAACGTTATGTGGCAACCAAAGGAAAGTATAAGTCCAAATCAAAACGTTACTGCTATACTGTAAAGATACCGAGAACCAATTCCACAGGCACTTTGAAAGTATACGTTGTGAATGTGAAAGGCGGAAGCCCGGTGCTGCGTGTTCATCCGGTACAGAAAGTACCAGACAGTCCGATCGTTGTAAGTGCACCAACCGGCAAAGGAAAGGTTGTCGGCAAGGTGAATTTGGTCGGCGCACCAAAGAATAAGGCTGCCACGGTTTCTAACACAAAGACCAAAGTTGCTGCGACAGTAGCCGGCAAGGTGTATAAGGGAAAGGTGAAAAAAGATGGCACGTTTGTTATAAAAATACCAAAGCTCAAAAAGGGTACAAAGTTTAAGGTGACGGCAAGCAACCGATATGGCAAGAGCGTACCGCGGGTCAGCAAGGTCGGTAAGAAAAAGTAATCATATTTTGCATCACAGTGAATAGTTGCGAAATATAGAGAAATATTTTATAATAAAAGGTACTATTGGTTTGAAAGGGAATGCAGGAGAACAAAACAGTTGTTTTCCTGCGTTTCGTTCGTTAATATTAGGACAAGCAGGAAGGAGTATGCGCACTGCGGAAGTAGTGACAGAAAGTGAAAAGAAGAGGATATGGGAAACAGTCGATTTAAATTTTCGGTAATTATACCGGTATATAATGTGGAGAATTATTTGGAGGAGACGATTCAATCTGTTATACATCAGACGATTGGATTCAAGAAAAATATTCAGATTATTTTGGTCAATGATGGAAGTCCGGACGATAGTGGCAAAATATGTGAGAAATATCAGAGGGAATATCCGGATAACATTGTATATGTTGAACAGAAAAATGCAGGTGTCAGTGCCGCTAGAAATAACGGATTAAAATATGCAGAAGGCGAAATTATCAATTTTTTGGATTCTGATGACAAATGGGGAAAAACTGCTTTTAAGCGTGCGTATCGCTTTTTTCAAAAATACGGAAATGAGATTGATATTGTTGCCGGCCGTATCAAATATTTTGAAATGAAAAATAATTACCATGTATTGGATTATAAATTTGATAACGACAAACTTGTGGATATTCAGAAAGATCATGAATATATACAGCTAAGTATGGCGACAACATTTGTTCGCGCTGAGGCATTAAAAGGACGACAATTTGATTCTCGAATCCGTTATGGAGAGGACTGTCTTTTGATCAATACCATATTATTTGACAAGTGTAAATATGGCGTTATTCGAGATTGCGTATATTATTACCGTATGCGTAATACCGGAACATCCGCAATGCAAAACACAATTTCCCAGAAGACATGGTATTTTGACACAGAAAAACTTGTGTTTCAACATCTTCTTGAAATGTCCAAAGAAAAATTTGGCAGGCCGATCAAATATGTACAGTATCTCGTTATGTATGATATGAAATGGCGGCTGCGTACTGTTGTGCCGTCAGGTGTGTTGACAGAAGAGGAGAAGAAACAGTATTTGGAGCTTCTTCACGTTATTTTGCAAGATATTGACGATGATATGATCGCTACTCAGAAAAATTGTCTAAGTCTGCATTACCTGCTAGCTTATCAATTAAAATATCAAAAGGATTGCCGGGATGAAATAACGTTTGATGGCGGTTTGGTTTGTTTTCATGGACAGCGGTTAACGCACATGGCAAGACGACGTTTTTTGACATTAGATTTTGTAGATATTAAGGATAATGTGCTGGAAATTACCGGTCAGGCAGATTTTTGGATATATGAGGATGATTATAAAATTTTGTTTGAGGATCAAAATGGAACAGAGTATTATCCGACATATTATCCACTACCATTTCGAACAAGACATAGTTTGTTAGGTGATTATGGTGACGTTAGAGGATATCACGTATCCATACCGTTAGCCGGAGTCAGAAGGCTTCGTGCTGTGTTTGAATACAAAAACGGTGAAAGATGTTATATGATGATCGGTTATGGTAAGTTTTGCCAATTAACGCATGCAATGGATTCTTCGTATGGTTTATACGATCATCATATCCTTCGCGCCAAGGGAAAGACCATATATGTTCAGAAAAAAACAAGAAAACGCTATCGTAAATGTGAGCGGAGATATTGTTTGGAACTGGTAAAAAAAGGATATTTTAAAGAATGCTTTTATCGTTATGCGACAAGAGTATTTCGTAAAATCCACAGCAACAAAAAGATTTGGTTGTTGTCAGATCGAATCAATTTGGCACGAGACAACGGGGAAGCACTGTTTCAATACCTGAACCGGATTGACACCGGAAATGTTGATGTTTATTTTGATATTTCCAAGAAATGCAGTGATTATGAACGCATGAAACAGATAGGAAAGGTAGTGCCACATGGTTCATTTCGATATTGCATGTATTTTTTGTCAGCGGATAAGATCATATCTGCACATATTGATGAGTATGTGATCAATGCCTTTGGTGTGAAGAGAGATTACTTGAAAAACCTCTTCCGATTTGATTTTGTATTCTTACAGCATGGACTGACGAAGGATGATCTGTCCGGGTGGGTGAACCGTTTTAATAAGAACATCAGCCTATTTGTGACGGCAGCGAAACCAGAGTATCAATCCATTGTGGATGGCAATTATTTTTATACAGACAAGGAAGTTAAGTTGACCGGTTTTCCAAGGTTTGACAATCTTGTGGCTAATAAAACAAAGAAGCAGATCATCATATTGCCAACCTGGAGAAAGCAGCTTGCGAACTCTATTGATCAAAAAACAGGGCAGCGCATTTACAACGATACATTTAAGAACTCTGCCTTCTTTAAGTTTTATGATCGATTGATTCAAGACGAACGTTTGCTTGACTGTATGCGAGAGCATGGATACACCGGTAAATTCTGTCTGCATGTAAATCATATGGAGCAGATTGGCGATTATCATGGCAATGATGTGATTCAGATTCATGAAGGTGCATTGAACTATCAAAAAGAATTTGTGGAGAATGCATTAATGGTTACAGACTATTCAAGTGTGGCATTTGATTTTGCTTATATGAAGAAAAGTCTGGTGTATGCGCAGTTTGACCGCGAAGCCTTCTTTGAGGGACAAACATACGATGAAGGCTATTTCAATTATGAAACGGATGGTTTTGGTCCGGTATGCTATGATTATGAGACGACTGTGCAGTCGATCATTGATGCGATCAAACGTGATTGTGAAATGTCGGAAGAGTATAAGAAGAGAGTAGACAACTTCTATTACAAGACAGACACAGATAACTGCAAACGAGTATATGAGGCAATTTTAGCGATTGATCAGAATAAAGAAGCGTAAAAAGGGCATCTTATACTATTTGATAAAATAGAGATATGACGCATAAAGTGCGCAGCAGCAACAGTTTGATCAATATAGAAGAAAGCGAGAAAGCGAGGAAAAGAGGATCGCACGAATGAAGTGGATAAAAATACTATTTATTGGATGTTTTGTGGCGTTTATCGGGTTCACAGGGCTTAAGACGATAGCAGGCAAAGAGGCGAAAAGTCTGACAGAGGGCAGGAGTTTGACTCAATTTCCGGATCTGGATTATTCGGAAATGACGAAAGATTCGTATCTTTCAAAGGTTGAGAATGCGTTTTCAGATCAGCTCAGCAGTCGCGAGAATAAAATCCGCCAATATTATGATCTGACAGTAAATAAGCTTCATATGAAGTATGCCGGTTCAGTTTCTATTGGAAAAGACAATCAATTATTTGAACAACCGCAGGTGATCAATGACTATGCGGCATTTGACCGCGAAGTAAAGAACTCGCTAAGGTTGTGAATAGAGAAGCTGCCAAGATTACAAAAAATGGCGCAAAGTTTCTTTTTATCAATTATCCACGTAAAGATGTAGGTGCTAAACAGTATCTGCCAAGTTATTATCCGGATTCTACGAAAGATTATCAACGATATATTCGTATACTTCGGCAAGAATTGTCGGACGATGTGATATTCATCGATGCAAATGAGCTGTTTCAAAAATATGATGGAGATGGATTACTGTATTACAAGACAGATCATCATGTAAATGCAAATGGTTCGCAGCTTGTTTATGATGAAGTCATGAAATATGTGAAACAGCAGTTCCCGGCAACCCAGACAAAGTCATTGTCAGACTATCGAATCAAGCAAAAGGTAGTTGCCGGATCCTTTAACCGTAAGATTGGATATGTAGTGTCAGCCGGTAAAGAAGAGATTACTCTTCGACCAAAATGGAAACTAAAATATAAACGGCTAAACAGTAAGGCGCCGCTTTTTGGCAAAGGAGACACTTATGCCAGTGCGTTTATGGGTGGTGATTATGCGTATACTGATATTACGACACCTCAGAAGGATGCAGCTAAGATCATGATCAGCGGAAGTTCCTATACGAATGCATTGGAAGCGATGATCATTCCAAGCTGCAGAGAGATGATATCGTACGATTATCGCTATAATACGAAGTCCGGTACTTTGGCACAAGAAGCAGCAAAGCAATCTCCGGATTATGTGATCTATATACCAAATCAATCAGATGCTCATTTTTCCTATGAGACATTTCGTCAACATTTGGGATTAAGCAATAAGGCAGGAAAGGAATAGTATGGTTTTTAGTAGTGCTGTGTTCGTTTTTGGATTTATGCCGCTGTTGTTATTTTTATATTTTTTGGCGGAACCCAAATACCGTAATTATATATTATTGATATTTAGTCTGATCTTTTATGGCTGGGGCGGAGTTAATTATTTGCTGCTTATGTTAGCAGTGGTTATGTCGGATTATGTATTTGCAATTGCGATCGCGCAGATCAAGACACAGAAAATACGTAAGCTGTTTGTCGTGTTTTCAGTGGTCGTAAATCTGGGGGTGCTCGGTTATTACAAATACACGAATTTCTTTATTGAAAACATCAATCATTTCATCAAAAATGATATTAAAATTGCGACGATCGTATTGCCGATCGGTATATCGTTCTTTACGTTTCAGGCGATGAGTTATGTCATTGATGTATATCGTGGTGATGTAGCAGCACAGAAAAATCCGTTTTACGTTATGTTGTATGTATCGCTGTTTCCGCAGCTTGTAGCAGGTCCGATCGTCCGCTACAAAACCGTAGAAAATGAAATTGCACATCGACAGATACATATAGAGGATGTTGCAGACGGACTGGAACGGTTTATACTTGGTTTTGCAAAGAAGATCATTATTGCGAATAATGTAGGGGCATTGGCAGATAAAATTTTTGAAATGAATAGTATTGATATGCCGCTTGCCTGGCTTGGAGCAATTGCCTATACGCTGCAGATTTACTTTGATTTTTCGGCGTATTCGGATATGGCGATCGGTCTGGGACGTGTCTTTGGGTTTCATTTTGAGGAAAACTTTAACTTCCCGTATATCGCAAAATCGGTTGGTGACTTTTGGCGGCGCTGGCATATTTCATTAACTACATGGTTCCGTGACTATGTATATATTCCGCTCGGTGGTAACCGCAAGGGGATGCCTCGGATGTATGTGAACATGTTCATTATATGGACACTTACCGGCATATGGCATGGCGCAGAGTGGAACTTTATTTTGTGGGGAATGTATTATTTTGTGTTTCAGGCGATTGAAAAGTTATTCCTTGGAAAATGGCTTGCGAAGATACCGCGTGTATTCCAGCATATATATACCATGTTTGTTGTGACACTTGGCTGGGTATTGTTCCGTTGCGATTCTGGATTATCTCAGTGTGTGACTTGGTTTAAGGCATTGTTCTCAGGTAATGTTACGAGCGAGGGAATGTCATTGCTGCATATGTATGCAGTACAGTATGGTGTTTATCTTGTACTTGGTGTGATTCTTTCCATGCCGATATATCGTGTTCTGAAGGCAGCAGTCTACAAGCGGATACAAAAGAACCGCATCTGCAAATGGGCATGTGCTGCAGCGGGATATGCAGTACTGTTAGCGCTGTTTTATGTTAGTGTATTGTATTTGGTCAATTCCACGTACAATCCGTTTATTTACTTTAGATTCTAGGAGGTCTGAGATGAAACTGATCGACAAGACAACGATAAAATTTATTTTGGTTGGAATAGTGAATACACTTGTTGGTACCGGCGTTATGTTTTTGATGTATAATTTACTGCATGCAAGTTATTGGATTTCATCAGCATCGAATTACATCATTGGTAGTATTGTAAGCTACGTTTTGAACAAGTATTTTACATTTCAGAATAATGAGAAATCATTTGCGATGGTCATTAAGTTTGTTATCAATATTTCCATCTGTTATCTGGCAGCATATGGTGTTGCCAAGCCACTGGTGCGCATGGTATTAAGCGGCGCATCTAAAAGCATACAGGAAAATCTGGCAATGCTTGTTGGTATGGGATTGTTTGTTGTATTGAACTATTTTGGTCAGCGTTTTATCGTATTTAAGAAGGATGAGGCTTAATAGAGGTTTTGAAACTGTCATAAGTTTGCAGATTAAGAAAGGGCTAGAGGTATAGGATGAGTTTATTATCAATTATAATACCGGCATACAATGAAGGTGCATTGATCCAAAATACGGCTTCGGTTGTCGCAGACATCATGGAAAAACACAGTATAGATTATGAAATCGTATTTGTGAATGACGGATCAAAAGATGCGACATGGGATGAAATTCAAAAGGCACACCGGAATAATGAGAAAGTATGCGGAGTATGTTTCTCAAGGAACTTTGGAAAAGAAGGCGCAGTATTTGCCGGTTTGGAATATGCGAAAGGAGACTGCTGTGTCGTTATGGACTGTGATCTGCAGCATCCACCGGAGACGATCATAGAGATGTATCATCTGTGGGAGCGTGGATATGAGGTCATTGAGGGTGTCAAAGCAGATCGTGGTAAGGAAAGCTTTATACATAAAATATTTGTCAAAATGTTTTATGGCATGATGAGTGAGTCCACAGGAATTGATATGTCCAGAGCCTCTGATTTCAAATTGCTTGATCGCAAGGCGGTAGATGCCTTTATTGCACTGCCGGAGAGACATGTTTTTTTCAGAGCATTGTCATCCTGGGTGGGATTTAAGACAACGAGTGTAGAATTTAATGTACAGGAGCGTGCTCAGGGAGAGTCAAAGTGGTCCTTTGCATCCTTGTTTCGTTATGCCATCAATAATGTCACATCGTTTTCAACGGCACCAATGCAGATTGTTATGGGATGTGGAATTGTTGTGTTTATATTCTCTCTTATTTTTTCAATATATTCTATCGTGAAATGGTTTATGGGATACTCTTTGGAGGGATTCACAACGGTTATTATTTTGCTGTTATTTATTGGAAGTGTATTGATGTTTGGTCTTGGAATTATAGGATATTATATAGCTAAAATATATGAAGAGGTTAAGCATAGACCACGTTATATTGTTACAGAAACAACTGAGGATCATTAAGAATGATCCTCAGCGAATAGAATGGCGATCACGTCTGCTTAGCGGATAGAATGGCGATCACGTCTGCTTAGCGGATAGAATGGCGATCACGTCTGCTTAGCGGATAAAATTGCGATCGCGCCATAATGTAAAGGTTACACTGTCGACAAGACAGTGTTTCTTTTTGTTATAAACAATAACGTGCATTCCGCCGGCAGGAGAAGTCAGCTCCTGATTGTTCATTTTAATGCTGCAGTCAGCATCGATAGTATTGTACTTTCCCTGACTGAGCAATGAGAACTGTTTATCATCAATCGTGCAGTTATAAGAGAGCTTTTCCGTTCCGGTATTTGAGTATAGCGCTTTGCCATCATCAATTACGGCAAGGAATGACTGACGAAATGTCGGTGTTTTTGATATGCCGCATTTTTTGAGTATTTTTTTATCTGTGCGATTAAGAAACTGTGAACCATCATCGTGTACAGACAAAAATGCAGTGTATCCTTTTTTACGGATTGCCCGCAGGTATTCGGTAAAGTCAGAGCATTTCGTGAAACGTCTTTCTGTATTTTTATAGATAAGATCAAAGCGTTCCTGCTTCACTGCTTTGACCGAATCTAATTTATAATGTTCCGCAAAAACCCGATTAGTCCAAAAAGTCGGGAATTCTGACAGATCGCATAACATATATTGTGCAGAGTACTTGGTTGCCGGTTCTGGAGTGATGTATGGAACAACAACCTGTTTCGCACCTTTGGCAACCTGAGTTTCTACATAATTGACGCGGTCAGTGGCTGATTTATAACTGGTTACGACATCATAGGCACCGTTTACACCTTGATAGAATGTAAATAGCAGCAATACTGTCATACCGGCACTGCGGGCAAAATGCAGCTCTTTGCGGTCGTAAGCCGTGCCTGCAAGTCCGATGGAGCATGCAATTACCAACAATATTGTCACACCGAATGTAACACGGTCAGTTTGACGTCCCGGAGAAAGGATCAGTGCATATTCACAGGCAAATGCAGCTAATCCGAAGAGAATCTCAGAGTAAATAAGCTCTTTTGCTTTCTTTTGATAAATATGCAGTATGATAAAGAAAGCAAGTAACAAGATGAGAACGATCTGTTTTGTAAATAAAAACTTTGTTGCGTTAGCAAATCGCTCCGCAATGATCAATAAAGGGTTTCGGTCATCGACAACACTCATCGCATATTGCGGGTCATTCATTCGAACGGAATGACCGGGCGAAAAGATTAATAATGCATAACCAATCAGCGTACCGATCAGACCTTCAAACATCCATGCTTTTAATTTGGTCTTGGTAAAAAGAGCATAGACAATCCATCCAAGCATGATCATGATCAATGCACCGGAAGTGTTTTCACTGCTCCAACCGGCAACAACGGCTAATAGTATAAGCGGGATCTGTTGATACCAATGTTGACATGTGTTTTGACCATGAATAAAATACAGGCTGTACGGTAATAGCAAAGTGATGATCCAGACAGCCCCCCACATATAGTTGCATGTACCGACAAGCCATAGACATGTCTGTCCGATCACATCAACAAAAAGCCAAATGCTGCAGGGAATAAATAAGTAAGTCAGTGCGGAAATGTTTTTGGAAACTCGTGTATGTTTTGTTCCGTTAGCATGCAGATAAATGCAGTACGTAAGCCACAAAAACATTCCTGTATTTATAACGTCAAATAGTATTTTGTTTTGAGAGAGAAATACGCGTGCCAAAAAATGAGCGACAGAGCGTCCGTTCATATTCATGTATTGCATATATTCCTTGTGAAGCATATCAAGCAGAGATTTGCCACCCATATAAGTATAGTCATCAGCAACGTACGGGGTGAAAAGGTTAAAGCCCAAAAATACGAGCCCTGTTATAATAAACAGTATAATAAATGAATGATCCAGCAGGAAAATCGACAGTTGCTGCCACTTTTTTTTCATAATCGTTATCTCCTTAGCAATATTAATTATGCGTTATGCGCAGAAAGCGTGCGCAAATATATGATTAAATATGAATACACACTTCGATAATGGTAGCAGAATGCAAATATTATGTCAAATATAGATAGAGATTACGTCGGCGTTCATTCAAATATCATAATAGGCGTATCGTTGAAAAAAAGGGATGAATATGTTAACATGATACGCAGATTATATGAGGACACGATCATTATAAAAATGCAGAGAACTTAATAAGTGTTATAAAAGAATGGAGAACGCGATGCATCATGTAGAGAAACTATGTAATATTTTATATGTGTTATTATTTGGAATCCTGTTAATTGTAGTAATGGGGTCTATGTTTACGTGGTCTTTTCGCATGGTATGGATCCTTCCAATATTTGTAGCATTGTTTATTATATATATTACGAAAAAGAAGAGAATATTGAAAGAAGAATGGTGTTCGGTGCTTTGGTATATTGTATATGGGGCGTGTTTGGTGTTTTTGATCGCGTTTTCCTTTTTGTGTGAAGTGGCACCATCTTGGGATTGGGGGCAGGTGCTGAAATCGGCATCAGAGTATGTGTTGAAAGGGACGTTAGATGCAAAAGAATATTATGCACGTTATACCAATAATCAACTTTGCCTGATCTGTATGGTGACGTTATTTCAATGGATTCGTATTGTTCTGCCGGATGCCAACTTTGTTGATTTTCAGGAAATATCCATTGTGATCAGTTGTATATTTGTATGGCTATCGATCGGGATGATCTATCTGATAGCTAAGAAAGTGTGGGGAAAACGCAGAGCGTGCATCGCAGGAATGCTGGCGGCCGGCTGTCTGCCGTTATATATGTACGCACAGTTTTTATATACAGATACGCCGGGGATGTTGTTACTGACGATACAGTTATATCTGGGAATCTGTATTTATAAAAGTCATCGTTTTTATCGGAAACTATGGCTAGGCATCTTACTTGGTATTGTGGCAGGGGTTACCTATCATATCAAAGTTATTCCGTTTATTGTTTTTTTAGCCATAGTGATCGCATTATTTTTACAGAAAGAGCGCTGGTATCAGAAATGTATACTGCTATTAATGATGAGCCTGACGTTGGGTGGCGTGATTCAATGCATTGGAGTGTATTCAGATCAATATGCAGAGGACTGTTTTGGAATTACAGATGCAATAAAAGATGAGTGGGAGTACCCATTGACGCACTGGATCATGATGGGATTAAACGAAAAAAGCGATGGTGGCTATATGCAGGAAGATGTTGCATATACGGCGACCTTTGAGACAAAAAAAGAACGCACGGAGGAAAATGTCCGCGTTATACTTGCAAGACTTCGCTGTTTTGGTGCAGCTGATTACATACATTTTATCTTTTTCGATAAAATGCCTCGCACCTGGGGGGACAGTTGTTTTGCAGGGGATGACTATTTGTTCCGTATGCCGTATTTGCCGGAGTGTCCTTTGGTACAGCTTATGAAATGGAATGGAACGTCACACTCGTATTGCCTGATCTATACATGGACCTATTATGTGATCTTGTTTTTTGGTATTGTATTGTCAGGGTTATTGGCATTGGGACACCGGGGCAGGCAGGATGCGATGATGATCGGCAGGATCGCGATGATCGGTATTGCCTTGTTTCAGATATTGTGGGAATGTAACAGCCGCTATGTGATCACATTTTTGCCGATGATGATATTAATGGCATTTGATGGCTATTTTACTTGTAAACAACGCCTCACACAGGCAGATTGACTTGACAGGTGAAATATGATACCCTCAAATTGGGCGTTTGCCCTAAGAAGTTAATGGAGGACTACTACTATTATGAAGATAGGAATTATTTCGATCAATGCGCATACAAAAGTATTAAATTTTGCGTCACCGCTGCATTCTTATGCATTTCAGCAGTTTTTGAAAATGCATGGATATGACAGTGTGATCATTGATTATAAACCAAACTATTATGGACAATATAATCCGAGACACCCACTGTTTTACCAGTTGTCTCATCCGATGAAAAATAAAAAGAAACAGCGTGCAGCATTGAAAAAATGGCTTAAGCTGTTTATTCCGCGTCAGATCCGTTTTGATAAATTTCAGCGTTTTATCGACAAGTATTATATTACAACGGACGAGTGCTACAACGAGAATACACTCGATACAAACGATCTGGGACTGGACTGTTATATCTGTGCGACAGATGTTATTTGGAAATGTAATAAGAAAGCCGGATTTGACAGAGGATTTTTCTTAGCCTGCGATTCGATGAAAGGCAAATACAAGATTGCATATGCGGCTAGCCGTGGTCCGGTAGTAGAGCTGGAAGAGGACAAGCGTAAAACCTTTATTGAGTACATTTCACAGTTTCAAAATATATCGATCCGCGAGAAAAGTTTTGGGGAGTATATTAAGCGGATTTCCGGTATCGAGACAACGCATGTGTTAGATCCGGTATTGCTTCATGACAAGAGCTTTTATGAGCCGATCATTCAGCGGCCGAAGAGAAAGAAAGGCTATGTACTGCTCTATGTTGTCATGGAAAGTGCGATCCCATTGATCGAGCTTGCGGTCGATTTTGCCAAAGAGCATGATCTGGAAGTGATCGAACTTAGCGAGAATCTGGCAGATGCCAAAATTCCGGCAGGAACACGGCATAAAGTAGTTTATGATATTGGTATCGAGGAGTGGCTTGGTTATATGGATGAAGCAGAGTATATTTTCACCAATTCTTTCCATGCAACCTGTTTCTCCATCTTATTCCACAAGCAGTTTTTTGTCGGAAAGCGTAACGGCGACAAAATTTTGTCTGTCATGGAAATGTTTGGACTTTCGGATCGTCGTATTGAAGACTGTTTTGATGGACATAAGTGCATTGCCGACAATATTGATTTTGCGCCGGTGGAAGAGCTGCGCAAAGGCTATGTAGAGAGTTCTACGAAGTTTATTTTGGATGCACTGAAGCAGGCAGAACAGAGTCTGGAGGGATAATATGTGGATTGCAGACCGTTGGAAAGATTATGAAGTTATTGATACTTCAAATGGAGAGAAGCTGGAGCGCTGGGGTGATTATATTTTAGTGCGTCCGGATCCACAGGTTATTTGGAATACGCCACATAAAGAGCCGCGTTGGAAGCAAAAGAATGGACATTATCATCGCAGCAATCGTGGCGGCGGTGAATGGGAGTTCTTTGATCTCCCGAAGACATGGAAGATCCATTATGGAGAACTTGCGTTTCATTTGCAGCCATTTCAGTTTAAGCACACGGGGCTTTTTCCGGAGCAGGCAGTGAACTGGGATTGGTTTGGTGACAAGATCCGTCAGGCCAACAGACCGATCAAGGTATTAAATTTATTTGCTTATACAGGTGGAGCAACGCTTGCAGCAGCGGCAGCAGGAGCTTCTGTGACACATGTGGATGCGTCCAAAGGAATGGTCGCTTGGGCTAAGGACAACGCAGCACTGTCCGGTTTATCGGACAAGCCGATCCGCTGGCTGGTAGATGACTGCGTGAAATTTGTGGAGCGTGAGATCCGCCGTGGCAATCATTACGATGGAATTATTATGGATCCGCCTTCTTATGGAAGAGGGCCTAAGGGCGAGATATGGAAGATCGAAGAAAAGATTTTTCCATTTGTGAAATTGTGTACAAAAGTGTTAAGTAAGGATCCGTTGTTTTTCCTGATCAATTCCTATACGACCGGATTACAGCCGGCGGTATTGTCTTATATGATGAATACTGCGCTGGTACCAAAGTTTGGTGGTCATGTGGATGCACAGGAGATCGGATTGCCGGTAAGCAGCAATGGGCTGGTATTGCCGTGTGGTGCTTCCGGACGTTGGGAGAGGAGTAAGTCCTAATGAAGGGCGATAAGCGCAGAATCAAGAAAATAGTCACGGGCCTTGTGATCTTGGTACTGCTTGGGATCACGTTATCCGGTGTGCGGATCCGTTCGGTTGGTCAGTACAAACAAGAGCAGAAGCAGTTAGCAAATGATCTGTTTGCTACGCCGGATAAGACGCAGACAGACAACGGCACTGTATCAGAGACGGAGCCACCGGACGAGGTCGGTGCATCTGAGGCACCGGGAAGAACGTCAACGTCAGAACCGGGGAAACAGACGACAAAGCCTAAAACGGTGAAGGAATCGCCGCAACGTACGCCGGGGACGGATAACACCGCTTCGCCACAGCCTTCTGCGAAACAAAAACCGTCTGTAAAGAGGACGACAAAGCCGTTGAAGGCACGGAAAGCGACCGGGAAGCCGTCGACCAAAACGAAGCGGTCATCGTCGGTACCGAAAGCAACGAAGAAGCCATCCGCTGCGCAGAAAGCGACAGCAAAACCTGCAGCACTTACCTGTACGATAACGATCCGCTGTGACAGTTTACGGAAGCATTGGGATTCGTTATCGGATAAAGTAAAGGCCAAGATGCCGGAGAACGGTCTGTTTCTTAAGAAGACAACGGTAAATATCACGGCATCCGATACGGTATATTCGATCTTACAGAAGGTGTGCAAGGCGAAAAATATTGCGCTTGATGCAGAGTATAGTACGATGTTTTCGACAGAGTATATTCGGGGCATCGGATATTTATATGAAAAGGAAGCCGGCGATATGAGTGGCTGGCTGTACCGGGTAAATGGCAAGCTGCCTAATTATGGGGCTTCCAATTATTCAGTCAAAGCTGGAGATCATATCGAATGGCTGTATACTTGTACCGGAAAGGTCGAGTAGGAAATAGGAAAGAGAATGTAGTAAGGAGGAAGAATGCAAAGGTCAGCGTTTGAATCATTTCATCCGTGGGTGATATTTGGATATTTGGCAGCAGTACTTGCTGTGACAATGTCTACAATGCATCCTGTAATGATCGTGACGTCCTTTGTGATCTCCTTAGTATATTCTCTTTTTTTGTGCGGGCGCGTCGTGTGGAAGAGAAGTGTAATGACCGGACTGGGTGTGGCAGTGTTTACTATGGGAATCCTGCCGCTATTTCGACATAACGGTGCAACGCCATTGTTTTACATCAACGACATGGCAGTGACTCGGGAAAACATTTTGTTTGGCGGAATGATGACATTGCTGTTGCTGGCGGTACTACAATGGTTTTATGTATGGAATGAACTCTTTGGGGCAGAGAAGATCATGTATCTGATCGGGCGTTTTTTCCCAGCTGTTTCACTGGTGATCACGATGACACTTCGATATCTGCCGTTATTGGAGCGCAGAATGGATCAGATTCGTGCCGGGGAACGCGGGATGGGATCCGGGAGCAGTGTGCTTCGGCGGCTCTCGGTGCTTTTGTCGTGGTCGTTAGAGGATTCGATAGAGACATCGACAGCGATGGAAACGAGAGGCTATGGGATCGGCAGGAGATCTTCGTTTCATTTGTTTCACTTTCGGAAGCGGGATGCAGTCATGCTCGTGGTTTTTACAGGTCTTACGGCTGTTATTATCGGCCAGTTTCTTCGTCAGAAAGCATCCTGCCAGTATTATCCGGTGATCCGATATGCACCGCTTGGTCAGATGTATTTGCTGCCGGCTGGTTTTGGATTGCTGGCAATGCTGCCACTTGTATATGATGTGTGGCAGTGGATGGTTCGTTCTTTGGAGGAGCGAAAGCAGGGGAATACGGATGCTCACATAGCGATGGCGCAGTATTTAGAGCAGACCTATGGTGTTCCTTATCATGAACGAAAAGCAAGGGAAACGAGAGAAGGTGAGATGTGATGGCAGTTATGGAGTTTGCAAATGTGTCGTTTCGATATCCGACAAGTAAAGAACAGGTACTTAAGGAGGTATCTTTTCAGGTGCAAAAGGGCGAATTTATTGTTCTTTGCGGGGCATCCGGCAGCGGTAAGACGACCTTGTTAAAACATATGATCAAAAGCCAAATACCGATAGGGATTGGGAGCGGATCGATGTATTTTGCGGGGGCTGATATTGAAACGATGGATGACCGGGTCGCGGCATCGCAGATCGCCTATGTCGGCCAGGATCCGGAACACAATATGGTGACAGATTATATATGGCAGGAACTTGCTTTCGGATTGGAGAGTCTGGGGATGAGTGTTCCACAGATGCGGAGACGGACTGCGGAGATGGCGGAATATTTCGGGTTAGAATCGCTATTTCGGAAGCGTACGGCAGCCTTGTCAGGTGGACAGAAGCAGTTGGTGCAGTTAGCGGCAGCAATGGTCGTACAGCCGAAGCTGTTAGTGTTAGATGAGCCGACCTCACAGCTTGATCCCATGGAAGCAGGACGTTTTTTGGATACATTAGCCAAGCTGCACGAAGAATTTGGGGTGACCATATTTTTATCGGAACAGCGGTTAGACGGTGTTTTGCCGATAGCGGACCGCATTTTCGTGATGGAGGACGGTACAGTGACAGATACCACACCACGTAGAGTAGGGCATTTTCTGAAAGAACGTCATGATCCGGTTTATGCGGCGTTGCCAACAGCGGCTAAAACAGCACTATGTTGTGGGGAGTCTGGGGACTTGCCGCTTACTGTGCGGGAGGGAAAAGTATGGCTGCGAGACTATTTGAAAGCGCATTCCGAAGTAAGCTTGGAGACAACTGTAGAAAGAATAACAAAAATGGCATCGGAAATATCTGTTTCGGAGTATTTCGGTAACGCGGACATCGAGAAGCCGGATATACAACGGGAAGACAGAACGACGATCCTTCATGCAAGTCAGGTGTCGTATGGATATGAAAAGGGAAAGCCGGTTCTCCGTGACTTTGACTGGAAGCTGCCAAGGGGCAGTATCTATTGCATTATGGGCAGCAACGGCTCCGGCAAGAGCACAGCACTCAAAGTGATGGCCGGCATATATAAGCCACAGCGGGGCAGGGTGATCACAAAGGCGAAATGTACGTATCTGCCGCAAAATCCAAAAGCAGTCTTTTCGGAGACAACGGTAGAAGAGGAACTGACAGAGTTTTTGTACCGCAGAGGTAGCAGAGAAGCAGAAGTTATCGAGACTGTAGAGAAAATGTTACGTTTTGTGGAACTTTGTGAGGTGCGGCAGAGACATCCTTATGACTTGAGTGGTGGTCAAATGCAGAGGCTTGCGGTTGCGAAGGCACTGCTTACCAAACCGGAGATCTTATTACTGGATGAGCCGACGAAGGGATTGGATGCTGCCTTAAAGGAGAAATTGGGGCAGTATATTCAAAAAATTGTGGCAACCGGAGTGACAGTCGTGATCGTGTCGCATGATGTAGAATTTTGTGCAGATTATGCTACAGACTGTGCTTTATTATTTGATGGGAACTTGATCGGAGCGGATGCTGCCAACAGTTTTTTTGCGGACAATTATTTTTATACGCCTGCCGTACAACGGTTGTTTGCCAACGAAAAGGAGGATGCGTGATGCGAAAGGCACGGGATGTTTCGTATCGGAGAAAATTTGACCTCAAGCAGGTGGAAAAAGCGCAGAATAAGCGGCAATGGATTTTGCTCGGTGTAGTGCTCAGCTTGCTGGCGTGTCTGGCTGTTGCAGGGACTACTGCTGTAGTAACAAAGCATTATATGCTGCTTAGTGCTGTCGTCTTGGTCGGCGGTCTGCTGCCAATGTTTTTTGTCTTTGAATACAGAAGACCGCAGGCAAGAGAGATCGTGACGCTTGCCATTATGACGGCACTCTGCGTCGGTGTCAACGAGCTGTGCAGTCATACGATCCCACTCCATGCCGGAACGGCATTTGTCATTTTGACGGGAACGTGTTTAGGCCCGGAGGCTGGCTTTATGGTTGGTGCTTTAAGCAGACTGCTGTGCAACTTTTTTGACGGACAGGGACCTTGGACCCCGTGGCAGATGTTGACGTGGGGATTGCTCGGGATCTGTTTTGGCGTTATTTATTCGCGGGGAAAACGCTTTCATAACTCGGTGCGCTTTGTGATAGGATTGGCAGTTATGGCATTTATCACAGTGTTTGTTGTGTATGGTGGCATTATGAATTTTGCAGCGTGGTTAATGGATCATGCAATGAGTCCGCAAAACAGTGCACTCACGAAGGAAGAATTGCTAATGGTCTATGCAGCGGGCGTTCCGTATGATCTTACCCACGCCGGAACAACGGCTCTTTGCATTTTGCTGTTTGGTCATACCGTGATCGAAAAACTGCAGCGCATACAGATAAAATACGGGATATACAAAAGAACACCATGGCGTTGACAAACTATAGAATGGGGTGTTATCCTAGGAAAGATCGGTGGTGCGCAGATGCAGTCGCACTGCATGGATCAATGAAAAGATAAGATAATATTAGTAACTACTCGGGTTTTTGCGAAAAATTAATAGGGAAGGCGGTGTGAGTCCGCCACAGCCCCCGCTGCCGTATTAGGGGATGGCTGCAACAATATACCACTGGCATGATGCTGGGAAGGGGTTGCAGACAGGAGATCCTTAAGTCGGAAGACCTGCCCGGTAGGGTGAGATATGACCTTTCGGAGGGAGAGGGAGTGTTTTGACGAAATAATTTGCAAGTTGCGATTTTGTCATCACAATTCCTGCGTTTTTTGCACAGGAGCAGTGTAATCCATAGGGAGATCTGTTCCTTTGAAAATGAGTTCGCAGGAATTTTCTTTGTTATCCTATCGCAAACAATCTGTCAAAATGAGACTGAGGTATGCCTTGGATCTGACAGAAATTTAGTACGCGATATGCGAGAAAGAAGGGGACAAATGAAACAGAAGAAATTAATCGCCCTTTTATTGTCGACAGCATTATTGCTTTCCGGCGTTAATGTACAGACAAGTAAGGCGGCAGACGAGCAGAAACAGCAGACAGTAGCAGTTACACTTCATATGGAGAGAGATGCAGATACTGTATTGGCTCCGGTAACTGTAACAATGACAGAAGACGATAAGAATAATGATTTTGGTATTGGTCTGGCAACAGGTCAGGCTGCAACGTATTCTCCACTTCGTGCTTTTGCAAAATATTTGGCAACGAAGAAAAAGGTTACCAATGATCAGATGAGCAAATATATCATTGCCAGCCCATCCAGCTACGGCGGACTGTGGGTAAGTGGTCTTTCTCTGAATGGTGATGGAATTGGTGCAGCAAGCACAGCAGGAACAGACAGTGAAGTATCTTGGATGTATTCCGTCAATAAGACAGCAGGTGCGGTATCTATGGATCAGTACAACTGCAAGGCTGGAGATAAGGTTGACATTTATGCAAGTTATTATCATATGACAGATCCGGTTACTTATGCAGGCATTCAGAGTGCATATACGGCATTTTCTTCAGATCAGTATACAACATCTTTTGATAAAGATTCAAAGGGATCGGTCACATTGACTTTGACCGAATATGGTGCAACATACGATGCAAATTATAATCCGATCCCATATACCAAGCCGGTAGCAAATGCTGAAGTGTATGTTGCTAAAGCTCCACTTATCACGAAAACAACAAGCAGTAATACAGAAGTGACAGGTGCAACAAAACAGAATGCAGTGAAGACTCTTAAGACAGATGCGAATGGTAAAGTGACAGTTACATTTAACAATAAGGAATTCGGTGAGTATTATGTATCTGCGGCAAAATGGACAGAGGATGGTAAGCATAACCTGTTAGTACGTCCATTTACTACGATTGCCGTACATCAGATAACAGGCGGCCCTGCCGTTGTTAAGGTGACGAAACCGGCTCAGGTGAAGTCTTTGAAAGCAAAGGTTGTTAAGGGCAAAAAGGCTAAGAAGAGCGTAAAATTAACTTGGAAAAAGGCATCCCGTGCAAAGGGCTATCAGGTATACGTTTCCAAGAAAAATAAGAAGCACTTCAAGAAGAGCGCTACCGTTAAGAAGACCAAGAAGACCTTGAAGTTAAAGAAAGGTACCTATTATGTAAAGGTACGTGCTTACAACAAGACTGGTAAAAAGGTTAAGACCGGTAAATTTAGCAAGATTGTTAAAGTAAAAGTAAAATAAAAATAACAATTGTAGGAGGAGTGTCTGTGCTGTTTTGCAATACCGCACAGGTATTTTCCTTGGTACAAGAAAGTAAATGAGGTTATCATGAGACGAACGATTTGTAAGATAATGGGCGCCGTAATGATAATGTCTCTTATATGGAGCGCACCGTCCGTGACTGCATCGGATCGTTCTGAGTCACAGAACATCACGTCGGTGCGTACTCCGATCAATGACAAAAAGGGCGGGACCGTTTGGACCCGTTCTTTTTCTGTTGATGGGACATTAACATATAATTCTACGCCGGTCATTACGGATGATGCTATTTATTTGGTGAGTGGAAACACATTATATGAACTTGATCTTGACGGAAATATAAAACGTCAGATGGCACTTGCGGCAACAATGAACTCGGTGTGCTATATGAGCAGACAGGAAAATACTTTGTGGATCCCACTGTCTGGTGGAACGATGCAGTGTGTAGATATAAACACAATGCAGTCCTTGTGGGTCAGCGAAGCCTTTGGCGGACAGTCGCTTTCGTATGTTACTGTATATAACGGATATGTGTATGCCGGCACAGCGGAAGTATCCATAAACAGCACACAGGGAACCTTTTATTGTCTGGATGCACGTACCGGCAAATTGCAGTGGAAATACCGCAATGAGGAACAGCCGGGCGGCTATTACTGGGGTGGATCGGTTGTTATGGATGACAAGCTGTACTTTGCCGGGGACAATGGGATCCTGGTGGAACACGATCTTGTGGAAGACACTGTTTATCGGGAAATATCCATTACACAAAAAGGAAGGATACGAAGTGATCTTCAATATGTGGCAGCAGAGCATGCAATCTATGCGACATCCAATGCCGGGGAGATCTGCCGGTTCGATGGCAGTGAAGTGACAACATATACTATGTTTCCGCGGGCAAAAGCAGTCAATTGCACCAGTACGATGTCGATCGTCGATGACACGGCATATGTGGGCGCAATGGCTGATGGCATGGGATATTTGTGCGTATGGGATATGCAGACACATAGCATGCGCTATACCGTGAAGACCGGAAAAGCCTGCGAAGTAAAGGCAACACCTCTTGTCAGTACAGCATATGAGGATGGAAATTATGTATATTATACCTGTAATAATCCACCGGGTGGTGTGTACTTTATCAAAGACACCAAACAGGGGACGCCTGCGGTGCAGAAGACACTGTATGAACCGGCTGCAGCCAGACAGTATTGCATGTCGAGCATTGTGGCAGGGTCAAATGGTGTATTGTATTACAGCAATGATACCGGGACGCTTTTTGCGGTATCGGAGGTAGAACACAGCTCAGATATTGTACCATCGGCAAGTCCGGCCGTGACCAAAAGTCCGGCTGGCATGTCGAAACCATCAGCTTCGGTAAAACCGATGGCATCAAAAACAAAACGGCCGAAAACACCGACAAAAGTGCGTCTCATCAAGAAAAAAAATGGCTGTAAAATAAGCTGGAAAAAGGGAAAACTTGCCACAAGAACTATCGTGTATGTAAAGGCAGGCAAGGGAAAATGGAAAAAATGTGCGAGCACGACTGGAAAATCGTATCGTTATCGGAGCAAAACCAAGAAAAAAGTACAGTTTCGCTTGCGCAGTGCAAGGAAAAACGGTAAGAGATGGATTTACTCCGGATATACCAAAAAGTACCAATATCGCAGATGACACTGCGGGCGCGAATAGCTTGCCTGTAGATGGACTTTGTGGTACTCTATAAAAGAATGGCTGAATCTGTCAATTTTGATAAAAACGGGGGGGTTGTTCCATGGAACAGGATGTGACAATGTATCAGGGATTTGCGGATACGTATGACCGATTAATGGATGAAATTCCATATGATGCGTGGCATGCCTATATTTTGGAACTGCTTCGGGAAAATCAGATAGAGGATGGTATCGTAGTCGATCTGGCATGTGGCACCGGAGCCATGACAAGCCGGCTGGCGGCAGATGGTTATGACGTGATCGGCATTGATCTTTCCGCAGAAATGTTAGAAGCGGCCAGAGATAAATGTCCGGACAGTGTACTGCTGTTGCAGCAGGATATGTGCGAGTTAGACTTGTATGGCACAGCAAGAGCATTTGTGTGTGTCTGTGACGGTATGAATTATTTGACGGAGTTAGAAATGCTGCGTCAGACGTTTGAGAAAGTGTTTCTGTTTTTGGATCAGGATGGCGTGTTTCTCTTTGACATGAAGACGGCATATTTTTATGAGCATTGTCTGGGAGATCAGACGATCACGGATAATCGTGAGGATGTATCGCTGATCTGGGAAAATGCCTATGACAAAGAAACCGGGCTCAATGAATATTTGCTGACGATCTTTGCAATGGTGGATGAGGAGCGGCAATTATTTGAGCGTACGGAGGAGTATCATGTACAGCGGGCATATCCGTTGCAAGACATAATGGAACTATTGCAGCAATGCGGCTTTCAGGCAGACGTATACGAGGCGTGTACGAAGAAAGCACCGTCAGCAGAGACCGAGAGAGTATATTTTGTCGCGCATAAAAGGCCGGCATAAGGCAGGGCAGAACAGTGCCTTTTGCACAGCATAAAAGCATAGAATGTATGCGGACCTAGAAAGGAATGTAGAATTATTATGAATCAGGAAGATTATATTGTTAGAGCAATGGGAGCAGACAGACAGCTCCGCTTATTCGCAGTGACGAGCCGTAATCTGGTAGAACGTGCCAGAGAGATTCACAATACCAGTCCGGTGGCAACGGCTGCATTGGGTCGTCTGCTTACGGCGGGCAGTATGATGGGCAGTATGATGAAAGGCGATAAAGATGTATTGACACTGCAGATACAGTGCGGTGGTCAGATCGGGGGACTAACCGTGACGGCAGATGCACAGGCTAATGTCAAAGGCTATGTCAAGGAGCCAAACGTAATACTGCCGCCTAACGCCAAAGGAAAGTTGGATGTCGCCGGTGCAGTGGGACCGGGATTTTTGAATGTGATCCGTGATATTGGCATGAAAGAGCCATATAATGGACAAACACATTTGGTTTCCGGGGAGATTGCCGAAGATTTGACATATTATTATGCTACATCTGAACAGATACCATCTTCGGTAGGTTTGGGTGTACTTATGGACAAAGACAATCATGTCAAGCAGGCGGGAGGATTCATCATTCAAGTGATGCCTTTTGCAGAGGATACGGTGATCGATCGTTTAGAGGCAACTCTGAAAGAAATGCATTCCGTTACGCAGCTGCAGGAGCAGGGAATGAGTCCGGAAGATATGTTAGAGTATCTGATGGGAGATCTTGGCGTAGAGATCACAGACCGTGTGCCGACACAGTACCACTGTAATTGTTCCAAAGACCGTGTTTCCAAGGCGATTGCCAGCATTGGACGTAAGGATCTGGAGGAAATGATCGCAGATGGAGAGCCAATAGAGGTAAATTGCAGTTTTTGCGGCTCTCATTACAAGTTTGATACCGAAGATTTGCAGAAATTATTACAACAGTGATGAGGAGTGTTTCAGCATGTCGAAGAAAAAATTGGGCGTATGCATAGCGGTCACGCTTTTGTGTACCATAGTATTCGCATTTATCATGACAGATAACAAAATATCGAGTGCAACAGCGATAGGCGAAGTGCGCGTAAATGGTTATCTGAACGTGCGCAAGGGGCCAAGCAAAAAGTACGGTTTTGTGAAGTCCGGTGGTGCGAAAGTGACGCTTGCAGATGGCAAACGTGTGACGATCATTGCCAAGAATGGTAAATGGTATCATGTTAAATTTAAGCTTGCCAGAAAAACGTTTAAGGGATATTTGCATTCCAGTTATGTAAAGGTACAGACGGGTAAGGTGCGCACTTCGATATGTGGTAAGGTTTTAGTATCCGGTCAGCAGTTGCACACGAAAGCGAATGAGAACTCCAGCATGACAAAAGTGGACGGCAATGTTGTCAAGATGGTAAAAGGGACATCCGTAAAGATCTTATCGGAAAAAATATATAATAACCAGAAATGGTATTATATCTCCTTTAAGCAGGGAAATGCCAAGTGTAAGGGTTATGTACAGTCGATCCATGTAAAAGTAGATTATAAAAAAGGAATGCCTGCCAAGATCACAACGAATGCCGTGCTTAATCTGATGGCGAAAGCAGGACGTGTTGCCCCTAAGAAAGTAAAAGGAAAAAAGATCCGTCTAACCAATAATATGCAGGTGACTGCTATCGGGGAGAAAGCAATAGGAGGATTTCGTTATTATAAGATTTCTGTGCGCAGTGGTTCTAGGACGGTGAAAGGTTATGTACCGGAGAAGCATTTACTTTTCCAGATCGTGAAGACGGAAGTTCCGGGTGTTGTACCGAAAGTAACTGCCAAACCGACACCAAAACCGACGAAGAAGCCAAAGGCAACACGGAAACCTACAGAAACAACACAGACAGAGCATTTGTCCGTGTCAGATGCTCAGTTCAAGAAACAACTGCAGCAGCAGGGATTTCCAAGTACATATATTACACCGCTTATGAAATTGCACAAGCAATATCCTAAGTGGGAATTCGAGGCCTTCAAGACCGGTCTTGACTGGAATGCAGCCGTGGCAGCAGAATCCAAAGTAGGTTTAACCTGTTAAGCAATAGCAAATCATACGACTGGAAATCGACAGCAGACGGAGCATATAACTGGAAAACCGATAAATTTGTCGTATTTGACGGGTCAACGTGGGTGACGGCATCCGTTAAAGCTGTGAGATATTATATGGATCCGCGCAATTTCCTAGATGAGCGTGGCATCTTCCAGTTTGAATCGTTGAAGTACAGAAGTGATGTACAGACGCAAACCGGAGTAGAAAATGTTTTGCGGAATACGCCGATGTATAATACAAACTTTACGTACACAAACAACGCTGGAAAGAACGTTTCCATTAAATATTCCAAAGCATTTATGGAAGCAGCAGCGGCATCTAAGGTGAGTCCATATCATTTGGCATCCCGTGTGAAGCAGGAGGTTGTCATCAGCTCTACGATGATGTCCAGTTCTGTATCCGGTAATGTGGCTGGTTATAAAGGCATTTATAACTTCTACAACATTGGAGCCAACAGCGGTGCCAATGCTGTCAAGAACGGTTTGAAATGGGCCAGTACAGGTACGGATTACTCCAGACCGTGGAATAATCGATATCGTTCTATTTACGGCGGAGCCTGCTACATCGGAAAGCAGTATATCAATGTCGGCCAGAATACGTTGTATCTGCAGAAGTTTAATGTAACAGCGACGAAGAGGTACGATCATCAATATATGGCAAACATTGAGGCGCCTAATAATGAAGCGACAAAGACAGCGAATGCATATGGAAGCGATAAAGACAATACGCCAATTGTATTTTCAATACCGGTATACAATAACATGCCGGTGAGTGCCTGTGACATACCATCCGGTGGTAAGAATCCAAATAATTATCTTAAGAATCTGTATGTTCAGGGTCATGCTTTTTCGGCACCGTTTGCACTCGGAGATACCGGATCTAAGACGTATAAGACAACGGTAGCCAACAAAGTAAAATCCGTCAAAGTAGTGGCAAGTGCAGTGAGCACAGCAGCGACGGTAACGGGAACAGGCAGCAAGAGACTATCGGTGGGCAAGAATACGATCATCGTTAAGGTTAAGTCAGCCAGTGGCTCGACACGTTCTTACAAAATTGTTGTGACGAGAAAATCAGCGGCAAAGGGCGCAGTTAATACAGAAGCAGTTTCAAAGAAACAGACGAAATCCGGCAAAACGAAGAAGACGTCCAAGAAACCGCATGCAACCAAAAGACCGCAGGTAACCAAAGAGCCGCAAGCCTATGATGAAGATCTGTCGGATGCAGATTCGGGAGAATAGAATATAGAATAATGTGTATCCTGCTGCATCAGCAGCAGGATACTTATGAAAAGTTTGCAGACTGAGAAAGGAATGCAGTATTCATATGAAAAACCCCATACAGTACAAGCAAATAGTGGATCATGGGATAAGAGCAGCAGGGTGTATCATCCTGTTGCTCCTTATTTGCGTTTGTGGCTGGGAAAGTCATGCGTCTGCGGATTGTGCAGATATAAAGATCACAACGAAACAGCAGGTTGTATCGAAGGGAGATACCGTGTATGTTATGGTCACTGTCACATCAACAACGGCAATGTCGGGATTTGAAGGATTTTTTACATACGATAATACGGTATTGCAATTTCAGACCGGGGGAAGTGTTGTGTATGGCAACGATGATGCGTTTCAGATATCCGATATTGACCGGTCATCCGCTGCTACAAAACTTAAATATTCCATTAAATTTAAGGCGAGAAAGGCTGGGGATACAGAAATTGCATTGACAGGACCGTATCACGTTTTTGGAGAAAGTACGTCCACGAAGTTGTCGGCATCTTATAATTCGCTGGTGTTGGTCGTTAAGGATCGCGAGAAGGCGACTGCGAAGGAACCACCTGTCGCAAAGAAACCAGTGCAGTCTGCACGACCGAAGAAACCACGTGGTTCAAAAACACCGTCACGTTCTGCGCGATCGAAAGAAAATAATAAAACAAACGCTGCCAAAGGAAATAAAAAAACATCGACGATAAACGACAGGGCATTGCTCAAGTCGTTGGAGATCGAAGGCGTCACTTTATCTCCGGCATTTGCGGAACAGACTTCCGATTATACGGCAGTGATCCAAGAGGAGAAAGAATGGCTGAATGTCATATATGAGACGGAACAAAAGGGTCTTCAGGTGGAGATTACCGGAAATAAGAACTTGCAAAAAGGCAAGAATATGATTAAACTGATTGTTAAAAATGCAGATGGTGCACAGAGCGTTTATCAAGTGGAAGTGACGGTGCAGCCGGAACAGGAGACGATGGCTCCGGAGAGTGGGCAGAATGTGCCACCGGGGGATCAACTCGCCGGCAACGCAACAGCAAAACCACAGGTGGATGCATCTGAGGAGGAAATGCGCATTGAAAAACAGCGCATGCAATATATTGTAGGAATTATGGCAGCGTTTTGTGGGCTATTGATCTTGGGGATCATTTCGCTGATCAGGCGGTATCGATCTCAAAATTTGAAATAAGAGCAGGAGGTTTAGAGAGTATGCGGAAACGTTATACGGCTAGTGCTGAGAAAGTATTAGAAAATGCGGGGAAAGAAGCAGTTTCCAGAGGAATGAGCTATGTAGGAACTGAACATTTACTATTAGCACTGATCAAACAAAAGGTGTTGCGGCTGAGGTGCTGCGGGAAAATGCAGTTAATGCGGAAAGCCTAGAAGAAATGATACAGGAAATGGATAAGTCGGCGGCAGGTGTACTGACCAAGGAAAAGGGCGATTTTACACCGCGTGTGCGCAAAGTGATCGAGCAGAGCGTGCAGGAGGCAGAGCACTTAGGAACGGAACTTGCAGGAACCGAGCATTTGCTGATCGCACTGTTAAAAGAAACGGAGTGTATTGCAGTCCGTTTGCTGGGAACGGTTGGGATCAACCTGCAGAAATTGTATATGGATTCGTTGATCGCAGCAGGACAGGATATGAATACTGCGAAAAATGAGTTTCTTATGCATAAAATGAATAAAAGTAAATCAACAACGCCGGTATTGGATCAGTATAGCAGAGATCTGACAGAATATGCCCGCAATGGAAAGCTGGATCCGGTCATTGGAAGGGACCGCGAAATTGATCGTTTGGTACAGATATTAAGCCGCCGAACGAAGAATAATCCATGTCTGATCGGCGATCCGGGTGTTGGTAAGACCGCCATCGTGGAAGGTTTGGCGTTAAAGATCGCAGAGGGCGAGATCCCGGAGATCATTCAGGGAAAACGTGTTTTAACGCTTGATCTGTCCGGCATGGTTGCAGGTTCGAAGTATCGTGGAGAGTTCGAAGAGAGAATTAAACGTGCACTCAAAGAGGTGACCGGTTCCGGTAATATATTATTATTTATTGATGAGATCCATACGATCATTGGTGCCGGTGGTGCAGAGGGTGCCATTGATGCCGCCAATATATTGAAACCATCCTTGGCGCGTGGTGAGATCCAATTGATCGGGGCTACTACCAGAGAAGAATACCGCAAATATATTGAAAAGGATGCGGCGTTAGAGCGCAGGTTCCAGCCGGTAGAGGTCAATGAGCCGGATGAAGCAGGGGCTTTGGATATTTTGAAAGGACTCAGACCTTGTTATGAAGAGCATCATCAGGTACAGATCACGGACGGAGCACTGGTGGCAGCCGTTAAAATGACGGAGCGTTATGTCAATGACCGCTTTTTGCCGGATAAGGCGATCGATGTGATCGATGAAGCATCTGCCAGAGCCGGATTAAGTGTATATTTGCCAACACCGGAGTTAAGCAAGTTAGAGGCATCAAAACGTGAATTGGAACAAAAGAAAGAAGATGCGATCATTGCGGAGGACTTTGCGCTTGCCGGAGAGATCAAAAGACAGCAGAAAGAGTTGCAGCTAACGATCGATCAGATGCACGCGCAGGCAGATGCCAAACGCCAGAAAAATAAACTGGTCGTTACGGAAAATGAAGTGGCAGAAGTGATCGCTGACTGGACAAAGATTCCGGTACAGAAATTGCAGGAAGCAGAGACAGAGCGATTGAAACATTTGGAAGAAATACTGCATGAGAGAGTCGTTGGCCAGGAGGAAGCAGTAAAAGCGGTTGCCAAGGCAGTGCGCCGTGGACGCGTAGGAATGAAAGATCCGAATCGTCCGATCGGTTCTTTCCTGTTTTTGGGGCCAACCGGTGTCGGTAAGACAGAGCTTTCTAAGGCACTTGCAGAAGCAGTATTTGGACAGGACAATGAGATCATTCGCGTTGACATGTCAGAATATATGGAGAAACACAGTGTTTCTAAGATGATCGGTTCACCTCCGGGATATGTCGGATATGAGGATGGCGGACAGCTCAGTGAAAAAGTACGCAAGCGTCCATACTCGGTCGTATTGTTTGATGAGATCGAAAAGGCACATGGCGATGTGTTTAACATTTTGCTGCAGATATTGGAAGATGGTCATGTGACGGATGCACAGGGACGCAAAGTCAGCTTCAAAAATACGATCATCATCATGACGTCTAACGCAGGAGCAGGACGTATTGTATCACCAAAACATTTAGGATTTGGTACAGGCGAGGACGAGAATGCCGATTATCAGAAGATGAAAGAAAGTGTTATGGAAGAGGTCAAGAGGATCTTCAAACCGGAATTTATCAACCGAATTGATGAAATTTTGGTATTCCATACTTTGACCAAAGAAAACATTGAGCAGATCGTTCGTATTTTGCTGCGTGGCTTAAACAAACGTTTACAGGAACAGATGAGCATGGAACTGATCGTTTCCGATGCGGCTGTCGCACATTTGGCGGAGAGCGGCTTCGACAAAACGTACGGTGCAAGACCGGTAAGACGCAGTATCCAGACAGAAGTTGAGGATGAACTGGCCGATCGAATGTTGGACGGAGAATTCGCTGCGGGCGATAAAATTTATGTGGATTGTTCACAAAAAAAACTCACCTTTTCCAAACGGTAGCGGTGGAAAAATGAGGGCAAATGTGATATAATTGTCTACAACAGATATTCAGATAAATCGCACTTCCAAATGTGCGATAGATACCAGATTGATTACACACTTAGGAGGATTATATTATGGCGGGGATTACAGATTTGATCTGCAAGACAGCAGATGGTAAGTTGAGCTTTGGTAATTTTGATTTGGACAGCAAGCAGAAGCGTTCAGATTTTCCTTTTGAGGGGGATCTGTACAAGGTAAAGACTTTCAAAGAGATTACCAAATTAGAGCGTAACGGTATGTTTGTTTATGAATCTGTACCTGGAACAGTTGTAACAGATATGTCTGCAACAGAGCAGGAAGTTACTTTCAAGGTAGAGGGATGGGAAGATTCATCGATCACATTGGAACTTGAGCCGGAGATGGAATATGCAGTTACGATCTCTGGAACAGACATTGGCAAGATGAAGACCAATCTCGGTGGCAAGTTAGTACTCAGCATTGAGATGGATCCGGATCAGAGTTATGATGTGAAAGTGGTTAAAATGTAGTCTTTATTCTAAGGGCGCATAGTGCAGATATGTTTTTCTGCAGCAGGAGACAGCATGCAGAAAGCATGGGTGGTTTAATATGGCAAAAGGAAAACAAAAAACAACGTTTTTCTGTAAAGAATGTGGATTTGAATCTCCAAAATGGCTAGGACAATGTCCGGGATGCAAGGAATGGGATTCCTTTGTGGAAGAGCCGGTCGTAAAAACGGCTGCCGGTCGTTCCGTCACGGTGACGGAACACCGGGAACCGTCGAAATTGTCCGAGATCGTTACCAACGATGAGGTACGTACCTTAACCGGGATCGGAGAGCTGGACCGTGTATTGGGCGGTGGCATAGTGACCGGTTCGCTTGTGTTGGTAGGCGGTGATCCGGGGATAGGCAAATCCACTTTGCTTTTACAGATGTGTAAACAGCTTGCAGAGGCAGGCAAAGATGTATTGTATGTATCCGGTGAGGAATCGGTCAAACAGATCAAGATGCGTGCAGATCGTCTTGGAACTTTTCAAAAAGAACTATTTTTGCTGAGTGAGACCGATCTGGATATTGTGACGGAAGTGATCGGTAGGAAAAAGCCGGAGATCGTGATCATTGACTCGATTCAGACTATGTATCGTGAAGAGATCGGATCTGCACCGGGAAGTGTCAGTCAGGTTCGAGAGACGACGAGTACGCTGATGCGGCTTGCTAAAAGTCTTCCGGTTTCTATCTTCATTGTAGGACACGTAACCAAAGAGGGAGTTGTAGCAGGACCCCGAGTATTAGAGCATATGGTCGATACGGTTTTGTATTTTGAAGGAGATGGAGGTGCTTCTTACCGTTTCCTGCGTGGTGTCAAAAACCGTTTCGGTTCTACGGATGAGATCGGCGTTTTTGAAATGCGTGGCAACGGATTGGTAGAAGTGCCAAATCCGTCCGAGTATATGTTGGCGGGTAAGCCAAAACAGGCGCCGGGTTCGATCGTGGTATGCTCTATCGAGGGTACCAGACCGATCTTGATCGAGGTGCAGGCACTTGTATGTCAGACGAACTTTAATATGCCGAGACGAACTTCTACCGGTACGGATTATAATCGTGTGAATCTGCTGATGGCAGTCATTGAGAAACGGATGGGTGTTCGCATGGGCGATTGTGATGCCTATATCAATGTGGCAGGCGGCATGCGGATCCATGAGCCGGCATTGGATCTCGGTATCATATTGGCGCTGCTTACAAGTTATCGGAATCAATCGTTGGACGATGAGACGATCTGCTTTGGTGAAGTGGGACTGGCGGGCGAAGTGCGTGCGGTCAACATGGCAGAGCAGCGTGTGTTAGAGGCGGCGAAGCTGGGGTTTAAGCGTTGCATTCTGCCTAAAGTAAATTGCAGGCAATTAGCACTTACGAAAGAGCAGACGAGAGGATTGGAACTGGTTGGGATTGAGAGCATTCATGAATTGTTGGAGGTGTTCTGATGCTTGAAGAAACGGCGGTATCATCTGCAAAGATTATGGAGCGCATGGAAGCGACACTTGGCAATCTGGAGCAGATGTCTTATGATACGATCAACACAACAGATCAACTTGTTACATTGTTGGGTAAGGCGCGAGATTACAATATGCAGATGCGTGACGGAACAGAAGCAGAGAGAGCGGAAGCCAGCAAACAGATGGGCGTTATGCTGGACAGGCTTTTGAATATTTCATTCTTGTTGAACAATCTTTCCCATCAATTAGAAAATGAAACAGCGTACCAGCGTGAAACTTCTTACGCAATATGTCAGATTATTGATTTTTTATATGGAATGACAGATATAGAGCCTACTGTATGAGTACAGCAGCTCTTATGCAGTCGACAAGCTAACCTGTTCTGACGTCAGAGAACTAAAATAATTGTCACAGAACGCAGAGTTATTAGTTGTTGTATTAGGAAAGGAATTTTAACATCATGTTTTTAATGGTTATGGACATGGCTGATTCGCCGAAAGATCAGCGAAAGATCGTAAAATTGTATGAAAAATATAATCGTCTCATGTATGTGATCGCCTATAATATCGTGCAACACCATGAGGATGCAGAAGACGTCGTATTGGCTGCATGGGAGAGAATTATAAAAAATCTTGATAAAATTTCTAAAATTGATTGTCAGGAAACGAAAGCTTTGATCGTTATAATAGTTGAGAGGATAGCAATAGACTTTTATCGCCGGAATAAGAGAACTCTTTCAAAAATCATCTATAAAGATGATTGCGAGATGTATCCTATTTATGGAATGAAAGATGCAAAGCTGGATGAAGTAGAGATGCATCAGGTGCTACAGAATATTCCAAAAAAATATGCAGAAGTTTTGATCTTGTACTATGTCAATGGCTATAAAAGTCGGGAAATTGCAAGCTTTTTGAACATTACGGAAAGCAACGTAACACAACGCTTATCCCGAGCTAGAAAATTTTTAAGGAAGGAGCTGACAGGCGATGAATGATCAGAAGATTAGAGAAATTTTATCCGCTTATGTTGAGGAAGGAATGCGGCAGCTCAACGAAGAGAAAATGGCAGGTGCAGATCATGTATATTCTCCAAAATATGAGAAGAAGATAAAGAGAATGTTATGGACGGAACAATATTTTGGTAAACATTTGAAACTAGGATATGCTTTACGGTATGCGGCTGTATTTGCTTTGGTTGTACTTAGCATGTTTGCTGCCAATGAGGCAAGTGCGCGTATCTTGAATGTAAATCCGTGGAGATATATTGTGTCATTTTCAAAGAGAAGTAAGATGGAACACAACACATACCAGAAAAAGCCGCAGAAATCACAAGAGCCAGAAAAGACGGTTATTTCGGATTGTCCTAATTATATTCCGACAGGATTTGTGCAAACCGCTGATGACAAGGACGAGGCTGGTGTATACATGGAATGGAATAGGAAACAAAAAGAATATTTGCAGTATACAAGAGTTACATTAGAAGATGGGCTGACAATAGCGTCCGATGGGGCCTATGATCATAAAGAGAAGTTTGTAGTATGTGGCTACAAGGGAACCTATTATACAAAGAAAGATGAGGAATGGGTAATTTGGAATGACAGTCAGTATTATCATAAGATTAATGCAACGCACCTTGCGAAAGGAAAAGAGAAATTGCAAAAAATGGCGCAGAGTCTGTATTTGAATAATTAAACGCTCAAACGTATTGTATGAGTGTGAAAAAAATAAAATATTTTGTCAGGATTCTCCCTGTTGATTCGTTATATATATTAGAACGATTAACAGGGAGTTTCTATGTTTAAAAAGGAGCTGGACAACAATAAAAAGCTGGGCGAAAACTGTACAGGCAACGAGGGGATCAAATAATCCTACATATCAATTAACCAGTAAGGGAACTTATCGAAGTCATATAACGGCTGTTGTATGGAAGGATGGCAAGTCAGAAAAAGTTGGGGCAAGCAGTGAAAAAAAGGTATACTAAAAATTTTAAAAAAGTTTGTCAGGTTTATTGTGGTTTGTTCGTTATAGTTAATAGAGGGGAGAGATGATGCTGTAATGTGATACAACAGGCTATTTCTTTGCATTAGGCAGAATTATTGCCAAATGCAGAGATAGTATATAGGTATAGCAGGGTGGAATCTACGAAAGAAAGGAGATGGTTTATCCATGGAACGAATAGTATGGATTAACATATTAAAAAAAGTTCCTACACCGCAGAGGGCAAGCCCATAGGCTGAATAGGAACTCGTATAAAAAACCACAACAATTATAGCATATTTGACTTAATGATGCTATAAAAATCAGCTAATCGGAAGGAGTAAGGTATGTTAAAGCAGGAAATCCGAAGAGTGCTGCATTC
>NZ_QUFB01000090.1 GCF_003478335.1 Clostridium sp. AM49-4BH
GGAAAATATTGTATTGGCAAGAAAAATAGATAAAAATGAATATTCAGAAGTTCTTGATATATGTGAAAAAGTAATGTTAAATTAATAGAAATGCCAATAGAATCTTTTAAATGGGAGAAAAATATTTCGGGTCTACAAAATATTAATGTTCCGGTAATTGCGATTATAGAGAATGGGGTAAGATGTAATGCATTCGAGATTGAAATGCAGATTATTAGTGTGTTATTAAAGGAAAATTATAAAGTTAGTTTGATTTCGAGTAGGCAATTTGGTAATACCGAGAATATACATGCTTTTCCTGGATTTATGAATGGAAATGGTTTAAATGAAAGTGAAAAAATAATTTGCTACAACCAATATCTAAAATATATTGAAGAAAATGAAAAGCCAGAGGTAATTGTTGTTGGAATACCGGGTGAGTTACTTCCACTTACAAAGCAAAAGCCAGGAAATTTTGGAATAATAGCGTATGAAATTTTAAATGCCGTAGATCCGGATTTTACAATCTTATCGCTTTATAAAGATGAATACAAAGAAGAGTATTTTGAAGAAATGAACAATCTTTTGCACTATCGTTATAATGTAGATGCAGATTGCTTTTATTTATGCAATTGTTCAATAGACAGGTTTTCGATTAATTCAGTTTTGCCGATAAAGTATTTAGAACATAAGAATGAGGAGATAGAAGCACAGTGTATTCAATATGTTCATAGGGTATATTGCAAGAATACCTATCTTGATATGACAGATTTTTTAATAGAGACACTGACAGGTTATAATGAGATTCAAATATTTTAAAATTCTTAACAAGAAGGAGATTACTATGAGCAATACAATTAATGTGAACTATATGACAAGGGCTTACAATCAGTACCAGCAGAAAATTGTGACTAAAGATCAGGAGAAGGAAGATACAAGGTTTGCGGATAGTGTAAAAGAAAAGCGCGAAGGTAGTGGAAGTATAGTGGGCAATTTAAAAACAGGTTCTGTGTCTGCTAAAGATATGACAATGGAGGAATACAAGCAGTATATTTACAATAAAATATCTCAAATTCCAATGCATCCCACAAGGGCAGGCGAGTCAATATCTGTTACAATTTCAGAGGCGGGGTTTGAAGCGATGAAGAATGATCCAGAGTATGAAGCATGGGTATTAAATGATTTGCAGGTGGGCTGGTCACAACCGGATAAATGGTCCGGTATATGTGGAGGAGCGTTTTCTACAATATATTATGGAGCATCAAAAGAAGAATGTCATGCTGAAATGTGGAGTGCAGGTTATAACAATGGAAATGGTGGGAAGACTTTTAATGATAAGTCAAAAAATAGTTTTTGGGAGCGTAGAATAGAAAATAAAAAGAGAATAGAAAATCAAGTAAAGAAACAACAGGAAAAAAAGCGGATTCAGGAAAAACAAGCAGAAAGAACAGCTTATGAAGAATATGTGCAAAATAAAAGGTTATCAGCTCAGGATGTTAGAGCGGGATTGGCGGCGGAGAGTAGTTCGTCTGATAGGACTGTCACAACAAGTCAGGCAGTAGCTTCTTATGAGGCAAATTTTATAATGGCAGTAAGAAAATGGATTTAATGAATTTACTATAAGAGGCGATGTTAGTGCAGAAAATAAAGATAGCGATTATTGATAATGGTGTAGATGAAGCTGCTTTGGGTAATGAAATATCAGGAAAAGTTTATGTTAATGAAAAAAAAGAGTGTGTTTATGATGAAGCGGACATGAGTAGAGTAAGATTTGCTCATGGGACAATATGCGCAGCCATTATTCAAAAATATTTAGCAAATTCAGAAATATACAGTATTCGACTTCTAAATGAAGACGGAAGTGGCTTAATAGAACATTTAAAACCAGCATTAGATTGGTGTATAGAAAAAGGTATTTATTTGGTTAATTTGAGCTTAGGCACTACACATTTTAGGGATAAGTCATTAATAAGAACATTAGTAAACCATTATGTGAGCAAGGGAATGTGCATCGTAGCTGCAACATCTAATAGTGGATATGAATCATATCCGGCTTCTTTTTCAAATATAATAGGTGTTGCAACGCATTCCTCTTTTTTTTCAGATTCTTTAAAGAGACTGTTTCTTGGGATAAATATACTTGGTGAGTCTGAACATACGCTGCGATTGTATGGAGTTGCATCTGTTACTCAGAAATGTAACAGTTATGCAGCTCCCTTTGTAACTGCTTATATTGGTATGTTTTTTATGGAACAGGGATTTCAAAATATTACCAAATTATATAAGAGGTTTTCTAAAAAAGAAACAATGATTACAATATCTGAAAAGGTTGAACCCGATTGGATATGCTGTGCAGTAATTAAGGCAAATATTAAAAAGAGTAAGGCTGATTACTATTTTGATGTTGTAGGAATTGAAGAAATAAATCGGGCAGATACACTTATTATTGATAACTTGTCAGATTTAGAACTAGCTACTCAATATAGAAAAAATGTTGTTTATGTTGGAAGTGAGAAAATAAAGGAGACATTAGATGATTGCTTTTATTGGTGTCCAAATAAGAGAGTACAATTTATTGATAGATGTACTGGAAATGAACAAGAGTTAGACATTCCCATAATTGTATTCGAAGTAAGTGAGAAAATAGATGTAGCGTTTCTGCTCGCAGAGTTCAAAAAAGATTTTGCTGATCGTGAGTATAATATATATACCGCAGGGTTAGAACCAGAATATGTTTTGTATGGGTTAGAATATGTACCAGAACAATGCCTGAGTAAAGTAAAAACGGTTAAAGAGTTCATCTATTGGCAAACGTTTTACATGCAAAGCGATGGTGTATTATTTTGTATATCGGAAGGAAAACATAGTCTTATTGAGCCACTTTTTAGTGATATAGATGTTATGGTAAGAATTGAAAATATAAATAATATATATTTAGCGGAAATTCAAAATGAAGATATAGTTGTATTGAAAATAAGTGATTGTGAAATAGATAAGGATTTTGTCGAGAAAGTTACAAATTGTCTTGTAAGAATATTGACGGAGGAAGAAGATGGATAACAAAGAGGCTGTAAAAAGATTACTTCTGTTACTAGGCAGATACAAAAAAACAATAGTTGTAATTGTCGGTTGTCTGCTTGTTTCTACCGGGTTAAATCTATGCGTTCCGCTGATCAGCAGGCGAATCATGGACGATGGCTTTATTGGCGGAAATAAGAAATTATTGATAGAGCTGGTCTTGGTGTCTATGATAATCTACACTATAAATTCCCTCATAGATATAGTCAAGGAAAAGAAACGTGTAGATATTTCAGCAAAGATACAATATTTTCTTTCGGAACAGTCTTTTTCACATCTTATGAAGCTGCGGGTAAACTATTTCAATAACACAAACTATGCGGAGACTTTGAATAATATCAACACGGATATTAACCAGATGACATCTATTGCTGACAGCAGTGTTTTTTTCGTAATTACGCAGGCGTTTAGCATGACAGGCGGCATAATAGGTTTATTCATAATAGATTTCAGAATGACGGTACTGGTTCTTCTGTTTATACCTATTAAGTGTGTGGTAATGAAATACTTTGCAAAAAAGCAAAAACAGATTATGGACGAGTTCATAAAAAGGAATCAGGAGTACGCAAAATGGTTTGGAGATACTGTTGGAGGGGTACGAGAAGTCAAGCTGTTTAATATCTTGGATAAAAAGCATGAGGAGTTTGTACTTAACCAGAACAATATTATAGAGAAACAAAAGCAGATGAATATGTTAGGGCAGTGGAATACGATAATAGATAGTATCATGGTACAGTTTCTTTCTACATTGTTATATATACTGGGCGCAAATTTAGTGTTTGATATGAAACTTTCAGTAGGTAGTGTGTTCGCTTTCATTACATATAGTGCTTATGTTACCGGACCGATTTCTGCAATCCTAAATATAGGATACCTGTTATCAGGGATTATTCCGTCAACAAAAAGATATTATGCGTTTATGGAATTGGAAGAAGAAACGGATAATGGAAAGAAAACGGATCTATGTCCAAATGATTTGAGATTGCAGAAGGTTTCTTTTGCGTATGAAAGGGATAAGTGCATTTTGAAGAATATTGATATATTATTTGCAAAATCCAGCAAGACAGCTATAATTGGGCGCAATGGTTCGGGAAAGACGACAATCATCAATCTTCTTACGAGAATGTATGAGCCGACAAGTGGTGAAATACTGTTGGGAGCAGAAAATATTTCAGAGCTGCCATTGCCAGAATACCGAAATATGGTATCCGTTGTGAGCCAACAAATCTATTTATTCAATGACACAATAAGGAATAATATCTGTCTGTATAAACAAATAGATGATACGGTGATAGAAGCTGCCTGCAAGGACAGCGGACTTGAAGATTTTATAAAAGAGGTTTCCTTAGATCATGTGGTAGGACAGAATGGGGCAATGCTCTCCGGCGGGCAAAAGCAGAAAATAGCCCTTGCAAGGGCATTGGTGCATGACAAGCCGATTATTATATTTGATGAAGCTACTTCAAACACAGATGCTTATTCAGAACAGCAGATAAACGGACTGCTTGATACTCGGCTAAAAGACAAAACAGTGATAGTGATAACACATAAGAAAGAGATATTGAGCAAAGTGGATCAGATCGTTGTACTGAAGGAGGGAGTGGTTGCAGATTTAGGGAGATATGATGATTTGATAGGGAAAAGTGATGAACTAAATGTTATGTTGGAAAAAGCAGAATAAATATAAGAAAATCTTTTCAGAGTAGCAAGTCTTTTTTGCTTTTGGGACAAAAAGTATTATTTCTGGCAGAAAATGTGAAATATTATTAGATGCTTGTCGATAAAAAAGAAAAATAGAGAGAATTTGCATCATGCAGGTTAATTCTAATTATTCTATGAATGGTGTGCCGTATGAAACTAGACATAAATAGGATAATATTCCTCCATATTAATGCGGAATATGCTGTTCATGAAAGTTAAAATCCTAAAGATGCAAGAGATGTATATTATCAACAATTATACATTTCTGCATCTTTTTATTTTGAGCATTCCAATAGTAATACGCTGA
>NZ_QUFB01000091.1 GCF_003478335.1 Clostridium sp. AM49-4BH
ACTTTTTCTCTACCCCGAAGCCTATTCCCAGCCTTTAGGGTAGACTTCTCGGCCTATGACGGGACTTTTTCTCTACCCCGGAAGCCTATATCTAGCCTTTAGGGTAGACTTCTCTGCCTATGACGGGACTTTTTCTCTACCCCCGAAGCCCATTTTCAGCCTTTAGGATACATGTTTTCCGGTGATGGAGTAGATGACCCATTCAGAAATATTGGTTGCATGGTCGCCAATGCGTTCAAAATATTTAGCAATAAGCAATAAGTCCGCCGCTTCCTCACCGGAGCCATCAGACTCACGCAGCATCTGGATGACTTCTTCCTTTACTTTGAGGAAAAGATCATCTACAATATCATCTTTTGCAATGACTTCTTCTGCCTGTTTGAGATTTTTACATACGAAAGCGTCAATACTTCCAACAAGCATAACGGTGACTTCTTTTGCCATTTCTTCGAGCAGATTAAGATGGGTGACATAATTTTCACCATATATCCAGACGGTCATTTCTGAAATATCTGCCGCATGATCGCCAATACGTTCCATATCTGTGATCATTTTGAGGGCAGACGAAATAAGGCGGAAATCCTTGGCAACAGGTTGCTGCTGTAATAACAATTTCATACACAAACTTTCAATACGTCGTTCCTGATGATCAATATCTTCATCGCCTTCAATGACAGTTTTAGCAAGTTCAACATCGTTATTCACTAATGCACTAATTGCCTTTTCGATCGCCTGCTCGATCATGCTGCCCATCTCGATCAATTCATTATTAAGTTTTTCCAACTGATTATCAAATCGATTTCGCATACCTTCGCTTCCCCCTATCCAAATCTTCCTGTGATATAATCTTCCGTGCGTTTATCCTGTGGTACAGAAAACAATTTATCCGTTGCTCCATACTCAACCATTTCTCCCAACAGGAAAAATGCTGTTCGGTCCGAGATACGAGTTGCCTGCTGCATATTATGTGTGACCATAATGATCGTATAGTCTTTTTTGAGCTCGATCGCCAAATCCTCAATACGGGATGTTGAAATCGGATCAAGAGCCGATGTCGGCTCATCCATTAAGATAACCTCCGGTTCTACAGCAAGTGCGCGTGCAATACATAAACGCTGCTGCTGTCCACCCGACAAACCAAGTGCTGACTTTTTGAGACGATCTTTCAATTCATCCCAAATTGCCGCCTGTCTGAGAGACTTTTCGACAATAACATCTAATTTCTGTTTAGAATGAATGCCATGCGTGCGTGGTCCATACGCGATGTTGTCATATATACTCATCGGAAATGGATTTGGATTCTGAAAAACCATTCCCACACGTTTGCGCAGATGATTGATGTCAATGTCTCCGTAAATATCCTGCTCGCCAAGCTTTACTTCGCCGGTGATCCGACAGCCTTCTACAAGATCATTCATACGGTTGAGCGATTTTAAGAATGTGGATTTACCACAACCGGATGGTCCGATAAACGCTGTGATCTGCTTTTCCGGAATATCAATATTGATATCTTTTAATGCGTGAAATTTATCATAATACAAGTCCAGTCCTGCAACGTGAAACTTGGTATCTGATGCTATCTGGGATGTCGATGCATCCACCACATTTGTATAGGTTGTATCCATAATAACCATACCTTTCTTACTTTATTTCTGAATGCCTTTGGCTGCTAACCTGCTTCTTACTTTATTTCTGAATACCTTTAGCTGTTAATCTGCTTGCAAGCAGGTTCGAGATCAAGTTGATCACGATAACCAATATCAGCAATATTACAGCGGTTGCAAATGCCTGATCCGTGTGAAATCCTTCGCCCGACAGCATATACATATGCACCGATAAGGTTCTCGTAGAAGATAACAGGTTTTGGGGCAGTTTTGCGGTTGTTCCTGCTGTATAGATCAGCGCTGCCGTTTCTCCGACGATTCGTCCGGTTGCAAGAATTACACCGGAAAGAATGCCCGGTACCGCAGATGGTAATACGATCCGAAATACGGTACGAAGCTTGCCGGCTCCCAGTCCAAAGCTTCCCTCTCGGAAACTGGCCGGCACTGCGATCAACGCTTCCTCTGTCGTTCTCAGAATTGTCGGCAGAACCATGATCGCCACGGTAAGTGCACCGGAGATCAAAGATAACCGCAAATGCAAAAATGTGACGAAAAACAATGCACCAAACAATCCATACACAATAGATGGAATACCGGATAATGTTTCTGCCGTCACCCGAACGACACCGACAACTTTGTTGCCTTTTTTGGCATATTCAACCATATAGATTGCTGCAAAGATGCCAAGCGGTCCGGCGATCAATAAGGCTAACACTGTCATAAGCAGTGTATTGATCAACGCCGGAAGCATTGATACATTGTCAGAATTATATTCCAGTTTGAATAAGTCCGGTGTCAAAAATGGGACACCTTTGATCAAAATATAGCCGATCAGGAAGACAAGTACCCCCATTGTCAACAGTGCTGCCAGCCAAGTGAGTAAAAAGACAATGAGTGAACCTGGATGCTTAAAGTAAGTGCGGCGTTTTTGCGCCAGACTTTGTACATTAATTGCCTGTTCCATAGGTTATTTTGCCTCCCTTCTCTTCAATATGGAAAAAAGTGTATTGATGATCAGGATAAATACAAAGAGTACAACACCCGTTGCGATCAATGCTTCACGATGCAGATCCTGCGCATATCCCATTTCCATAACGATATTGGCGGTCAAAGTTCGGATTCCCTGAAACATGTTGTCGGGTATCCATGCCTGATTGCCGGCAATCATAATGACAGCCATTGTCTCGCCAAAGGCACGCCCGATTCCTAGTACAATACCTGCCATGATACCGGATTTTGCGGCTGGTACCACTGTTCGAAATACGCTTCTTTCATGTGTAGCACCAAGTGCCAATGCGCCTTGATAATATTTATCCGGTACGGAACGGATCGCTGATTCCGATATACTGATGATCGTTGGCAGGATCATGATTCCGAGCAGCAAAGCCGCGGAAAACAAGCTGAGTCCGTTACCTCCATAGTAAGGACGAAACGTGTCACGCACCCACGGTACGATGATCATCAATCCGAAGAAACCGTATACAACAGACGGAATACCTGCTAACAGCTCCACGCCCGGTTTCATAATGCGGTATAACGGTTTAGGGCAAAACCTTGCCAAAAATACTGCTGCCAAAATTCCAATTGGCACTCCGACAATGATCGCTCCTGCTGTAACATAGATACTTCCGATGATCATTGGAAAGATTCCAAACAGGCCATTTCCTGCCTGCCAGGTGCGCCCCAGCAAAAATTTGCCGAAGCCAATCTTTGCCATAGCGGGAACACCATTTGCAAACAGGAAGATACAGATCAATGCAACTGCCAGTATCGAGACACAGGCACAGAGCATAAAGACAAACTCCATCCCTTTTTCTTTTACTTTTTGTAGTGTCATATCAATCCTCATTCCTTTCCCAGCCCACAAGTCTGTGGTCGGCTGCCTGCACACATTGTCTATGTGCAGGTATACCTGTCAGGATTCCTTATTTCACATCTGCCCAGTCTGTTGTTGTACCTGTGTAAATGTTCTTAACGGCATCGGAGGAAATATCCTCTAAGGAATTTTTGTTATTTACGATTACTGCGACACCATCTAATGCGATTGCGGTTGGAGTAAGACCTGCCTGTGTCTCACTGTCCTTCAAGTCACGGGATGCCATACCGATATCACAAGTTCCCTCTGCTGCAGAAGTCATACCTGTTGTAGAATCACTCTGCTGAACTTCCACCTGTGCACCTGTGTTTACTTTCTGATATGCCTCTGCTAATTTTTCCATAACCGGTGTTACCGAAGAAGAACCGGCAACGACGATCTTACCTTTCGCACCATTACTTTTGAATGCTGCATTTTCGGAAACTGCGATGTAACCATTGTCTTCTACTACTTTCTGTCCATCAGCACTCATGATGTAATTGATGAAATCCTGTGCTGCTTCGCTGACATCTTTTTTGGTAGCAATGTTGAAAGGACGGGAAATCTTGTATGTACCGCTTTTTACGTTCTCTGCTGTTGCTTCCACGCCATCAACTTTCAATGCCTTTACCTTATCGTTTAATGCACCAAGTGATGTATAACCGATCGCATATTCATCTCCGGCTACTGTTGTCATCATAACCTCTGTACTCTGTGATACGGAAGCACTTGCTGTGGTCTTATCTACTTTCTTGCCACCCTCTTCCTGTTCAATACCGAACAGCTCAATGAAAGCGCCTCTGGTACCGGAACCATCTTCTCTGGTTACAACAGAAATCGGTTTGGATCCACCTGCTGCTTTGTCACCCTTTTTGCTGCCACAGCCTGTCACCAAGCTTGCTACACATAATACACTCAATCCTACTGCTAATAATTTCTTTGCTCTCATTTTAATAATCTCCTTTTCTCTTCCCTCCACACGGTCACTCTTAACCGTGTTTTCCATCTGCTTCTTTCAGATGTGCGGCTAAATTTTGTTTACGGTTAATAGGATACTGTGCCAATGTAAAGTCTGAAATCTGCCACGCCTAAAATTTATGTAAAATGTATGTAATCCGAACTTCGCGCCTCTAGAAGTTCTATCTAAGCAGGAACTTCCATATATATGAAGAGAGAATATTCTATATGCGTAACATTTTAATAGGAGATTAACTATAACTATTTCAAACTTCGCACATCCGAAGCTGCCATCTAGTCACATATTGCTTATTATGTCGATAGTTTCATTATATTTTGCAGCCACCATATTGTGGGTCCTGCCATGAAGAAACTATAGCAATTGCCTTGCCGCAATTAGTTTTTACGGTGATTTCTAGATTTTGTTGTCTCTGATGTATGATTTACATGCCTTACGGAAACTCGAAGTCCCGGAAGCAAGGTATTCATCATTTTTGAAAGGGACTTTGCGCTCGTCGTTACTTATGTCTCGTATTTCAGAGACATTAAGTAACGTGACGTAGCGCAT
>NZ_QUFB01000092.1 GCF_003478335.1 Clostridium sp. AM49-4BH
CTTCAGATTCCACCTCACGATGGACACCCTTGGTCTTGGCTGTATCCTTCCCACTACTAGGGCGGATTAGGGACTTTCACCCATTGGCGACGTGCGCCGCAAGGCGCACATCAAAAAAGAGCAAAACCAGCGTTTTGCTCTGCAAGCCTCTACCATGTCAAGCTTGTACCATGTCTTTTTCTACAATCGGTCGGCGTTATGCTTCATACTTCTTAAATACCATGCCGAAATACGTCGGATTCTCATATCCAACCTCCGCCCCGATCTGTGCGATGCTTTTATCGGTTGCTAACAACATACTTCTTGCAGCCGAAACTCGTTGTCTTGCCAGATACTCCATCGGACGCATCCGCATCTGTTCCTTAAAAACCCGACAAAAATGCTGTTTCGTCACGCCGCTCATTTCTGCCAGTTCTTCTAATGTAATATCTCTTGCATAATTTTTATGAATAAACATTAGAGCACGCTGCAACATGCTCTTGGCACTCTGACCGCCATACTTCTTATTTGCCAAAAACGCCTGTCGGACATTCATAATATATTCATACACTAACATAGAGCATCGCTCATCACCATACAGTGGATCTTTTGCCGCCTTAAGCATCTGATGAAAAATTCCAGTAATCTTTTCATTGACAACGTTTTTATCATAGGCAAAACCATCAAAACCCATGCCTTTCATTAATTCCAGCAAATGTTCCCCACGAAACACCAGCCAACAGGTCGTCCACTCATCCTCAACAAGCGGATAATACTCATGTGGGATCCCCGGTGCCATATAAAACATACTTCCCGGCTCTAACGGATACGTCGCGCCGCCAACAACAAGATTGCCACGGCCACTCTGCGTATAATGCAGCTGATGGGATACCAAACCTTCTTCTCGTATCACATGATACTCCGGTTCTGCAATACCAATGCCCGACAAATAGAAAGGCAGACACTTTTGCTTACCCAAAATCGGATAAATCCACTCCATAAGATCTACTCTCCTTCCCATTCATTCTCAACAAGGCTGTTTCTTATATCGTTTCTCATTCACCCACCGGGGCTATACTTTCTTATGCAAGCTCACGTTCACTCAATGCGAGCGCTGAGGCGATAACCGCATCCATATCATAATACTTATACTCGCCCAGTCTTCCGCCAAAGATCACATTGGTCTCCCCGGCTGCTAACTCCTTATACTTCTCATACAATGCACCATTTTTCTCATCATTTACCGGATAATATGGTTCATCTCCCGGCTTCCACTCAGAACTATACTCTCTGGAGATCACCGTTTTCGGCAGATCATTTCCCTCTGCATCTTTACCAAACTCAAACCATTTGTGCTCAATAATTCTTGTCCAAGGTGTCTCGGCATCCGTATAATTTACTGCAGCATTGCCTTGGAAATTCGGTATATCTAATGTCTCTGTCTCAAAACGCACAGAACGATATTGCAATGTACCAAGCGTGTAATTAAAGTAAGCGTCGATCGCTCCTGTGTATACGACACGCTCTGCAGTTGCAGCAAGCTTTTCCTTGTCTGCCAAATAATCCACGCAAAGCTGCACTTCTATCCCGTCTAACAAATTAGCAACCATCTGCGTATATCCACCAACTGGAATGCCCTGATATAACGCATTAAAATAATTATTATCAAACGTTAATCTCACCGGCAAACGCTTGATAATAAATGCCGGCAATTCCGTACATGGACGTCCCCATTGCTTCTGCGTATATCCTTTGATCAATTTTTCATAAATATCTTTACCGACCAGACTGATCGCCTGTTCCTCTAAATTGTGTGGTTCTGTAATGCCTGCTTCCTGCCGCTGCTCTTCAATCTTAGCTGCTGCCTCCTCCGGCGTCACAACACCCCAGATCTTATTGAACGTGTACATGTTAAAAGGCAGGCTATATAATTCCCCCTTGTAATTGGCGACAGGGCTGTTCGTAAAACGGTTAAACTCTGCAAACCGTGTAATATAATCCCACACTGTTTTATTATTCGTGTGAAAAATATGGGCTCCATAACGATGTACATGGATTCCCTCCACCTGTTCTGTATAAACATTTCCCGCAATGTGATCCCTTTTATCGATCACAAGCACTTTCTTGCCCGCATCCGTCGCCTGTCTGGCAAATACTGCTCCAAAAAGTCCTGCTCCTACTACTAAATAATCATACTGTTTCATATTTATAATCCGCCTTTCTGCTTTCGCAAATTGTACATCTGCTCTATGCTCTTCTGTCTTCGCAAATTGCGCCTCTGCTCTATGCTCTTCTGTCTTCGCAAATCACACATCTGCTCTATGCTCTTCTGCCCTAACGAATATAGGGTCTCATCTCAAAGCCTTCCTGCTTAGCAAGTGCCACAAGCTGCTGCTCATTAGCATACTGTATTGCTTCCAGCTTACGCCGTCCCTCCGGCGTTCTCCAATTCGGTGCTGTCCGAAAATGCTGCAGCAAATCTTTGCGCAACCGTTTCGAATCGACCGTACCAATCATAAAATCCATTGTTAATCATCTCCTAACACTCAAGCAACATTACGGGCAATTTCCTATTAAGGATCAAGGTGTCAAAAGGCGGCGTACCGCCAGCCAAGCACCAAGGCCAAGTGTTCCTCCAACCGTATCAATGACCACATCCCGCACCTGACCACTCCGTCCCGGCACGAATAACTGATGATATTCATCCGTTGCTGCATAAGCTGCTACCAAACATATCACCGCCAACAGCTGTTTTCGCGTGATCCGATCCTTCGTGATCGTACCTAACAATAACAACGCCAAAATCGCATACTCCGTCATATGTGCCGCTTTACGTACCGGAAACTCAATCCTTCTTGCCATCGTCTCTTGCTGCTCTACCGTTTTATCCTCAAAATGCGGTACAACCATCCGACAGATCGACATTCCAAACCGCAGACTCATCTGCCCGGATTCGTCTGCCGGCTGTGCCGAAAAATGAAAGATCGTCGTCATCCACACGATCGCCAGCAATAAACAGCATAGCCTTCTTGCCATTGTCCTCCGACATATATTTACAATACCGACATATAGCAGATATCCCACAAAAGTTCCTGCTGTGTTCATTATAACATCATCCAGCTGACAAAATCCATACCCAGTAACAAGCTGTGTCACTTCAATTCCAATACTGCACACCAAACCGACAATAATAACAATTCCCCTTCTTCCGGTCGGAAACCAAAAAGGAAGCAGCAGACCAAGCGGAATAAAGAGCAAAACATTCTCAATCACCCACGCATGATCCTGCATCGTAAGTCCCCATGTTCCCAGTATGCGCATATCTATACCCTCTCTGGAACCAAGTTCTCTTGAAAAAAACACTGTCATTAACACCACGACAATATAGATCACTAACAAGATACTCATAGTCAGCTTAAAAACACTATTTTCACCAAATGGCACCTTACCGGGCGTATTGCCACTACTCGCTGCTCGTTTTCCTATCAAACGTAAAACAATTCCTGCCACCAATGCATATACTGCTCCGACTATTATCGCTGTCGGCAAATACGACAAGACTTCCGCAATGTCCGCCATCATACAATCTATTAACATATTCTAACCATACCCTTTATTATTTTTTACATAAACTCTCATTGCCATCTAAAATATAAAATGTCGTGTGTTCTAACATTATGTGGAACGCTATCTAACAATCATAAATATTACCATTCCACCTGGTAAATGGCAAGTTGCCCATAAATTTTTTCCTTAAGATAAACATTTCATACGTGATACTTTTAATTTGTTATTTGTAAAATAACTTATATTACTTTTCAAATTATGTGAAATTCATTATTTTTGTTTAAACTAATAATATAGGACATACGATGAAATTGTGCACTTCTAACATTGTGTGGATATGCATTGCCACACAACTTGTCTCCAAGTGCTAAAATCACCATATAGAAAAGGGGATACATTATGAAGAAAGATCCAAATCACTGGGAACGCTATCGTGAAATCGGTTTTCGCATTGCTTATTGTCGTAAATATCAGAAAATGACACAGGAAGAATTGGCTGAGAAGTTAAATGTCAGCAGACAACATATCGGTGCCATCGAAGCACCAAATGTCAATCGTAAAATATCATTGGATCTCATCTTTGATATTGCTGATATATTAAATATAGAGCCAAAATATTTTCTGGAATTTCAGAATTTTCCGTTTCAAAAAGCACCGGAAACGGATAGCAATAGCGAAGAATAAGCGTCACTGACACAAAGGAACAGCAAAACACAAAAACTGCCGCCCTTGGAATCAAATTTCCAAGGGCGGCAATTTTTACGTGATTTCTTATTTTGTTAAGTCTCTGATGAATACATGCCTGAAGGATTGCCTGAGATGTCCCGGTTTAGCAAGGTATCATCCATTTTTGGACGGGACGCTTTCGCTACGATGCGCTACGTCACGTTACTTAATGTCTCTGAAATACGAGACATAAGTAACGACGAGCG
>NZ_QUFB01000093.1 GCF_003478335.1 Clostridium sp. AM49-4BH
AACTTCGCTCATCCAAAACTTCGCTCATCCAATATAATTTCTTATTTTGTCAGAAAACTTTCAGAATTTTTTTCTTTAATAATGGGTATATTCATGTTATGATTTTACTATAGTATTGGAGAAAATTGTCGATTTTTGATAATTCTTTCTCGTGTTTTGCATAAAGAAATGAGGTAACTATGAAATTATTAACCGTTACAATACCCTGCTACAATTCGCAGGATTACATGGCAAAGGCAATAGAGTCTGCCTTACAAGGTGGCGACGATGTTGAAATTTTAGTGGTAGATGATGGATCTAAAGACGATACTCTATCTATTGCTCAACAATATGAATCCAAATATCCACATATCGTTCGTGCAATTCATAAAGAAAATGGTGGACATGGTTCTGCAGTCAATACGGGAATTGCAAACGCTACCGGACTTTATTTTAAGGTATTAGACAGCGATGATTGGTTTGACAAAACTGCTATGCTGAAGTTAATCAAATTTTTACGTCAGTCAGTAGTAGAATCTATGTCTTTGGACATGATCATTGCCAACTATGTTTATGAAAAGCCAAGTGCCCACAAGCGAAAAGCCATCAATTATAATATGGCGATTCCTAAGAATAAGATCATCACCTGGAGCGACGTAAAACATTTTCGTATGAGCCAAAACTTATTGATGCACTCGATAATTTACAAAACTAAGTTACTACGTGATTGTAACTTGCACCTTCCAGAACACACGTTCTATGTAGACAATATTTATGCATATACGCCTCTTCCATATGTTAAGAAGATGTATTATCTAAATATTGATCTTTATCGTTATTATATAGGTCGAGAAGGTCAATCTGTTAATGAAGCAATTATGACCAAACGAATCGATCAACAAATTAAAGTTACTAAATTGATGATTGATTCACAGGATTTAATGTCGATCCATGACAAGAAATTACGTAATTATATGATGAAATACCTTGCAATGATGATGATCGTCAGCTCTGCTTTATTAGTAAAATCTGGATCCCCGGATAACCTTAATAAAAGAGATGAACTTTGGCATTATTTAAAGGTCAAAAACAAGACAGTCTATCGTATTATTACACATCGCAAACTTGGACTTCCTCTTCAGTCTAAGAATAGAGCCGGTCGCAAGATTATTGTTTGGGGATATTATTTTTTCAACCGCATTTATGGTTTCAACTAGATTCTGAAGAGTAAAGCATTAAATATTATAGTATTAAATATCACAGGGTCCCTCAAATATGAGGGACCCTGTGATATAATACAATATTCTATATTAGTCTTCTATTTTATGTAATGGCTTATTTACTTTTGCCGCCTCTAAAGCTTGCTGTTCTTCCTCTGACAAAATCACAAATGCCTCTCCATTTACAACTTCTTTTGCATACGTATAGCATCCATCTTTTGTACTGTGCATCGAGTTTATAATAAAACCATTATTGTCCTCTGTCAGCAGTACCAATACAAAGCTTAACTTTCCACCAATTTCCTTGAAAGCATCATACTTTACTAATCCAATTTTCTGGTATGCTGTAGTCAATTGTTTTGTAATTTTTATTATATGTCCATTAATATTTTTAACATCATCCTGCAATTGATCAATCGCTTCAAACTTATCGGAAAATGCCTTTTCCAATGATCTGCCATTTTCTCCTTCCATAAACTGTTTATATTTTTTCCGTAGCAAATGGTTTCTGACCATCATTACAATTATCATGATCAATAGTAATAATACTACACCTGCTAAACCAATTACAACATATCCTATATCAATACCATATTGTTCAAATAAGTACATTTATTTTTCCTCCATTACTTTTGTGTGATAGCCTCAATAATTCTGTCAAAATCATCAGCAGAATAGTACTCGATTTCTATCTTTCCTTTTCCATTATTCTTTTGATTGATTTTGACTTTCGTACCAAGTTTATTTTTCAATTTTTCTTCATACTGCTCATAAATAATCTGTAATTGTTTATTTATTTCTACATCTTCTTTCTTGCTTGGCTTAGGTTCCTCTAACAATTTTTTGACCAGTTTTTCAGTTTCTCGAACTGTTAAATTTCCATCAAAAATTTGCAAAGCTGTTTCATATTGCAATTCTCCGTCTTTAATAGATAGCAATGCTCTGGCATGTCCGCTTTTTATCTTATCTTCAACAACCATTCTTCTTACACGCTCATCTAATTTTAAAAGGCGTAATGCATTTGTAATTGCAACTCGACTTTTTGACACTTTATCAGCGACTTCATCTTGTTTTAGTTTATATTCACTTATTAATCTCTGATATGCTTCTGCTTCTTCAATGGGATTCAAATCCTCTCTCTGAATATTCTCAATCAGAGCAATTTCCATAATTTCTTGGTCGGTATAGTCCTTAACAATTGCAGGAACTTTTTTTAATCCTGCTAATCTCGCAGCTCTCCATCGTCTTTCACCAGCAATAATCTGATAAAAACCCTTTTTACCTTCTTGAACAATAATTGGTTCAATCAAACCATGCTGTTTTATAGAATCTGCTAACTCTTGTAATGCATCTTCATTAAATTCTTTTCTTGGCTGATTTTCATTTGGCTCGACCTTATTGATGTCAATTTCATTCGTTTCTTTCAAAACTTCTTTGACAACTTCTTTGACAACCTTCTTTTCGTCTTTACCTGTCGAATGTTTTACTTCCGGTATTAAAACATCAATTCCTTTTCCTAATCCTCTAGCCATTTTTTCTCCATTTCTGCACTCTCTAAAATTTCTTTTAATCTTCATGTCAAGAGTACTGTTCATAAAGATTTCTGCAAAATGTTTCACGTGAAACATTTACTCCTCTTCTTTTCCTCGATTTATAACCTCATCTGCCAGGCTTCTATAACCATCTGCCCCCGCAGATTTTGGCTCATAAAGATTTATTGGAAGTCCATGACTTGGTGCTTCCGCCAATCTTACATTTCTTGGTATTATAGTTTTATAAATATTTTGATGAAGATTCTGTTTTACATTTTCAACTACCTGCAATGAAAGACAGGTTCTAGCATCATACATTGTAAAAACAACACCTTCAATTTCCAATTTATTGTTAAGACGTTCCTTAACAAGCTCAATGGTATAGATTAGTTCACTCAATCCTTCTAATGCATAATATTCACACTGGATTGGAACAAGAACCGTATCTGCTGTTGTCATTGCATTAACAGTAAGTGTATTTAAGGAAGGGGGACAATCAATAATCACAAAATCATAATTATCACGAACTTTATCAACTTCTTTTTTTAAAATAAATTCGCGATCTTCAACTCCAATTAATTCAATTTCAGCGCCTGCCAAACTACGTTCAGACGCAATTACAGAAAGACCAGGGACAATTGAAGGAGTCATAGCCTCCCAAATTGTAGTTTCATTCGTCAACAACTGATAACTTGTATGTTCCACTGTTGATTTATCAATACCCAATCCACTAGTAGTATTTCCCTGCGGATCCATGTCAATTGTTAATACTCTCTTTCCTTTTTCTGCTAGACAAGCAGACAAATTAATTGCTGTCGTTGTTTTACCAACGCCACCTTTTTGATTTGATATTGCGATTACCCTTCCCATATATTCCTCCATAGTTTTACAATTGTATTGATCAAAGTGAGCATATCTACACTACTCCTTATTTTTCATAAGGACAATATCATACTTTGCATCACCAAATAACTGAACTGCCTACACAGTTTTCTTCGGTCTTAGAAAATGTTTCACGTGAAACATTTCACCATTTAAGTATATCATATTTTTCAAAAAAGAACCACTATCAAAGTGGTTCTTTTCTTGGTTTTCCACCTTGCCGAGGATACTTTTTTGCGCATTTGTTAATTTTATCATAAATAACAAATTTTCTATCCATATCCGTATTTGGCAATTGAAAATCAATAGAAATATTCAATTTACATCCTAATATTTTCATAGCATTTTGTGCACCGGATAATTCTTCTTCCACCTTACCGGATTTATATGAAATAAATTGACCACCAACTTTTAAGAATGGCGTACAGTATTCTAACAGAGTAGACATGTTAGCCACAGCCCTTGAAACAACAAAATCAAATTTTTCACGATATTCTTCTTTACGTGATATTTCTTCAGCTCGTCCATGTATGGTAATAACATTACTCAAGTTACATAGATTGCACACTTCATTCAAAAAATTAATTCGCTTATTCAAAGAATCCAATAATACAAACGAAGTCTGCGGATTCATAATAGCAAGAGGAATTCCTGGAAATCCTGCCCCAGTTCCAATATCAATAACTTTTTTTTCATTAAAATCAGTATACTTCATGATATATATACTATCAATGAAATGTTTCAACACAACATCCTCTTTTTCTATGATTGTCGTTAAATTCATTTACTTTGTTTTTTTCCACCAAAAACGATAGTTAATCATCAAACTGTTGTAACTGTGTATCTGTT
>NZ_QUFB01000094.1 GCF_003478335.1 Clostridium sp. AM49-4BH
TCAAGATGACCGCAAAGCCATTCAGGATGAGATTTCACAGCTTACTACTGAGATTGATCGTGTTGCTGAGACAACAAAGTTCAATGAGACTTATTTGTTGAAGGGTGATGATAATACCAAAAATGTGTATATGAAGGGACATGATGCAGGTCTTAAAGGCACATTGACAGACGGTGCAGATTCTGCAACTTTCAAAATTGCTGCTGGTGCATTAGATGCCGGAAAGAAAGTGACTATCGGCGGTAAGGAGTATACAATTGCGGCAACAAAGACAGAGGCAGAAGATTTATTCAAAAATGCTCAAACTGATGACACAGTTACCATTGATGGAACATCCTATACCATTAAAGGAACCACCGATGCAGATAAGAATGAGTATAAAGTTGATGAATTAAAAGCTCTGGTAAAAGATGGTTCCACTGTAGAGTATAAGGGAAAATCTGTAACTGCTATTAATGATCAAAATAATGACAATGTTGATGATACTGATTCATCGGTTATCACAGCTGCGCATGCTATTGATTTAATGAATGCTGAATTGTTGGCTGCTAACAACATTGGAACTGCTGATCATGCTGCTACAATGGGAAATACTAAACCAACATATTCTTCTACTGATGGTGCAGAATTTACAATCAACAAGGGATATGCTACCGTTGCTGATCGTCTCTCATTCAGCCTTCATGTAGGTTCAGATGCTGATATGACGAATAAGATCAATGTTAATATTGAAACTATGAATTCTGCATATCTTGGCATTAAGGACTTAAATGTTAAAGATTCAACTGGTAATGCTGCAACATATGCAATCGATGCTATCGCTGATGCAGTAGCTAAGGTATCCGAGCAGCGTTCCGCACTTGGTGCTGTTCAGAACCGTCTTGAGCACACAATTGACAACTTGGATAACGTTGTTGAGAACACCACATCCGCTGAGTCTCGTATCCGTGATACAGACATGGCAGAAGAGATGGTTGCTTACTCCAAGAACAACATTCTTCAGCAGGCTGGTCAGTCTATGCTTGCACAGGCAAACCAGGCAAACCAGGGTGTATTGTCCTTGCTTCAGTAATTAACCAGATCTTAGTTGTTTTCGACTCGAATGAACAGAAGCATACTTTTATTACAATGTTTAGAGGGGAAGCCTTTGTGGCTTCCCCTCATTGCGTTAAGTAAAAGGTAACCTCTGTATTCACTTTCCGTTCCGAATCTTCTTAAATATTGTATATTGTCGTTGCAATTCTCCTTCATCATCGTGCAAAATATTTTTCGCTTCCAAAATCCGTTCAATAGCCTGTGACGGATCCAATGTGTGATATGCTAAAAATAATTCTCGTAGTTCTTTTGGCTTAATAATTTTGTATACCGGACTAGAACTAAGTTCATATGTGTATGAGTAATATCGGTAGATTGTGCAACTAACTTTTGCACAATAGGATGCTCTGCATATTTCGACAAAGCATTTCTATAATAAGCAATTGTCATAATCCATTCTTGATCAACGTTATACATTTTACAGCGTAAATCAACATTATTAAAATCTAAAAAATAAACACACGATTTGTTGAAATTAGAAATAAATGAAATGGACTGATCATAGCTTTCTCCTGTGTAAAAGCCACATCCAAAATCATTGTTGGTTCGTCCTATTGTGACATCAATTTCACCGGCAATCTCACTCTTGGCACCATGAAAAAGCAGCTTGTGATCTGACGCTAAATTTTCTGCCCATAACATCTTCTTCAACTGATTTATTTTTATTTTTTTGTCAAATGCAAATTGATAGACCCGTTCCATTAGCTGGGGAGACGGCAAATTTTTACCCAGCTCATTCCGAGAAATCGTTGCCTGTTCAACACCTATTTTCTCTGCAAATTCTTCTTGAGTCATCCCCAAAATTTCACGAATTGCTTTCATATCTTTTTGAAAATTATAGTTCATAGTCATTATGCGGACAATTTTCTTTGTGTACTTGTATATTTAGTACAAAAAAATCAAATAATTTAGTACGCCACCTCCTTCTTCGAACTTGTTTATAGCATATTACATAAACAAGTTGAGAATTATATGAATGACATTTTGCTATTTTTCTCATCAGTTTTCTTTCACATAATTCAGCCCTTTGTTCTGTATATTGAAAACGTGATTATGTGATATTATATAAATACCATAAATAGAAAATAAGCTTTTAACTTTTTTAACTTTACAGAGAAAGTTAAAAAGTTAAAATAGGGATGAGGAGCCATTTTGACGGTGGACATAGAAACCCGATGGATGTCTGACTATAATCGAAAAGAAGCAAGAACTGCATTTTCACAGCCGGGTATTCGATATTCGCAAGCAGAGTCGCTTATGCAGGATGATAAATTTAGAGATTTATCACTTGTAGAACGAAAGAGAGTGACGGAAAGAATATTAGCCGAAATTAAAGGTAGAATGATGGAGGATATCGTCCTTTTGGAAACAAAACTTTCTAAAAAGAACTGTGAAGTATTCCGATTACAGTTTGCAATTGGCGAATTTGATATGGTTGTTTTTGATCCAGAGGAAGAAACTTGTGAAATCTATGAAATTAAACATAGTGACAAGATTGTTTTACAACAATGCAGACATCTATTGGATAAACAAAAATGTGAGGATACTGCCTTTCGATATGGAACCATCATTGGAAAATATGTAATCTATCGCGGTGCCAAAACATCTCTCGTCCAAGTAGGCGTGAGTACACAGGAAGATGTGGCCTATTTGAATGTAGAAGAATATTTGAAAAAGTTATAATGGATGCATAAAAAGCAATGAGGGGAAGCCATAAAGCTTCCCCTCTAAACATTGTAATAAAAATATGCTTCTGTTCATTCGAGTCGAAAACAACTAAGATCTGGTTAATTACTGAAGCAAGGACAATACACCCTGGTTTGCCTGATTTGCCTGTGCAAGCATAGACTGACCAGCCTGCTGAAGGATGTTGTTCTTGGAGTAAGCAACCATCTCTTCTGCCATGTCTGTATCGCGGATACGAGACTCAGCGGATGTGGTGTTCTCAACAACGTTATCCAAGTTGTCAATTGTGTGCTCAAGACGGTTCTGAACAGCACCAAGAGCGGAACGCTGAGAGGATACCTTAGATACAGCATCGGCGATAGCGTCGATAGCATATGTTGCAGCCTTACCGGAATCATCTGCTACGTTTAAGTTTTTGACACCTAAATAGTCAGAATTCATAGTTTCAATATTGACCTGAATCTTGTTTGTCATGTCAGCATCGGAACCTACATGAAGACTAAAGCTCAATGTATTAGCAACCTCTGCTTTGCCAAGTGTAATTGTGAAGGTATTGTCGGTCGCTGCAACTGCAACAGCTGGGGTATCTTTTGTTACTCCAATCTTGTTAGCAGCAAGTAGCTCATCTTTTGCTAAACCGTATGCGTGATCAGCAGTAATAATAGTGTTATCTTCATCGTCAACACCATCAGCAGCACCTTTCATCGCTTTCATTGTCTTTCCATTAGCAAAAGTTACTGTTGATCCTTCAGCAATGAGAGCTTTTGCATCATCGAGCTTGTATTTTCCGCTTGCTTTTTCAGCAGCAACTGCATCAGCATTTCCTGGCGTAGTGTAATCATCTACAATAGTGATTTCCTTACCATTAATAGTAACCTTATTACCTGCCGCAGTCACCTGTTTATCATATTCAGCTTCAACTTCTGCCTTTGTGGAACCAATCGTATATGTTTTACCACCGATACTTACAGAATCACCAGCTTCTAATGCATCCATTACAAAAGTGGCAGTTCCATTACCATTATTGGTTAATGAGCCCTTTAATCCGGCGTCATGAGCCTCTAAAGTAATATCTTTTGTTCCCTTATCGCCCTTCAACAAGTAAGTCTCGTTGAACTTTGTTGTCTCAGCAACACGATCAATCTCAGTAGTAAGCTGTGAAATCTCGTCCTGGATAGCCTGACGATCAGACTGG
>NZ_QUFB01000095.1 GCF_003478335.1 Clostridium sp. AM49-4BH
CGTTGGTAATTGATGTAATTTAATAAATAAAGTATAATGTCCATGAGCAATAACCTCGTTTCTTGTTTTGTTGGTTTGGCGATTGACATTATACCAGAAAATAGGGGGGATTGCTCTTTTTGTTTGCAAACTCCCTAAAATAAAGGTTTTAGAACAAAAAAGAGGTAGTCTTTTGACACTACCAATCATAAGAAGGGAGTGATTTTTATGAAAAAATGGAGACAGTTAGCAATAGTTACGCTTTGTCTGATGGCAGCGTTGACTATGACAATGACAGCAGATGCCAAGACAAAGAAAAAGCAGCCGAGCGGTAAAGTATGCAGTGGGGTGAAATGGACATACAATAAAAAGAGTAAAACATTAACGATAACTGGAAAGGGATATGCTAAAATTACCGGGTTTTATGACAAATCACTGAGCAGTTATGAGTGGCCGTGCTCGGAAGATTCTGTATTGCCGGTGTTTACGAAGATTAAATTTGGAGAGGGGATTACGCAGGTCGATTATCGATATTTTGCAATGGAGGGCATCAAGCAGATATCGTTGCCAAAATCTTTTAAAAAGATTAAGTATGCAAGCCCAGTTCGTGTCAATGGAGCTTATGAAGGCTGGAGTACAACCTTAAAAAAGATTTCTGTAAATAAAAAGAATCGTAACTTTTCATCATCAAAAGGTGTATTGTATTCGAAAGACAAAAAGACAATTTACATATATCCTTCGGGCAAAAGTGTCGTCAATTATAAGTTATCCGATAAGGTGACGACGATCGCACCGTATGCATTTTATGCAGCGGATATGAAATCAATTCAGCTTTCTTCAAAGCTAACAACTATTGGAGAGTACGCATTTCAGTATTCAACAGTCAAGACAGTTACCGGCGGCAAAAAACTTCGAGTGATAGGACAGATGGCTTTTTATGAAGCCGATGGATTGACCAACTTTGCCTTTGACAGTGCACTTAGAAAAATAGGCAGCAATGCGTTTTATGCCTGCAGGCTGCAAAGTGTAACTCTTCCGGAAAAACTGGTATCTGTAGGAAATTGTGCGTTTATGGCAAACGAAGAATTGCGTTCTTTGACGATATTATGCAGATTAAATTTGGGAGAAATCTTTCTGCTTTGTACGAAAAAAATGAATTATAGCAAGTCGGAATATGATTACCGACCAATTACGGTAAAGCTTGGGAAGAATGCTACCGGACCGCTTACGACACTCATAGACGATTTGGGGCAGCAGATCACTTTTGAGGTGGATAATGCCAATCCGATATATTACGTGAAAGCCGGGGTGCTTTATAAGAGAAAGGGAAACGAAGTATGCTATCCCCAAAAAGCATCTTAATATCTTGCAATATGCATAATAAAATATATAATTAAAATATATTTTTGTAAAAATTGTACATGAAATTTTAAAAATCATGTTGCAATACTACTACGAAAATGTTAAGATAGTTTTCGTAGCAAAAGAAATAACTCATGGGGGAGTTATTTCGATAATGTATTGGGCGTGATTGGGATGTAGAAAGACATTTTTTGTGGGGACAAAGGATGTCTTTTTATTGTACGTGATGGTGACGGATATCGTTAATGTGTTTGCTTCTTTTTTCATGAATTAATATCAAAAATATGTGGATTTTTTGGGATTTATCGGTATAAATATTGGGAAAGTATCGGTATTTCTTATGGATTTCTATTCATATTTTTTGGTGATGATTTATGTTATTTTGTCACAAAAAACGCACAAGTTTCTCAATCTGCCGGGAAGGAGAAGGATTATGGCTTTTCGTAAAAAAGCACTTGCTATTGTCATGAGTATGGCAATGGTCGCAACTTCGCTGTCAATTCCAACAACGACAGCCAAAACGGCGGAAGCCGCCGGCACAACATTTAACAACCTTAATCAATCGCAGATTACAGAGGCGATGGGTGTAGGTTACAACCTTGGTAACTCATTGGAGGCTGCAAGTTCCGGAACACCGAATGAAACAGCATATGGCAATCCAAAATTAACAGAAGACTTAGTTTTGGCAGCCAAAGACGCAGGATTTAAATCTATCCGTATTCCGGTATCCTATCTTAGCATGATTGACGACAACAATGGATACAAGATCGACTCTTCTTGGTTAGATCGAGTACAGCAGGTTGTTGATTATTGCGTTGACAATGATATGTATGCAATTGTCAACATGCATGGAGACGGTTATACGACAGTAACAGGTGGCTGGTTATTATGCGGCAGTTCTGATCAGACCAAGATCAAAGCAAAATATAAAGCGTGCTGGGAGCAGATTGCAGATCGTTTCAAAAACTATGATGAGCATCTGATCTTTGAGTCCATGAATGAAGAATTTGATGGAACTTATGGAACACCTAGCAGAACGGCTTATGCAAATATAAATGCCTACAATCAGATTTTTGTGGACACCGTAAGAAAAACCGGTGGAAACAATGATCAGAGATGGTTATTGATTCCGGGATGGAATACCAATATTGATTACACGGCGGAGAATTACGGATTTGCACTTCCTACCGATGATTATCTGTCTTCTAAGATTGCATCAGGCGAAAAAAGAATTATGATCTCTGTACATTATTATGATCCATGGGATTTCTGTGGAACAGAGTCCGGTGCAACCACACAGTGGGGAGACAGTATTACGGATTATTCGAAGAGAGCAAGCTGGGGTGATGAGTCCTATATGGCATCTCAGTTCAAAAAGATGTCCAGCAAATTCGTTTCACAGGGATATCCTGTGGTGATCGGTGAATTTGGTGCCATCAATAAAGCAAGTTATGACAGCCAGAATAAAGTTTGCCGTGCAGAGTATTATCAGAAAGTCTGCTATTATGCAAAGCAGTATGGATTGATCCCGGTAGCTTGGGACAATGGATACAACGGAGACTATGGTTTTGCAATCATTGACCGTTATTCCAACAAGGTTGTTCATCAGGAATTGATGGACGCTATGATGGAAGTGTATGGTGGTAATGAGTCCGCAACGGCAACAGGCATTCAGTTAAACAAGAGCGAGTTGACAATTCACATTGGTGATGAAAAACAGCAGCTTACAGCAGCATTAACACCATCGGACAGCAAGGATAAAGTTCTTTGGAGCTCCAGTGATGAGTCAGTAGCTGCCGTTAATTCCAAAGGTCAGGTAAGTGCAGTAGGAGCAGGAACTTGTACGATCACTGCATCTGTTCCATTAGGATACAAAGCAACCTGTAAGGTGACGGTACCACAGGCCAACTATGTACGTGCGAAATTATATTTATTAGAGACAGCAAGCTGGCAGTCAGTCATCAGTGATGAATATGTTGATATTTATTCAGAAGGAGGAAAATTCTCCTTGTCCTTAGATGCGACTAAGAGTCAGTTGCAGAATATTGGTTCTTTGTATATCAAAGATATCAATGTTGCTGATGATGAGGCATCTGTATTTGACAAAGCAACTTTGAAAGTAACATCATTTGAAATTAACGGACAGAAATATACCATGAAAAATGGAAAATTTACGTATGATGTTTCACAGAAAGCATCAGATGATGGATTGATCTGTCCAGTCTTTAATTTCTCATTTATTAATGTGTGGGCGAATACACATGTAAACAACGTAACTGTGGAAAATGCAAATTACAAGGCATATTTCAATAATGTAAATTACCAGACAACGAATAAGGTAACCATGAACTTTGAGGTGTCCGGTATTAATGGTGGCAGTGATGTTCAGCCAACAGCAGCACCAACAAAGGCACCAACAGCAGCACCAACAAAGGCACCAACAGTAGCACCAACAAAGGCACCAACAGTGGCACCAAC
>NZ_QUFB01000096.1:0-2076 GCF_003478335.1 Clostridium sp. AM49-4BH
GCAGTTTTTAATTGAGGGGAACTTGAGGGGATGATTCAGGATGGAGGAACGGAATGAAAACAGGAATGAAATGTCTGATCTTACTGTGTATTGGTGCAGCGCTGTGCTATGGGATATATTCGTTTGATCAGGTGAACAGAGAGAATGACCGGCTGAAAGTGACAACATTCAGCGACAGGAAGCCGCAGACCATAAACGGAACAGAGTATACGGTACTGAAGAATACGATTTGCGACTATTCCAAGATCAAGGAGCAGTATCCGGTCATTGAACCCATGTTGGATGTTGACGGAGATGTTGCAAAAGGAAAGCCGGGACGTCTGAAAGTGATTTTGGTAAAGATGCGGATCAAAAACAGTTCAGAGCATATGCAGTATTTGGATCTCGCAGATATCGTTATTAAATCCCCGGCGTATGGCAATGCCCTGTCCACAGAGATGTTTTGTGAGATCAATCACATTGAGTCCTGTATGCTCGCCATTGCACCGGGCGTAGAGGTGCCGGTAACGCTGCCGTATGAACTGTATGAAATATCGTTTTCCGATGCTCATTTTCGTGATCTGCAGAAGCTGCCGTTTTCTATCGTACTGACATCGTATCCGGACATCCGTGAGATCAGTCTTTCGAACATTACATATAAGGCAGGTACTTCCTCTAAATCTGCACAAAAACAACAGAAAGCAAAGAAAAAGGATACACCGGAGGGTTCCATCCTTGACATGGATCAGGAGTGCATTTATGAGGAAGTGGGATATCGGATCGAAGAGGTTGCGTATACCACAAATGTTAAACGCTATAAAGAATATAAACGGAAAGGTCTGTATGATCCGGAGTTAGTGGATTCGAAGGGAAACGTGCAGCCAAGTGACCCTGAGCTAAAGGGCGGTGCAGGCACATGTTATATGATGTTTATCAAGTGCAGGATCAAAAATTATTCTGACACGGCAAAACGGATCCGTGCTTCCGTACCGGCGACGGGAAATTATATGAAAGATGGCAGGTATGCATATGAAGGGGATAATACATATTTTACCTGTAGTAAAAAGATAGAGTTTGATCCGGATGTCATTCAGCTCAATCCGGGAGAAGAGGTAACGTGTGTTACCGGAAAACAGCAATATTGCCATAAGAAGTACTGGGACATTGACAAGACGGACTTTTATGTACGGCTGTGCGGCAGAAACGATGGTATTTCGCAACCGGATAAGCTGGATCCACGGGCGGGTGTGCTCGGAACGGCAGTCAACATACTGGTAAAAAGTTCGCAGATCAAGAAGAAATAAGGAACAGATAACAGGAAATAATGATAAAGGGGATAAGAAAGTATGAATATATCAATCGAACACGTGACAAAGAAGATCAAAGACGCCACCGTACTAAAGGATATCTGTCTGGAAATGAAAGGCGGAACAGTGTATGGCCTTCAAGGAAAGAACGGCTCCGGCAAGACCATGCTGATGCGGGCGATATCCGGACTGATCCGTCCGACAAGCGGACGGATCGTGATCAATGGTGAGCAGCTGCATAAAAATATATCGATTCCGAGAAGTATTGGATTATTGTTAGAAAATCCGTCGCTTCTTCCGGAATATGATGCTTCCCAGAATTTAAAACTTTTGGCAAAGATGCAGGGCGGAGTGCCTGAAGAGGAGATCCGGCAGCTGATCCGTGATGTGGGCTTGGAAGATGCCGGACACAAAAAGGTAGAGAAGTATTCTCTCGGCATGAAACAGAGGCTTGGCATAGCTGCAGCAATCCTTGGGAGTCCGGACATCATTCTGCTGGATGAGCCGATCAATGCGATCGACGGAGAAGGTGTGGAAGAGATACGAAGCCTTATTCTGTCCCTGAAGAATGAGAAACGGATCATTATCGTGGCATGTCATGACAAGGAAGAGATGAACCTGCTTGCAGATGAGATCGTGCATCTGCGCGATGGAAGGATCGAGGGACAGGAGAATGGAGGGGCAGCATGAAGTTTGGAAGGATGTTGAAGTACGATCTGCGTTATGGTACCGTCAGACGTTTTGGATATTACCTGCTTCCGCTGCTGCTTGGAGTGGCAGATGCCGTGAG
>NZ_QUFB01000096.1:2414-3589 GCF_003478335.1 Clostridium sp. AM49-4BH
GGCTGGTGGCTGTCAAAATGTGTCTGGTGTATGTTCAGCACACTGCTTGCCTATGTGATCTATTACATACCGATGTTTCTTATCTTTGCATGGCGTGGTATCCCGATGAAAATGCATCTGACCAAGCGTCTCGTCACCACGTCGGTGGAAGGATTCTTAAACTGGAAGACGGCAGATGTGTGTGCCGTGGTTCTGTTTATTCCGGTTGCAGTGATGATGTTTCTGTGTCTGTTACAGATGCTGTTAGAAGTAGTCTGGTCGCCGGCAGTGGCAATCATACTGTTGTTGGTGATACAGGGAATTTCGGCGTATAAACAGAGTGTTTTTCTGTGGGGCAATTGGGGAATCCCGGTCCGTATGCTGAAGACGCCGATCGGGTATATTGGCAATCTGCGGTGCTCCATAGCAGGGATCATTGTATGCATTGTCATCGGAACAATACTGTTTAAGCGCAGGGATCTGCTGTTTAAAGAATAGAGAGGAAAGAATTATGATCGAAACGGAATTAAGAAGAGCATTTCGTAGTCGTGGGATGTTAGTTGTAGTTTTAGTGGCGGTTATTCTGGCTGCCGGTAACTTATATAGTTCGCTGCAGATGGACAGGCACTTTGCGGAGATACGGAAAATGATGTTGGAACAGCATGATGTGACGTATTATCCGTATATAGCATTTGAAAAATATATCGGAGACAATATGTTCCTACCGTATAACGGGATTTATTATATTTTGTTCCCGATCCTCGCCGTGCTGCCGTTTGGAACAAGCCTGGTACGTGATGAGCAGCTGCATTATACCAGAAACATTCTGGTAAGACAGAGTAAGAGAAGATATTTTTTGGCAAAATACATCGCCGCATATGTCAGCGGTGCCGTTGCAGTGTTATTACCGTTAGCGCTGTCGTTTGCACTGTGTGCGACAAAGTATCCGTGTGCGGAATTGTACCAGAGAGCCCAACGTAGCGTCATAATGGACAGAAATATGTTTTCGCAGTTTTATTATACGGCTCCATGGATCTACATGCTGATCTACTGGTTCGTCAACATGCTGGCGGGGGGGATGCTTGCCGGAACGGCGCTGTTACTTTCCCAGTTTATCCATAAGAGGATGTCAGTGGTATTTATCCCATTTATCGTGTATTCCTATATGGCGTATCTTTTTGGCGGCCAGGCACAGT
>NZ_QUFB01000097.1 GCF_003478335.1 Clostridium sp. AM49-4BH
ACTGTGAAAAAGAGCAAAACCAGCGTTTTGCTCTACAAGAATTGCTAAAGCAATTCTTGGCGATGTCACGCTACATAACAGCAATTTCCTATCAACTGAAAACTAATTGCGGCAAGGCAATTGCTATAGTTTCTTCATGGCAGAACCCGCAATATAGTGGCTGCAAAATATAATTAAACCATCGACATAGTAAGCAATATGTGACAACATGATAATTTTTGATGTGCGAAGACAATATGTAATGACCTCCGATTTGTAGCATCGTGGATTTACCTGTATACTATGAATTGGAAACAAACAATGGTAACAGGGATTACCGCATACAAAAGGAGGTCACCAAATGTATTATAACACAATTTACGTAGGAATGGATGTACATAAAAATAGTTTTACACTTTGCGCTTACACAATCGAATCAGAAATGGCATCTCACTTTCAAAAAACCGAAGCCGATTACAAAAAGGTACTAAAGTATCTTGAGTTTCTTCGTACCATCTACGGAAACGATACAAAGTTTCTATGCGGTTATGAAGCTGGCTGTCTCGGTTATACGTTATATCACCAGTTATCCGCCAGAAATGTGGATTGTGTGATCCTTGCCCCGACCACAATGTTGGAGCAGCGCAGCAGAAAACGCATTAAAACAGACAGACGTGATGCAGAAATCATTGCTAAATGTCTTGCACAGCATAATTACAGTCCTGTACACATTCCTATTCAAATGATTATTTCTTGACATTTCTGACATGCAATTATCTAATGCATACTGTTTTAGTACAGTATCACTTGCTTCTCCAACTCTACCTCCGAATGATTTTTCATCAATATTGGCATTCTGATTTTGAACGTTTGATGCTGTAAGTTTTTCTTTGATAGATTTCATAAGATTAGTATTCTGTTCTCGCACTCTTGTTCTATCATTTCTGTAAATCACAAATGCTCTAGTGTACTTTGAATCACAGCATAGGGTTGTGAATATTGTGATGAACAATAATACTGTCAGCCGGTTTTATGATAAGCTAGATATGGTCGAGCAGCAAATTGATCGGATCTGTGATTTCTTTCTACGCATAAGCAAAAGCTATCTTATCAATCTTATGTGTATACGAGCTGTGCGTTCTACGTCAATCACAATGTCAAATGATATAGAACTCAACATTGGTCGTAAGTATTTAGATCGTGTGCATCAAACCATAAAGAATATACGGTAGATTTATACAAAAATATGTCGATTTGTGCAACAGCCACATTTATTCGACAGAATGTTGTATAGTGATTATATCAAATACTTTATGGAGGAAATGGATATGAAAAGAATTATAGTTTTAGACACAAGCGGCGTGTACTCACAGATTTATGATGAGGTTTATGCCAGCGGTGATGAGTGGAAAGAAATTGCTGCAAAGTACCGTGCACAGGGATATGTGTGCGTGGTACTTACATATTAATTAGTAGAAAGGATATAGAATATGATGAAACTTATTTACATATTAAAACAGATATTACCATTAACTTATTATACAAAATACAGAGTCCAGACCGGAACAAAAGAGTTGGCAATCTGGACTCAATGGTTCGGTAAACCATTTAATATCAAGCGATTTACCTTAGCCGATTAGTGAAAGTATGTTCCGCTACATGTTGGGCAGGGTGGCATTGTACCGGTGTCATCATCTAATACAACCACCTGTCCACAGTTATCGCAAGTATATTCGCCTTTACCTGGCTTCTCTCCTGTACTCGGCATGGTAAACCTCCTTTGTAATGTGATATTTTGATAGGAATATTTTACCATATAGAGGATAAACAGGGCAGCCGGAACGTTAGTTCTATTCCTCTTTCCTATTTCATAAAATTGTAGAATATATGTTCTGATAGAAATATGTAGTATTATGTCGTATAATATTTGGTATAAATTACCAAAGGAGAATTGTTATATGGCTCAATATGTTACAAAGAAACAACAGGTTAAAAATTTATTAAATGAAATAGAAAAGGTTATAACAAGCGTAAATGCTGACATAGCAATTCCTATTTTACAATGGACAAAAGAAAAGATATTGATGGATTCATCTGAAAAATATAGACAAGATAAGTATAAAACAACAAAATGGAAGAAATTCAAACCAAGAGCTGTTAAACAATGGGAAGTGTATGGATGTGCTTTAGGTAAAAATGTTGGTAGTGAACAAAATGGTAAAAGTAGACCTGTAATTATTGCACAAGATACAAGTAAATGTATGAAAAGTCCTACTGTTCTCATAATTCCCTTAACTGCCGCATATGATAAGAATGGAAGTAAGAAAAGAAAATTGGATACACAAATTGAATTTTCTCATCCCTCTATGTCTAAGGTGTCATATATTAAGGTGGAACATGCAAGATGTATTTCCAAAGCAAGATTGACAGAAAAAATGTGTGACCTTGATGCCGACACAATAAATGATATTAAAAAGATGGTAAAAGTTGTATATAATATTGATTAACCTATTGACAAGAGGATGAATATAATATATTATAAAGACACAAAATAAATATGACTGTTGCGAGAGAATTAACATAATGTTATTCTTTCGTTGTACATTGGGTTTAATGTATTCGCACTTATTTATAAGTGAAACTGAATATATTCCAATGGTTATAAACTGTATGGGAAAGCACCTAGAAATTTACTAGGTGTTTTCTTTATGTAAAAATAAAAGAACAGCAATATATCATTCACTACTCTCCCATCCTAATTCATCCTGATATAGCCGGAACATGTATTTTATTAGAAATCACTCTTATATTTATTAAAATGTAACTGATTATTGATTTAAATAGAGAATATATAAATAGAAGCCCACAGCTATCACTAGTATATGAACTTTTACCCGGCTTCTCTCTTGTATTAGGCATACGTTTCTCTTCCTTTCATAATACTATTATTCTTTCTTTATCTCATCTTCCATCTTGCTAAAATCTATCCCATATCGTTTTTCTAACATATTGAGGATATTGCAGATTCCGTTGCCGATGAATAGATGTTTGGAGCCAAACACATATTTCATTGTATTAACCTCGTCAGGAGAAATCGAAGAAATAATATACCTATGTTTATGGAGATCACCATCTTGGTAAATAGTTACCGGGTATCTAAATGCGGCACCTTCAACGCCGGTGTATCCATCGTATGAATTTGGGTTATAGCATTCACGACCGATTTCATATTCAAGTTGTGCTATTAACGCTGCAATTTCTGGAGTAATTTTCATAGATGATCTCCTTTCGGTTATGAGGCTAATTGAATATACTTGCCAACATAATTAATAGTCCAATGATGAATACGCCCAAGAAGAAAAGTAAAATATTCTCTATGGTGTGTAAACAATTATATGCTTTAATTTGATAGTGCAATATCAACTCTTCTACTGAGTGATTTCCTAATGTATATTTTTTATAAACAACATGTTGTAATTCATCTTCATATTTGATCACATGGATTATTTT
>NZ_QUFB01000098.1 GCF_003478335.1 Clostridium sp. AM49-4BH
TAAAAAACCACAACAATTATAGCATATTTGACTTAATGATGCTATAAAAATCAGCTAATCGGAAGGAGTAAGGTATGTTAAAGCAGGAAATCCGAAGAGTGCTGCATTCTCCATTTTTTTATGTATCTATTATTATACTTGTTTTTGCAGATTTTCCCGTCATGCTGGATCAATTTGAAATGTCCAATGAATTGACTTACCTTGTGGATGTTGGATGGGGAATGGGCTATGGAAGTGTTCTGTATCCATTGCTGTGTGTACTGACGACAGCGGAGAGTTATCTGATGGAATATCGATCCGGGTACCGATATTCCTCTATGTCCAGAACAAGTAAGACAAGATATGCGGTTACTAAGATGGCAGTGGCAATTGGCACAGGAGCAGCCATTGCAGTGCTGTCCCGTCTGCTCTTTTTGGGACTGACGGCATTGATCGTTTATAAGATACATGGACAGGTACTGGTTGGAGGTGAAGATACAATAGAAGCAATGAGTCGTACATCCTTGCTGGTGATACAGAGAAAATATGCGCAGTATCTGATGTTATTCATTTTGGAAGACAGCCTTTATGCCTCGATATTACCGGGGATTGCATTGATTGTTTCGTTGTTTGTAAAAAATCGGTATGTGGTGATGTTGTCTTCTTACATTTATTGTGAGGGGATGGACATGATCTTTATCACACTACAATGGTATTATGGTTCTCCCCTTGTATTGATGAGCACTGGGCGGGCATCCCTCCTGCCATACAAAGGACTGCCATTCCGAGTGATCATGGTACTTTTGTATTGGGTGGTCGAGATGGGGGTGTTTGTATACGGTGTACGTAAACAGACAGAGTGAGAGGAGATAAAAAGATGCGTTATATTTGCAGAGACTATTTTCAAAGGACAGTCTGTAGTGGCCGTTTTGTGCTGCTTGTACTGCTTGTATGGATCTCTTTGTGCAGTTTCTTTAGAGAGTTTGTGGAGCAGTTATCTGAAATGCATTGTCGGGTGGGAGCGTTGGAGATCTTTCCGGCATGGGCGTTTTGCGGTGGGGGAGTGAGTACCTATTTTATATTATTCATTTTTTTGATATTGGCATATCCGCAATGGGATGGAGCGGTGAACCGTCTGGCCAGGCAGGGCAGAAAAATATGGCTGTTATCGCAGTACTGTTATGTCGTTATGACATCGGTGATCTATTATTTGGTTGTTACCGTTGGTTTTATTATCGCTTTATTTCCAGTGGTGGATTGGAAAAACAGATGGAGCAGTTTTTACTGGAAAGCAAGTGATCCGAAGACAGGTTTTGATTTTGCAACAGGATTAAAATATAATCTTTCCTGTACATACAGCCGCAAGATTATGAAAATCGGTACACCGTTGAAGGTGTGGGGGTTGACTTTTTTACTGGTAGTCTTGGCATCTATCTTTTTAGGGATGTTAGTAGTAACATTTAATATTTGGTTCCGGCGTGGTACGGGAACAATTTTAGGTATTTTTGTGATTGTTTTTTATTATATCATGGATTGGATTCCTTTATTTTTTGATAACAAATTTGCACAGTTTGATGGGTATAGGCAGATACAGAACATGTTATGGCGGTTGGAACCGTATCTGAGCCCCTTGTACCAGACGGATGTGTATGGGTTGACATTGCGCAAGGCTCGGCCGGTGATGGAACGGGTAGAGATTGCTGCAGTCTACTATATAGTACTGGCCGTTGTTGTATTGGTGATGGGACTGAGGATGGTGCGCAAGGTGGATCTGAGTAAAGATTAGCTGTGTGATGATATAGATTGATAGAAAGGTATGGTGATTACTGTGGACAATATCATGGTAAAAGTAGAGGGACTTAGCAAAGAGTTTCGGGGAGAAATGATTCTGCAGGATGTAAATATAACATTGGAGAGGGGTAAGATTTATGGCCTTGTAGGAATGAATGGAAGTGGTAAGACGGTATTTATGAAGTGCCTTTGCGGTTTCTTGAAGCCGACAACCGGAAAAGTTACGGTGGATGGCAAAGAAGTCGGGAAGGAGATTGACTTTCCACAAGATTTGGGCCTAATGATCGAAACACCGGGATTTATACCGTATATGTCAGGCAAGAGTAATCTGAAAAATCTTGCGCTGATACGCAATCAGATCGGAAACTACGAAATTGAGGAGGCTTTGCGGTCTGTAGGTCTTGATCCGAATTTAAAGAAACATGTATCAAAGTATTCACTTGGTATGCGTCAGCGTCTTGGAATTGCACAGGCGATCATGGAGAAACCACGGCTGTTGATCTTGGATGAGCCATTTAATGGGCTGGATGTACAAGGGGTTAAAGATATCAGAAAATTGCTGATGTCACTGCAGAAGCAGGGAGTGACGATATTGCTGGCATCGCATTACGATGAGGATATTCGTACGTTGTGCGAAGAGGTATATCTTGTAAGAGAGCATCGCATACGAAAGAAGGAAGAGAGCGATGGAGCAGAAAAATAGGATAGATCATTATAAAATTCAGAGTGTGCTGCTATGGTTTGGGATCTGTTTTTTGTTACAGATCCTCTTGCTTCTGATGCAGGAATTTCAGTACGATGGAGAACATTATCAGCCGTTATTGTATCTCTTTGGCAAGAAATATGGGAAGAATGCTTTTTATGCGACATCAGAAACCATGATGTTTCTGACGCAGTTGACATACTGTATCATGGTAATTCGCAGGATTGCAAAAAAAAGAGAAGAGAATGCATATATGATAATACCAAGGTATAAGAGCTTTCGAGCGTATTATGGAAGTGTATATCGAGAGTTGGTAGGGTACACTTTTTTGTATCAGACGGCAATTTTAACAGGGAGTATAGTGGGATATAGGCTTGTTTGGTACACTCATCATGTGCAGGCTTTTGACGAAAGACAGTTTTTGGGATCACAGGTATGTATGCTTATGGGAGAACTGTTTTTCGGAGCAGTTATGTCGATTTTTATTCTGCGTTGGAATGCACTTCGTGGAGCGATAGTGATCTATCCGGGCATTCCAATGATTTCATATTACCTGGGAAGTTCATTGCCGGTTAAATGGAGTAATTTGCTGCCGGGAAACTGGCTGATGGCAGCGCGAAGCAATTTAGTTTCAAAGGGTGGATATTCGATGGCGGCTGCGTTATTTGTGGAA
>NZ_QUFB01000099.1 GCF_003478335.1 Clostridium sp. AM49-4BH
AATACGAAACCGATATTACGGATAAGAAAGAATTACAGATTCGTGATGCAATGGGCGATATTCTCAAACAGTTACCTCTCGACCTTAGTAAAAAGGAAGATGCTTTTTCCAAAGATTTACTGCTGTTGATGTTAAAGCAATATAACCTGTTTCTGGAATCATTCCAGTTTGCCTGCAAGAATTACAAGGGCAACACGAATGAAGCTGATATTGCAAAAGTAATGGGGTTTGAATCGAATGATGAATATAACGAGATTATGTTTCTCCGGGAGATCACCCACACTGTTAATGCCTTTAACGACATGGCAGATATCGTAAGGCTTTATTCCAAGAAACCGGAAATGGCAGAACAAAGGCTTGAAAATCTTTTATCAGAAGTTTTGTATGAGGATTCCGATTCGGTATAGAACGACAACCGGAGTTATGATATACTTACACGCAAGAAGCATTTCATCAGTTCCGATTGTCTGATATCGAAAGGAGACACACGATTATGGCAAAAGGATCTGTAAGAAAAAAAGGAAAGAAATGGTACTACCGCTTCTATGTAGAAGATGCAAGCGGCAATCTGGTTCAGAAAGAATACGCTGGAACAGAAAGTAAAAGTGAAACGGAAAAACTGCTCCGTCAGGCAATGGATGATTACGAAAGCAAGAAATTTGTCGCAAAGACAGATAATCTTACTGTAGGAGAACTTCTTGATATGTGGGCGGAAGAAGAACTGAAAGTCGGAACACTCAGCAATGGTACAGTGGAAAATTATCTTGGTGCAATCCGTTGTATCAAGAAACATCCGATTGCAGAACGCAAATTAAAAACCGTTACTGCTGAACATTTACAGGCATTTCTCGATCTGCTTACATTCGGTGGGGAATTTCCAGATGGAAAAGTGAGAAAAGGATACAGTAAAGATTACATCCATTCCTTTTCAGCAGTATTACAACAGGCTTTCCGGTTTGCAGTATTTCCAAAACAGTTGATTACTTTTAATCCTATGCAGTATATTAAGCTGAAAAAACAGGCAGAGGATGTGGATTTATTCTCAGATGATGAGGTAGAAGAAGGCATACAGCCTATTTCCCATGAAGATTATGAGAGACTGATAGAATACCTCAAAGTAAAGAATCCACCTGCAATCCTGCCAATCCAGATCGCATACTATGCGGGACTTCGTATCGGTGAAGTTTGCGGATTGACATGGCAGGACATCAATCTTGAAGAACAATGCCTGACCATTAAAAGAAGTATCCGCTATGATGGCACAAAACATAAAAACATCATCGGACCGACCAAGCGAAAGAAAGTAAGGATTGTTGATTTTGGCGATACTCTGACTGAAATACTGAAAACCGCCAGAAAAAAACAGCTTAAAAGCCGGATGCAGTATGGTGAACTTTACCACCGCAATTTCTACAAGGAAGCACAGGACAAAAACAGAGTGTATTATGAATATTATCATCTGGACGGAACCGAAGAAATCCCGGTAGATTACAAGGAAATCTCCTTTGTCTGCCTGAGACCGGACGGATGTCTGGAACTGCCAAGCACACTCAGCATTGCCTGCCGATCAGTTGCAAAAAGGCTGGACGGATTTGAGAATTTCCATTTCCACCAGTTGCGACACACCTACACAAGCAACCTCCTCTCAAACGGAGCTGCCCCAAAAGATGTGCAGGAACTGTTAGGGCACTCTGATGTCAGTACCACAATGAATGTCTACGCCCACTCTACAAGAAAGGCAAAGCGGAACTCCGCCAGACTTCTTGATAAAGTGGCAGGCAACGACTAAATAAAAAATTCCCTTATTTCCCTTGCTGATTCCGCATAAGGTCAAAAATAAGGGAAAATACATATCATTTCACTATTTAAGGGGCTGGAAAGCCCGTAAAATAAGGAAAGTTCAAGAAATCTCTCCACAAATTCCGATTTCTCAGTTTCAAAAACTTGAATTTAGCGATTTCTTTTTCCGGTATTCTCTGTCCCACGGATTTCCTCATGATAGAAATAATCTACGATCACCGGATGTCCCTGCGGGACTCTGCCATAAGGCATTTCATTATCCACAAAGGCACAATCATACTTCTTAGCCATTTTCTCAGCTTTTACTTCAAGTGCTTCAAAGTAGCTGCGGTTATGCTTGTTATAGATCTCGTCGTAAAGTGGTACAAGATCAGGATATTTTCCGGCGATATAATCCATAATTGTCTTTTTGAAACCGCCTCGAAGATTGAGATTTTCGAGCCAGAACAGATCGCACTGATCCTTTACCCGCTCAAAGATTGCTTCAAAATCCGTGATACCGGGGAATACCGGGGATACAAAACAGACTGTACGGATACCTGCTTCATATACCTGCTTCATAGCAGAGATACGGCGCTCAATGCTCGAAGCAGAGTCCATATCGTTCTTGAAATTTTCATCTAGTGTGTTGATCGACCATGAAACGGTTACACGTCCAAGCTTCTTCAGTAGATCAATATCCCGTACCACAAGATCCGACTTTGTGCAAATCAGAATATCTGCGTCACTGCCGATCAGCTGCTCTAGAAGTTTTCTGGTATTCCCGAATTGCTCCTCCTGTGGATTGTAGCCATCTGTCACAGAACCGATGACCACCCGCTGTCCGGCATATTTCTTCGGATTTTTAATTTCCGGCCAATGCTTCACATCAAGGAAAGTGCCCCATTCCTCCTTGTGCCCGGTAAAGCGCTTCATAAAAGAAGCATAGCAATACTCGCAGGCATGTGTACAGCCCACATAGGGATTGACCGAGTAACCGCCTACCGGCAGACTAGACTTAGTCATGATGTTCTTTGTTTCCACCTCACGAATGAGGATTCCATTCATTACTTCTTCCATGATTTCTGTACCTCTAACACTTTATTAAATTCTTCCGGCATTTCCTGAATCATATTTTCATCCCCTATGATAGGGACGGTAGTGTCAAAAGACTACCTCTTTTTTGTTCTAAAACCTTTATTTTAGGGAGTTTGCAAACAAAAAGAGCAATCCCCCCCTATTTTCTGGTATAATGTCAATCGCCAAACCAACAAAACAAGAAACGAGGTTATTGCTCATGGACATTATACTTTATTTATTAAATTACATCAATTACCAACG